>NZ_JAIXPP010000093.1 GCF_027486195.1 Novosphingobium sp.
GACGTGCTCAAGAAGCTGCGCGTCGCCAAGGTGCAGACGCCGGTGCTGATCCTCTCCGGCATTGCCGAGATGGACTCCAAGGTCCGCAGCTTCGGCTTCGGTGCCGACGATTATGTCACCAAGCCATTCCACCGCGAAGAACTCATCGCCCGCATCCACGCCGTGGTGCGCCGCTCGAAGGGCCACTCGCAGTCGGTCATCCGCACTGGCAAGCTTTCGGTCAATCTCGATGCCAAGACGGTCGAGGTCGACAGCGCCCGCGTCCACCTGACGGGCAAGGAATACGCGATGCTTGAGCTGCTTTCGCTGCGCAAGGGCACCACGCTGACCAAGGAAATGTTCCTCAATCATCTCTATGGCGGGATGGACGAGCCGGAACTCAAGATCATCGACGTGTTCATCTGCAAGCTGCGCAAGAAGCTTGCCCATGCCTGCGATGGTGAAAACTACATCGAAACCGTCTGGGGCCGCGGCTATGTGCTGCGCGATCCGGATGAAAAGCTGGAAGTCGAAGCGGCCTGATCGGCCCAAAATCCCCCCGGTGATCGACCTCCCGTGCGCAGCGGCCCGTCAGCAATGGCGGGCCGCTTGCGTTTGGGGGCTCAGCCGATCCGGTGGAAGGTATTGGTTTCCAGCTTGGGCATGGCCGTACCGGCCCAGATGATCGTCTCGGTCATCGAGCGACGATCACGCGATACGGTATAGACCCGCGTCGAAACCGGTGCGCCGTCCTTGCCCAGCGTCATCACCAGTGTTCCCGGCGCAGGCTGGCGCAGCGAGCCGCTGTCGATGAAGCCCATGTTGCCGGTCACCGGTACGGGTGCGGCGTCGAGCGCGGCAGTGGATTCGGCATGCAGCGTGCCGCCATCGGGGTTCACGATCTCGACCGCCGTGGTCCAGCGCTGATCTGGTGCCACGTTGAAACTGATGGTGACGCTGCGCGGCCGTTCCTCGGCGGGCACGCTGGCCACATCAAGCGCCCAGCGGCCGACCAGCGGCGAGATGTGCGCGGCGCCTGCGGCCGCCGGGGCAGCCTGCGGACGGGCCGCGTTGAACGGTGCGTCCGCTGCCATGAGCAGCGACCCTGCGGCGATGAGTGGCATGGCGATGAGCATGGCAATCTTTCCTTTCGGTCCTGACAGCCCGCGGCTTGCGGGCTGGACCGATCCCTCCGCCCCGGCGGATGTCATTGCCAGATCAGGATTTCTGTCCCAGATTTTCTGGGCACCCAGCTGCCGCGCCAGTTCGCGGCTGCTGCCCACCCCGGTTTTGCGGCGGGCATCGCGTAGCCGTTCGTTGATCGAGGCTTCGGTCCGGTCGAGCTTGACGGCGATCGATTTGATCGTGTGCCCCTCGGCCAGCAGCCGCAGCACTTCTAGCTCGCGCGCGCTCAGCTTCTCCGCAAGCGAACCCGGCCCACGCGCGGGGGCACCGGTCAGACGTTCCATGGCCGACATGGCCTTTGAGTGACCACATGCCCTGCCGGGCGTCCATCCCAAATTTCTTGTCTGGCGCGCCGGGAGCGAATACCAGGCCTCCTTGATGAGAGGGTCGCTCACCGCATACCTTGCCGGATGTTCCGCTGTTGCTGGCCTGCTGGCGTGGGGCTTGCCGGATGCCGCGCGCGCGCAGGAAGCAGCGGAGCAGTCCATCCTCGTTACCGCGCCCGGTGCCGGGGTGGACAGCGACGACGCGCTGGGCCTTTCGCGCGAAGATCTGGCCCGCAGCGGACGCCCCGATCTCATCGGCGCGCTCACGCGCCAGCTGCCCGGTGTCACCTTGCAGGATGCGCAGGGCAATCCCTGGCAGCCGGTGCTGGTCTATCGCGGTCAGACCGCCTCGGGCGCGCAGGGCCAGTCGCAGGGTCTGGCGGCATACCTCGACGGTGCCCGGTTCAACCTGCCGTTCGGCGATACCGTGTCGCTCGATCTCCTGCCCGATGCGGCGCTGCGTGACGTCGAATTGGTCGATTCGAGCCCGGTCTACGGCCTTAATGCGCTCGGCGGAGCGCTGGTGCTCGAAACCGCGACCGGGCGCAGTGCGCCCGGCGTGACTGGCAGCGCCTCGCTCGGCGCTTATGGTGCGCATGACGCAAGCCTCGCAGCGGGCGGCGCAGCGGGCCGGTGGAGTGTGTTTGCCGCCGTGCAATCGCGCGGCGAGAAGGGTTGGCGCGATTTCAGCAGCTCGCGCCTGGCCAGTGGCTATGCCGATCTCGGCTATGATGGCGTGGCTGCCGGGCTCCACGCCAAGCTGATCGTGGCAAGCACCGGCCTCAGCGGCAATGGCGCCTCGCCCGAGGATCTGCTCGCCGTGCGGCGCGCGGCGGTGTTCACGCATCCCGACCGCACCGAGAACCGCTTCACCCGCGTCAGCCTCCACCCCTGGGCCGATCTCGCGCCCACCACGCGGCTGCAGGCGGCCGTCTATGCGCAGTGGCAGACCAGCCGTGCGCTTAATGGCGATGCCGCCGATATCGAACCCTGCGAGGATGAACCGGGTCTGCTCTGCCTCGAAATCGAGAACGAGGGTGAGGAGGAGGCCGAAGTGCTCACCGATCGGCTGGGCCGTCCGATCGGTGCGCTGGCGGGCGATCCCACTTATGCCGTGCTCAATCGCGGCGAGCTGCACTCGCGCGCATTTGGCCTGCTTGCGCAGATCACCGACCGGCGGCCATTGCTGGGGGGCAGCAACGTGCTGACGCTTGGCACCAGCCTTGATTACGGGCGCAGCGCCTTTGCCGCGACGACTGCGCTCGGCACGCTTGATGAGACACGCGGTGTGCAGGCCGCTGGCCCGGTAATCGCACAGGATGATAACGCGATTGCGCCGGTCTCGGTCGTGACCCGCAATCTCTACGCCGGGTTCTTCGCGGCGGAGACGCTGCCACTTGGACCGAACCTGCGGCTCGAAGCGGGACTGCGCTACAACTACGCGGCGATCCAGCTGGACGACCAGCTGGGAACGGCGCTCGATGGGCGGCATTTCTTCACCCGGCTGAACCCGGGGGTCGAGCTCGACTGGGACGCTGCCCCCGGCCTCTCGCTGCGTGCTGGCTATGCCGAGACGAACCGCGCGCCCACCCCGGCGGAGCTTTCCTGTGCCGATCCCGAAGCGCCATGCAGCCTCGCCAACTTCTTCGTCGCCGATCCGCCCCTGCGGCAAGTCGTGGCGCGGACGTGGGAGCTGGGCGCATCGGGCAAGGGTGCGGCGGGCGGTTGGCGGCTGACGTGGCTCGCCTCGGTCTACCGCGCGGACAGCCGCGACGAGATCCGCCGCATCGCCTCGGGCGTGCGCGGCCGGGCCTATTTCCAGAACCTTGGCGACGCGCGGCGGCAGGGCGTCGAGCTCTCGCTGACGGCACAGCGCGGCGGGTTCAGGGTAGGCGCGACTTATGCCTTCACTGATGCCACCAACCGCTCGCTGGTGCGGATCGCCAGCCACGGCAATCCGGATGCGGAAGCGGACGGCGCGATCACGGTGCGGCCCGGCGATCGGCTGCCCGGCGTGCCGCGCCACAGCGCCAATCTCAATCTGGACTATGCCGGGAAGATGGGGGCCGGCAAGGCGGGGTCGTGGCGGCGTTTCAGCCTTGGCGGTACGCTGTCAGCGCGGTCCGGGCAGGTCTTGCTGGGCGACGAAGCGAACCGCGCCCCGCTGGTGCCGGGCTATGTACTGGTGGATGTGCGCGCCGGGATCGAACTCTTGCGCGATGTCGTGCTGTTCGGTGAAGTGCGCAACCTGTTTGACCGCGCGCACGCCACGTTCGGCACCTTTGGCGAGATCGGCTCGGTTCCACTCGCCGAAGCGCCGGGGGCTTCCTCGCCGCGCTTCCTTGGCCCGGGCG
This sequence comes from Novosphingobium sp., assembly GCF_027486195.1. Classification (GTDB taxonomy): domain Bacteria; phylum Pseudomonadota; class Alphaproteobacteria; order Sphingomonadales; family Sphingomonadaceae; genus Novosphingobium. Next base: position 3,845 of record NZ_JAIXPP010000093.1, read on the forward strand.
CGCCGCGCCGCTGGACGATCGGGATCAGGCGCGGGTTCTGAGCGGCCCGATCATGCGCATTGACCATTTGGGGCCTCGCTGCCACAGGCGCGCACCATGACCGCGCACAAGCCGGGCGATCCGCTCACCATCAACCGTCTCTATGGCCGCGCCAAGGGCAAGCCTCTGCGTGCAGGTCAGCAGGCCCTGATCGATACGCTGCTGCCGCAGATCGCGGTGCCTGATGAAGGGCCGGTCACGGCGGAGGCGTTGTTCGGCGACGCGCGCCCGCTGCATTTCGAGATCGGCTTCGGCGGCGGCGAGCATATGGCGGGGCGGGCGGACATGCTGCCCGATCATGGTTTCATCGGTGCCGAGCCTTTCCTCAACGGCGTGGCGCAGGCGCTGGTCCACGTCGATGGCGGGCGCGGGTCTGATGGCAGCGCCACCGGCATGCCGATCCGCAACGTGCGCATCCACCACGGCGATGCGCTGGAAGTGCTGGCGCGCGTGCCCGATGGCGCGCTGTCGTTCGTCTATCTGCTCCACCCCGATCCCTGGCCCAAGGCGCGCCACGCCAAGCGCCGGATGATGAACGACGGGCCGGTGGACCTCATCGCGCGCAAGCTGAAGCCGGACGGCGAATTCCGTTTCGGCACCGATCACCCGGTCTATCTGCGCCATGCCTTGATGATCATGCGCGGCCACACCGACCAGTTCGAATGGCTCGCGCAGAAGGCCGCGGATTTCCAGACCCGCCCCGGCGGCTGGCCCGAGACCCGCTACGAGGCCAAGGCCCGCGCGCAGGGGCACGAGGTCTGGTACTTCCGCTACCGCCGCCGCTAACGGCGCAAACGGCCCCACGCGAGCGCGGGCAGCATCGTCGCCCCGACCAGCGGAAACAGCACGGCCAGCACCGCCAGCAGCACCTTGACGCCGACCGGCATGCGATCCCCCGGCTGCAACGTCGGTGCGCCGAGTTCGCCTTGCGGACGGCGACGCCACCAAAGCACAAGGCCTGCCGAGACGCTGCCGACGAGCATCAGGCACACCGCCAGATTGGCGAGCTGGTTGGCGAGGCCATACTGCCGCCCCATGTGCGTCATCACGCCCCATTCGACCGCCTTGGCGACCGGGCTGTAATCCGCCCACGCCACATTGCCCAGCACGCGCCCGGTGCCGGGGTCCATGTAGAGCGTGCGCTGCCCCTCGGCCTTGTCGGGCACGTAGGACACGGTGAACACGCCCTTGGGCCCCTGCGGGTAGATGATCCGCACGCCTTCGCCGAAGTGGGCGCGGTCGAGCAGGGGGAGCAGCGCCTCCACGCGCGCGATGCCGATGGGGCCGCTGCCCGAACCTTGCGGCATGGCGCTGTGGCGGATCGTCCACGGCAGCTTCGGATCGGCAGGGGGCATGGCCATCATCTTGTGCATGGCATGCGGATCGGCGGCGGGCCGGCCGTCCGCCTCGGGCGGTGCGTGGAAGTTGGGCGAGGGCGCGATGAAGGGCACGACTTCACCCAGCTTTGCGAACTGCGCGCCCCAGAATGCGGACCACGGCAGCCCCGTCAGCACCAGCAGGATCACGAACCCTGCAAGGAAGATGGAGGGTATGGCATGAAGATCGCGCCATCTCCGGCGGCCGCCAGCGGAGAGGCGCGGGACAAACACGCCCCGCACCTTCCACTTGCGCGGCCACCACAGCCACACGCCTGTCGCCATCATCACCAGTGTCCAGCAGGCCACGATTTCGACCACATGGCTGCCGATTTCCCCGGCGAAGAAAGTGCCATGCACCTTGCGCACCAGATTGGTCGGCTGGAGCGCCGGGTCCGCCGTGCCGGTGATGCGGCCGCGCCCTGCATCGAGGAACACGTCCTGCGCGGAGCCCTCCGCCTGCCGCACCGTCCAGATCGTCGCCTCGTCCGCCGTGAAGGGCAGACGCACCCGCAACACCGTCGCGCCCGGATGCGCTGCCTTCACGATTGCCTCCTGCCGTTCGAGCGGCAGCGCGGCGAGGCCGGGTGCAGGCGCAAGCGTCTGCACGCTGCGGTTCCACCACGCGTCGATCTCGCGGTCGAACAGGTAGATCGCGCCGCTCAAGGTCAGCACGATCAGCAGCGGTGCAGTCCACAGCGCGGCGTAGAAATGCCAGCGCCACACCGCGCGGTAGCCATGCGGGCGGACAGGTTCATCTGCGTTTGCCATGGACCGCACCTCCTTCAGAAGCCGACCGACACGCGCACGCTCAGCGTACGCGGATCGCCGGGATAGACCGCGAATCCGTTGCCCGATGCGGTGAAGTACCGCTCGTCCAGCAGGTTGCTCAGCGTGGCATCGATGCGGAAAGGCTTGAGCGACAGGCCCACCCCGATATCCGCCAGCGTATAGGCGGGCAGCGTGGTATCGCTCCCGTCAACCAGCGCGCGGCTCGTCACATGGTTGACCCCGCCGCGCAGGGTGAGCGGCGTGCCCGGCACCGCAATGCTGGTCCGCGCGGTCAGGCTGTGGCGCGGCAGGTCGCCGATCCGCTTGCCCGCGATGCCATCATTGCTGCGGGTGACCTTGCCGTCCATCAGCGCATAGCCTGCACTCAGCTCCCACCAGCTCACCGGCTGCCATTCGCCCTCGAACTCGATCCCGCGCACACGCTGTTCGCCCGCGTTGACGCTGAAATCGGGATCGACCGGATCGGCGGTGACCGCATTGACGCGCTTGATCTGGAACACCGCGAGGCTCGCGCGCAGCGTGCCCGTGCGCACCCTCAACCCCGCTTCGGCCTGGTTCGAGCGTTCGGGCTGGAGCGGCGTCCCGGTGCGGGTGCGCGCCCCCGCGGTGTTCTCCACGTCGAAGCCGGTGTTGTATCCGGCGTAGAGCGAGACGGCGTCCGTCACGCGGTAGGTCGATCCCAGCTGCCAGATCGTCGTGCTCGTCTTCGCGCGGTTGTTGGTCGCTCCGCCATAGTCGCCGTCGCGCGCGTCGATCCAGCTATGCCGCGCCGCCCCGATCACATTCCAGCGCGGGGTGATATCGATCTGGTCCTGCGCATAGAGCGCATGGCCGTCGATATTATAGAACCCATCGAAGGCGAAGGTGCCGGCAGGGGCCGTGCTGCTGAAGCCATAGACAGGCGCCAGCACGTTGATCGGGGTTACGTTGGTAAGGTTGTACTGGGTGAAGCGGCTGCGTTCGTGGTCGTATTCATAGCCCATCAGCAGCTTGTGGGTGAACGGGCCCGTCACCAAGCGGCCCGCCAGATCGAGCTGTGCGATGGTGTAACTGTCATCCTCGCGCCCACGGCGGCCGTTGCGGTTGATGAGCGCCGGGTTTGCTGCATCGGGCGCGCGCAGGCGGATCTGCGTGAACGCGCTGTTGAATTCCTGGTATTGCAGCCGCGGTGTGACCGTCCAGCCATCGGCGAGCCGCACATCGACCCAGGTCTGCACCAGCGGTGCATCTGCGGTGAGCGTATCGACCGCCGGTTCGCCAAGGTAGAGCCCGCGCCGCAGTGCCGGAACTCCATCCTTGACCGTGCCCGCCAACGGCAAGCCCGGATTGCGCCGCGTATCGCGCTCGACATATTCGGCGACGAGATGCGCGGTCACGCTGTCTGACGGCGCGTAGCGCAAGTTCAGCGCCACGTTCTTGCGATTGAGATCCTGAAAATCGACGAACGTGCCCGAACGTTCGACTTCGCCCGTCACACGCACCGCAAGGCCGGGAGCGAGGCCGGTGTTCATGTCGAAGGTCAGCATTTTCTGGTCGAACTGCCCCGCCGTCAGCGCGAAGCTGCCGAACTGCCGCTCTTCCGGCTGGCGCGTCACCACGCTGACGATGCCGCCCACTGCCGATTGGCCGTAGAGCACGCCCGAGGGGCCCTTGAGTACTTCGACCCGCTCGATGTTCGAGAGCGCAGAGGCATCGACGTCCTCGTAGTAGCGCTGGCGGATGCCGTTGCGCATCTGGTCGGCTAGAAAGCCGCGCACCTTGAGGCTGAAGGACTGATACGGGCCGACGCGCGAGAAGCCGGGGTTGGCGCTGGGCACGGTGCGCAGGAGATCGCCGACCGAACGCGCGCCGCGCTCTATGATATCCTCGGCGGTGATGATCTGGATCGATTGCGGCAGCCGCGCGATGGGTATGCCGGACTTGGCGCCGAAATCGCCGGAAAGCTTGGTGCCGGTGACGATGATGTCGCGGTTGTCGGTGCTTTCGGGGGCTGCGGCCTCTTCGGCGCGCGCAGGAGTGGCCACCGCCATGATGGCGGCAAGGGCAATGAGTGACGTCTTCATGGGAAATCATGCTCCGCACCGGCGCGCCGTGGCGCGCGCGGTTCATCGGGAAAGGGTGCCCGGCGCGCAGGAGGGCCGGGCGGTCTGTTCCGTCAGAGGGAGAGCGGCGGTCCGCGCAATGGGGGGCGCAGGCGGGCAAGCCGCCGGCGGCGCGGGGCGGGTGTGGGCGCAAAGCCCAGCGTGAGGATGAAGGCGAGCGCGAGCGCCAGCAGGATCCCATCGGCACCGCCCGTTGCGGCCATCGACAGCGAGGAGAACGCGCATTCGCCCTTGCCCGAACTGCCTCCCGAACTGCCGCTCTTGCCCGCCGTCCCCTTCATCGGAACGGCAACTTGTGCGATCGCATCGTGATCGAGACTGTCCACGCAAATGCGGATTGTCAGGACCTTCGCCTCGGGCGCGACCATGACGCCTGCCGGCATGACCATGCGCAGGCACAGCGCCGCCCCGACCAGCACCATGGCCAGCAGGTGGTGACGCAGGACGAGGGCGCGCAAAACGGTCATTGCCGGGAGGCCCTAGCGCCGGGGCAGTCGGCTGTCACCCTGCCATGTCTTGAAAAGTATTGCCCGGAATCACCCGGCACGTAGCGCATTAACCAATTAATCTCTTCCTAACCGAGCAAGCTTACCATCTGCCCATACACCGGACGGGAACGGGATTGTCCGGCGGGAAAAGCGAAGCGAGGGGCTCATGGCCACGACGAAGACAGCGCAGACCATTCTGACCGAAATGCGGGAGTTTGCCGGATTTTCGCCGTGCGAGCAGCGTTATATCCGGCGCAGCCTCGATGTCGGCCTCGCCCGCCATGACGCCTTCCGGCGTTGGGCACGCGGACCTGCCGAAGCGGCCTCGATCCGCACCCAGTACGTGATCTATCAAGACCTCAAGCTGCTGCGCAGCCTGCTGAAAAACGAGCTCGAAACCGGCGAGGGCGCTGGCCTCGAGGACCTTGAAACCGTGATGGGCCCGCTGCTGCGTGTCACCACGTTCGATCTGGCGCAGGGCCGGATCGAATGCTTCTCTGCCTATCGCTTCCTCTACGAACGCCTGCTTGGCGCCGAAGTGCGTCCTTGGCTGCCAGGCGCGTTCTGCGGCGCCGCCGCCCTGCCGCACATCCGCCCGGAACGCCGCAAGGAACTGCTCCAGTCGATCAGCGAAGCTGCCGCGACCGCGCCTGCCTGGTCGATGTGCGCGCCGCGGTTCTTCCCGGACTATGTCGAAATGGAAGAAGCCGCCTGAGGCTGACCGTCCCTTCGTCATTGCATCACTACGTTTGCAATGACGAAGTTAGTTGTCTGCCTCTTCGCTGTTACTTCGCCCGGTCGGGCTTCGCGCGCCATGTGCCCTTGCGGTGCGGCTTCTTCGGCGCTTCGGGGCGGCCGGCCTGGCGATAGGGCTTGGGCGCGTGGTTCGGCTTGCCTTCGCGGCGATGCTTGCGGGCTTCCTCGCGCGGGGCACCGTCCATCGGCCCGATCTCGAACTCGTCGGCTTCCTCGGCGGTGCGGCGCACGGCGTCCATGAAGCGGGCGGCGATCGCGGTCGGCACTTCGAACAGCGTTTCCTGCGCAGTGATACGGATCGCGCCGATCTCGCTGCGGCTGACATGGCCGCGGCGACAGAGCAGCGGTAGGATCCAGCGCGGATCAGCGTTCTGGTCGCGCCCGAAGTTGAGCCGCATCCAGGTGCTCTGCTCGAATCCCGGGCGCGGCTCGCGCTGCGCTGGCGGGCCGGCATCATTGCCGCTCATCATGTCCTCGGGCTCGGGCAGGCGGGCGCGGTGAACCTGCACGAGCGCGGCGGCGATATCTTCGGCGCTGCGTTCGGCGAGGAGCCGGGTCGCAAGCGCACGGTCTTCTTCGCTCGCCTCGACAGGCGCGAGGAGCGCGGCCATCATCCGGTCATTATCGGCCGCGCGGATATCGGCGGCGGAAGGCGCTGGCACCCACTGCGCCGGAATGCGCGCGCCGCGCAGCATGGCTTCCACCCGCTTGCGGCGCGGATAGGGCACGATCAGCACGGCGGTGCCCTTCTTGCCCGCGCGCCCGGTGCGGCCCGAGCGGTGCTGCAGCGTTTCGGCATCGCGCGGAATCTCGACATGGACGACGAGGCTCAAGGACGGCAGATCGATCCCGCGTGCGGCGACATCGGTGGCAACACAAACGCGCGCGCGGCGATCACGCAGGGCCTGCAGCGCATGGTTGCGCTCGCTCTGGCTATGCTCGCCCGAAAGCGCGACGACCGCAAAGCCGCGCTCGGTCAGGCTGGCGTGGAGGCGGCGGACATTGTCGCGCGTGGCGCAGAACAGCATCGCGGTTTCCGCTTCGTGGAAGCGCAGCAGGTTGACGACCGCGTTCTCGATATCGGCGGGGGCGACGGCCATCGCCTGATAATCGATATCGCCGTGGCCGCGTTCCTCGGTGACCGTGGAAATGCGCAGTGCATTGTGCTGGTAACGGCGGGCGAGCGCGACGATGGGCGCGGGCATCGTTGCTGAAAACAGCATCGTGCGGCGTTCCTGCGGCGTCGCGTCAAGGATTGCCTCGAGGTCTTCGCGAAAGCCCATGTCGAGCATTTCATCGGCTTCGTCGAGCACGGCAACGCGCAGCGCGGAGAGTTGCAGCGCGCCGCGTTCAAGGTGATCGCGCAGGCGGCCCGGGGTGCCGACGACGATGTGCGTGCCATAACCCAGCGCGCGGCGTTCGCGCGAGGCGTCCATGCCGCCGACGCAGGTGGCGATGCGCGCGCCGGTCTGTTCGTAGAGCCACTCCAGCTCGCGGCTGACTTGCAGCGCGAGTTCGCGGGTGGGGGCAATCACCAGCGCCAGCGGCGCGCCGGCGGGGCCCATGCGGTCTTCACCGGCGAGCAGCTGCGCGGCCATGGCGAGACCGAATGCGACGGTTTTGCCCGAGCCGGTCTGCGCGGAGACGACAAGGTCACGCCCCTCGGCTTCGGCTTCGAGGACGGCGGCCTGCACCGGCGTGGGTGCGGCATAGCCGCGTGCTGCCACGGCGGCGCCGAGGGCGGGGGGGAGTTTGGAAAAGGGCATAGGGCTTTCGGGGGAAGGACGTGTGCCCGGACATGCGTTGGCGGCCAGAACGCACCGCCTCCACGCCGGAAGATGCGCGCCCCATAGACCAATCGGAGCGGTTTGGCTTGTGTTGATTGCAGGGGGCCGGAATTTGCCCCCTCTTGTCAGCCGCAACGCGAGCGGACAAGCTGGCGTCATAAAAACGACAGGAGGGGATGGCGATGGATTTTCGCGTGCGCGCGATGCGGCTGGCTTTAACGGCGGTGGCCGCCTTGCCGACATTGGCGCTGGCCGCACAGCCCGTCAATGGGGCCGCCAACGGGCCTGCCGATCCGGTGCTCGCGCCCAAGCCTGCAAGCGCGGCGACGCTGGCGGCGCATCAGGCGGTGGCGGCCGCCTTGCCGCAGGAAGACGGGCGCGATCCTGCCTTTGCCGCGCAAGGTTTTCTGGCGAGCGCCGGTGATCCGGTGATCCGCGACGCTGCGGGCAAGCCGGTGTGGAACATGGCCGCCTATGACTGGGTTTCGGGCCCCGCGCCCGCCAGCGTGAACCCTTCGCTGTGGCGCGAGGTGGGCTTGCTCAGGAAGCACGGCCTCTACGCGGTGGCGGACGGGGTGTGGCAGGTGCGCGGGTTCGACGTTTCGAACATGACCGTGATCCGGGGCGCGACCGGTTGGATACTGGTCGATCCGCTGACCACGAAAGAGACGGCGGCAGCAGCCTTGGCACTGGTCAACGCGCAATTGGGCGCTCGGCCGGTTTCGGCGGTGATCTACAGTCACAGCCACGCTGACCACTTCGGCGGCGTGCGCGGGGTTATTGCGGAGCCGGATGTGGCTGTGGGCAAGGTGCAGGTCATCGCGCCTGCGCATTTCATCGAGGAAGCGGCGAGCGAGAACATCCTTGCCGGCTCTGCCATGGGGCGGCGCGCGCAGTATCAGTTCGGCGGTGGGCTTGTGCCCGGCGCGCAGGGGCAGATGGGGAGCGGCATTGGCCTCGGCGTATCCTCCGGCACGATCACGCTGGTTGCGCCCACTGATTCCATCAGCAAGACCGGCGAGACGCGGGTGGTCGACGGCGTGGCGATGGAGTTCCAGATCGTTTCGGGAAGCGAGGCGCCGAGCGAGCTCAACGTCTATCTTCCTGGGCCGAAAGTGCTGCTTTCGGCCGAGATGAGCACCTGTTCGCTGCACAATATCCTCACCCCGCGCGGGGCCAAGGTGCGCGATACGCGGGCTTGGGCAGGCTATCTGGATGAGGCGCTGCGGCTTTACGGTCCTCGCAGCGATGCGGTGATCTCGAGCCATTGCTGGCCGCGCTTCGGGCAGGCGGAAGTGAGCCGGATGCTGGCGAGCCAGCGCGACAACTACCGCGTGCTGCACGATCAGACCCTGCGGCTGATGAACCGGGGCGAGACTCCGGCGGAGATTGCGGAAGCTTTGGTGCAGCCCGCCAGCCTCGCGGCGGACTGGTTCAACCATGGCTACTACGGGACCTACAGCCACAATTCGAAGGCGGTCTATCAGTTCTATCTTGGCTGGTACGATGCGGTGCCCGCGAACCTGAACCCATGGCCCGCGGCCGAGCACGCCAAGCGGCTGGTTTCGGCAATCGGCGGGCCGGCCAAAGTGACCGCGCAAGCGCGGGCGGCGATGAAGGCCGGGGATTACCGCTGGTCGTCCGAACTGCTCAGCGCTGCGGTGTTCGCCGATCCCGCCAACAAGGCCGCGCGCGCCTTGCTGGCAGACAGCTATGAACAGCAGGGCTATCAGGCGGAGAGCGCGATCTGGCGCAACCAGTTCCTTGCCGCCGCGAGCGAGCTGCGCAACGGGCGGATTGCCTCTGCCACATCAAGCCAGAGCCAGGACATGATCGCGGCGGTACCGACGCAGCTCCTGCTCGATTCGGTGGCGACACGGATCGATCCGGCGAAGCTTGCGGGGCGGCACACTGCGATCAACCTCGTAATGCCCGAGCGCGGCGAGACGGCGGGCGTGGAATTGACCGGCACTGCGATGCTGGCGCGCATTGGCGCAGCGCCGGGAGCCACCGCGACGCTGACAGCCCCGCGCCGCCTGCTGCTGGGGCTGCTGTTCCTGAAAATGCCGCTGGCGCAGCTGGAAATGGCGGGGCTCAAAGTGGAGGGCGACCGCGCGGCGGTGGAAGCGTGGCTGGCGGCGCTCGATCCGATGCCGGGGGCGTTCAATATCGCCGAACCGTGAGGGGTATCAGACCATCTTTTCGATGAGTATGGCGGCCCACACCGCCAGCGTGAGCGCGCCGCCGGCGATGGTCCAGCGGATAGCAAGGCGCAAGTGCCGGGCCTGCGCGTCTATGGAGTGAACGAAGCTGGCGAACAGGCGCTGGCGCAGCGCGGCATCGCCTTCCAGACCTTCGGCATCGAATTCCTCGCCCAGCAGCATGGCGCGCAAGGCGAGTGCGCAGGAGACGATCAGCGGCGCGATACCAATCAGGCTGGCGAGCACCAGCAGTGGCTGGGTGGCCGCGTCGACCGAAAGCGGTGCGCCGGGGCTGGCCGAGATCGGGTGGGTGCCGATGGTGATCATCAGCGCGTTGAACCCGAGCATCGCGCCCAGCCGCACCGAGAGATCGAGATCGCGGTTCTCGAGGAATTCGAGATCGGCAATGAAGCCCGGTTCGGGCGGCTCGCCGCGCATGTCGCGAAACGCGCGGAGCCTGGAGCGGAAGGACGTGGGGAGCATCGCCTGCGAGCGTAAAGCGATTTGCCAGCTCAGACCAGCCTGATCGGCCCGCGATACCGCGCGATGGCCTCGTCCGCCGTGAGCAGCGTGACGCCTTCTGCCATCGCCTGGGCGATGAGCAAGCGATCGAACGGGTCCTTGTGGATCGGCGGAAGCGAGGCAGTGGTAATAGCATGCGCGCTCGTCATCGCGAGTTCTGTCATGGCGTTGTCGAGGCAGCCACGCCGCACGAGGTGGGGATCGACATTGAAGTCCGGCCGCTGGAGCGCGTACTTGATTGCGATTTCCCAGATGCTCACGGCGCTGAAGGCGATCTCGTTGTCCCGGTCCTCGATCAGTTTGCGCGCCTTCTTGCTCAGCTTGTCCGGTGCAGCAGCGGTCCAGATGAGCAAGTGGGTATCGAGTAGCAGCTTCATGTGAACTTGTCGGGCCGATCGCCGAACATGGCTTCGATGTCGTCCTTGAACGGCGTCTTGATATCGTTCGGCGCATCGATCTGGCCTTGTAGCCAGCCCAGTTTGCGCTTTTTCGGCGCTTCCTCGAGCGGGCCGAGCCGCGCGGTGGGCTTGCCGCCTTTTGCGACGATGATGTCCTCGCCAGCAGCAGCGCGCGCCACGAGCTTGGAGAGCTGGGTTTTGGCTTCGTGGATATTGACGGTATGCACGGCTGACTCCGGACTTAGCCAGATGAACTTAGTCCAGTCTGGCAGCACGATCAAGTCGCACCTGTCGTTGGCTCACCCCTTGTACAACCCGTCGATCCGCGCTCCGTAGCGTGCCTTGATCTTGTGGCGACGGATCTTCATCGAGGGGGTCATTTCCTCGTTGTCGATGGTGAAGGGCTCGTCTGCCAAGGCGATCTGGCGGACCTTTTCGATCACCGAGAGGTCCTTGTTCACCCGGTCAACCGCCGCGCGGATCGCGGTGCGGAAAGCGGGGAGATCGGAGAGCGCGGCCATATCAAACTTTTCGCCCTGCGCGCGCGACCATTCCATCGCCCATTCGGCATCGGGGACGATGAGGCCAACGATGTAGGGCCGCTTGTCGCCCGAAACCATCGCCTGCCCGATCTCCGGCTGAAGCGTGAGCATGCCCTCGATCCGCTGGGGGGAGACGTTGTCGCCCTTGTCGTTGACGATCATGTCCTTCTTGCGGTCGGTGATCTTGATGCGGCCCTTTGCATCGAAGTGGCCGATATCGCCGGTGTGGAGCCAGCCGGCCTGCGGGCCGTCCTGCGGGATGGCGCGCAGCGTTTCGGCATCATTGCGCCAATAGCCGTGCATGACGAGCTCGCCGCGCACGAGGATTTCGCCGTCGTCGGCGATCTTCACCTCGACTCCGCGCATTGGCGGGCCGACCGTGTCCATCGCGAGGCCGACCTTGGGCCGGTTGCAGCTGATCACGGGGCCGGCCTCGGTCTGGCCATAGCCCTGCAGCATGGTGAGCCCCATGGCATCGAAGAACAGGCCGACATCGGGATTGAGCGGCGCACCGCCCGAGACGAGGGCCTTGAGGCGCCCGCCGAAGCGCTGGCGAATCTTGGGGCGCAGCGTGCGCTCGATGAAGAAATCCATCGGGGCATCGATGATCCGGCGCAGGATATTGGCGCTGCCATCGGCCTTGCGCGCGCCGATGGCGAGGGCGCGGGCCATGAGGTAGTTCGGCAGCTTACCCTGCTTTTCGACCTGCTTCATGATACGGGCGCGCAGCACTTCGAACAGGCGTGGGACGACGACCATGAGGGTCGGGCGGGTTTCCTCGATATTGCTGGCGAGCTTTTCGAGGCCTTCGGCATAATAGATCTGCGCGCCGAGGCCGATGGGCAGGAACTGGCCGCCGGAATGCTCGTAGGCATGGCTGAGCGGGAGGAAGGAGAGGAATACTTCGGTCTCGCGTCCGGAGGTGTCCCAGCCCAGATCCTCGGCGACCACGGCTCCCGCACCATCAACATTGCACAGGATCGCGCCGTGGTGCTGGCACACGCCGCGCGGGGCACCGCCGGTGCCGCTGGTGTAGATAATGCAGGCGGTCTCACCCCGGCCGATCGCGGCCACGCGCGCAGCGACCGAGAGGCGCGCCGGCGCGGGATCGCCGCTGATCAGCGCGGACCATTCATGGAACTGGATGCGCTCGGACTGCATGCGGCGCAGCGGCTCCATGCCGATGATGTGCGCCACCTGCGTCGCGCTGAGGCAGGCGGTGAGCAGCGGCTGGGCAAGCTTGGCATTGGAGACGATGACCGCGCGCGCACCCGAGTTTTCGAGCACATGGGCGTGGTCACGCTCGGTGTTGGTGACATAGGCGGGCACGGTGACGAGCCCGGCGGCCATGATCGCGAGATCGGCAATGCACCATTCGGGGCGGTTTTCCGAAACGAGCACCACCCGGTCGCCCGGATCGAGGCCGAGGCTGCGCAGCGATTCCGCGAGACAGCAGACCTGATCCGCCGCCTCGCGCCAGCTCAGCGAAGTCCAGCTGCCGCCGCGCTTGGCCCAGAGGAACGGACGATCCCCGAAGAACTCCGCCCGATCGAGGAACATGGCGACGAGATTGGGATAGGACGCAAAATCGGAAAGCTGCACGGTATGACGATCCCCTGGCCCATTGGTGCCCGCGCGGGCGGGCCTTTTGTTTGGCCCGGAAACTAGGAGTGCCGTTGCGGAAGGGCAAGCAGCCCTGTGGATATGGTTCAGGGCGAGGCAGTTGCGCCTTCGCTTCTGGGATCGGCAGCGCCGACCCAGTGGTACTTGCCGTTCTCGCCGGGGACCCATTCAATGGCATTGGCCTTGAGGCGCAGCGGCACCGCGACGACCTTGGTGTGGCCGAGTGCCTGAAGCGCCGGGACCATTGCGGCAAGCGGCGTGCCGGATTCTACCGCGAGCACGCCGGGACCGGGCATCACGATGCCCTGCGCGATGGCCGCGCGCGCGGAGAGTTTCCAGTCGAGCGTGCCGATGATCACGCGGATCACCTGCGGCGGGATGGTGTAGCCGCCCGCCGCGCCCGCGATCAGGCGCAGGTGGCCATCGGGGCCATAGACCACGACCGGGCTCATCGAGCTGCGCGGGCGCTTGCCGCCTTCGACGCGGTTGGCGGTGGGCTTGCCATTGCGGTCGGGGGCGAGGTTGAAGTCGGTCAGTTCGTTGTTGAGGTAGTAGCCGCCGACCACGAGGCCCGAACCGAAGGCGCTTTCGACGGTGGAGGTGTAACTCGCGGCATTGCCCCAGCGATCGACAGCGGCGAAGTGCGTCGTGCCGTTCTCGGGGATGGGGCCGGCCATGGCGAAGCGGTCGCTCGCGCCGCTGGGTTTGCCGGGGGCCACATCGGCCATCGTCGCGCTATCCGAAATCAGCGCCGATCGCGCGGCGACATAGGCAGGGTCGATCAGCCCGGCGGTGGGCACCGGGACGAAATCGGGATCGGCGAGCCAGGTGTCGCGGTCGGCGAAGGCGAGCCGCTCCGCCTCGGCGATCAGGTGCCACGCAGTGGGCGAGGCGGGGCCCATGGCCTTGAGATCGAAGCGTTCGAGCATGCCCAGCGTCTGCAGCACGGTCACGCCGCCGGCCGAGGGCGGGCCCATGCTGCACACCCGCCACACACGGTAGCGGCCGCAGACGGGATCGCGCCGCTTGGCCTTGTAACCCGCCAGATCGGCGGTGGACATCGGCGCAGGGTTGCGCGGGGCGGTGCCGACCTTGGCGGCGATCGCCTTGGCATTGCCGCCCAGATAGAAGCTGTCCGCCCCGAGCGCGGCGATCTTTTCGAATGTGGCGGCGAGTGCAGGGTTGCGCACCACGGTGCCGACAGGGAGTGGTGCCCCGTCCGCCCCGAAGAACAGGGCGCGCCCGGCGGGGTCGAGCCCGGCAATATCGGGCGCCAGGGCCAGCGTGCTGGCAAGCCGCGGTGTGATAGCGAAGCCATCGCCGGCGAGCCGGATCGCCGGGCCGAACAGCACGCGCCAAGGGAGCTTGCCACTGCGGGCATGTACCGTGGCGGCAAGGCGCAAGTTCCCCGGCACCCCGACGCTGCGCCCGCCGGGGACGGCGTCGCTGTGGCTCAGCACCTTGCCATCGACGGTGAACCAGTTCGGCGTCGCAGCGGCAGGCGCCATTTCGCGCCCGTCAAAGCTTTCGACCGTGCCAGCCGCGTCGGCCGTCACGAGAAAGCCGCCGCCGCCGATGCCGGAGCTCTGCGGCTCGACCACGGTGAGCGCGAGCATGACGGCTATAGCGGCATCGGTGGCCGATCCGCCAAGGCGCAGCATTTCAGCCCCGGCCGCAGCGGCGCGCGGATCGGCCGCGGTGACGACGCCCATGTCCTCCGCGGCGAGCGGTGCAGTGGGTGCAGGCGCGTTGGCGGGCCGGGCCGCGTTGGGCAGCGGCGCGCAGGCCTGGGCGAGAACGAACAGCGCGGCGGGCGCAAGCGAGCGGACGAAACGGAAAGCCATGGTGTAGCGTTATGCGCTGCCGACGGCCTCGGCAATGCTGCTCATGCCTTCGGCGCTCACGCGCTTGGCGAGGCCATCGACGATCCGCCGCACGAGGCCCGGTCCTTCATAGACCAGCGCGCTGTAGATCTGGATCAGGCTCGCCCCGGCGCAGATTCGTGCCCAGGCATCGTCCACACTGGCGATGCCGCCCACGCCGATCAGCGGAAGGGTCCCGCCGGTGGCGGAGCGGAAATCGCGCAGCACCTGCAATGCCAGCGGGCGCAGCGGTTCGCCCGAGAGGCCGCCGGTCTCTCCCGCAAGCGGCGAGCGCAGCGAAGGGCGGGTGATCGTCGTGTTGCTCACGATCAGGGCGTCGAGCCGTTTGTCGATTGCGATCTTGCAGATGGCATCGATATCGGTGCTGGTGAGATCGGGGGCGAGCTTCAGGAACAGCTTGGTCGGCAAGGCGCCGCGCGCCTCGATCACGGCATCGAGCAGTTCTGCCAGTGCGGCGGGATCCTGCAGCGCGCGCAGGCCTGGCGTGTTGGGCGAACTGATGTTGACGGTGAGGTAGCTGGCAAGCGGCGCCATGATTCGCGTCATCGCCGCATAATCGGCGATGCGGTCTGTCGAATCCTTGTTGGCCCCGATATTGGCACCGACGACGCCAGGCCGGTTCTGCCGGGCGGCGAGCCGGGCGGCGACCACCTGCGCGCCCGCGTTGTTGAAGCCCATGCGGTTGATCACCGCGTTGTCCTCGACAAGGCGGAAGAGGCGCGGCTTGGGGTTGCCCTCTTGCGGGCGCGGGGTGACCGTTCCCGCCTCGACAAAGCCGAAACCCAGGCCGAGCAGCGCGTCCGGCACTTCGCCGTTCTTGTCGAACCCGGCGGCGATGCCCACCGGGTTGGGAAAGACGAGGCCGGCGACTCGCTGGCACAGCAGTGGCTGCGGCGCGGCGCGGCCCGCACGCGGCGCGGCGGAGAGGGCAGCGATCGTGAGGCGATGGGCAGTCTCGGCGGGAATGCGGAACAGCAGGGGGCGGCAAATCGAGTAGAGCATGCTTGGGCGTTTCCCTCCGGCCCGATGACCGGGTGCGGCGTTCTATTGCCGCCCCGCGCGAGCACGCCAAGCTGCAATTGCAACCAATTTGTCGGTTAACCGGCTGTTAAGCAATGAATTCGTTCGGCTGTGGCTTGTGTGCCACCGATTTTGTCGAATCCGTACAATTCTTATGTGTTGCAGTGTCCTAATCAAAACGTGCGACCCGAAGGGCTCGGTGCAGAAATGCATTCGAGTTCTCGACTTCATGGCGGCTCGTGCCCTGGCACGGCCGCCTTTTTTTCGTCTGTCGCCCTCATCCCGCTGGACCTGACTGGCCACCCGCACACCTGACATTTTCGGGCATGGCGCACGGCTTGCGCTGGGGCCGTCCATCGCCTAGATAACCGGATCATATCAGTCCGATTTCACATCGGATCGAATTTTACCGGGAACAGCCGCAATGCGACTTTCAAGCATGGCCGACTATGCCGTGGTGACGATGACCGCCGCCGCGCGTCATTGCGGGCGCCATGGCGCAGGCGAAGCGCGGGTTTCGGCGCAGCAGCTGGCCGACGAGACCGGGCTGCCCGTGCCGACGGTGCAGAAGCTGGTGAGCAAGCTGGCCGCGGCCGGACTGCTCAAATCGTCGCGCGGGCTGGGCGGCGGGCTCAAGCTTGCGCGGCCGGCGGCGGCGATTTCGCTGGCCGATATTGTCGAGGCGGTCGAAGGGCCGATCGCGTTGGCGCCGTGCAGCGTGCATGGCCGCCACGATTGCACGCTGGAAGCCGATTGCACCGTGCGCCCGCACTGGCCGCAGGTCGATGCCGCGCTGCGCGGGGCACTCGCGGGCGTGCCGCTGACGCAACTGACGCGCCCGGTGCCAAAAGTGGCTCAGGCAGGAGCACCGGCATGAGCGAGGATACGGGTATCGAGATGGGCGTTGAAGTGCGTGATCAGGCTGCGCGTGATGCAGCGGCGCGCGTTGCCGATTACGAGCATGGCTGGTCATCGGACATCGAGCAGGAGTACGGCCCCAAGGGTCTTTCCGAGGACACGGTGCGCTATATCTCGGCCAAGAAGGACGAGCCGGAGTGGATGCTGGAGTGGCGGCTCAAGGCCTATCGCCACTGGCTGACGATGCCGACGCCGGAATGGGCCAAGCTCAATATTCCGCCGATTGATTACCAGGCTGCCTATTACTGGGCCGCCCCCAAGGCCAAGCCCAAGCTTGGCAGCCTTGACGAGGTCGATCCCGAGATCCTGCGCATCTACGAAAAGCTCGGCATTCCGCTCGAGGAGCAGAAGGTGCTCGCGGGCGTCGAAGGCGCGCGCAAGGTCGCGGTCGATGCGGTGTTCGACAGCGTTTCGGTGGCGACGACCTTCCGCAAGGAACTGGAAGCGGCGGGCGTCATCTTCCGCTCGATCAGCGAGGCGATCCGCGAATATCCGGAGCACGTGCGCAAGTGGCTGGGCCGCGTCGTGCCGATGCAGGACAACTACTTCGCGGCACTCAATTGCGCGGTCTTTTCGGATGGCACCTTCGTCTACATCCCGGAAGGCGTGCGCTGCCCGATGGAGCTGAGCACGTATTTCCGCATCAATGCGGAAAACACCGGCCAGTTCGAGCGCACGCTGATCGTGGCCGACAAGGGGTCCTATGTCTCGTACCTCGAAGGCTGCACCGCCCCGCAGCGCGACGAGAACCAGCTCCATGCCGCCGTGGTCGAACTGGTCGCGCTCGACGATGCCGAGATCAAGTATTCCACCGTGCAGAACTGGTATCCCGGCGATGCGGACGGCAAGGGCGGCATCTACAACTTCGTGACCAAGCGCGCGCTGTGCCAGGGCGCGCGGAGCAAGGTTAGCTGGACGCAGGTCGAGACCGGTTCTGCGGTGACATGGAAGTACCCCAGCTGCGTGCTCAACGGCGAAGGCTCGGTCGGTGAGTTCTATTCGGTGGCGGTGACCAACAACCACCAGCAGGCCGATACCGGCACCAAGATGATCCACAACGGGAAGAACACCCGCTCGACCATCGTCAGCAAGGGGATCAGCGCGGGCAAATCGAACAACACCTATCGCGGCCTCGTCCGCGTCGCCCCGCAGGCCGAGGGCGTGCGCAACTTCACCCAGTGCGATTCGCTGCTGCTGGGCGCTGAGTGCGGCGCGCATACGGTGCCCTATATCGAGGTGCGCAATCCGAGTGCGACGATCGAACACGAGGCGACCACGAGCAAGATTTCCGATGACCAGCTGTTCTATGCGATGCAGCGCGGCCTCGCGCAGGAAGATGCCATCGCGCTGATCGTGAACGGTTTTGCGCGAGAAGTGCTGCAACAGCTGCCGATGGAATTCGCGGTAGAGGCGCAGAAATTGCTGGGGATTTCGCTTGAGGGGTCGGTCGGGTGAGCGATGCGATGACCCTTACCGTGCGCCCCGTGGCAGCCGATGATGCCGCCGAACTCGCCGAGCTTCTCAACGCGGTGATCGCGGCGGGCGGGACGACCGCGCTGCAGGAGCCCTTCACGCCCGAGGCGCTGGATGCGGCCTATCTGACCGGGCCGAACGTCCACTGCTGCTTCGTGGCGGAGGACGAGGACGGCACCTTGCTCGGTTTCCAGACGTTGGGGCGCTATCCCGGCCTGCCCGAGGATGTTGGCGATATCGGCACTTTCGCGCGGCTCGGCGGGACGCAGCGCGGGATCGGTTCGGCGCTGTTCGCCGCGACCACTCGGCGCGCCACGGAACTCGGCCTCAGCGCGATCAACGCGACGATCCGCGGCGACAATACTGGCGGCCTCGCGTTCTACACCAAGCAGGGCTTCGTCGATCACGGCGCGACGCCGGGCGTGCCGCTCCAGGACGGGACGCCGGTGGACCGCGTGCACAAGCGGTTCGTGCTGGCGGCTGAAGCCCCGGCCAAGCGCAAGCTTTCGGTGCGCTTCGGCGGGGACGATGCGCCGACTTTGCAGAAGAAGGGGCGCGGCTGGGCGATTTCGGAATCGCGGCTCGATGTCTTGCACGAGCGTGCGCGCGAGATGCGCCGCAACCCCGGCCCGGCGCAGGAAGCGCTGGCCGATGCGCTCACCCGCGTCGAGACTGGCGGCTACAGCTTCAAGCAGCAGGCGGTGATCGGCTCGGCCATCGTCGATTTCGCCTGCAAGCAATTGATGCTGGTGGTCGAAATCGATGGCGATGCCGATGCGGCTTTCACCGCCGCGCGTGACAAGAGCCTGACCGAAGTGGGCTACCGGGTGGTGCGCATTGCCGCTTCCGATGTGCTCGCCGATCCCACCGCCGCTGCGCAGCGCATTTCCGATGCGATGCGCAGCCTCCACACTGAACGCCGCGCCAGGCGATCTGCCCCCAGGCGCGCCGCGCCGCGCTCACCCCGGAACTACTGATGCTCAAGATTGACAACCTTTCCGCCACCGTTGCCGAAAAGCCGATCCTCAAGGGGCTTTCGCTCACGATCAACGCGGGAGAAATCCATGCCATCATGGGCCCCAACGGCGCGGGCAAATCGACGCTGGGCTACACGCTGGGCGGTAGGCCCGGTTATGCAGTGACCGGCGGCTCGGTGGAGTTTGACGGGCAGGACCTGCTCGCGCTTGAGCCGCATGAGCGTGCGGCGGCGGGGCTGTTCCTCGGCTTCCAGTATCCGGTCGAGATCCCCGGCGTGTCCAACCTGCAGTTCCTGCGCGAGGCGCTCAATGCACAGCGCAAGGTGCATGGGCTTGAGCCGCTTTCGGGCGCGGCCTTCATCAAGCTCGCCAAGGAGCAGGCGGGCCTGCTGCGCTTCGACATGGACATGCTCAAGCGCCCGGTGAACGTGGGCTTTTCGGGCGGCGAGAAGAAGCGCGCCGAGATGGTGCAGATGGGCATCCTCGCGCCCAAGCTGGCGATCCTCGACGAGACGGACTCCGGCCTCGACATCGATGCGCTGCGCATCTGTGGCGAAGGCATCAACGCGATCATGAGGAAGCCCGACAAGGCCGTGCTGCTGATCACGCACTACCAGCGCCTGCTCGATTACGTGAAGCCGGACTTCGTCCATGTTCTCGCGGGTGGGCGGATCGTGAAGTCGGGCGGGGCGGAGCTGGCGTTGGAACTCGAAGAGCACGGCTACGAGGCGGTGGCGGCATGAGCCTGCTGCTTGCCCTTGCAGCGGCGGCGCAGGCGGCGGAGCCTGCTGCGCCCGCAGCCCCGGCCCCTGCGATGCCAGCGGCGTTTGTCGGCGAGTGGGCGCCTTCCGGGGCGCTGTGCGGCGACAAGTATGCGCGCCGCATCGTGACGGCCTCGATGAACACCGAAGGTGACTATTGGGGCGTGGTCAAGGCGGTCGAGACGCTGGGCGAACGGCATGTCCTGGTGCGCGAAGGCGATGACGATTTCGGCGTGTCGCTGACGGCAGACTATGTGTTGAGCCCCGATGGCCGGATGCTGGTGCTCCACGTGCTGGAGCGCAGCGGCGCGAAGGTTTCGGAAAGCCCCATCCCGATGGTGCGCTGCGAGGTGGCCCGTGGCTAGTCTCGCTCTCCCCACTCGTAAGGACGAGGCCTACCGCTACGCCGATCTGGCCGCGCTGGCACCGCTGTGGCCGGTGGCTGTGCAGGATATCCGCGTTGCCGCCGGGCAGAGCGAAGCGCTGGCGATCACCGCGCGCTCTGACAGCGCCGAGGCACGCGAACTTCTGATCACGCTGGAAGATGGCGCGAGCTTTGACCTGCGCGTTCTGAATGCCGGGTACGCTTATGGCCGGATTGCGGTCACTGCGGTGCTGGGCAAGGGCGCGTCGTTCCACTTCGGCGCGGCGCAACTGGGCGGCGGGGCGCAAACGCTCGAGATCGTCACCGAGGTACGCCATCTGCAGCCCGATGCGGTGAGCCGGCAGGTCGTGCGTTCGGTGCTCGGCGGGCAGGCAACGGGCACCTATCTCGGCAAGGTCCATGTCGCGCGCGGCGCAATCGGCACCGATGGCGAGCAATCTATCCGCGCGATGCTGCTGGAGCGCACCGCGACCGCCAATGCGCGGCCCGAACTTGAAATTTACGCTGACGACGTGAAGTGCGCGCATGGCTGCGCGGTGGGCGAGCTCGATCCGCAAGGCCTGTTCTACCTGCAATCGCGCGGGCTGCCGCCAGCCGAGGCCAAGAAGCTGATGCTGCACGCCTTCATCGCCGAAGCCTTCGTCGGTGCGCCCGATGCCGAGGCGTTGACCGAAGCCGCGCTGGCCGGGCTGGAGAACTTGCTGTGAGCACCGATACCCTTGTCCGCACTGACGCATGGCCCGGCCTGCTGAATGCCGAGGGCAAGCGCTGGCACTACCTCGATACCGCCGCCACCGCGCAGAAGCCGCAAGTCGTGATCGACGCCATGAGCCGCGCGATGGGCGCGGATTATGCGACGGTGCACCGGGGGGTCTATACCCGCTCCGCCGAGATGACGCTGGCCTACGAAGCCGCGCGGCGCACCGTGGCGGCGTTGATCGGCGGGCGCGAGGAAGAGCTGGTCTTCACGCGCGGGGCGACCGAGGCGATCAATCTCGTGGCACAGTCGTGGGGTGTGGCGAACCTCAAGCCGGGCGACCGGGTGCTGCTCTCGCAGCTTGAGCACCATTCGAATATCGTGCCGTGGCAGCTGATCCGCGAACGGACGGGCCTTGAAATCGACGTCTGCCCGCTGACCGAGGACGGTCAGATCGATCTCGATGCGGCGGAGCGGATGCTGACCCCGGCGCACAAGCTTGTGGCCTTCGCGCATGTGTCGAATGTGCTCGGCTCGGTGCTTGATGCACCGCGCGCGGTGCGGCTGGCGCATGCCGTCGGCGCAAACATCCTGCTCGATGGCTGCCAGTCGGCGGCGCGGTTGCCGGTCGATGTCGCGGCACTGGGCTGCGATTTCTACGTGTTCTCCGCGCACAAGCTCTATGGGCCGACCGGGATCGGCGCGCTCTGGGCGAAGGCGGATATCCTTTCGGCGATGCCGCCGTGGCAGGGCGGTGGTTCTATGATCGACCGCGTGACCTTTGCGCAGACGACCTGGGCGCCTGCACCGCAGCGCTTCGAGGCGGGCACGCCCGCGATTGTCGAGGCGATTGCCTTTGGCGCGGCGGTGGATTTCCTGACCGGCACGGGGCTGGACGTGATCCACGCGCACGAGGCGCGGCTGGTTGCGCTGGCGCGCTCCGAACTGGGGCGCCTCAACGCGGTGCGCCTGTTCGGGCCGCAGGACAGCGCCGGGATCGTCAGCTTCGCGCTCGAAGGTGTGCACCCGCACGATCTCGGCACGATCCTCGACGAGGAGAACGTGGCGATTCGCGCAGGGCATCACTGCGCGCAGCCGCTGATGGAGCACTTGGGCGTGCCGGCAACGGCGCGCGCGAGTTTCGGGATTTACAGTGACGAAAGCGATGTCGCGGCGCTGGTGCGCGGCATCGAGCGGACCCTAAGGATATTCGGATGAACCGGATCGAGATCGAGGAAGTCGAAGGCGTGGAGCCGCCGCGCCGTGCGCGGGTGGAGGAGGCTGTTGAGACCCCCGCCGAGAAGCTTGAGCGCAAGCGCGACTATCTGGAAGGCTTCCTGTCGGAAAAGCCCGCTGATGCCGCGCCGGGCGAGCCGGGCGGCGATATCTACGAAGGCGTAGTGGCCGCGCTGCGCGAGATCTTCGACCCCGAGATTCCGGTCAACATCTATGACCTCGGCCTGATCTACGGGGTCGATGTCAGCCCCGAAGGCTCGGTCGTGGTGTCGATGACGCTCACTACGCCGAATTGCCCGGTGGCCGAATCGATGCCCGCAGAAGTCGAGCTGCGCGTCGAGGCGGTGCCCGGCGTGCGCGACGCCGAGGTCAATCTGGTGTGGGAACCGGCCTGGGACCCGCAGAAGATGAGCGACGACGCCAAGCTTGAACTTGGTATGCTCTGAACAAGCCCCATATAGGTGAAGCCATGACCACCGAAGCCCCCGCCCGCCCCAAAGTCCGCCAGCGCCCCGCTGCGGTGATTCTCACGCCCTCGGCCGAGGCGCGGATCGCCAAGCTGATGGCGAGCGCGCCGGAAGGGGCCATCGGCGTCAAGCTATCGACCCCGCGCCGGGGCTGCTCTGGGCTGGCCTATTCGGTGGACTATGTTGAAGCGGCCAATCCGATGGACGAGCGGATCGACACACCGGGCGGCACGTTCTTCATCGACGGCGGATCGGTGCTCTATCTGATCGGCAGCACGATGGACTGGCAGGAGGATGATTTCACCGCCGGTTTCGTGTTCGAGAACCCCAATGCCAAGGGCTCCTGCGGCTGCGGGGAAAGCTTCACGGTCTGACCGGAGTGGCCACACCCATCGCCGAACTGCGCGCGCGGATCGCCGCGCAGCGCACCGACAATCCGGCGATGTATGGCGCGGTCGATTTTGCGATCCATCCCGAGCGGCTGCTGCTCGATGGGAACATCGCAGGTAGCGAACTGCGCGCCTATCCCAAGGTTGCGGCCAAGCTGCTCGAAGATCGCGCACTGATGGAGCGCATGGGCGCCTACACGATGATAGGCGATGCGCTGGCCGATCCCTATGCCGCGCTGATGCCCGAATATGGCTTCAAGCGGCTGGTCGATATGCTGGTCGAGGCCTGCGACAAAGGCCTTGAAAAAGTTGAGGGCGCACCGCCGGAACTGGTCACGTTCATCCGGTCCATGGAAGCGACGCCCGCGTGGGTGAACATGCCGATGGTCGAGGAAGGCGCGCGGCTGCAGCGCGTAACCTTTGCCAATGTCGCGCCTTGGGCGATCCGCGGGGCTTTCATCGCCACCTTCATGAACAAGTACGCCGCGCTTCCCATGGCGCTGACCGGCACGCTTTCCAACAAGACCGCCGCACGCCGGATCAAGGAAACCGCGACGTTCTTCGGCACTTCGGTGCTGCCGGGCGCGCTCGCCCGCTTCGGCCCCGGCTTCAAGGCGGCGGCGATGGTGCGGCTGATGCATTCGATGGTGCGCTTCAACGTGCTGTCGAACGGCAAATGGGATCAGACGGTCTATGGCATTCCGATCCCACAAGTGGATCAGATGCCGGCGGGGCTCATCTCGGACTTCCTCATTTCGTCCAAGGTGCTCAAGGAAGGTCGCAGCGACTTCACGCCAGAAGAGCGCGCGCAGATCGAGCTTTCGCGTTACCGCTGCTTCCTGCTGGGCTTGCCGGCGGACCTGCTGGCCGAGACGCCGCAAGGGATCGTCGATGCGTGGAACGCCCGCGCGCTTTCGCTGCGCGCCGGGTTTGATGAGGCAACTTGCGGCGGCCTGCTGCGCGCAACGATGGAAGCCGATCTGATCGACACGACAACCCCGCAAGGGCAAATGCGCGCGCGGCTCGAACGCTCGTTCGCCAAGGTCTATTTCATGCAGAACTTCTGCGACGGCAGCGAGAAGGCGGCAGCGCGCTTCGGGGTGAAGATCCGCGCCATCGACAGGATGCGCGCGGCGGCGGTCGGCGTTGGCCTGATGGGGCAGATGCGGCTCTATGGCGTCGCCGCGAAAACCCCGGTCGTGCGGCACCTGGCGGATCAGCGGCTGGTCGGCAAAGTGCGCGGCTACCTCGGCAGCCTCGGGCATGCCGAATTCACCACCGATGCGACGAAGTACAAACCTGCAGCGTGATCGGCTGTTTGAGGGTGGCCGAAACAGAGCGGCCCGGCGCCGCCTTGCGCGTCAAACCAGCAAGCTATAGCCGCCGCAGGCGGATCGGCACGGGCTCTGCCAGCAGTGCGTCGACTTGCCGCGAGCCCAGCGGGCGTGCGAACTCAACGCCGAGCCGCGCGCGGTCCGACCAGCGGATGATTGCGCGGGTGACGACGCCGCCGAAATCGATCTCGACGAACTGGCCGCTCGCGCCATCGGCAAGGTCGTTGCTTTCGATCTGGCAGCCATAGCGCGAGATATCGAAGATCCGCTGCACGCGCCCCTGGGTGCTATCGCCCCCGCGCTGACGCTGCACGCGGCGATTGTCCACCGCGACGTCTTGCGACAGCATTCTGGCCGGAATGTGCATAGAGATCCCCTTGCGATGGGGCCCTTATGCGGGAGCACGGGTAAACGCTTCCTGTTGTGGCAATGGCTAATTTCACGTGAAGGGCGGTTTCACCCCTCGGCCAGAAACGCCAGCAGAGCCGCTTCCAGCGGGTCGGTCCGGCCGTCCGCGCCGATCCTGCCATCCAGCCAGGATTGCTCAGGCGAAGTGAGGGCTGCCTCTGCCCCCGCCTCGCCGGCAAAGTCGCGCGCGGGTGCGTTCGCAAGCAGGTCCTGCGCCGCCGAGCGCAGATCCTTCGCGCCGACCCGGCTCATGCGGCTGAAGAACGATCCGAAACTGCTCGACCTCTCGTTCATGAAGCCTTCGAGTTCGGCAGCGCGGTCGCGGGTGATCGCGCTGCCGCCGGTCCAGCCCTGCAGGTAATTGCCCACGCCCTGCACGAAAAGGCGCTGCCATTCGGGCGCATTGTCTGCGCCGAGCGTGGCATCCTTGATGCGGAACAGCATTTCGGCCTCGCGCTGGCTCACCGCCGCAGGGCGGTCGCCGCCGCTGGCAAAGATCACGCGGCGCAGCAGCTTGCATTCGGCTTCGGTGATCGAGCCTGCGTCGAGCGCCCCGCCCCCGAGTATACTGGCATCGCGCGTCGGCCCTTCGCCGGTGAGCACGGCGCGCTCGATCTGGGCGAGCGCATAGTCCTTGAGGTGGTCCGGCGTGCCGAGCGCCTTTTCGAGGACGCGGACGAGGAGTTCGAGTTCGGCTGCCGAATCGAGGCGGCCATCATGATCGAGCCGGGCGATGAGCCAGTCGGCGGTCGCATCGGCGACATAGCCGCGCGGCTCGGTGCCATTGAGCGCGTATTCGCCCACCGCTTCGACAAGGAAGTCGACCCATTCAGGGCTCTTGGCGGAAACCACATCGTTGATCGCGAGAATGGCCTCGGCCTCGGTCTGGTCGATCCGGCCATCGGGCCACGCGGCGCGGCGCAGCGCCAGCACTTCATCGGCGGTGATCACGCCATCGGCAGCCGCCTGGCGAGCAAGCTCGGGGAAATTGATCGTCATCGGCAGTCCGTCCGCTAGTCTGGTGGCGCAGACCTATGGACCGGAGAGGGTTTATTTGGCGTTACCCATGGCGCTCCGCGCGCCAGGCAGATCAGCCGAACAGGCGGAGGACGGCCATCAGCGCGGATGCCGCCAGCAGGAAACCGACAAAGGTGCGCCAGACGGGATCGCTGACTTTGCCGAAGGCGAGCGAACCGAGGTGATTGCCGGCCAGTACCGGAGCGAACAGCAGGAGCGCGAAGAGTGCATCGCGCCACGAGGCGAGGCCCAGCGCAAGGGCGGCCGTGGTGCTGGCAGCGGAGGTCAGCAAGAACACGGTGAGCATCGAGGCGCGCGCCACCTCGCGCGGGATCGGGCGGCGGAGATAGTAGGGCACCACGGGCGGGCCGGGCATGCCGGCGAATCCGGTGAGGAGGCCCGCCGCCGCGCCGGTCAGCCCGGTTTCGAGGCTGCCGGGGGCGTGGCCGGGCTTTGCGGGCAGCAGGACCATCACGAAAGCGCCGATGGCCACAACCGCAATCAGGACGCGGGCAAGTGCAGGTGGCGTCGCGAACAGCGCAAGCAGGCCCAGCGGGGTCATCAGCATGGCGAGGCCGCCGATCATGCCGGCGCTCTTCTCGCCCACGTTCCACACCTTGCGCGCGCCGACGAGGCCGATCAGCAGGCCGAGCATATTGGAGACCACCACTGCTTCGCCCGGGCGGATAACAAGCGCGATCAGCGGCACCAGCAGGATCGCCATGCCGAAGCCCGCAAGGCCGCGCACGAAGGCAGCAATGAACGCCGCCAGCACGCAGAGCGCCAGCGAAAGCAGCGGCAGATCGAGCAGGGTGATCAGGCCCTGAGGTCCGGCGGGGTCGCTTCGGTCCGTAGCATTGCGATGGCTTCGGCCAGCGGCATCACCTTCTGGTGCTGTTCACCCAGCGTGCGGATGGCGACAGTGCCTTCCTCCGCCTCGCGCTTGCCGACCACGAGGAGGTAGGGGACCTTCTGCAAGGAGTGCTCGCGCACCTTGTAGTTGATCTTCTCGTTGCGCAGATCGGATTCCACGCGGATGCCGGCGGCGCGCAGCTGCTCGGTGGCGGCGAGCGCATAGTCGTCCGCGTCGGAGACGATGGTGGCGACCACGGCCTGCACCGGGGCAAGCCATGCAGGCAGACGGCCCGCGAAATGCTCGATCAAGATGCCGATGAAGCGTTCGTAGGAACCAAAGATCGCGCGGTGGAGCATCACCGGGCGGTGCTTTTCGCCGTCTTCGCCGACATAGGCGGCATCGAGCCGATCCGGCAGCACGCGGTCGGACTGGATCGTGCCGACCTGCCAGGTGCGGCCGATCGCGTCGGTCAGGTGCCATTCGAGCTTCGGCGCATAGAACGCGCCTTCGCCGGGGAGTTCTTCCCAGCCGTATTCCGGCGTGGCGAGACCGGCTTCGACCACTGCATTGCGCAGCTCGGTCTCGGCCATGTCCCACATCTCTTCGGTGCCGAAGCGCTTTTCGGGGCGCAGCGCGAGCTTGATCGAATAGGTGAAGCCGAAGTCCTTGTAGATCCGGTCCGCCAGTTCGCAGAATGCGCGCACTTCGGAGACGATCTGGTCCTCGCGGCAGAAGATATGCGCGTCGTCCTGCGTGAACTGGCGCACGCGCATCAAGCCGTGGAGCGCGCCGTGCGGTTCGTTGCGGTGGCAGCAGCCGTTTTCGTAGAGGCGCAGGGGCAGCTCGCGGTAGGACTTGAGGCCCTGCCGGAAGATGAGCACGTGCGCCGGGCAGTTCATCGGCTTCAAGGCCATCCAGTCGGCCTCGCCGCTGATCACCGGGCCTTCGTCCTCGGTGTTCGGCACTTCGTCGGGGATGACGAACATGTTCTCGCGGTACTTGCCCCAGTGGCCGGACTGCTCCCACTGGCGCGCGTCCATCACCTGCGGGGTCTTGACCTCGCGGTAGCCGGCGCCGTCGATGGCGCGGCGCATATAGGCTTCGAGCTCGCGCCAGATGCGGTAGCCCTTGGGATGCCAGAACACGCTGCCGTGCGCTTCCTGCTGGAGATGGAACAAGTCCATCTCCGCACCCAGCTTGCGGTGATCGCGCTTGGCGGCTTCTTCCAGCCGCATGAGGTGCGCATCCAGCTGCTTCTTGTTGAGCCAGCCGGTGCCATAGACGCGGCTGAGCATCGCATTGGCCTGATCGCCGCGCCAGTACGCACCCGAGACCCGCGTGAGCTTGAACGCCTGCGGATCGAGCTTGCCGGTGGAGGCAAGGTGCGGCCCGCGGCACATGTCGAGCCAGTCATCGCCCGACCAGTAGACCGTCAGTTCCTCTTCCTTGGGAAGTTCGGCGGCCCATTCGGCCTTGAAGCTCTCGCCCTGCTGCAACCAGCGGCTGATCAGCTGCTCGCGGCTCCACACTTCGCGGCGGAGCGGTTTGTCCGCTGCGATGATCTTGCGCATCGCTTCCTCGATCGCCGGAAGGTCGTCCTCGGTGAAGGCGCGGTCCTTTGGTGCGAAGTCGTAGTAGAAGCCGTCGTCGGTGCTCGGGCCGAAGGTGATCTGCGTGCCGGGGAACAGCGCCTGCACGGCTTCGGCCAGCACGTGGGCATAATCATGGCGCACGAGTTCGAGCGCATCGGCCTCGTCGCGCGCGGTCACGAGCGCGAGCGCGGCATCGCCTTCGAAGGGGCGGGTGATGTCGAACAGTTCACCATCCACGCGCGCGCCAATCGCGGCCTTGGCAAGGCCCGGGCCGATCGCGGCGGCAATGTCTGCCGGAGTGGTGCCCGGCGCGACTTCACGCACGGAACCATCGGGCAGGGTGATCTTGAACATTTCGGACATGGACGCTCTCGCTGATAATCAGGGGCGCTTTGGCAGAAACCGGCCTTCGCCGGAAGGGGGCAGAAACCGGCCTTCGCCGGAAGGGGGCAGAAACCAGCGCGCTTTCGGCAATAGTGATTGTGACTGTTTGACCTCTCTGCTGGCGCTGGCACAAGGGCGGCATGATCCAGCACCTCACGCTGCCTTCGGGCGAACGCATGGCCTATCGTTTCGCGCCCGGTACAGGTCCCGTCATCGTGTTCCTGCCCGGCTACATGTCCGACATGAGCGGGGGCAAGGCGCAGGCGGTGATCGCCTATGCCGAGGCCAAGGGGCGAGCCTGCCTGCTGCTCGACTATACCGGCCTCGGCCAAAGCGAGGGCGCATTTGCGGAGAAGTCGCTGCCGCTGTGGCGCGACGAGGTGATCGCGCTGCTGGACGCGCTGGCCATAGAAAGCCTGATCCTCGTCGGGTCCAGCATGGGCGGCTGGCTGATGCTCATGCTGGCCGAGGCGCTTGGAAACCGCGTCGCCGCGCTTGTCGGCCTCGCCCCCGCGCCCGATTTTTCCGAATGGGGCTTCGATGCAGCCCAGAAGGCCGTGTTTGCGCGCGGCGAGACTGTCTATGAAGACAATCCCTATGGCCCGGAGCCGACGCCCACTTATGCGAAGTTCTGGGCGGCGGGGCAGGAATGCCTGCTGCTGGCGCGCAGTATCGCATTCGATGGGCCGGTGCGGCTGATCCACGGGCAGGCGGACCGCGATGTGCCGTGGGACATTTCGATCCGGCTCGCCGCTGCGCTGCGTTCAGCCGATGTGCAGGTCCATCTGATCAAGGACGGGGACCACCGCCTTTCGCGCCGGTCGGAAATTGCCGTGCTGCTTGGCCAGCTGGACACGCTGGGCGAGGCCTGAAGGACCGTTGATGCTCATCCTGCTTTCTGCCCTGCTTCCTGGCCTGCTTGCTGCCGAACCCCTGCTTCCGGTGCAGGCCGCGCCGGACGTCTGGCATCAGATCGGCCCCAATCCGCGACAGTACGAACCCTCACCGCTGCCGATCCCGCGCCGCAAGCGCGTGACCGAAGTGCCGCCGCCGGTCCCCGGTGAGACGCCGCCTGCGACCCAGACCGGCATTCCCGCCGCGCCAGTGCAGACGTCCGCGCCGAGGCTGACGCGTTACACGCTCTGCCTTGCGGCGGGTGACAAGGATCTGACCACCGGCGTTGCTGCCGCGCGCGCCTGGCTTGCCGAAGCGAGCAAGGCCGCCACGCCCGACACGGCACATGGCGCCGCCGCGCAGTGCCTGGGTCAGCTGCTGTTGCAACAGGGCGATTCCGCCGGTGCCGAAGCGGCCTTTATCGAAAGCGCCGGGCAGGTGCCCAGCGACAAGCCTGCCGCGATGGCGGCGCTCCAGACCATGGCCGGCAACGCCGCGCTGGCAGGTGGGCGCGCCGAAACTGCGCTCAGCTGGTATGACAAGGCGCTCGCGCCCTTGCCTGCGACTGCGCCCAGCGCCGACGACAATGCCGTGCGCGGCGCGGTGCAGATCGGCCGGGCGCGCGCGCTCGTCGCCCTTGCGCGCCTGCCCGAGGCCAGCGGCGCCTTGCAGGAGGCGCACCGGCTGGCGCCCAATGATCCCGAAGGCTGGCTGCTTTCCGCCACTCTGGCGCGGCGCGGCAAGGATCTGGAGCGGGCGCAGCGCGATATCGAGGTGGCCGCGAGCCTTGCCGCGCACGGCGATCCGCTGGGAGCGCCGATCGGGCTGGAGGCGGGCGTGATCGCCATGCTCGATGGCCGCGAGGATGCCGCGCGCAAGTCATGGCAATCGGTCGTCGCGCTCGCGCCGGACAGCGCCGAGGCTGCGACCGCAAAGGGTTATCTTGACCAGATCGGGCCAGCACCTACATCGAGTCCTGCAGCATCCCCTGCCGCTCCCCCGGAGACCTCGCGATGAGCCCCCCTCAAGGCAATCTGGCGAACCTCAAGCTGTCCGTCCTCGATCTCGTCCCGGTGCGCGAAGGCGGCACCGTGGGCGAAGCGCTGGCCGAAGCCGCTGCGCTCGCCCGCACGGCTGAGCACCTCGGTTACAACCGCTTCTGGGTGGCTGAGCACCACGGCATGGAAGGCATCGCCGGGGCGGCTGTCTCGGTCGTGCTCGCGCATGTCGGCAATGCGACAAGCCGTATCCGGCTGGGCGCGGGCGGGATCATGCTGCCCAACCACAACCCGCTGGTGATTGCCGAGCAGTTCGGTGCGCTCGATGCCCTGTTTCCGGGGCGCATCGACTTGGGTCTCGGCCGCGCGCCGGGCGCGGATCAACGCATCCTGCGCGCGCTGCACAAGGACATCCACACAGCGGCGGAGAGCTTCCCCAACGATGTGGTCGAGTTGCAATTGCTCTTCGC
Organism: Novosphingobium sp.; assembly: GCF_027486195.1. Lineage (GTDB taxonomy): Bacteria > Pseudomonadota > Alphaproteobacteria > Sphingomonadales > Sphingomonadaceae > Novosphingobium. Next base: position 34,630 of record NZ_JAIXPP010000093.1, read on the forward strand.
CGGTGATCCGCGCCTGCCGCTTCAGGCAACGCCGGGCCTCGGTGCCAATCCGGAAATGTGGATCCTCGGCTCCAGCCTGTTCGGCGCCCAGCTCGCTGCGATGCTGGGGCTACCCTATGCTTTCGCCTCGCACTTCGCGCCCGATCATCTCGATGCGGCGCTCAAGCTGTACCGCGAACGGTTCGAGCCTTCGGCGCGGCTGGCCGAGCCCTACGTGATGGCTGCCATCAACGTGATCGCGGCCGATACCGACGAGGAGGCCGTGCTGCTGGCTTCGTCGATGGACCAGTCCTTCGTGCGGCTGCGCACCGGATCGCCGGGCAAGCTGCCACCGCCGGTGCCGGGCTACCGCGAAAGCCTGCATCCCGCTTCGCTCGCGATGCTCGATCACATGCGGCAGGTCAGCGCCATTGGCAGCGTGCAGACGGTGCGCGAGCGGCTTGCGGCGTTTCAGGCGCGGACCGGGGCGGACGAGTTGATTGTCTCGGGCTCCACCTTTGATCCGGCGCTGCGCCACCGCAGTCTGGCGTTGACGATGGAAGCGTTGAACGCCGAAGTCGCGGTCGCCGCATAATAGCGAATGATGCCTAATTCTTATGCGTCCTCCCGCTTGCCTCTGTGCCGATGCCGGAGTAGGCTACGCATGATTTGTTCATGAGTGTGACATAAAATTACGCGCTCATGACGAGATGTAAGGCGCGCTTCCGCAGGGCTTCGTTCAGGCGGGGTGACAGCGCCGGGATGCAGGAGCGACCATGGCTACGAAGACCGCCGATTCCGGCGCCGATGCGATTCTGTCGCAGGCGCTCGCTTCCCGTTTTGCAGCGTCGCTGCTGCCCGCAGAGGCGGCCGAGTTCGAGGCGGAGCGGCTCGCGGGCGCAGCGCGATTCACGCTGAGCGCTGCTGCCAAGCGCACCGGAGCGGAACCCGCCATCGCCATCGAAAGCATCGGCGGGCAGGCGGGCGCGGCTGGCGGCGCGCGCTATCTGCGCATCGCGGTGATCAACGATGACATGCCGTTCCTCGTCGATTCGATCGCGGCCACGATCTCGGCGCAAGGTCTCGCCATAGATCGTCTGGTGCATCCCGTGGTTGCCGTGCGGCGCGATCCTGATGGCAAACTGCTTGGCCTGCCCGAAGGCGAGGCGCATGGCGAACGCCGCGAATCGATGGTCTATCTCGAGACCGAGCGCGTTGATGCGCGTGAACGCCGCGAACTGCTCGCCGCGCTGCAAGCCACGCTGGCCGATGTTCACGCTGCCGTCGCCGATTGGCCGCGCATGCAGGCAGCGATGCAGGAAGATGCGCGCACCCTGCCCGATCAGGAAGGCGCCGCGCTGCTGCGCTGGCTGGCGGACGGCATGCTCACCCAGCTCGGCCATGTCGTTCAGCACCGAGACGGGACGCATGGCGAGCAGCTCGGTATCTGCCGCGCTAGCGATGCGCCGCTGCTGGCGAAGGCGAGCTACGACCGCGCCTTTGCGTGGTTCGACCGGTTGGGCGAGCGCGGGACCGAAGTTCCGCGCGCCCCGCTGATCGTCAAGGCCAACCGCATCGCACGGGTGCACCGCCGCGTGCCGCTCGATCTGTTCATCGTGCCGGTGCTCGAAGGCGGCAAGGTCGTGGCGCTTTCGGTCCATGCGGGCGTCTGGACCAGTGCCGCGCTGGCCGCCACGCCCGACCGTATTCCGCGCATGCGCAGCCAGCTCGATGCGCTGATGGTGAAGTTCGGATTTGCCCCCAATGGCCATGCCGGCAAGGCGCTGGCGCACGCGCTCACCGCGCTGCCGCACGATATTCTGATCAGCTTCGACGAAACTGATCTCGAACGCGTCGCAACGACGATGATGACGCTGATCGATCGGCCGCGCCCCCGCCTTGCGCTCGTTGCCGCGCCACTTGCGCGCCACTTGTTCGCCTTTGTCTGGCTGCCGCGCGATGTGCAGTCGACCGAGCTGCGCCACCGCGTGCAGGCCATGCTGGAAGCCTCGACCGACGCGCCGATCCTCGATTGGAGCCTTTCGGTCGAGGGTAGCACGCTCGCGCTGATGCGCTTCGTGATCGATATCCGCGACGGTGCCGCGCTACCCGATGAAGCCGCGCTCGACATGGCGCTGCAGACGATGGTGCGCGGCTGGGGCGCTGCCGTGGAAGCCGAGCTTGCCAAGGGTGAGGACCCGGCCCGCGCCGCCGCCATCGCCGCGCGCTATGCCGAGGCGTTCCCGATCGGCTATCGCAGCGCCTATGGCCCGGCCGAAGCGGCAGGCGACATCCGCGTGCTGCGCGCCCTCACCCAAACCGGCGCCCCGCGCCGCGCGGTGCGGCTCCACCGCCTGCCGGGCGAGGAAGGCCTGCGCCTCAAGCTCTACCAGCGCGAGGGCGCGATTGTGCTTTCGGACGCTGTGCCGGTGCTCGAAAACTTCGGCGTCCGCGTACTCGAGGAAGTGCCGACCGCGCTCGACAAGGGGCGGCTGGGCTTCATCCATGATTTCCTCGTTGCGCTGCCTGAGGGGATCGAATGCGAGTCGCTGCTCGAGCGCGGAGAGGTGATCGAGGAATCGCTCGCCGCCGTGCTCAACGGCGGGGCGGAGGATGACCTCTTCAACCGCCTGATCGTGACTGCCGGGCTCACCGCGCGCGGGGCGAACTGGATGCGCGCCTGGTATCGCTATTTGCGCCAGGCCGGGATGACCTTCTCCATCGCCACCGCGGTCGATGCGCTGCGCAGCGCACCCACGGTGACGCGCGGCCTGATCGGCCTGTTCCTCGCGCGCCACGATCCGGCCTTCGCGGAAGACCGCGCCGAGGCCGAGGCCGGCTTTGCCGAGCAGATCCGCACCGGGCTCGCCGGGGTTGCCGCGATCAACGACGACCGCCTGCTGCGCCAGTTCCGCGCGCTGGCCGAGGCGATCCTGCGCACCAATGCGTTCAGCCCGGCTGCGAACGAGGCGCTTGCGTTCAAGATCGATTCGGCGCTCGTTCCGGGCCTGCCCCGGCCGGTGCCGTGGCGGGAAATCTTCGTCTACAGCCCCCGCGTCGAGGGCATTCATTTGCGCGCCGGGCCGGTGGCACGCGGCGGCCTGCGCTGGTCCGACCGGCGCGACGATTTCCGCACCGAAGTGCTCGGCCTGATGAAGGCGCAGCGCGTGAAGAACGCGGTGATCGTGCCGACGGGCGCGAAGGGCGGGTTCTATCCCAAGCAGCTACCCGATCCGGTCCGCGCGCGCGAAGCCTGGCTGGCCGAGGGGCGCGCGAGCTACGAAGTGTTCATCCGCACGCTGTTGTCCGTCACCGACAACATCGTCGATGGCAAAGTGGTCCACCCGGCGGGCGTGATCATCCGCGACGGGGAGGACCCCTATTTCGTCGTGGCGGCGGACAAGGGCACCGCGACGTTCTCCGACATCGCCAATGCGATTGCCGAGTCCAAGGGCTTCTGGCTCGACGATGCCTTCGCGAGTGGCGGGTCCAAGGGCTATGACCACAAGGCCATGGGCATCACTGCTCGCGGCGCGTGGCTTTCGGTCCAGCGGCACTTCCGCGAACTCGGCGTCGATGTGCAGACCCAGCCGATCACGGTTGCGGGCTGCGGCGACATGTCGGGCGACGTGTTCGGCAACGGAATGCTGCTGTCCAAGGCGCTCAAGGTGGTGGCGGCCTTCGATCACCGGCACATTTTCCTCGATCCCGCGCCCGATCCGGCGGCGAGCTGGGCCGAACGATCGCGCATGTTCGCGCTGCCGCGTTCAAGCTGGGACGATTACGACAAGACGCTGATCTCGCAGGGCGGCGGGGTTTTCCCGCGCACGATGAAGCAGATACCGCTGACGGACGAGATCCGCGCCCTGCTTGGGCTTGAGGTAGCGGAGCTCGATCCCGAAGCGCTGATCACCGCGATCCTCAAGGCGCCGGTCGATCTGCTGTGGTTCGGCGGCATCGGCACTTATGTGAAGTCATCGGCCGAGAACAACGTCGCGGTGGGCGATCCGGCCAACGATGCCTTGCGCATCAACGGCGCGGAGGTTCGGGCGCGGGTGATCGGCGAGGGCGCCAATCTCGGCACCACGCAGGCAGGCCGTATCGAATATTCGCTGGTCGGCGCGACCGGCCGGGGCGGGCGTATCAACACCGACTTCATCGACAATTCGGCGGGTGTCGATTGCTCGGACAATGAGGTCAACATCAAGATCGCGCTCGCCTCTGCCAAGCGCGCCGGGCGGCTGGATGAGCCGGGCCGTGTCGCGCTGCTTACCGCGATGACCGATGACGTTGCGCACCTTGTGCTGGAGGACAACCGCCTGCAGGCCCTCGCGCTCTCCATCGCAGAGCGCGGCGGGCCGGGTGCGGCCCCGGCTTATGCGCGGCTGGTCGATGTGCTGGAGGAAGGCGGCGACCTTGATCGCAAGACCGAGGGCCTTGCCAGCAGCGAAGACATGTTGCGCCGCGCGGCGGGCGGGCACGGGTTCACCCGGCCTGAACTTGCGGTGCTGCTTTCCAGCTCCAAGCTGGTGCTGCAGCGCGCGCTGGAGGACAGCCCGGTCGTCGATGATCCGGTGCTGGAGGCTGATCTCTTCGCGGCTTTCCCGCCGCAGATGCGGGAAACCTTCGCCGAGGATATCCGCGCCCACCGCCTGCGCCGCGAACTGATCGCGACCAAGCTCGCCAACAGGATCGTCAACGATCTTGGCCCCGTCCATCCCTTCGAACTGGTCGAGGAAGAGGGCTGCAGCCTGGCGCAAGTCGCGGCGGCCTTCGTGGCGGCGGCGAAGCTGCTCGATCTCAAGGGGATCTGGGCCCTGCTCGATGGGCCGGATGGCGACGTGATGCCCGAACAGGTGCGCCTGTCGCTCTATGCCCGCGTGGCCGAAGTGCTGCGCGGCCATATCGCCGATGTCCTGCGCGCCGGGCGCGGATCGCTCGAGCCGGGCAAGCTGATCGATCAGTTGTCCCCGGGCGTTTCGCAGCTCGCCGCGTCCACCAGCGAACTGCTGCAGGGCGAGGCCAAGGTGCAAGCGCGGCGGCTGCTGGCCGAACTCACCGACCTTGGCGTTCCGCTTCACGTGGCGCAGCGCATCGCGCATCTCGTCGATATGGACGGGGCGATCGGCCTCGCACACCTCGCCGCCGCGCGCGCGATCGATCCGGCGGCGCTGACGGCGGCGTTCTCGGCGCTCGGCGCGGCGCTCGGACTTGATTGGGCGCAGCAGGCGGCCAGCCGGATGAGCCCCTCCGATCCGTGGGAGCGCCTGCTCGTCGCGGGCCTCGCGCGCGATTTCCAGCAGATGCGGCTCGATTTCCTCGCCCGCGCCGCCGGGCAGGATCCGGGCGCGGCAGTGGCGCAGTGGCTGGAAGCGCACGCCGCCCCGGTACACAATTTCCGCGCACTGACCGGCCGGGCGCAGGCGACGACGGGCGTTGCTCCGGCGATGCTGGCGCAGCTTGCAAGCCAGGCACGAACCTTGCTGGCGCGGTGATGTGCTGGGCCGGGGCGGACAATCTGCTTTCGGCTAGTTGACCTGCCGCGACTTTTCGCCAAATCCGCGCTCACGAAAAGGAGTGCGGGCATGAGCGAGACGGATCTGACGGCCGATGTGGTGATTGTCGGCGCGGGCCATGGCGGGGCGCAGGCGGGAATCGCGCTGCGGCAGAACGGGTTTGCCGGCACGATCCTCGTCGTCGGGCGCGAGCCGGAACTGCCCTACGAGCGACCGCCGCTCTCCAAGGAATACCTCGCGCGCGAAAAGACCTTTGATCGGATCATGATCCGGCCCGAAGCGTTCTGGGCGGACAAGGCGGTCACCATGCTGCTCGGCACCGAAGTGACCGCGCTCGATCCCGCCGCGCATGTGGCGACGCTGAGCGATGGGCGCACGCTCGCTTATGGCCACATGATCTGGGCGGCGGGCGGCGATCCGCGCAAGCTGACCTGCGAAGGCCACGATTTCGCCGGCGTTCATGCCGTGCGCACGCGCGAGGATGTCGACCGCCTGATGGGTGAGCTCGATGCGGGTGCGCGACGTGCCGTGGTGATCGGCGGCGGCTATATCGGGCTCGAAGCGGCGGCGGTGCTGACCAAGCTCGATTGCAACGTTACCCTGCTCGAAGCCCTGCCGCGCGTGCTGGCGCGTGTGGCGGGTGAGGCGCTCTCGTCGTTCTATGAGGCTGATCACCGCGCCCACGGCGTCGATCTGCGCACGGGCGTCATGGTCGATTGCCTGGTGGGTGCGGACGGCAAGGTTACCGGCGTGAAGCTGGCGGACGGCACCGTGCTGCCCGCCGATCTGGTGATCGTGGGCATCGGCATCATCCCTTGCGTTGAGCCGCTGCGCGCGGCGGGCGCGGAAGGCGTCAATGGCGTGACGGTCGATGCTCAGTGCCGCACCTCGCTGCCCGATGTCTATGCAATCGGCGACTGCGCGGCGCATGCCAACGCCTTTGCCGATGGCGCGGTGATTCGCCTTGAATCGGTGCAGAACGCCAATGACATGGCAACCGTCGCGGCCAAGACGATCTGCGGTGTGGAAGCGGCCTATCACGCGGTGCCGTGGTTCTGGTCGAACCAGTATGACCTGAAGCTCCAGACCGTCGGCCTTTCGACCGGGCATGACGCCGTCGTCACGCGCGGCGATCCCGCCACGCGCAGCTTCTCGGTGATCTACCTCAAGGCGGGCAAGGTCGTCGCGCTCGATTGCGTGAACATGATCAAGGACTACGTGCAGGGGCGCAAGCTGGTGGAAAACGGCGCCGTGATCGCGCCCGAGAAGCTCGCGGACGCGGGCACCCCGCTCAAGGAACTGGCATAACCTCGACCAGCCGGTCGAGCGCCCAGCTGGCGGCATCGGCCACGGCGGGATCGGGATCGGCCAGCAGACGCTGCACCGGGGCCATCAGCGCGGCGTCGCCGCTGTTTCCGGCGGCATAAAGGCAGTTCCTCACGAACCTGTCGCGCCCGATGCGCTTGATCGGAGAACCGGCAAAGAGCGCGCGGAAGGCGGCATCGTCTAGCGCCAGCAATTCCGCGAGGCGCGGCGCTGCGAGTTCGGCGCGGGGCAGGAACGCGCGGTTGGTCGCCGCCGTGCTGGCAAAGCTGTTCCACGGGCAGACCGCTAGGCAATCGTCGCAGCCATAGATGCGGTTGCCCATCGCCGCGCGGAATTCGGCAGGGATCGGCCCCTTGTGCTCGATCGTGAGGTAGGAAATGCAGCGCCGCGCATCGAGCCGGTAGGGCGCGGGGAACGCATCCGTCGGGCAGGCGCGCTGGCAGGCGGTGCAGGAACCGCAGCGGTCGGCATGCGGCGCGTCAGGCTCCAGCATCAGCGTCGTGTAGATCGCGCCGAGGAACAGCCACGAGCCGTGGCTGCGGCTGACGAGATTGGTGTGCTTGCCCTGCCAGCCGATCCCCGCCGCTTCGCCCAGCGGCTTTTCCATGACGGGCGCAGTGTCGACGAATACCTTGACCTGGGCTCCCGGCACTTCGGCCACGATCCACCGCGCAAGCGCCTTCAGCGCGCGCTTCACCACATCGTGATAGTCTGCCCCTTGCGCATAGACCGAGATGCGCGCGCGGTCTTTCGCGTCCGCCAGCGCCATGGGATCGGCGGCGGGCGCATAGCTCATGCCCAGCGCGATCACGCTGCGCGCGGCAGGCCAGAGCGATTGCGGACCGCGCCGATGCTCCAGGCGGGTCGCCATCCACTCCATCGAGCCGTGGTTGCCGCCTGCCAGCCACTCCTCCAGCCGTGCCGCGCGGACCGGATCATCGCTGGCAGGCGCAATCCCGCAGGCGGCGAAGCCAAGCCTGGCAGCTTCCTCCTTGATGCGTTCCGTCAGCATGGTTTCCGCGCTGTTAACCATGTTTGCTGCGCCCCTCGTTCATGCCTGACGGTTAACGGCATACGCCATGAAGATCGAACCCTTTGCTTCCTTTACCGGGACGCCCGTGCTGGACAACGTTCCATCTCAAGAGCTTGCCATCGAGGCGCGCGGCCTTGTGAAACGCTTCGACGGCTTCACTGCCGTCGACGGCGTCGACATTTCGGTGCCGCGCGGCGCGATCTACGGCATCCTTGGCCCCAATGGCGCGGGCAAGACGACGACGCTGCGCATGCTGCTCGGTATCATCGATCCCGATTCGGGCTATCGCCGCGTGCTGGGTCATGAGCGCCCGACCGAAGTCGCGCGCCGCATCGGCTATCTGCCGGAAGAGCGCGGGCTCTATCCGGCGATGAAGGCGACCGAAGCCATTGCATTCCTCGCCGCACTGCGCGGGGTGCCGCTTAAGGAAGGGCGCCGCCGGGGGCGTGAACTGCTCGAACAGCATGGCCTTGGCTATGCGGCGGACCGCCAGATCCGGCAGCTCTCCAAGGGTATGGCACAGCAGGTCCAGCTGCTCGGCACGCTGGTGCACGAGCCCGCTCTGGTGGTGTTCGATGAGCCGTTCTCGGGTCTCGACGCGCTCAATCAGGGCAAGCTCGAGCGGATGATCCGCAGTCTTGCCGAACGCGGCACCACGGTGATCTTCTCCACCCACGTCATCGCCCACGCCGAGCGGCTCTGCGACCAGATCGCGATCATCGCCGGCGGCAAGGTGCCATTCGCGGGTCCGGTAGACGCCGCGCGCGATCGCCTGCGTCCGCAAGTGCGCCTCGAAACCCGCGTGCAGGACGGGCCGTGGCGCGCCGCGCTGCCCGCCGATGCGCGCCACGAAGGCCGTTTCTGGTTCTTCACTCTGCCTGAAAGCGGGGTCGAGCCGCTGCTGCGCGCGCTGATCGAAGGCGATGCCGGCATTCTCTCGCTCTCCATCGAGCGGCCGGGCCTGCACGATGCGTTCGTGTCGATCGCCGGCGAGGCAGCTGCCCGCGCGCTGGAGGAATCGGCGCAGGAAGCGGCCGAGAAGGCCGCCGAACAGACCGGATCAAAGAAGGGTCGCCGCTGATGCTCCGCAACCATTTTGCCGCCGCCTGGGTGATCATGCGCCGCGATTTCTGCGCGGTTATCTTCTCCAAGACGTTCATCTTCTTCCTGATCGGCCCGCTGTTCCCGGTATTCATCGGCGCGATGGCGGCGGCGGTGGGCTCGCAGGTCTCGCGCGATATCGACAATCCGGTGATCGGCGTTGCCATGCCCGCGCACCAGGGCGATTCGCTGGTTGCCGCGCGGGGTGGCCTTGCGCCGAAGATGGCGGGCTTCGTGCCGGAATATACCGTGCTGGCGCGCCTTGCGCCGGGTGAAAAATTCGATGCGCGCACGGTGCTGGCTAGCAAGGGCGTGAAAGGTGCGCCGCAACTCGCTGCCGTGATCACCGGCACGTTGGACAAACCGGTGCTGACCGGCAGCTCCGAGCGGGTCGACCAGTGGCGCGGGCAGGTCGCGCTGATCGCGGCGGAGGCCGGTGCGCCGGGGCCGCGCACCTATCCCGAGGTGGCGGAGGACAAGATCGCCACCACCGCGGCCAAGCAGCACGTCGATCTCGCGGTCACGGCGCAAGCGGGCCAGGTGCTGCTGTTCCTGCTCACGATGCTGCTGGCCGGCATGGTGCTGTCCAACCTCGTCGAGGAAAAGGCCAACAAGATCATCGAAGTACTCGCCGCCTCGATCCCGATGGACGCGCTGTTCCTCGGCAAGCTCTTCGCGATGCTCGCGGTCAGCCTCGTCGGTATCGCGGTGTGGGGCTCGGTCTATGGCGTGCTGATGCTGGCCGGCATGAAATCGATCCCGCTGCTGGCGACGCCAGCTGTCGGCTGGCCGCTGTTCTGCGTCCTCGGCTTTCTCTACTTCGCGATGGCCTATCTGCTGCTCGGCTCGCTGTTCCTCTCGATCGGCGGCATGGCGACCACTGTGCGTGAAGTGCAGACGCTTTCGATGCCGGTCACGATGATGCAGCTCATGGTGTTCTTCTTTGCCAGCTACGCATTGGCCCGGCCCGGCACGTGGATCGAGACCGCGAGCTACGTCTTCCCGGTCAGCTCGCCCTTCGCGATGCTGGCGCAGGCGGCACAATCGCCGGTGCTCTGGCCGCACCTGATCGCGCTCGTCTATCAGGCGGTGTGGGTTGGCGTGATCATCCGCGTGGGGGCTCAGCTGTTCCGCCGGACGGTGATGAAATCGGGCCCGGCGCGGGGGCGTCGGGGCTGGTTCCGCCGTCCGGCGAAGGCCTAAACCTTATTGACAGCCATGTAGGTTGCAAGGATAGTATTCACCGAGTGACAAGGGCGGCCGCGCGGAGCTGCCCGCACCCGGAAGGATAGCCATGGCCACCCAGCTCGCGCCCGAAGCGCCGTTCACTTATCGCTCATCGCCCACTGCGAACGAAGCGTTTGAGGCCTGGCTTGCCGCCAATCCGCAGGCCGCGCCGCACCACACGCAGCCTTGGGACGTCAGCGCCTCGGTGATCTATGTCGAGGACCGCTGGGGCCCGATCTTCGCTGAAATGCGAGAGCAGGCACCCGTCAACAAGGTCACCGGCACGCCGTATGGCGACTACTGGAATGTCACCACGCACAAGGCGATCCAGCACGTCGAATCGCTGCCAGAGCTGTTTTCCTCGGGATGGCAGCATGGCGGCATCACCATCGGCGATCCGCCGGAAGGCACCGATCCGGTCAAGCTGGCCGAGCGGCAGATGCCGATGTTCATCGCGATGGACCGGCCCGAGCATACCGGCCAGCGCCGCACCGTGGCGCCCGCCTTCACGCCCGCCGAAATGGTGCGCATGGAAACGGAGATCCGTGCGCGAACCGGCGAAGTGCTCGACAGCCTGCCCTGGGGCGAGAAGTTCGACTGGGTCGACAAAGTCTCGATCGAGCTCACCACCGGCATGCTCGCGATCCTGTTCGGCTTCCCGTGGAAGGACCGCCGCCTCCTCACCTTCTGGTCCGACTGGGCCGGTGATGTAGAGCTGACGCTGGCGCCGGACCTTGCCGACCAGCGCTTCGAGATCTTGAGCGAGATGGCGCGCTATTTCCAGGGCCTGTGGATGGAGCGCATGGGCAAGGCGCCGACGCCCGATCTCATCTCGATGATGATCCATTCGCCGGCCATGGCGACGATGAGCCCGATGGAATTCATGGGCAATCTCGTGCTGCTGATCGTCGGTGGCAACGATACCACGCGCAACACGATGTCCGGCATCGTCCACGCGCTCGATCAGTTCCCCGATCAGCGCGCGCTACTCGAAGCCGATCCCTCGCTGATCCCCAACGCGGTGCAGGAATGCCTGCGTATCGTGACGCCGCTGGCGCACATGCGCCGTACCTGCACGGCGGATACCGAGCTGTTTGGCCAGCAGGTCAAGGCAGGCGACAAGGTCATCATGTGGTACCTTTCGGCAAACCGCGACGAGACGGTGTTCGAAAACCCCGACAAGCTCATCATCGATCGCCCCAATGCGCGCCGCCACCTTGCTTTCGGTTATGGCGTTCACCGCTGCGTTGGCGCGCGGCTTGCCGAACTGCAGCTGCGCGTGCTGCTCGAGGAAATGCACGAACGCAAGATGCGCGTGCGGGTGGCGGGCGATGTGAAGCGGGTGCGCGCCAACTTCGTCCATGGCTTCCGCAAGCTGGAAGTCGTGCTCGAGAAGCGCTGAATCAGGGCCCTGAACCTTTCCTATCCGATTCGGTCAGATTCGGTTCAGGTAACTAGGGCTAGGAGGGTGGCGTCCCGCCGGTGGGCTTACCCGCCCCCCTCCCCAGCCCACCTGGCGGGACATCTCCCCACCTCGATTGGCTCCACCCGAACGGTCCTCTTGATCGGCTCGGCAAGGCAGGGAATGTAACGGAATGACTCATTCCCCCGAACCGGCTGCCATGAGACCTTCGCGCCGCAATTTCCTCGCCTTCCTCGCCGCCACGGCGGCCATGACAGCTGCCGCCTGCGGTGCGCCCGCCGCCGCGACGCGCAAGGGCACCTTCCCGCTGCGCCATACCGAAGCGGAGTGGCGCAAGATCCTGACGCCCGCGCAGTACTATATCCTGCGTGAGGAGGGGACCGAGCGGCCGTTCACTTCGGCGCTGCTGGGGGAACATCGCAAGGGCACTTTCACTTGTGCGGCTGACGGCAATGCCGTGTTCGCCTCCTCGACCAAGTTCGACAGCGGCACCGGCTGGCCCAGCTTCTGGACCCCGATCAAGGGCGGCATCGCCACGTCGGTCGATACCTCGTTCGGCACGACCCGCACCGAAGTGCATTGCACGCGCTGTGGCGGCCACCTCGGCCACGTGTTCGATGATGGCCCGCCGCCCACGGGCAAGCGCTATTGCATCAATGGTGATGCGCTGAAGTTCGTGCCGGCCTGAAGGCGCTACCTTTTGGCGGTGCGCTGTGGCAACGCCGCCGCAATGCGCGCGTTCAAACTCGCCCTGCTGATCCTCGCGCTTGTGCCGGTCACCTGGTTGCGGGCACCGAAGCCTGAACCCTCCAGCGATCCGGTGGTCCATCTCGCCGATCTGATGCCCACGCTGCGCAGCGATCTACCGCAGATGGGTGCATTGCAGCTGGCAGGCGTCTGGCAGATCAAGGGCCGTGCGCGCAGCCTCGGCACGCTATCTGGGCTGGCCCGGACGGACGATGGCTTCGTGGCCGTGGGCGACCGGGGCGGCGTGCTCTGGTTCACGCGGCCTGACAGGGCGGGGGCAGGGCGCGCGCATCTCGATCGTCTGATCCATCTTGAATGGCGCAAGCACCGCTATGCCACCGATGCCGAATCGGTCTTTGTGGAGCCGGCGAGCGGCGATCTCGTTGTCGGCTACGAGGACAAGCCGATGCTGCAGCGCTTCAGCCCGGATCTTGCGCGGCATGAGGCAATCCCGCTGCCAGCGCTGGCCGAATGGCCGGAGAATCAGGGCGCCGAGGCGATGACGCGCCTTGCCGACGGGCGCACCCTGATCATTGGCGAGACCTATTCCCGCTGGCTGGACCGGACCCGCCATCCGGCTCTGATCTTTCCGGGTACGCCCCGGCCGTTCGAGGACCCGGAGCGATTTGTGCTCATCATGCCGGACGGTTACCGGCCGAGCGAACTGGCGCAGATGCCGGATGGCCGGCTGCTCGTGCTGGGGCGCCATTTCGGCCTCCTCGGCTTCCGCTCGGTCATCGTGGTGTTTGCCCCGCAGGATGTCCGCTCCGGCGCTGAGTTGACGCCGCAGGTGCTCGCCCGGATCGATGATCCGCGTATCCGCGATAACTACGAAGGGATGACCGTGACACGCGAGGCCGATGGCAGCCAGGCGATCTGGCTGATCTCGGACAGCAACGAAATGGTCTGGGCGCAGCGAACGCTACTGCTCAAGCTGCGAATCGGGCCGGAAGTCCGCTAGACCCCGGCCCGTTCAGCGCGGGCGGCAGCTGGCCGCCCGGCGGATTGATCAGGCGGCAGTCGCCTTGGCCAGCTCGCGCTTCACCTTCAGCGCGCGCGGGCTGAGCTTGGTGTCCGACTGCTTGAGCAGCCAGTTGTCGAGCCCGCCGTTGTGCTCCACCGAGCGCAGGCCGTGGGTCGAGACGCGGAACTTGAAGCTGCGATCGAGCTTCTCCGACATGAGCGTGACGTTCTGCAGGTTGGGCAGGAACAGACGCTTGGTCTTGTTGTTGGCGTGGCTCACGTTGTGGCCGACCTGGCGGCCCTTACCGGTCAGTTCGCAGATGCGCGACATGGCTGAAAACTCGCTTGGATTTGAACGATCATGGATCGGGAAGGGCGCGCTTTTGCCGATCCGGGGGGCAAAGTCAAGGATTCGCACGTTGCGCTTGCAGCCCCACCCGCGCTAGCCCCGCCGGCATGACTCGCTGGCCCCTTCCCGAACCCATGCGCATGGCGCTGGAAGCCGCGGCACAGGCGGCAGAAGTGGGCGAAGTGCCCATCGGGGCGGTGATCGTCAAGGACGGCGTGGTGATCGCCGCTGCGCATAATACGCCGCGCGCGGACCATGATCCCACTGCCCATGCCGAAGTCATGGCGATTCGCGCCGCCGCCGCGGCGCTGGGGCAAGCGCGGCTCACGGGCTGCGACTTGTGGGTGACGCTGGAGCCCTGCGCGATGTGTGCGGGTGCGATTGTCCACGCCCGGCTTGCGCGGATCTACTACGCGGCGAGCGACCCCAAGGGCGGGGCGGTGGAGCACGGCGCGAAAGTGTTCGACGCGCCGGGCTGCCTGCACCGGCCGGAGGTCTATTCGGGCATCGGCGAGGCGGAAGCTGCGGAACTGCTGCGAGGCTTCTTCCGCGAGCGGCGTTAGCTGCCGCGCCAGATCTTCAGCGGGGCGGCGTCGCTGGCGCCCCGATCAGCGCAGGGTGCTGGCAGGAAGTCCTTGCCGTAACAGACGTGGACTTCCTCCAGCCAGCCGCGCGCGTTCGCCTTCACGCGGATCGCGGCGGCGGGCAGGAACGGGGTGGCGGCGCGAAACGCGGTGCGCAGGTCTCCGGCGGTGAGGCCGGGGCGGCGCGAGAGGCGCATCATGTCAGGATAGCGCAGCGAACGCAGCAGGGCGGCGCCGGCCTTGAAGTAGCCCTCTGGCCTGCCCGCCATGCAGGCGCCGTGCTTGGCCCATTCGTGCGCGAGGAGCGCGGGCGAGGGGGTCATGCACAAGTTGCGGCGCACCGTTTCGGCGGAGAGCGGCGCGGCCTCGCACCACTGCGGCCAATTGCCGGGCGTCGCTTCGGGCCACAGGCCGTGGAGGATGAAGCCGAAGCGCCCCAGTTCGCCGCCGCACTGATAGGCGGCACGCGGATCGCGCGCGCGGCTGCGGCAGTATTCCGGCGACCAGCTGAGCGCGAGGGTATAGCCCGCGATCGGCAGCACCCGGCGCGGGCCATCCGGCACCGGCAAGGCGGGCGCGGCCAATTGCGGCGGCAAGCGGCATTGCGGAACCTCGGCCTGCGCCGAAGCGGGAAGCGCGAGGGCCAGCGCCGCAAGAGCGATCACGCGCATCAGTTGAATGTGGACACGTCGACCATCTGGTTCTGCCCCTTGCTGCGCAGCCAATCGGCGGCATCGCGCCGGAACAGGAACACCACCGCAACAAATTGCAGCAGCGTGACCAGCGTGGTCAGCAGGGCTTCGAGAGGAGAGGAAGAGAACATCATCGCCAGCATGGGGACGGTGCCGATCATGCCGAGCAGGGTGATGACCACGAGAAGCCATTTTGCGATGTTGCTGGCCCGGCGCGCGATCAGATACCAGAACAGGAACGTCAGCCCGTAGCCGACCGCCATCAGGATCAGCAGCGCGAAAGGGCTCATGGCGTCACTGCTGCTGAAGCCGAGTAGCCCGATGGCATTGAGCAACTGGGTCAGCAGACTGATTGCAGTGCCACCGAGATAGAACTGTTCGAAGCGGATGATCGACTGCGGTCTCAATGCGCGGGTCCCCGTGATCGCTGTGCGGCCAGACTAGCATGCAGCGAGCAGGCGGCAATTGCGAGACAGTTCAAAGCGGCGTGAAATCGAGGCCGATATCGGCTGCCGGCGCGCTTTGCGTGAGGCGACCCACAGAGACGTAGTCCACGCCCGAGGCGGCGATTGCGCCGATGGTTTCGAGGCGCACGCCGCCCGATGCCTCGCACGGCGCGCGGCCTGCAACGAGCGCAACGGCCTCGCGCAGCAGGTCCGGCCCCATATTGTCGAGCAGCAGGCGGGTAGCTCCCGCATCCAGCGCGGGCTCGATCTGGTCGATGTGATCAACCTCGCAGATCACCTCGCGCACCCCTGCGGCGAGCGCGCGGCGCACCGCCTCGGCCACCCCGCCCGCGACGAGCACGTGGTTATCTTTGATCATCGCCGCGTCCCACAGCCCCATGCGGTGGTTAACCCCGCCGCCGGTGCGCACGGCGTATTTCTCAAGATGCCTGAGGCCCGGAATGGTCTTGCGCGTATCGAGCAGCTTCGCGCGCGTGTCCCCCATCGCATCGACATACTGGCGCGTGAGCGTGGCAACGCCCGAGAGGTGCTGCACGGTGTTAAGCGCGCTGCGTTCAGCGGTGAGCATGGCGCGGGCTGAGCCGGTGAGGCGCATCAGCGCGGAACCGGGGGCAACTTGCGCGCCCTCTTCGACAAGCACTTCGATTTCCATCGCCGGATCGAGCGCGCGGAAGAAGGCGGCAGAGATGGGGAGCCCGCAGACGGTGATCGCATCGCGGCTGTCCATCACCCCGGCAAAGCGCGCGTCCGCCGGGATCACGCTTTCGCAGGTCACATCATGCCCGCCGCCGGGCAGACCCTGCCCAAGATCCTCGGCCAGCGTGGCGGCGACGAAGGCATCGAGATCAAAGCCGGGGAGGGTGAAAGTGGTCATGCAGAGGGCTTACCCACGCGCCGTAGGTGTGTCGAGATACTGCACCAAAGGTGCTTCGCTCAGTTTCTCGCAGAGACGCAAAGGGAAAGGAGGCCACAGAGGGGAAGCGCGCCAACTCTGCGCCCTTCCTTCTTTCTCTGCGTCTCTGCGAGAAACCCGTTCAAAGCCTGCGGCGCAATCCTGCACTCAATGCACGAAGCGCGCCACCACATCGCGGTACGAGCGCGAAACCTTCACTTCCGAGCCCGAATCGAGCACGAGGAAGCATTCGCCGTTGGTGTGCGGCTTCACCTGCCGCACGCGGTCGAGGTTGACGATCTTCGAGCGGTGCACGCGCTGGAACACGCGCGGATCGAGCCGGCGTTCGAGGTCCTTCATCGTCTCGCGCAGGATCAGCGAATTGTCGCCGGTGTAGATGCACATATAGTCGCCCGCCGCCTCGATCCGCTCGATCGTATCGACATCGACGCGGAAGATCTGGCCGCGGTCCTTGATGTTGATGAGCTTCTCGAATCGGCCGACCGCAGGCTCGCTGTCGTCGGGCATCGAATCCATCGCATCGGGAGCGACTTCGGCGAGCACGGTCTTCAATTTCTCCGCCTCTTCCAGCCCGCGCTTTTCAGCAAGGCGGGTGCGCGCGCGGTCGAGCGCGTCGGCAAGGCGGGCTGGCTCGACGGGCTTGAGGAGATAGTCGACCGCATTGGCCTCGAACGCGCGGATGGCGTGCTCGGAATAGGCGGTGACGAAGACGAACAGCGGCGGATCGATCTCGATCACCCCGCTCACCACGCTGAACCCGTCGAACCCGGGCATCTGGATATCGCAGAACACCAGATCGGGCTTCTCGGTCTTGATCTTGCGGATCGCCTCGCGCCCGTTGGAGCAGGTGTCGATGATCTCGACATCGGGGAAGGCTTCAAGCCGAAGCTGGAGGCCCTGGATCGCGAGCTTTTCGTCATCGACGAGGATCGTGCGAATGGTCATGCGCTACCTTTGCTGTGTCGCGAGCTGCGCGGCAGACTGCTGATGGGGGGCTATCTCACGCGCTTCGAAGGGCAGTTCGATCACCACCATGAAGCCTCCACCCGGCCGCTCGCCGATTTCGAACCGCTGGTTCTCGCCATAGGCCTGGGCGAGCCGGTCGCGGATATTGGCGAGGCCGACGCGCGTGGAGTCCGATTGAGAACTGGTCACGCCGAACAATGTCGAGGGGTCGGTGCCCGGTTGCAAGCCCGGGCCGGTGTCGGACACGGTGACACGCAGCACCGGGCCGACGAGTTGCGCCGCGATGGTGATCGTGGCCCCTTCCTCGAGCGGGCTGACACCATACTTGATCGCGTTTTCCACCAGCGGCTGGAGCAGCAGCGAGGGCATCAGCGCGGGCGAGGCCTCATCGTCGATGCGGAATTCGGTGCCGAGGCGCTCCTCGAAGCGCATCCGCTCGATATCGAGGTAGAGCTTCAGCGTCTCGACTTCCTGCGCCACCGTCACGCGCCCGGTCGGCTCGTTTATCAGGGTGTAACGCAGGAACGAGGAAAGCCGGCTCAGCATCGCATTGGCGGGCTCTGTCTGCTTGAGCAGCACCAGCGTCGAAATCGAATTGAGCGTGTTGAACAGGAAGTGCGGGTTGAGCTGGTAGCGCAGCATGGCCAGCTGCGCCGAAGTGGCCTGTGCTTCCAGCCGCATCAGCTGGTCGTTCTGCTCTTCCACCTGCACATAGAAGTTGATCGCGTAATAGAGCGCCGACCACGCGCCGAGCAGCGTGAGATCGAGGTAGAACACGCCGAGGAACAGCTGCGCGAAGCCGGAATCGCCGTCCGTCCGGTAGAGGCTTATCACCCAGGAATCGATGAAGGCATAGAGCCCGACTGCGATGGCAAGAACGACCGAGGTGATGCCCCAGGTGATCAGCGGCGTGCGGTTGATCAGCGCGCGGTAGATCACCGAGAGGATCAGCGAGATTGAAAAGCCGGTGATCGTGGCGATCAGCACAATGATGAGGAACGACCAGGGCTGCGCATTGGCAAGGCTGGACAGCGCGCGCAGCAACATCGCGCCGCCCCAGCCAAGCATCTGCAGACGCCAGAAGGCGCGGTTCTTGTTGCCGAAGAACGGCGTGGGGCGCAGCGGCAGCTTCATTGCCATGGGGGATGTGTAGCCCACAGTTTGCCATCGCGCCACAGGTGGGCTTTGCGTGGCTGGGTAAACCGGTTATCCTCCCGCAAAACGGGAGAGAACCATGGATCATCACGGCAGTTCCGAAGAGCGCGCGCAGTTCCATTCGATGGAGGAAGGCACGCAGGAAGACTGGGCGATCATCGCGCGCGATTATGTCGGCTTTGCCGCCGGTCTGCCCGACCGCGTGCTTGCACACCTGAAGCTGCTCGATGGCGATTTCGGCGGCTTCCCGATCGACCGCCTGACCCACAGCCTGCAGACGGCGACCCGCGCGCACCGCGATGGCCGCCCCGAAAGCTATGTGGTGATGGCCTTGCTGCACGACATTGGCGACACGCTGGGTTCGTACAATCACCCCGAAATCGCCGCCGCGATTCTCCAGCCCTTCGTGAGCGAGGAAGAGCACTGGATCTGCCGCAATCACGGCGCGTTCCAAGGTTACTACTACTTCCACTATCTCGGCATCGATCGCAACGTGCGCGAAAAGCACCGCGACAATCCCCATTTCGATGCCTGCGCCGAATTCTGCGCCAAGTACGACCAGAGCGCGTTCGATCCGGACTACGACACCCTGCCGCTCGATTTCTTCGAGCCGATGGTGCGCCGGGTCCTCGCCCGCCCGCGCAGCGAGACGTCGATAAAGGCGATGGAAACGACCGCCGCGAAGGCCGGCGTTCCGGCCTAAGGCTCGCGGCGGAACCGCAGCGCCCAGTTCGTGTCGGGCTGGGCGCGCATCTCCGCGATCTCCGCCGCCATCTCGCGGGCGCGGGTGCTGGCCTTTCCGTGGCTCGCGCCGGGGATCACCAGCAGGCCGCGCGGACCGATGCGGCGGATCATCGTGAGTGCGGCTTCCGGCGGGTAACCGGCATTCGCCATGATCCACACCGAAAGTCGGTCCGCCTCGCGCTCGGTGCGGCGGACGGCTGCGGTGGGCCGCTTGCCCGGTCCGAGTAGGGTTTCGTGATCGAGTGCGGCGTGGGCCAGTTCGTGCGCCAGCACCGCCGCAATCATCGCTTCGTCGCCGCCGAGCTGGTCCAGCGCCTCCCGGCCGATGCGTACCTGACTGCGGGTTGCGCCGGCATTGTCCTTGGCATCATCGAGGATGAAGCGCACCCCGCACGATGGCGCGGCGGGTACAGTCACCACACGGCCGCCGTCCAGCGAGAGAGCAACCTTGCCGCCTTGCGCCGCCGCCTGCTCCAGCCGCGATTGCAGCGCCCAGACGCGGTCCCAGCTGCCCTGGCGCGGCGCAGGGCCGACCGGTTCGCCATCGACTGCCAGCACCACCGCGTTGGCGGCGAGGCCCGCCGCTTCTGCCGGGCCACCCGCCGCCACGGCTGCCACCGCGATATCCCCGGCCAGGCCATAGACCGCGCGCGCCACAGCCGGATCGGCGAAGGTCTGCACGTCGCCCAGCAGCAGGCCGATCCCGGGTGCGCCGCGTGCGCAATAGGACGCATTGGCATGGCTCAGCCGCCAGCCGATCGTCTGGACCTGCGCATCGTCCTGCTGGAGATCGTCGACGGGTTGCGCGGCGGCTGGCACCGCGAAGGCGAGCGCTGCCGCCAGAATCGTACGCTGGGCGCGCATCAGCCTTTGCGGGCTGCGTTGACCGCCTGTTGCAGCGCCTCGCGCCCCACTGCGCCGGTCATCAGCTTGCCGCCCACGCTCCATGCCGGTGTGCCGCTGATGCCAAGCTGGCGTGCAAAACCAAGGTTGCGCTCCAGCTCCTGATGCACACCGGGCGCTTGCGCGAAAGCAGTGGCGGCGGCGCTATCCACGCCGGCCGCAGTCGCGGCGGCCGCGATGCTGGCGCTGCTCGGCCGCTCGCCGGAGAACATCGCCTTGTGGAAGGCCGGATACTTGCCTTGCGCCGCAGCGGCGAGGCCCATGCGCGCGGCGGGTTCGCTTTCAGGCGCGATGATCGGCAGCTCGCGGACCACCACGCGCAGATCGGGATTGTCCTTCACCAGCGCTTCGACATCGGCCACGCTGCTGCGGCAATAGGTGCAGGCAAAGTCGGTGAACTCCACCAGAGTGACCTTGCCCTGCGGATTGCCGAGCACCGCACCGGGGAACGGAGTCTCGATCGCGCCGCGCAAGGGGGCGAGCCGCGCCTCGGCTTCGCGCGCCTGGAGCTTTTCCATCGCCTCGGGCAGCACTTCGGGGTGCTCGAGGATGTAGCTGCGCACCAGCGCCTCGATCGCGCCGCGCTGGCGGGCATCGATTCCCGCCTCGGCCAGCTGGCTTTCGAGCCTGGTGTCCTGCGCGGGCGCTGCCGCTTCGCCGCCTTGGCCATGCATGGCCCACCACCCACCAGCAGCACCCGCTGCGCCGATCACCAGCGCAAGGGCAAGAAACGGACTGAAACGCATCAACCAAACTCCTGCTGGGCCGCTTGCCCCGCGCTACCGCGACTTCTTCATCCGCTCAATCATCGCGCGTGCCGACATCGCGATATCCTGCGCGCGCAGCCAATCGGGCGAGCCCTTGGGCAGCGCGCCTTCCGCCGCCTCGGCGCTGCGCAGCGCCTCGGGCAGTTGCATTTCGCCCAGCTGCTGCTCCGCGCTGGCCAGCCGGGCGCGCGGAATATCGCCCTGCGCTTCATAGACCACGCCGAGCTGGTACCACGCGAAGGGATTGTCGCGATCACGCGCCACAGCGGTCTTGAGCACGCGCTGTGCCTCCGGGAAATTGGCCTTGTCTTCCGTCGCCAGCAGCGCATGGCCCAGCGTGGTGGCGATCAGCGGCGCGTTCTGGGTCAGCTCGGTCGCGCGGCGCAGCGGTTCGAGCGCGTCCTTCGGCCGCCCCGATTCGAGCAGGACCTGCCCCTTCAGTTCGAGCGCATAGGGATCGTTGGGGTCCATCTTGAGCAGCGCGTCGGTTTCCGCGAGCGCCTTGTCCATCAGCGCTTCCTTGTGGAACGCATAGGCGCGGGCAAGGTGTGCGGGCGCGTCCTGCATCCATTCGGGGTAGGCGGCCAGCGTGGCGGCAGGCTCCGCCAGATAGCCCACCAGCTTTGCTTTCACCCGCAGGAACCGCGCCTGCAGCGCGGGATCGGGCGGCGCATTCCATGCCGGATCCTGCGAGAAGCTGTCCTGCATCGTCGTCAGGCGGTCTGCCGTCATCGGGTGGGTCGAATAGAACTCCGCATCGGCATCGCGCTTGAAGCCATAGCGGAACTCCATGTTCTGCAGTTTCTTGAAGAAATCGACCGAGCCCTTGCCCGAAATCCCGGCCTTTGAGAGGAAGCCCACGCTTGCCGCGTCGGCCGAGGATTCCTGTGCGCGGCTGAAGGCGAGGTACTTGCCCAGCGCCGCCTGCTGGCCGGCCATCATGATGCCGATGCCCGCGTCCCCGGAACCGGCCGCCGCCGCCGCCGCGCCCAGCAGCAGGCTGAGGATGGTGATGCCCGTGGCAGGCTTGCCGCCCTCGTCGCCCCGGATCACGTGGCCGCCGGTGATGTGGCCGAGCTCGTGCGCGAAGACGCCTTGCACTTCCTGCGCGTTGTCCGCTGCGCTGATCAGTCCCGAATGGATGTAGACCGCCTGCCCGCCCGCCACGAAGGCGTTGATCGAGGGATCGTTGAGCAGCACGAGATCGATCGCACGCGGATTGAAGCCCGCCGCCGCCACGATCGGCGCGGCCATGTCCTGAAAGAAGGCCTCGGTCTCGGCATCGCGCAGCATCGATTGCGCGGCGGCTGGCGTCGGCGCGAGCAGGAGCGCGATGGAGGCCGCCAGGGCCTGCCCTAAACGGCGGGGGAGGGACCGTGTCACGATGCGCGCAGCTTATCCGCCATGCGCCTGAACCGCCGGTGAAGCGGTCACCTTGGCCAGGAACGGCAGCACGGCGTCAAGGCTTCGCGGATCGTGCGAGAAGGGCCGCGCGAACATCATGATCAGGCCCTCGTGGGTTACGCCGTCCAGCAGCACGGCCCGCGTCGGCGCGCCGGCGCGGGTCATCGTGCGGGCAAGCTCGACCGAATTGCGCGGGCGCACGCGGGTATCGGCGGTGCCATGGACAAGCAGCAGCGGCGGCCCTCCGGCGCGGGCGTGGACCACCGGCTGGGTCTCTTCGGGATCGGGTGCCTTGCCGAAGCTGAGCTTGGTGGCGTCGGAATCGAAGGGATAGAAATCATAGGGACCGGCAAGCCCGACCACCCCGCGCAGGGCATCCGCCGAAAGGCCGCGGGCCGCCAGCCAGCGCTTGTCGAGCCCGAGCATGACCGCGTTGTAGGCCCCGGCGGAGTGCCCCATCAGGACGAGGCGGGAAGGATCACCGCCAAGCTTTGCGGCATGGTCTGCCACCCAGCGCAACGCGGCAGCGCCATCCTCCAGCATCCCGGGATAGCGCGCCTTGGGATAGAGCCGGTAGCCGGCCAGCACCACGGCATAGCCTTGCGGTGCCAGCGCGCGGGCCATGAAGCGATAATCATGCGGATCGCCCGAGCGCCACCCACCGCCATGGATGAACACCACGATCGGCAGCGGTCCCTTCGCGGAGCCGGTATCGGCGGGCAGGAACATTTCCAGCTTCTGCGCCGGATCACTGCCATATCGTACCGATGCAACTTCGCGGATCATGCCGTCGCCCCCGCGCAGCACGCGGTCCGCGTTGTCGAGCATCGCCACGGCTTCCGTCGCAAGTGCTTGTCGATAAAGCAGAAACCCGCCCACGCCGAGCAGTGCGAGCACGGCCAGCGTCCACAGGAGCCAGCGGCGGCGCGGCTTGCCGGGTGCGCGTTTCAGGATCGTTAGGTCAGCCATGGCGCATGGCTAGACGGTTTTGTTCAGGCGGGAAAGCGGCCCTTCAGCCCAGCAGGCGGCGCGCGGCGCGCTCCAGAAGCGGCTGGTCATCGGCAATCTCGCCAAGCAGCACCGCGGGGCCGCTCGCCAGACGGCGCACCAGCACCAGCGCGAATTCGGCGCCGTCCGGTTCCAGCGCATAGAGCGGCTTGTGATCGAGCGTGCGCAGGTTCTCGACCAGCGATGCGCGCGGCGCGGGCGCGGTCTTGCCGGTTTCCTCGCGGCGCAGCTTGCGCTCCAGCGCAACGACGCCCTTGAGGCCGCCGGGCGCCTTGGCAAGGTAACCGCCAAGCTCGCCGTAGCCGAGCGCAAGGCGCTGCGCATGGGTCAGCGCGGTGGTGTATTCCGCGATGCGTGTCTTGTCGTAGTCCGCGCCGAACACAAGCTTGACCAGCGGGGTCAGCGGCGCGCGCGCCTGCATGGTGAGGCCGGCATCGGCGACCATTTCGGCATAGTCTTCGGGCGCATCCTCGGCCGCGAGTGCGAAGTCCCACGCCCGGCCGATCGCGGCATAGAGCGCGCCGCGCGTGCGGTCTTCGCTGGCGTGGGCGATGTACGCCAGATCGCGTGCCGAGGCGAGCCAGTCCGCCAGGCAGGCCGGTTCGGGCTCACCCGGCGCGAGGCCGTGCTCGGGCTCGGCCGCTTCGCCGGCGATGATTTCAGCGCCGAACTCGGCCAGATCGAGCGGCTGTTGGCCTTCGAACCCGGCGATTTCGCCGTCCGGCCCATCGGCCCAGCCGCCCAGCGGCACCGTTGCCCGGCGCGGCGCGAGCGTCGCGCTGCTCGGGCGCTGATCCAGCGACTGGTCGATCTCCAGCAGCAGCGCGTCGGTGGTCTGCTGGTCGGCCAATTCCTTCCAGTTGATCACGCCGTACAGGTAGTCAATCGTGGTGTTGTCGGTCGAAAAGGGCAGGAGAATGCCCCGGTACAGGATCGTGCGGCCGCGCTGGTTGACGAATTCGGCCTCGAAGCCGATCGGCGCCTGGTTGGCGATGATCTGCAGATAATGATCGGTGATGCGCGACAGCAGCGAGCGGCCCGGAATGTCGCTCAGGCGGCGCAGCGGGCTGCCGGCCTCGCATTCATCGGCAAGCACCTGGCCAAGGAACGGGATCGCCGGATCCTCGATGCCGTTGTCGAAGTGCAGCAGCACCGAATGGTCGGAAAAATCGGGCAAGTGCCCATCGAGCAGCGATTGCACAGGCGGGAACTGCCCTTGATCAAGCAGGCTCGCCCAGAAATTGTAGGCGCGCACCTGCATGCGGCGCTCGTCCTGCCCGATCGGCGGCGGCGGCGCGGCGACCGTGCCCTGCTCGTCGATCGAGTCCTCGTAAGCGGTATACTCGGCGGCATAGTCGAGAGGGTCCTGACCCTCTGAACCGTCCTTGCTGATGCCGCGATACGTATCCATGAACCAGTCCCCGTGGTCGTCCGATGGGGCCCGTCATGGCGCAACATGGTAAAGATGTGTTTAAGTTGCGCCGCGCCTCTGCACGCAATCGTTCGAATATGGTGGCGTTCGAATATGGTGGGTTCCCAATCCCGGTCCCGCGATCAATCAGCGCGCGGCGATTGCCGATGCCTTGGCCAGCAGCCGCACCGCCATGTCGCGGTGCAGCAGTTCGGCCATCTTGCCGCCCACCTTGAGCGCGCCCTTGCCCGCATTCGCAGGGTCCGCAAACGCGGCAACGATGGCTTTGGCTTCCACCACTTCGGTTTCGGCCGGTGCGAACACGCGGTTGGCGGTTTCGATCTGCGAGGGATGGATGAGCGTCTTTCCGTCGAGACCCAGCTCGCGCGCCTGCACGCATTCCGCTTCGAGCCGCGCGGGATCGTCGATCGCGTTGCACACCCCGTCGAGCAGGACGAGGCCATGCGCGCGCGCCGCCATCAACGATTGCACCATGACCGGCACGAACCCGGCGCGTCCTGGCAATTGCGCCATGCCGGTTTCCTTGGCGAGATCATTGAGCCCGAGCACAAACCCGGCGAGCCGCGAGAGCCGCGCCGTTTCCGCGATCCGCTCCAGCGCGAGCACCGCCCGGGGCGTTTCGATCATCACCCACAGGCGGACGGCGGGATCATAGCCTGCCCCGTCCATCGCCACCGAAAGCGCCACGACGTCGGCGGCATCGTCGACCTTGGGCGCCAGCAGGGCGTGGAGTGGGCAGCCCGCCAGCGCGGCGAGATCGGCCTTGCCCCAGGGCGAGCCGAGCGGGTTGATCCGTGCGATCATTTCCCGGTGCCCGAAACCGCCAGCCGTCAGTTCCTCTACCAGCGCGGTGCGGGCCTCGTCCTTCATCTCGGGCGCAACGGCATCTTCGAGATCGAGCGCGACGGCATCGCAGGGCAGCGCACGCGCCTTGTCGACAGCACGGCGGTTGCTGGCAGGCATATAGAGCAGCGAGCGCAGCGGCTGCGCTTGAATCAGGGCTTCCGGCACACACTTCTCCGAGAAAGTATGGGGCACTTGGGCATGAGGCGGTTGGCCCCCGCCCTTTCCCGATGCCGCGTCGCTGCGCAAGCGATTGTTACAGGATATAGCGCACCTTGATGGCGGTCCGCAGTTGCGCGGGGCCGACCTGGAACGAGGCCGCGCCGAAGCGGGGCGGGCCGAACTGCAGCGGCGCATCGCGCGAAAAGCCGAAGCCCTCGCGCGGGAGCATCATCATCTTGTCCATTCGGCCATTGCCGTTTTCGTCATGAAACAGCGCGATGGCATAGCGGCCTTGCGGCACGTCCTTGAACTGCACCGTTTCGCCATTCAGCGCCGGCACGGTCAGATGCCGCGCGTAGGGGTCCTTCTGGCAATCGGGGAATGTCTTCGGATTGGCGGTCATGCAGGCCATGATCTGGCCGCGATTGGACCGCAACCCGTCGATCTCCACGAGGATCGAGCTGGGCGCGGTCGGGCCTGCCTGCACCGGGCCTTGCGGACGCGGCTGGATCTGCGGCAGCGGCACCGCCGCCATGGCCAGCGGCGCAGTGAGCAGGGCGAGCCCCAGCGTAAACCCCTTTCGCTTCATGGCGCGGATATTCCCTTGTCGGTCCCGCAAACATGATCCCAGAAGCGGAAGTAGAGGCCAAAGTTGCATCGATAGAGCTCGTGATGACGGTGATGATGGCTGGCTGTTATCACCCATTGCCCTACAGTTGAGTGAACGAGGGCCTTGGGAAACAGTTCCCAGCCCATGTGATTGGTCACGCCCATCACGGTCATCACCATCAGCACGAGGCCAAGCACGCCGGCGTGGATCGGCACCACGAAGACCAGCGCGGGAATGAACAGGCCGACGATCGCGGCCTCGACCGGGTGGAAATTCATCGCCGCCCATGCCGTCGGCGGACGGCTGGCATGGTGCACCGCATGGACCGCCCGGAACACCTGCGGGCGGTGCATCCAGCGATGCGTCCAGTAGAACCAGGTATCGTGGAGCGCGAGGTAGACGAACAACGAGACCGGCAGCCACCACAGCGGCCAGTCGTTCACGTCGGTATAGACCCGCGTCCAGCCATAATGCTGCCAGCCCCAGGCGATGATCCCTGCCGGCACGCCGTAGATCGCGGCAGAGGCAAGGCTCCACGTGATCTCGCTGCGCATCTGGCGGGCAAGCCCGTTGTAGTGGCCGGGGCGCACCAGTTTGGTCAGCCAGGCGAACAGGCCGCTCACCGCCAGATAGCGCACCGCGACGATCACGGTCATCACCAGCGCAGAGAGCCACAGTTCGGTCATGCGCGGTCAGAAGGGCAAGGCTGGGTCACCCCACCCCTATGCCAAGCCCGCGCAGCCGTGGACAGCCCGCATTCGGGGTAGTCCACAAGCCGACGCGAGCTCGGTCCGGTCATCAGATGGCCCGACGAACCTTGTTGCGGTGCTGGCCGACACCCGGAGCGCCGCCACCCGCGCGCGGGCGGAAGCTGCGGGGCTTTTCGCCCTGCGGGCCATCGCCGCGTTCGGCGCGGGCCGGGTTGCCCACGGGGCCACGATCATCGACCTTGCGCGGATTGGGATCGCGGGGACGTCCATCGACCCCCTGCGCGCGGCCACCGGGCGAACGGTCGTCGCGCCGATTGGGGTTGGGGCCTGCACCCCGACCTTCGCCACCACGACCCTGGCCGCCTCGGCCCTGACCACCGCCACGGTTGCTGCCCCGATCACCGCCGCGCCCGCGTGCATCGCGGTCATCGCGGCGCGCATCGCGCTCGGCTTCCTCGGGCTTGCGGCTGACGGCAGGGAGCTTTGCGGCCTCGGCCAGGAAGCCTTCGGGCAGCGGCAGCGGCATGAGCTTGATGCCGGTCAGCTTCTCGATGTCCTTGAGGTAGGGCTTCTCGTCCGGCGCGCAGAAGCTGATCGCCTCGCCGTCCGCACCTGCACGCGCGGTGCGGCCGATGCGGTGGACATATTGCTCGGCCACGTTGGGAAGCTCGAAGTTGAACACGTGGCTCACCCCGGTCACGTCGATCCCGCGCGCGGCGATATCGGTGGCAACGAGGATCGGGCACGAACCCTGGCGGAACGCGTCCAGCGCGGCAGTGCGCTGCGCCTGGCTCTTGTTGCCGTGGATCGCGCGGGCGCTGATCGAAGCGGCGGAAAGATGGCGCACCACGCGGTCAGCGCCGTGCTTGGTGCGGGTAAACACCAGCGCGCGGTCAAGCTTGCCATCAGCCAGCAGGGCACGGATGCGCAGCGTGAGCAGCGCCTGCTTCTCGGCCTGGTTGACGAAGGTGACGAACTGCTCGACGCGCTCGGCCGTGCTCGCCTGCGGGGTCACTTCCACGCGCACCGGGTTATTGATGAACTGCTTGCCAAGGTCCGCGATCGCCTTGGGCATCGTCGCGGAGAAGAACAGGCTCTGGCGCTCCTTGGGCAGCAGGTTCGCCACACGCTTCAGCGCATGGATGAAGCCGAGGTCCATCATCTGGTCCGCTTCATCGAGCACGAAGATCTCGACGCGGCTGAGCGTCAGCGCGCGCTGGTCGATAAGGTCGAGCAGGCGGCCCGGCGTTGCCACCAGAATGTCGCAGCCCGGCACGAGGCGGCGGGCCTGCTTGCCCACCGGCACGCCGCCGAACACGCAGTCGACCGTCAGGCGCAGGTTCTTGGCATAAGCCGCAATGTTCTCGGCAATCTGCGCTGCGAGTTCACGCGTGGGCGAAAGCACCAGCATGCGGCACGAGGCTGGCTTGCGCGGCTTCATGTCCGCCGCAAGGCGGTGGAGCGAGGGCAGCGCGAAAGCGGCGGTCTTGCCGGTGCCGGTCTGCGCGATGCCGAGCAGGTCGCGGCCTTCGAGCAGCGCGGGGATCGACTGACGCTGGATCGGCGTCGGGTCGGTGTAGCCCTTGCTGGCAAGCGCGTGGAGAATCGGCTCGGCAAGGCCGAGATCGCTGAAGTATGACATGTAGAATCCAATCGGGTGTTTGGGCGCACGGCACGATGCGGCGCGCAGGCAGAAGGTCGACCATGCGACCCATGCGTGAAGGGGAAGCCAAGCGAAGCAGCCGTTCGACCGGGGCGAGTCTCGCCCTGAAACGGCGGACCTCACGCTTGCCCGGGCCTGCGGCGGAAAGTCCGCTCGCCAGTCCTGCTGGACGCGCACTTAAGCGCAATTGCGCGCAAAAGCAAGGAAATTGCGCGAGAGGGTTGCAGGCTTTCCAAGTGCCGGCCTGTCGTTCTATCACGGTGCGATGCACCACCGCCTTGCCTTCGCGCTGTTCGCCGCCTCGTCCCTGCTCCCCGTCAGCGCTTTTGCCGCGCCTGCACTGACTGCGCCGGACAAGCGCATGGTCGCCACGGTGGAAGCGAACGAGGCGCGCGATCTCGCCCTGCTCGAAAAGATGGTCAACCAGAACTCCGGCTCGCGCAATATCGCCGGGGTCAAGGCCGTGGCCGTGATGGTGCGGCCCGAATTCGAAGCGCTGGGCTTCACCGTGAAATGGCTGCCGATGGAACAGACCGGGCGCGCCGGGCATCTTGTCGCCACGCATACCGGCAAGCCGGGTGCCAAGCGTCTGCTGCTGATCGGCCATCTCGATACGGTGTTCGAGCCGGATTCGCCGTTCCAGACTTTCACCCGGCGGGGCGATTTCGCCAGCGGCCCCGGCGTGGCGGACAACAAGGGCGGCGTGGTCGCCATGCTCGCTGCGCTGCGGGCGATGGCAGCGGCGGGCACGCTCAAGCAGGCCAACATCGTCGCCTACCTGACGGGCGACGAGGAAGACGCCGGCGATCCGCAGTCTGCCGCGCGCGCCGATCTGATCGCCGAGGGCAAGAAGGCCGACGTCGCGCTCGATTTCGAAGGTCTTGCCCGCGATCTGGGGCCGGATGGCAAGCTTGTCGACATGGGCTCGATCGCCCGCCGCTCGGCCTATAGCTGGACGATTGATGTCACAGCTAAATCGGGCCATTCCAGTGGTGTGTTCGGCGCCGATGGTGACGGCGCGATCTATGCCCTCGCGCGCATGCTCGCCGCGATCCGGGCCGAAGTGCCCGAGCCCAACCTCACGCTCAACGTCGGCATGATCGCGGGCGGGGCCGAAGCTGCGCTTGCCGCCGATCAGGCCCACGTCAGCGCTACGGGGAAGACCAACATCATCCCGGCCAAGGCCGTCGCGCGCGGTGATTTGCGCACGCTCTCGCCTGAACAGAATACCCGTGCGCAGGAAAAGATGGCCGCAATCGTCGCTCGCGCCTTCCCCGGTGCCACGGCCCGGATCGTGTTCGAGGATGGCTACCCGCCGATGGCGCCGACTGACGCCAACCGCGCGCTGCTCGCCCGGCTCAACGATGTGAACGCCGCGCTCAGCCTCCCCGCAATGGCCCCGCTCGATCCGCTCAAGCGCGGCGCGGGGGATATCAGCTTCGTCGCCGCTGACGTGCCCGGCCTTGTCGGGCTTGGGCCCGCGAGCAAAGGGGATCACACCCCGGCGGAGACTGTCGATCTCATCAGCCTCACCCTCCAGGCCAAGCGCGCCGCGCTGCTGATGAGCCGGTTGGCGGCGGAAAAGCGCTGATGGACCATCCGCCAAGCCCCTGCACCGGCACCTGCACGCTCGATCCGTTCACGAAGCTGTGCCGCGGCTGCGCGCGCACGATCGAGGAAATCATGGTCTGGCCCAGTGCCAGCGCCGCGCAGAAGCACGCCATCCTCGGCGCGCTAGGTGATCGCCTTCAGAGCGTCAGCGTCAGGTCGAAATAGCCGTAGACGCTGTTGCCGCTGGCGGGCGCGTTGGGCGCATCGCGCAGGAACCCCTGCTTGAACAGCACCGCCCCGCCCGCCTCGGCCTGCAGCAGCGCAGGCACGAGCCAATGCCGCACCCGCGCCTCGGCCTGATGACCGGCAAAGCGCCCCGAAGCGCCCTTCGCATCGCGCACGCCCGTGGTCGCAAAAGCATCGCGCGGGTTTTCGAGCCACATCGCGCGGTAGGAGACCATCACATCGCTGCGCTTGTCCGGCTCCGCCTCGATGCGCAGCCCCGGTGAAAGGATGTTGGTCCGCTGCAAGGCGCCATAGAGCGCGGTCGGCCCGAAATCGAAGCGCCGCGCACCATAGAGCGTATCGAACCGGCCATAGTGCCCGGCCCGGCCGCCATCGCCGCTCGCGGCATCGAACAGCGCGGCGAGGCGCGGCGTCCACCTGGTCTTGAGCGTGTAGCCCGCCTCGGCATGGAGGAACCACGCCGAGACATCGAGGTCGGTCCTGTCCGTTACCGCCGTGCTGCGCCGCGCGGTGCCAAACTGGTAGGCGCCTTCAACGTCGTGGTCCCACTGGCCCGTCGCCGGCCGCACGAAGGTCCGGGCGCCGACGGTCCAGAGCCGGCGATTGCGCGTCAGCCGGGTGTCGCCGTCCTGCTCGGCCAGCCGGTAGCCATATGTCTCTAGCGTCCCGCCCAGCACATGCCGCAGCGTGGCATGCGCGCCGAAGAACTGGACGCGGGTGGTTTCCAGATCGACCTTCACGCGGTTGTCCCGCAGCCCTTGCGCATCGTCGGGCCGGCGGATCTGCGGCATGGTCCAGAACGCTTGCAGCCGCGTGCCGCCCTGCGTGGTCCATTCCAGGTTCGCGCCGGTAAAGCCGTTGGTGGTCTGGCGAAAGCGGTTGCGCGCGACCAGCCGCCGCGAGCCGATATCCATGGTCTGGCGGCCCAGCGTCAGCATGCCGTGTCCGCCTTTTGCACCCTTGCGCCCATCGCCCAGCTCGATCCTGGCATAGGCCTGCACGAGTTCGAGCGTGTTGACGTCCGATGTCGTGATGCTCGAAGTCGGCCCCTCGCCATAGGCGCGCGCATCCCACAGCTCGCCGCCGAAGCGGACGGGCCCCGCATCGTATTCGGCAGCCAGCGTCGTGCGCAGCGAAAAGAGCGAATCCGCAGCGGCAGGGCTGGGGCGGAACTGCCCGTCGATCCCCTCGACCCGCGCGCGCACTGTCGCGCTGATCGAAAGCTCCTCGGGCGCCCCCAGCGCTTCGGCGAGGGGGCCGGGCTTTGCCGAGGCAGGCACGGCAGCAGCAAGCGCGGCCAGCGCCGCGATGGAAAGGGCTCTCTTGGTCAAGGTCGCTTCCAAAGATCCAGGGCGCGTCCCCTCCCGGTGTCGGGTCGGTGCATGAATGCGCCGTGCCGCGCATAGAGCATCCGGCCGCGCCGTCCAACCGGGCTTGCCGCCTGTGCCAAACGGTCCTAGGGCCGCAGACAGTCACTTGGGGAGTAGCCGCTGCGCGTCCCGCGCGCAGTCCCCCCGTCCAGCGGACGGACGCGTCAACATGCTTGGCCGAGAGGTCATGGCGCAGGCGGCAGGCACGGAGCGTCGCCGTTCCACCTGCCGGGCGAGACCAATGGCACCGTATTTCCCTGTCCGGCCGGGCGGGGGAGGCCCGGTGCCGTTGTCTCGATTGCTCGCCCGGCCCTGGAAACCGCCCATGCTCGAAGCCCTTTTCACCTCCACTGCCATCGTCGCCCTCGCCGAGATCGGCGACAAGACGCAGCTCCTCGCCATCGTGCTTGCTGCA
The DNA here is from genome assembly GCF_027486195.1 of Novosphingobium sp. GTDB lineage: Bacteria > Pseudomonadota > Alphaproteobacteria > Sphingomonadales > Sphingomonadaceae > Novosphingobium. The sequence continues at coordinate 66,899 of NZ_JAIXPP010000093.1, forward strand.
AGGTTCAAGCGGCCCGTGCCGATCGTGCTCGGCATTCTCGTCGCCACGCTGGCCAACCATTTCCTCGCCGCGATGGCGGGATCGCTGGCTGCCGGCTGGTTCGACGGCCCCGCCTTCCGCTACGCCGTCGCCGTCGGCTTCCTCGCCATGGCGGCCTGGACCCTGGTGCCGGACAAGTTCGATGATGACGAAGCACCCGCCGTCTCGCGCGGCGGCGCGTTTCTCACCACACTCGTCGCGTTCTTCCTCGTCGAGATGGGCGACAAGACGCAGGTCGCCACTATCGCGCTCGGCGCGCGCTTCCACGATGCGCTGGCGGTCACGGCGGGCACCACGCTTGGCATGATGCTCGCCAATGTGCCTGCGGTGCTGCTCGGCGGCGAACTGGTCAAGCGCGTGCCGCTGGGCGTCGTGCGCAAGGTCGCCGCGCTCCTGTTCGCGCTGCTGGGCCTTTGGCTCCTGCTCGCGACAGCGGGAGTCATCTAGCTTTCCTCACCCCAGCCGGCACATAGCGGATCGCCGCTGACCACCAGCCGCCGCAGCGCCGCGCGTGCCAGCCGCTCAGTCTCGGCCTTGCGGCGCGCGGCGGCGAGGGGGAGGCTGGGGGCAGGGCGCAGGATTTCGGCATCATAGCCATCCGCCACGATCACCCCGCACAGGTCCGGCCGGAACGCCGGTGTTTCGAGGCACGCCCGGTCGAGGTGCGGGGCAAGCCCCCAGTAGAACCGGTCGCAGTACTCCAGATAATCCGGCCACTTCGCATCACCGAGGAGATCGGCGCGCGCCACCTTGATCTCCACGATCACGATTCGGCCCTTGCCGTCGATCCCCATCAGGTCCGCTCGCCGGCCGGAGCGCAGCGGCATTTCGGGCAGGCACCAGATCCCGTTGCGCGCAAAGAGCCGGCCGATCCCGCGGGCGACGGCCTGTGCCTCCCGCTCGGCGGGAACAGGTGTGGCAGCAGGGAGGGCCGAATCGAACATGGCCCCAGTTTAAGAACAAAAATGGAACAAGGGAAGAGCGCCGAGCGCTACCGCTCGATCCCCAGCGGCGGGATCAGCGCGAGCAGGCCCGCGCGCGCCGTGTGGAATTCCTGCCACAGCGCCAGCGCCGCCGCGCTTGCGGGCGCGCCGCTGCCATGCAGTGCCAACAGCGCGGCAAGACCGGGTTCGAGAATCGCGGCCAGATCGTCCACACCCTGTTCGGCCAGCCGATATCGCCAGCCGCCCGTATCGCGCAACATCGCGGGAAAGTTGCGAATCTCGGGCGAGCGGTACTCGGGCGCAATCCCGGCAAGTTCGCCGATCGCCGCCGCCGCGTGCACCGCCTTCCACTTCATCGCCATCTGGCTCGCCGCCGCGTGGCCGCCAGCGCGATTCGCATCATGGGAGGGGGGGCGAGTGGCCATACGGGGGAGACTATCCCCGCGTCCGCTACCAAATCGCTAAACCGCAAACTTCTGGTTACGATCCGCTGGCCATAAACCACTGGCCATAAACCACTGGCCATAAACCACTGGAATGCCGCGCGCGGCGCTGCTAGGCGGTTCGCCAAGGCACCCGTAGCTCAGCTGGATAGAGCGCTGCCCTCCGAAGGCAGAGGCCACAGGTTCGAATCCTGTCGGGTGCACCACCTTTCAAATCCCTGGCGGCAACCGGTCTGCTCCGTACGAAGTGCGTATGGAGCATAGTGGCATGTGCATTCTTACGCGGGCCAGTGCACGGCAATTGAGCCCAGCGACGTTTGCTTGCAGCGGCTCTATCGGCCTCGACAAGCAGCCGACTGGCTATGGCGGAAATAGCGCAAAGTCCCCTTGAGCCGGAGAGGCTTGATCCCGCCCCTCATCTGCTGATCATCCGCGAACGGGAGGTGGGCGCCTTCGCGAGAACCTCGCCCGTTCGCTCACCTCGTGTCAGCGGGTGCATTTGCACTTTCACCGCTATCCGGGACCGACGTGCGGTAATCTCCGAAAGCCCCATCGCGCGCATCGAGCGCACCGCGGACGTTACCGGCGCGGAATCCGGCGAAGGTCTGCCGGGAGGCCTCTGTAGTCATCGCCAAGGCCTGCAGTTCCGTGCCCGCACGGATTGCAGACCGCAGCCCCATCGCCTCCATCGCCCGGTGCACCGACCGCTTGTTGATCTGCTGGACCTCGGGCGGAATCTTTGCGATTCGTTCCGCGATCTTGAGGACTTCGCCTTCAAGCGCCTCGTTGGGGAACGCCCGGTTGGCGAAACCTACGCGCACCGCTTCGTGGGCAGACAGCGCATCTCCGGTCAGCATCTGCTCCATCGCCGAGCGGAGGCCGCACAGCCAGGGATGGAACTGGGTATCGGGCGGGCTCATGCCGCGCACCGGCGGATAGCCGATCTGCGCATCGTCGCTCAGGTAAATGAGATCGCAGGCCGTCGCGAGCTCCGTCGCCCCGGCGAGGCACCAGCCGTGAACTTGCGCAACAACGGGTTTCGCCAGATCCCAGATCCGGAACACCCCTTCGACAACATGCCGCGGCCAGAACCCGGCGCCGCCTGCGGTGTGATAGGGCGGCTCCTGTTTGCCGGCCTCCGGCGAAAGGTCATAGCCGGCGGAAAAGCAGGAACCAGCGCCCCGCAAGATGATCACCCGAACCTCGGGGTCCTTGTCGGCCTCTTCAAGCGCCGCAAACAGCTCGGTCCTGAGGGCATTTGAAAGCGCGTTGCGCTTTTCCGGACGGTTCAGCGTGAGCCGGCGGATACCGGCACGCGGCGTGTCGCTCAGCACCAGAGACAGGGGCGCATCTTCCATCGGGGCAACTCCAGTTCGGTCAATAGATCGTGTACCCGCCATCGAGGACGATGCTGTCTCCGGTATGGAACCGTGATGCGTCGGAGGCGAGGTAGATCGCGATCCCGCCGAAATCCTCAGGCTCGATCCATTGCCGGAAGGGCACGCGCGAAATCACCTGCCGGTTGAACTTCTCGTTCGCTTGCGCGGCCTCGGTCATTTCGCTGACCGTCCAGCCCGGAAGCACCGCATTGGCGCGCACGCCGTAGCGAGCAAACTCGACAGCGGTTGCCCGAACCAGCGAACACAGCGCCCCCTTGGCCGCGCCATAGGCCTGGTTGCGTGCCGCGCCGTGGATGGCCGAAGTCGACGAAATCGCAATCAGCGATCCCCCTGGATCGCCCGCTTCGGCGCGCGCCTTCATATGCTTGCATGCCTCGCGCAGCGTGAAGAACACGCCGTCCAGATTGACCGCCATGACCTTGCGCCATTGCTCGGTCGGAAGCGTATCAAATTGACCGCCGCCGCCAACGCCGGCATTGGCCACGACCGTATCGACACGGCCGAATTCGACGACCGCCTTTTCCATCGCAACGCGCACCGCATGCTCGTCCGACACATCGACGATCTCGCTGGCGATGCGCGCCCCGGTTTCCTCCAGCCTGCTCTTTGCTGCAGCATTCTTTGCCGGGTTCGTTCCCCAGATGATAACGGACGCTCCGGCCTGCGCGAGGGCCTCTGCCATGCCGAGGCCGATGCCGCCGTTGCCCCCGGTCACGAGAGCTACCTTTCCGCTTAGGTCGAAGGGCTGGTAAGGCATTGCGATACTTCCTTAATTCGCACTCGGTTGCCGCATTGTGTGAGAGGGTCCTCCACAAGCGCGAGCTAGTCCACTTCTGCAAAGTGCTAGTGGAATCGCGGCCGCTGTCGAGACCGCAACCGGGCGCTGGCGAAGGGCCTATCTTGATTCTTGGTCGGAAATTGAACGCCGCAGGATTGGAAAAGTCCGACAAGGTAGCAAAAACGCCGGTCACGATGCACAAGATGTCGCCATGCCAGCGCCATCGATTCCCAGCAGCCTTCTCACAGGCCTTCTCGGATCAGGGCGTGCGGCTGCCTTGCTTGCAGCCGGGAACCTGCCGCTCGACACAGCCGAGATCGACCATCTCACGTTCTGGCGCCTGCTGCGCGACAACATCGTGCGCACTGGGGATGAGCACCATGCACTGGGCGCCAATGTGGTGCCCGAGGGCAGTTTCGAGCTCCTGCTTGCCGCCATGCGGCTTGGCACCAATCTCGCGGACGGGTTGGAACGCCTTGCCGGTGCCGCGCGCATTCTCCGGCCCGATCTGGGAATCGTCGTCAGCCGCCGACGCCATCTCGTCCTGCAGTTTGCGCCGGGCGCGGTCCGCAGTGTGCAGCAGGCGCTCTATGTCGAGCTTATCGTCGTTGTGATCCACGCCGCCATCTGCTGGATGACCGGCAGCGTCTTCCGGCCACGCGCGGTCATGGCAGCGCCTTGTGCCGAAGCCGGTTCGGGCGCTGTCTATGCGCTGCTGGGCACACCCATTCAGCGTCGCGGCAACGGCGTTGCCGTGCACTATGCTGCTGCGGATGGAGGCCGCGCCTTGTCCGCTGAAGCCTTCGATCTCTGGCCGACGCTGGTTTTCGAGGCCTATCGCCAACTGGCAAATTCGGCGACCGATGCATCTGCGGCAACGGCGGATCAGGTGAGAGCGCGATTGCTGATGGGCCGCGTCGATCAGACGACCGTAGCCCGGGAGATGGCCATCTCGGTCGCGTCGCTGCGCCGACGTCTCGCGGATGAAGGCCATCGGTTTCGTGATCTCGATCGCGAGGTGCGCCAGTCGCTTGCGCGGGACGGTATTGTGGCCGGGCGCAGGACCGAAGATATCGCCAGCGATCTGGGCTATTCGGAAGCCCGCAGCCTGCGCCGGGCCGCCAATCGCTGGTTCGGCAAACCTCCGACCGGCTTGCGGCAGATACCGATGGATTGAGCGAAATTGTCCGCCCCAACGGCAGCGCTGCCGTCCTTCCGCACCCGCTGATCCGCGATCTACACTCCTGAAAAACAACAGGGGAGGATCGTTCATGCGCAATCATCTGCTTATTGTGTCGACAGTGGCCACACTGGCTTTCGCGCCGGATCTGGCCGCACAGCCGGTGACCTCCGCGGCCCCGGCGGCGCAAGACAATGCCGCCGACATCGTCGTGACGGCCGAGCGACGTTCCTCACGCGTACAGGACGTTCCCATCGCAATCTCGGCCTTGTCCGGCGATACATTGCGCGCTGCTGGCAACAATGGTCTGTCCGATCTGGCCAAGCGTGTCCCCAGTCTGACCTTCGCGCAGAGTTTCGGCATTGCGCAGGTCTTCATCCGCGGCGTGGGCAACAACTTCTTCTCGCCCGGCGGCGATCCCGGGGTCGCGACCTATGCCGATGGGGTCTATCTGTCCGATCAGGAAGCCACTGCAGTCGCATTTCTCGATCTCGAACGGGTCGAGGTCCTGCGCGGCCCCCAAGGCGCGCTCTACGGGCGCAATGCCACGGGCGGTGCGGTCAATCTGGTTTCGGCAGAACCGGAAGCAGCCTTCGCCGGACGTGTCGGCTTGCGGGTTGGTGATTTTGGCCGGATCGAAGCGGACGGCTTCGTCACGGGCGACATCGGCGGCGGCGTTCTGGTGCGCGCAAGCGGACAGGTGCGCCGGCTGCGCGGCTATGCTCGCAACGAGCTTACCGGGCCGGGACTGCCTACGCGCCTTGATGGCGAGAAGAGCTTTGCCGGGCGGCTGCAGGTTCGCGTGCCGATCGGGGCGGGTTCGCTGCGGCTGATCGCGAACGGCTACACGCAGGATGACGTGGGCCCGGGGTTGAAGATCCTTGCCGATCCCTTCCCCCAGCCCGCGCAGTTCCTTTATGGCGTGCGCCCATCCGACAGCCCGCGCAATTTCAAGAGCCAGGTTTCGGCGAACAGGCGCGACGTATGGTCGGTAACGGCCGCACTCAAGCAGCCACTTTCGAACACCATCGATGTCAATCTGATTGCCGACTATCGCCATTCGAACCGCGCGATCACCTATGATCAGGATGGTACCGAGCGCGAGGTTTCGCGCACCACACTCGATACGCGCAGTCATCAATGGAGCATCGAGGGCTATCTTCAGGGGCGTTCTGGTGGGTTCGATTGGCTGGTCGGCGCCAACTACCTCGAATTCGAACAGACCCGGGTGACGACTGTGCCCGGCCTTCTGCCGGCAGCTTTTCTCGATCCGTCCCTGCCGCTCACGCTGCCATTTCCGTTCCGCTTCGATGGCGGCGGCACGATCCACACCAAGGCGTGGGCGGGCTATGCGGATGGTTCGCTGAAGCTGTCGGACACGATCAAGCTGCGGCTTGGCGGACGGTATAGCGACGATGCCAAGCGGGCGGATGAATTCCTGACGTTCCTCGCGCCGACTATCCGTGGCACGCAGGCCAAATCCTGGGGCCAGTGGTCGGGCAAGGCCGGGATCGACGTGACACCGGCCAAGGGTATCCTGCTCTACGGTTCGGTCGCGCGGGGCTTCAAGTCGGGGGCGCTCAACGTTGGTGCCTTTACGCCAGCGGTAAAGCCGGAAATCAACGTGACCTGGGAGATCGGGGCAAAGCTCGAAACGGCGGATCGCCGGGCCCGGTTCAACCTCGCCGCGTTTACCAGCAGCTACAAGGACCTCCAGATTGTCCAGATCGGCCCGATCAGCCAGATCCTGGCCAACGCGGCCGATTCCACCATCAAGGGCATCGAGGCGGAGGCAAGCTTTCGCCCGGTCAGCGGCCTGACGCTGGGCGCCACGCTTTCCTACCTCGACGCGCGCTTTGGCAGCTTCTCCGCAACCGATCAGCGGCGCGCCTTCCAGCGGTTCGATCTGACCGGGAACCGCTTGCCGCTGACGTCGCGCTGGCAGGGCAGCGTTTCGGCGGGGTATGTGCTGCCGCTTGCCTCCGGTGCCACCATCGGGATGGACGGCGCGGTGCAATTCCGTTCGGAATACTTCTTCACGGAGTTCAATACCGCCGATGCCCGGCAGGGCGGCTTTGCCCGCTTTGATCTCGCGGCCAACTGGACCAGCGCCGATCGGCGCTGGAAGGTTTCGGCGTTTGGCCGAAACCTTTCCAACGAGCGGGTGCTGGCTGGTCTGGCCGTTGTTTCGCCCCTGCTCGGATCGGTCAGGGTCGCCTCGCTCGAACCGCCGCGCACGTTCGGCGTTGCGCTTGATATCAGCTTCTAGGAAGTGATGCCCATGGCCGATCGCCCCGATCTTGACCGCATCTTTGCCCACCTCGCATCGCCGCCCGCTGCCGGGGACAGCCCGCTGGCGGCGATGCGCGCCATGGTCGAAGACTACGGCATGGGTGCCTCTGGTGAAGGATTGGCCGCGTGCCGCCGTCTGCCGATCATGATTGGTTCGCTCGAGGCCGAATGGCTGGTGCCGCCCGGCGCCTCGACCAGCCAGCGCATCGTACATCTGCATGGCGGTGGCTGGTCTGCCGGTTCGATTTCCAGCCACCGCGCGTTCGCGGCCGAAATCGCTTACCGAACGGGGCAGGCGGTGCTGCTGCCAGCATATCGCCTGGCACCCGAGCACCCGTTCCCAGCCGGGCTCGACGATGCGATGGCGGCGCTGGCCCATGCGCAGGTCATGGGGCCAGAGGGACAAGGCACCGCCCGAGTGGCGGTTTCGGGGGATTCTGCCGGCGGGAATCTCGCCGTTGCCGTCGCTGCCCGCTGCATCGAAGAAGGATTGCAGGTGCCACATGCGCTCTGGCTCGTGTCACCGTTTCTTGCGCCGGACCTGCCGGCTGATCGATTTGCCGCGCCGCTCAGGGATCCGGTGGTGGACCCCTCGTCCACGGCGGGCGTGGCGCAGATGTATGCTCCGGGGATGGACCTGCTCGACCCCAGAATCTCGGTTCTGAGGACCACTGCCAAAACGCTGGCAGGCTTTCCGCCAGTGCTGCTTCAGGCAAGCGGCGCAGAGGCACTGCGCGAACAGGCGGTGCGATTTGCCGATGCGGTCTGGCAGGCGGGTGCCTGGCTCAAACTGAGCCTGTGGCCGGGCATGCCGCATGCCTGGCCGGTCTTTGTCGGGATCCTGCCGGAAGCCGAACAGGCGATCATCGAGGCATCGGAGTTTCTGAAACAGCCGCAGCCGTAAGCCTGTTGGTTGCGAACATCACTTCGGCAAAAGTGGCGCGCGCTGGTAGGTCTTGATGGCCCCGCTTTCGACCGTCGCCGGGGTGTTTGCGTCGCGGGCTTCGTGCGCGCGCTTCCATACGCCGAACAAGCCCATGATATGGGGCGGATCGCCGTGGATCTCGGTGAAGCCGCCGTTGAGCGAGCGGGTGTCGAAATAGGCTGCATTCACTTGATCGGCGTAGAGTTCGGTCGCGAGCGCGTAGCCCATGTCGAGCCAGCGCTGGCGCTCTGCGGCGAAGTCGGAAACGAGATAGGCGATGTGGTGGAAGCCTTCCTCGCCGTCCCTGTACATGTCGCGGTAGATCGACGGCTGGTCGTCATGCTGTTCGATGAACTGGATCATCGTATCGCCGAGATAGCCGAACGCGTAGGAGACATCGGCCTCGACCGCAGTGCCGCGATAGGTGAATTCCTCGCACCGATGGTGGCGCGCCATGAAGAAGGGCCCGGCGCCGAACGCCTCCGCCCACTTCTCCGCCGCCGCGTCGATGCTCTTCACGAAATAGGCATGCTGAAACAGCTGGCAGGACCGGGTCATGCGATCACTCCTTGCAGAACGCGCCCCGGCTTTCCGAAGCGCCTTGATCGATATCCCCGGAACGGCGCGTCGTCTGCTGTCAGAAGCGCTTGGTCCGCCGGCTCAATTCGCAGGCATGCCGAGCGCCGCCGTCACGCTGGTCAGGGCATCGCGGTTCAGCGCGGCGGCGCGCGTTTCGCTGTCCGCCTCGGTGTAGCATCGCAGTTCGGGCGCGTTGCCCGATCCGCGCAAGTGGATGATCTCGCCGCTGCTGAACGTCGCGCGGACTCCGTCGGTCGCGTCGATGATGGTCGCCTCGCCGGCAAAGGCCCCGAATAACCGCGTCTGCAACGCCAGCTGCTCGGCCGCCGAACCCGCCTTGAGCATGGCGAAGAGCTGCTCGCTGAGCGCCGGGGGAAATGCCTGAAGCCGGTCGCTGAACGTGAAGCGCTGCGGCAGGCTCGCCAATTGCTGCGAAACGCTCCCGCCTGATGCGGTCAGCACCAGCAGGATCGGCAGCACCGCATCGCGCGTCGGCAGTGCCGTGGTCGTCCCGCCGCCCGCGCCGGTGATGTTTGAGCCGAGCAGGAAGCCGCCGTTCGCTTCATAGCCGCAGACCACATCGGATGGCGCGTGCTGCTCCTCGCTCATGGCGGCGATCACATAGGGCGAACCGATCCGCGTGCGCCGGCAACGAGGGAAGAGGTCCGAAAGTTCGAGCGCGGTGTTGCTGCTGACGGGCGTGACAACCGCCGTCGCGCCGACGCGGGCTGCCGAAAGGATGCCGAGCACATCGCCGCGCATCCAGGTGCCGGCTTCGTCTGCCAGCAGCGGGCGATCGGAATCGCCATCGGTCGAGACGATCGCATCGAGCGTCCCGCCGCGCGCCCAGTCCCGCGCGAGGACGACGTCTTCATCGCGGATCGCCTCGGTATCGACCGGGATGAACGTATCGGAGCGCCCGAGCAGCTCGATCTCCGCGCCAAGCTCGCGCACGATGCGGGCGAGAATGTCGCGCCCAACCGCCGAATGCTGGTAGATCCCGATGCGCTTGCCGCTGAGCGCGCCCGGCCCGAAATGATCGAGATAGCGCTGGACATAGGCGGTCTCCACATCGGTAACCGGCGGCAGCGTTTCCGCCTCTGTCAGCATGCCCTCCGCCGTGAAAGTGCCCTCCGGCAGCGGGACCAACTGGGCGGACATCCCGGCCTCGTCCGTCTTGAGCACTTCTCCGGCGGGCCGGTAGAACTTGATGCCGTTGCGGTCCGCCGGGATATGGCTGCCGGTGACCATCAGGCTGGGCATGCCTTCGGCGAACCCGTAGAGCGCCAGCGCCGGTGTCGGCACATAGCCGCAGAACATGGGCACGCCGCCGCAATCGCGGACAGCGCGGGCACAGGCCGCAAGGATGCGCGGCGTGCTGGGGCGCAGGTCTCCGGCAAGGGCCACACGGCCGCCGGGCTGGAACTCGCCAAGGCCGGAAAGGTACGACAGGAACCCGCGCGTATAGCCGTAGCAGACCCGGTCGGTCATCGCGACGACGGTGCCCCGCGCGCCGCTCGTCCCGAAAGCCACGCCGCTTTCGGCCATGAGGTCCTTCACCGTAATCTGCGCCATGCGATTGTCCCGATCCGTTTGCCTGCACCGGGTCGGTGCAGGTGCGTGCACGCAGCCCGATCGCAGGGGCGCAGATGCACGATGCTCTTCGCCTGCCGCGCGGCAAGGTTCAAGACCGAAGTCGTGCGGCTCGTCGCAGGTCATGCTCCAAGCGGTGTGCTCTGCGCGGTGTGCTTGGGCAAAATGGCGGGCGGGGCCGGTTTGTTCCTGCAGGGCCGCCTGCCGCCAGGTGCACGTCGCTGGCAGAGCGCCTTTAAAGCGGCTTGCCCATGCGAATGATCGGGACCTTCACGCCCTCGCGCGAGGTGGCCTCGACCGCCTCGATCTCGGCATAGCCGCAGGCCTTGTAGAGCGGCAGACCGGCCAGTGTTGCCATCAGTTCCGCACGGCTGAACCCGGCCGCGCGCGCCGCGTCCTCGCACAGGGCCATGATCCGTTTGCCGATGCCGCGCCGGGCGTGGGCGGGATCGACGTACATCGCGCGGATCTTCGCGGCGTCCTTCGCCGGATCGAGCGGCAGCGGTTCGCGTGCCACGATGCTGTCATCCCCGCCGAACAATGTCGCCCGCCAGCTCCACCCCCCGCAGCCGACGAGCGCGCCCCCATCGCGGATCATGAAGTAGGTGCGGTCCTTCACCAATTGGGTATCGAGCCCCATGATCTGGTGGCTCGCCTTGACCTGCTCGGGGGTGAGGAAGCCGTGCTGCAGCTCCTCGATGGCACGCGTCATCAGTGCACGCAGGGCGGGCAGGTCCTCCTCCTGCGCGAGGGCATGGGTGAACGCCATGACATCAGTACCCGGCCACGCTGCCCACCGGCAGGCGCGGATCGATTGCGCCGTAGAGCCGGTCACGGCCCACCGCGGGCTTGCCCAGCGCGGGGCTGCCGACGAGGATCGCCGCGACCTGGTTCCAGTAGTCCATTGCTTCCAGCTTGTGCCCCTTGGCCTCCAGCGCGGCGCGGGTTTCGGCGCTCAGCGCATTGGGTTCCATGAAGATCACATCAGGCAGCCACTGCGCATGGATGCGTGCGGCATCGGTCGCCTCGGTCACCGTCATGCCATGGTCGATCACGTTGAGCATCACTTGCAACACGCCCGTCGGGATATGGCTCCCGCCCGGGGTGCCGACGACCATGGCGAGCTTGCCGTCCTTCGTCACGATGGTCGGCGTCATCGAGGAGAGCGGCCGCTTTCCCGGGGCGATGGCATTGTTGGCACCTTCGACGAGCCCGTACATGTTGGGTACGCCGGGCTTCGACGAAAAATCGTCCATCTCGTCATTGAGCAGGATGCCGGTGCCGTCCGCCGTCACCCGCGCGCCGAACCAGTCGTTGAGCGTGTAGGTGAGCGATACGGCATTGCCCGCGGCATCCACGATCGAAAAATGCGTGGTGCTCGCGCCTTCATGGCTCGTGCCCGGCACGCCGAGCGAGACGGACGGTGTGGCCTTGTCCGCCGCGATGCCGGCGCGCAGTTGCGCCGCATAATCGGGCGAGATCAGCTTGGCGACATCGGCCTTCACGAAGCCGGGATCGCCGAGGTTGACGTTGCGATCGTGGAAAGCGCGGCGCAGCGCTTCGGTCAGGTAGTGGATGTTCTGCGCCGAATGCCAGCCCAGCTCGCCCATCGGGTAGGCGGAGAGGATGTTCAGCGTCTCGCACACCACGACCCCGCCTGAGCTCGGCGGCGGGGCAGAGATCACGTGATAGCCGCGGTAGTCGCATTCGAGCGGCGCGCGCTCGATGGCGCGGTAGGCGGCAAAATCGGCCTTGGTCAGGATGCCGCCGTGCGCCTTGCTCGATGCGGCGATCTTCTCGGCGATCTCGCTCTTGTAGAACACGTCCGCGCCCTTGTCGGCGATCAGCTGAAGCATGCGGCCAAGATCGGCCTGTACGAAGCGGTGGCCCTTCCCCCAGGGCTTGCCATTGTCGAGGAAGATGGCGGCGCTCGCCGGATCCTTGGCGAAATCCTCCGCCCCTTCGGCGAGGAACGTCGCATCGCCCTGATCCATCACGAAGCCATCGCGGGCGAGGCTGATGGCCGAGGCCATGAGGCGCGCGCGGGGCAGGGTGCCGAACTTCTCGCGCGCGAGTTCAAGGCCCGCGACCGTGCCGGGCACGCCGACGGCCTTGTGACCGCGCGTTGAAAGCAGCGGGATCACCTTGCCCGCCTTGTCCTGATACATCGTTGGCGTGGCCGCTGCGGGCGCAGTCTCGCGGAAGTCGATGAAGCTGGTGCGGCCATCGGCAAAGCGCAGGGTCATGAAGCCGCCGCCGCCGATGTTGCCGGCCTCCGGGAAGGTGACCGCCAGCGCATAAGCCACCGCGATGGCCGCATCGACGGCATTGCCGCCCTCCTTCAGCACCTCGACCCCGGCATCGCTCGCCAGCCGGTGGGCGGAGACGACCATGCCATGCTCTGCGCCTACCGGCACTTGCGAAGCGGCCATGAGCGGCGCGGGCAGGCTGGTGCCGGAAACAAGGGAAAGTGCCGCGAGGGCGGTGATTGCGGTCTTGCGCAGGGCCATGGTCGGTATCCTCTCGGCCCTTCCTCTGCCCCTGCCGGCAACAAAAGAAAAGGGGCGGGGAAGCCGAAACTTCCCCGCCCCCTTGCGTTAGGCCTGTTGGGCCAAACTCAGTACTTCACGCTCGCGCGGACGTACCAGAAGCCGCCGTTGAAGCCGAACGGACCGCCGTTACGCGGATAGATCTGGCCGTCGCCGGTGCTGTTGGTCAGCGTGTAGATCGGGTTCGAGGACGAAGCCTTGATCCGGTCGGGCTTGGTGTTGAAGATGTTGTTGCCACCCACGGTCAGCTTGAAGTTGTCCATGAACGTGTAGCTCACGTCCATGTCAGCCGTGACCTTGGCACCGAATTCCTGACCCGGATAGTCGCTCTCGACGCGCCACTTGCCGAAGTAACGCGCAGCCGCGCCGACCGAGAACGCGCCCATCGACCAGTTGCCCTGGAGGTTGAGGCGGTGCTTCGGAGCAAGGTTTTCCGCGTCGCTGCGCTGGGCATCGCCGAGCGTGTTGGCGTCGAACTTGGTCACCTTGTTGCGGTTGTGGTTGTAGGCGAGCGTCAGGTTCAGCTTGCCGCCGGCGAGGTCGGTCCGGTAGCTGCCCACCACGTCGATGCCGCGGGTGCGGATGTCGAGCGAGTTGGTGAAGAACTGGACGTTGCCTCCCACGCCCACCGAAGCGAGTTCAGGCAGTGCCGCGATGTTGGCCGCGCTCACCACGAATGCCTTCGAGATGAAGATGCGGTCGGTGACCTTGATCTGGTAGGCGTCCACCGTCAGCGTCAGCGCGCTGCTCGGCTGGAACACGAAGCCGAAACCGAAGTTCGTCGACTTTTCAGGCTTCAGCGCCTTGGCACCAAAGAACTGCGCCACGTCGCTGGTCACCGGGAAGGTACCGACTTGCACCGAGTTGCCCTGGAGGAAGTTGGTGGTCAGCACGGCGGTGTTGTTCTGGCCCGGGGTCGGGGCGTGGAAGCCCGAACCAACGGTGCCACGCAGCGCGAACTCGTCGGTCACGTGGTAGATGCCGTTGAACTTGTAGACGAAGCGGCCACCGAACGAATCGTAGTGCTCGTAGCGACCGGCTGCACCCAGCGTCAGCTGCTTGGTCACATCGGCTTCTGCGCCCACGTATACGCCGTAGCTCTTCTGGTGGCTGGTGCCGGCATACTTCGGCGAAGTGCCGCCGTAACCGCTGGCAGCCGGATCATACGATGCGGTCTGTTCACCAGCGGGGGCATACACGCCCGGTGCGGTCTGGATGTAGAGATCGTGCGCAATCGCGTAGGGGCCTGCGCCGTAGGACTGGAAATCGCCTTCGGTCGAGGTGTAGCTTTCGCGGCGGAATTCCGCGCCGCCCGAGAACGTGATCGGGCTGGCGAGGCCAGCATCGACCGCGTAGGTCAGGTCGAGGTTGGCGTCGAATTCCTTCTGGATCAGCTTGCCGAATTCGAAGCTTGTCTGCGAGGCACCGCCGAACGACGGGCTGATCGAGTTGTACATCGACAGGTCGAGCGAGTTGCGGCTCAGCGAGGCCGAAACGTCATAGGTGAAGCCGCCGTCGGTCTTGCCCTTGTAGCCCATCGTGCCGATGGCCTGATCGGTCTTGCCCACGAAGATCGGCGTGAAGCCGCCCGGGTAGATCGAGGTCAGGTTGAAGACATTGCTGTCCTTGACATAGCCGCCAGCCGGGCAGGTCGGGTTACCGGCCGGGCACTGCGTCTGGTAGTAGGGGACTTGGAAGAAGTTGCGGCCACCGATGGTGCCGGTCTTCAGCGTGCCGCTGCCATCGTCGTATTCGAAGCTGCTCGAGCCCTGATACGAGGAGCGGAAGTTGAAGCTCTGCTCGGCCCGGGCGTGTGCGAAGTTGCCGAAAGCATAGATCTTGCTGTTGTCGGTCACGTCATACGCGGCGTTGACGACGGCCTTCCAGCCTTCGCTCGGCGAGTTGCCCCAGATCTGCGCAGGCAGCGGAGCGAACGGCAGCTTGTCGGCCAGCGAGGGGTTCTCGGCGGCGAAGCGCGCGGCGATCGGACGGGTGACACCGCGGCTGGTGCGGCCGTCGTTGTTGTATTCAGCCGAAACGTTGATGAAGCCGCGGTCCGACTTGAGGCCGGCGTTGCCCGCGATCTGGTAGCTCTTGCCGTCGCCGGCATAGAACTGGCCGTAACGGGCGACGAGTTCGAAGCCGGCGTTGTCGCGCAGGCCGTAGTTCAGCACGCCAGCAATGGCGTCCGAACCATACTGGGCGGTCGCGCCGTCACGCAGCACTTCGAGACCCTTGATCGCGATGGCTGGGATCGCCGAAATGTCGGGACCCTGCGAGCCGAACGAAAGGCCGGTGTCACCGCCGTTGTAGACCTGCACGAGGGCCGAGCGGTTGTAGCGCTTGCCATTGAGCATGACGAGCAGCTGGTCGCCCGGCAGGCCGCGCAGCGAAGGCGCGCGAACGAAGGTCGAAGCGTCCGAAATCGAGTTCTGGCCGACGAAGAACGACGGTACGAGGTTGCGGACCGAGTCCAGCAGGTTCGCGGTCGGCTGCGAGCTGATGTCAGCTGCGCTGATCACGTCGATCGGCGAAGCCGAGTCAGCAACGGTGCGGTCGGTACGGCGGGTGCCGATGACGACGATGCTCTGCGCGGCGGCGGCATCGTCAGGAGCTGCAGCAGCTTCCTGCGCAAAGGCGGCCTGCGGAGCGGCCACGCCGGCAAAGGCGGCTGCCGAAGCAAGCAGCGCGCCGCGCAGGGCGAGATTGGAAAGGTTTCGCACGATAGGGTACCCCCTGAATTGAGCAGCCGGACATTATGGTGCCCCCCGGCCTGCCTCTGGATGAAGCGCGCCGTGGATATTCCTTCGATTGAAAGTGTAAACAGGTTTGCAGGGCAATCCGCATGCCGCAGATGCGAAACCAGACATTGTGTGACATTTTTGCTATTATTCGATGCGGCGCTGCCACAGACGTTTTTGCTAGGGTTTGAAGACCTTAAGCGTCATCGCGCCTATTCGCGCAGAGCCTCCTGCGAGATGCGGATGAGCGGGCCGAGTACGTAGTTCAGGATGGTCTGGCGGCCCGAACGGATAGCCACTTCGCCGGTCATCCCCGGGATCACCGGCATGCCCGCACCGAAGCTCGCGCGTCCCGCATCAAGCCGCACGCGGTAGTAGAGCCCGCCGCGCGGGTCCTGGATCGCATCGGGTGAGACATCGACCACCTTGGCCTCGAGCGAGCCGTAGACCGTGGAATCGTAGGCCGAGATCTTGATCCGGGCAGGCAGGCCTGGCCAGATGTTGCTGCGGTCCTTGGGGGCGATGCGCGCCTCGATGATGACCTGGCTGGCGGCGGGGACGATCTCCGCCACCGGTTCACCACCGCGGATCACCCCGCCTGCCGTGCGCACGTTGAGCCGGTTGATCACGCCATCGACCGGCGCGCGGATTTCCTCGCGCGCGACGCGGTCCTGCACTGCGCCGAATTGCTCGTCGGCCTTGGCAAGTTCCAGCCGCAATTGCGCCGCTTGCGCGCGCATCTGTTCCATGTCGCTCGCCCAGATCTCGCCCCGCCGCGCGGCGGATTCGCCAAGGCCTGCGGAGGATTGCGGAATCTGGTTGGCCACATCGGCGATGCGCGTGCGCAGCGAAAGCAGCGACGCGCGCTTGTCGAGCACGTCGCGCTCCGAAACCGCATCCTCGGCATAGGCGCGCTCCAGCCTGGAGAGCTGCTCCATCGCCAGCCGTTCCTCATTGCGCAAGTTGGCGAGCCGCGCCTGAAGCGAGCCGACTTCGGCCGACTTTGCCCGCGCCTGCTGGTTGATCACGCCCACCTGGCTCATCCGCTGCGCCCGGCGCGAGGCGAACAGCCCGGCCTCGCTTGCGGCCAGCTCGGGGGCCTGCGCGGCGAGCTCCGGCGGCGGGGTGAAGCTCCCTGCTCCGGCAATCTCGGCATCGAGCCGGGCGAGGATGATGCGCTTGGCGACCAGATCGGTCCGCGCGCTTTCGATCGCTGCGCCGGTCGAGGCATTGCTGATGCGCATCAGCACCTGCCCCTTGCGTACCCGCTGGCCCTCCAGAACAAGGATTTCCTTCACGATCCCGCCTTCAAGGTGCTGCACCAGCTGGTTCTGCGCCATCGGCAGCACGCGCCCCGCGCCGCGCGTCACCTTGTCCACGGTGAACAGCGCCATCCACAGCACGACGAGCACGAAGATGCTCGCCAGCGCCTTGAGCAGGCGCGAGGGCGCGCCGATCCCGATCCGCGCGCTCCATGGCAGCGCCGCGCCGATCGGCTGGCTGGCAAGCGCGAGCTTGCCGTCCAGCACGTCCTCCGCTTCACCGGGGCGCAAGTCGTCGAACAGGCTGCCCCCGCCGAGAAAGACGATAAGGGATTGGCGAAGGCGCGCTAAGCGCATGGCAGGACCTCGGTCAAAGCAAGAGTGTTGCCGAGAATTTACCGTTCATTATCCTCGTTTCGGCTTGCCGCCGGGCTACGCGCAGTCCCGTAGGTCCCGCTTTATCCGGCGTTTTCCATAAGCTGGCACTCCCGGCGCGAAAGCAGGGTAAACGCCATGATCGCACCGCCATCCGTCCGGCCTGAAGCCCGCCGCGCAGGATTCATTGGCCGAAAATTCCGCCGCAGCCCGCCGCCCGCCGCGCAAGGCCAGCCCCTGGTCACGCCGCTCGCGATGCTCGCCGCGCTCGAACTGCTGGCCGCCGCGCGGGGGACATCGCACGACTGCGGGGCGCTGGGCGCTGCACTGCCGATGGCGCAGGAAGCGCTGGCCGCCAAACTCGCCCCGCTCGCGCTCGCACGGATCGGCATCGAGGCGCACTGGCGCCCGATCGGCCCCTGCGTGCCCGAGGCTGCAGACCTGCCGCTGGTCCTGCCCTTGGTGGGCGGCGGCGCGGTGCTCATCACCAGCCGCGCCGAGGAGCATGTTATCGTGCGCGATGCGCAAGGCCTGCAGGTGCTGCCATTCGCGGCCCTGCGCCCGCTGCTGGCGGGTGAGGCGCTGCACAGCGGGCCGGTCGATCCGGTGAGCGGCGCCTCCGACGCACACGAGCGCGATCTCATCCGCCGCAATCCCCGGGCCTGGCTGCTCGGCGCCTATCTCGCCGAGCGCCGTCCGCTGGGGCAGATGCTGCTGGCCAGCGCGCTGCTCAATCTCTGCGCGCTTGCGATCCCGCTCTATATGCGCGCGATCTATGATCGGGTGGTGCCCAATCTCGCGATCGAAAGCCTCTGGGCGCTGTCGATCGGGGTCGTGCTCGTGCTGGTGTTCGAACTGCTGCTCAAGAAGATCAAAGCGCGCTTTGTCGAGGCGGTCGCCACGCGCGTGGGGCAGGCCGTGCAGCACCGCGCGGTCGTCACAGTGCTGCGCGCCCGCGCGCCGACGCCGGGCATGGGCTTCGGCGCGATGCTGACCGCCTTGCGCGATCTTGAGCAGCTTTCGCTGCTCGTGCCGGGTGCCATCGCCACGGTTTGCGTCGATCTGCCCTTCGTCGTCCTGCTCTTCGCGCTGATCGCGGCCATCGGCGGGTTCACCGTGCTCGGCCCCATCCTCGGCGCGCTGGGCCTCGTCCTCGCCGGCATGGTCTGCAACTATGCGCTGAAACTTGCCAGCCGCCGCGCCTCGAAGCTCGTCCAGGCGCGCAGCGACCTGACCGCCGAACTCACCAGCGGCTGGACCACGATCAAGGCCAACCACGCCGAAGGCCTGTTCGAAGGCCGCTGGGACTTGATTTCCGATCATCTTGCCATGGCGGGCAAGCAGGCGCGGCACTGGAGCGAACTGCCCGCCTCCACCTCGGGCCTGCTCGTCCAGTTGGTCACCGTGATGGTCGTCGTGATCGGCGTGCTGCAGATCAAGGCAGGGGTGATGACAACCGGCGCGCTCATCGCCGTCGTGCTCCTCACCGGCCGCGCGATGGTGCCCGTTGCCGCCACCGTCAGCATGTTCGCCCGCGCCTACCAGAGCATTGCGCAATTCCAGGCCTTGGCCGGCCTGCTCCAGACCGAGCCAGAGCGCGATGTTTCCGATCCCGCCGTCAACCTCGCCCCGGTGCGCGGCGCGCTCGCGGTCGCAGGCCTCTCGCACACGTTCAGCGGAAGCGGCGCGCCAAGCCTTTCAGGCCTCACGTTCTCCCTGCGCGAGGGTGAGCGCGTCGCGCTGATCGGCAAGTCGGGTTCGGGCAAGTCGACCCTCCTGCAACTGCTCGCCGGGCTCATCCCCGCCGAGCACGGGCTCATCACGCTCGACGGCCACGCGCTGGACCGTTTCGCCATCCCGCACTTGCGCCGGAACGTGATCTACAGCGCGCAGGATGCCATGATCTTCGAAGGCACTGTCTGGCACAACATCCTGCTCGGCATGCCCGAACCTTCGGCTGCCGTGGTAGACCGCGCGATCCGCTGTTCGGCGCTCGACAGTTTCGTCGCCCGCACTGCCGAAGGGTACATGCGCCAGGTCGGCCCGCGCGGCTCCGCGCTGTCCGGCGGGCAGCGCCAGTCGCTTCTGCTCGCCCGCGCGCTGGTGCGTGACCCCAAAGTTCTCCTGCTCGACGAGCCCACAGCCTCGCTCGATGTCGCCAGCGAACAGGCGGTGATCGCCGGGCTGGCCGAAGCGACGCGGCGCAAGACGCTGGTTGTCGCAACCCACCGCCTCGCCTTGCTCGAAATCGTCGACCGCGTGATCTGGCTAGAGGAAGGCCGCATCGTGGCAGACCGGCCCAAGGCCGAAGTGCTCGCCCAGCTGGCCAGTCAGAATGGAAGCCAGAATGGTAAACAGGCCCCTAGGGAAGCTGCCTGAGCAGCCCCGGCCAGACCCCTTAAACAGGCCACCTTATGGCCGGTTAAGCATGGCAGAGCGCCGTTCCGCGCGGCCACCCCAAGGAGCATGACGTGGCAGGCGCATCCGCCGACAGCGAAGTCAATCACTGGCCGGCTTTCGTGGACGTGCTCACCACCGTGATCATGGTGGTGACGTTCCTGCTCGTGATCATGAGCGCGGCGGTCATGCAGCTTTCGCAGCGCGTCATCGCCAATTTCAAGCAGCAGATGATCGAGCAGGAACAGCAGCAGAAGCGTACCGGCAAGGACGGCAAGCCCGTCGCCTGCGCGCCCGGTGCCGCGCCGGTGCTGTCTCCGCGCGATGCCGAAGCCGGCACTTCGGTCTCCGAACTCGGCGCCGTGCTGCGCTCCTCCTCGGCGGCAGGCGCCGAGCGTCTCTCGATCCGCACGCGCGACACGCCCGAGACGCTGAAGCTTCAAGTGAAGGCGCAAGAGCAGCCGGACGATGCCAGGGGCGTCGAGGTCACGACCGCCGATACCCTGCTCAAGGTCGGCTTCACGCCCAATGCCGCGACTTATGACGATGCCAATTCCGCCCGCGTCATCAGCTTCATCAAGAGCAAGGCCCGCGCCGGAATTAAGTACGAGATCTGGTCCTTTGCGCCCCAGACGCGCTCGGTCTCCGAAGCGCAGCGCGTAGCGTTCTACCGCGCGGCAATGACCCGCAATCTCCTCCTGCGCGCCGGCCTCGCCCCCGGCGATGTCACCACCCAGATCCGCGTTACCGATGCGGCCTCGCCTGATGGGCACATGGTCCGCGTGGTGATCAAGCCATGACCGCCACCGGAACCTCCGCCGTGGAAAGAAAGCTCCGCGCCGAACTGCTCAAGATGACCGTCATCATGGCGGTGCTCTCGGGGCTCGGCATCTATGCTCATCAGTTCGTCATCGACGGCGTCGAGGCCAAGCTGGCGCTCAACCTGTCGATCTTCGCGATCTTCGGGGTCGCAGCCGGGATCGCCTTCCGCAACGTGCTGTCGCTGCGCAACGAAGTCGTCGCGCTGCGCGCGCTCCAGGTCGATTACGGCGAGCGCGCCAAGCGCCCGCGCGATCCATATGCGCAGCCCGCCGTGGTCTTTTCCGAGCCTGAACTGCTCGGGCTGGGCTATCGCCTGATTGCGGAGGAGCTCGGCAAGCAGGACCATCTCGAGATCGGCGCGGACACCGTCCAGACGCTGCTCCACGATGTCGACCTGCGCATCAACGATCGCAAGTCGACCATCCTCTACTTCTCCGGCCTGATGGTGTTCCTCGGCCTGCTCGGCGCGTTCATGGGCCTGATGAAGACTGTGCACTCGGTCTCCGACCTGATCGGCGCAATGGACGTTTCGGGCAGCGCCGGAGCCGACAGCTTCGGCAAGATGATTGATGGCATGAAGGCCCCGCTCAACGGCATGTCGGTGGGCTTCTCCTCGTCGCTGTTCGGCTTGATGACCTCGATGGTCCTTGGCGCACTCGAGCGCTGCATGACCAGCGCGATGAAGACGCTGCGCAATGAATTCGAGCACTGGCTATCGAACCTCGCCCAGCTCGAAGCCGGTCAGACCGAGGCCTCCGCCAGCCCCTCGCGCGATTTCGGCGCAGTACGCCGCGCGATCGAGGCGGGTGCCGCCGAACTTGCCGAGTTGCGTGCTGCCATCATCGGCCTTGCTCACGGCGCGCAAGCGAACAAGCAGGAGATCGCGGGCCTTGCCGGCGCAATCGGCTCGCTGGGGGATGTCGTCGCCGCCCTCTCCGATCCGCGCCAGCTGCTGCGGCCGGTCTCCGATGCCGTGGCGCAGCTGGCGCACAACCAGTCCGACATGCTTGCCCAGATCACCGCGCTGCATGAAGATGCCGCGGCCGACCGCGCGCATATCCGCGCGACGCTTGCCGCGCTCGGCGTTCTGGCAGAGCGGTCCGCCGCGCTCGATGGCGACGAGATCCACCGTCAGCTCGATAGCCTGATCACCCTTTCCGGCGAAGCGCAGCACCGGCGGCACGCCGCGCCAGCGGCGGCAGAGCCACTGTCGCCGCCTTCCGCGCTGGCCCGCATCGGCGGCTGGCTCGGCCTCTCGCCGCGCCGCCAGCTCGGCGATGCGCGGGGGTTGCGCCATGACCTGCAAGCGGGTCTCGTCGCCAACCGCCGCGCGATGCGCGCGCTGGCCGCGCGGCTCGACCGGCGGCTCGAGCGGCTCGCCGTCGCCTCCGCGCACCACCGCGACGCGATCGCGCGGCTTGAACTGCGCAGCGCCGAACACCGCGCTGCGTTCGAGACTTTCGCCGCCGCCGCCGCGCTCCCGCCGGATGCCGATTCCGTCCAGCTGGGCGATGCGCGCCTTGAAATGGAGCGCTTGCGCCGCCGCCTCGGCATGCGTTTCGAGCATCCCGCGCCGAAGCTCCCGGCGGCCGGCGAAGCAATCCCCAACGCCCAGCGCGGAGCATGACGATGGCGCTGTATTTCAACCCGTTTGGCCGCCGCCCGGTGTTCTCGCGCGCCGATGTGCGCCATGCTTGCCGGATCGACGGCGAGATCGTGCTGACTGAAAAGATGGTGAGCTACGAGGGCCGCCTCATCAATCTCTCGCGCGGGGGGGCGATGTTTCGCCCGCGTCTTGCCTATCTGATGAACCGCCGCGGCGATGCCGTGCTGGTCCAGGCCGCTGGCCTCGCGCTTGTCGGCGAGATCGTCGCGACGACCCCGCAGGGTTTCGGTGTCCGGTTCGAGCAGCCGCTCGGCGATGGCGAACTGGCGCATCTGCTCGCCCACAACGCGGCTGCAAGCGCTACCCCCTAGGGTCTGCTTGCGCCGCAATTAACCACGCCGGTTCCACATTCAGGCGGGTTCCAGGAGGTCATGAAGGAAACTTGGTGCCGCATCGTCTTGCCAGACTGCCGCTGACGGCGCTCGTGACCGGCCTTGCCGCCGGCGCAGCGCTTGCGGTGTCTGCGGCCCGTGCTGCCGAACCTGCGCCGACCCTCCCTCCTGCACCAGGATTGGCCTATGTGCTGGAAGGTCTCGACGGACCCGATCTCGTCACCGTGCCCGGTACCGGTCCACGCCAGACCGCTCCCTCACCGCCCCCGCCGCTGCCGCAACCAGACCTCGCCGAAGTGAGCATGCCTGTCCTGCCGCAGGGCCCGATGCCCGATGGCTCGACTCTCGCCGCGCGCATGGTGGACGGAGCCGCGTCGCTCCCCGGCGGGGAGGCCGAGCTTCCCCGGCTCGATCACGCGCAGCCTGCCGCAGCAGACGCGCCGCCCCCGCCGCGCACTATCCTCTCGAAGCTTGATCTGCCCAGCCCGGTCCCTGCCCGGCGCCCGGTTGCGCCGCCATCCGCTCCGGCGGTCGCTGATACCGATGCGCCTGATCTGGCCCCTGCCGCACTTGCACCGGCCACACCTGAAGGCACCGAATCCCTCACCGAAGCGATCATTGCCTCGCTCAAGGGCAATCCCGAAATCCAGATCTCGCTCGCCCAGCAGGACGACGCGCGCTACGCCGTCAATGAAGCCCGCGCGAGCTACCTGCCGCGCATCGACTTGACCGGCGCCTGGGGCCGTGAGTTCGCCCGCACCATCCCGCAGGCGGCCACCCAGCGCTTCCGCAGCGAAGCCACGATCTCGCTCAACCAGAATCTCTGGGACTTCGGCGTCACCATCAACGACATCAAGCGCGCCCGCGCCAGCTACCGCGCCGCCCAATGGGGCACGCGCGAGCGGATCGAGGCGATTTCCTACGATATCGCCAATGCCTATCTCGGCGTGCTGCTCCAGCAGAACCTTGTCACGCTGGCGGAAGGCGAAATCGCCTCGGTCCGCAAGATCCTGCGCATCGTCACCGTGCAGAAGGACCTCGGCCTCACCACCCCCGCCGATGTCGAGCGCGCACAGACCCGGCTCGACAACGTGCGCTCGCAGCTGCTTGATCGGCAGAGCGCGCTCGAACAGGCCCGCAATGCCTACAAGCGCCTTACCGATCACATGCCGCTGCGCGCCGCCGAAGTGCCTGCCGCCGGGGCCGCGCTGCCCGAAAGCGCCGATATCGCGGTAGACCTCATCGACACGCGCAGCCCGCGCCTGGCGCAGGCGGTCGAGGATCGCCGCTCGCTCGACAAGCAGTACGACAGCCAGGCCGATACCGCGCTGCCGCGCCTTGGCCTCTCCATTGCCAGCGACTATCGGCAGGATGTGCTCGGCGCGACAGGCCGCGCCATCGACGCCCGGGCGATGGTGACGTTCTCCTATCGGCTCTACAACGGCGGGGCCGCCACCGCGACCAAGCGCCGCATCGCCGCGCGGCTGCGCCAGGCCGATTTCGAGCTCGACCGCCGCCGCCGCGAGGTGGAGCAGGACATCCGCATCGATTACGCCAGCCTTGGCGCCGCGCGCGAAAAGATCGCCACGATCGAGGCCGAAATCGCCTCCGCCCAGCGCGTTGCCGATCTCTACAAGCAGCAATTCCGGGGTGGGCGGCGCACGGTGTTCGATCTGCTCGATGCCGAACAGCTGCTCTTCGCCGCGAAGGCGAAGCAGACCGCCAACCAGATTGCGCTGCGTGCGGCGGAATACCGTGTGCTGCAGAAGCTGGGCGGGCTGTTCGATCTGGTCAGCGGCGGCCAGCCCCTTCCCGATCTCGAACAGCCCGCGCCCGGCGACGGGGACTGACTCCGGGTGCCGCAATACGTGAATCACCGGAGCCCGCTGCGGCCCAAGCCCTAAGCTCGCGGGCGCTAGAACCGGCCGCCCAGCATTCGAGGTCGTATGGTCAAGATCGTTCGCGCCAAATCGGGGTCCGCAGCCACGCCGCGCGGCGGCAAGGGCTCCCCCGAGCTCGCGCCCGATGCCGAGTCATCCGCCCAAAGTGCGGGTGCGGCTGGTTCGAAGCAGGACTACGGCGGGGCCAAGGTCGTCCAGCTCGATGCCGACGACAAGGCCCGGCTCGGTATCAAGTACGCGCCGTTCAAGGTCGAGATCGCCGACGTCGATGTCGTACTCGTCTTCACCGATGGTTCGCGCATCATCATCCCGGGCATGGCGCTGGCCGCGTTCTCCGGCCGCAAGCCGGTCATTCTCTTTGCCGACAAGGAGTTTTCGGCGGACGAGACCGTCGGCATGGTCGGCGAGATCAATCCGCAGAGCCCCAGCCTCGACCTCCACCTCAGCAGCGCCGATGCGGCCAAGCCGGTCGAGACACCCAAGGAGCCCACCGGCGCGGTGCAGCCCGAAGATGCGGCGCAGGCCCAGGCCGAGGCCGCCGCGAAAGAGCAGAAGCAGCACAAGTCCGATCTGACAGGCAAGGCGCTGACCGAGAAGATCAGCGATTCCCTGCCGCAGAGCCCTGCTTCGCCCGGTGTCATGTCCGCCCGGTCGGTTGAACCGGCACCCGGCGACGCCCTTGGCCCCGCCGGCATCGGCAAGCTCGTGCCCAAGCTCACGTTCGAGTTGTTCAATTCCGAAGGCGTCACCCGCAGCACCGAAAACGGCGAGACGGTGATCAAGGGCGATACCGGCGGCCCCGGCTCGTCGAAGGATTCCGCCTTTGCGGCCCAGTCCGCGCCGGAAAGCATCGACGGCACTTCGGGCAACGATGTGCTCTATGCCGATGATCCCGCAAAAGCGCCGCAGGGCAACAGCCTGCGCGTGCTGCACGTTGTTGCCGAAGTGCCCGCAAAGGGCCTCGATCTGCTGCAAGTGCTGATCCCCTCGCTGCCGGCGGGCTACGGCATCGTCAACGGCACGCTTACCGACAAGGGCTGGCTCGTCTCGATCGATCAGGGCAGGATCGAGAAGCTGACGACCACGACCGACGCTGCGGGCAAGGTCGTGCCGGTCCCCGCCAGCCAGTCGCACTTCGCGTTCGATCTGGAGTTGACCTACAAGCTTCCTCCGACCGCCGCACAGGCCGCCGGCAACGGCTTCAAGGACGAGTTCTTCTTCCCCGTGCTGCTCGGCCTTTCTGCCGATGGCAAGACCTCGACGTATTCGGTCTCGGTCTCCACGCCCTTCGGTATCAAGGACGTGACCGATCAGGCCGGGATGACGGTGAAGGATCCCGTCACCGGCGATCCGATCCAGGTCCTGTTCGCCAACCCTCCCGGCACGAACATCTCTGCGGGCGCAGGCGACGATCACATTCACGCCGGGGCAGGGGCGGACAAGATCGACGGCGGGACCGGCACCGATGTGGTCGACTATCGCCTCTCAGGCGAAGGCGTCGATGCGAACCTGGCCACCGGCACGGGCAAGGGCGGCGCGGCCGAAGGCGACAGCTACGTCAGTGTCGAAGGTCTCGCCGGCTCCGATTTCAACGACCGGCTGACCGGTGATGCTGGTGACAACACGCTGATCGGCGGCAGGGGTGCCGACGTGCTCGATGGCGGCGCGGGCCGCGATACGGCTGACTATACCCACGCGCTAGATGGCGCGCCCGCAGGCACAACCGGCATCGAAGTGTTCCTTGATGGCAGCCCTTCGCGCGGGGGGGAGGCCGAAGGCGACACGCTCGTCAGCATCGAGCACGTGATCGCAACGGGCCGAGGCGATGTGATCCATGGCGGCGACGCGGACGAATGGATCGAGGCGGGAGCGGGCGACGACCGCCTGACCGGCAGCGCCGGCGCAGACCGCTTCGATGGCGGTGCGGGAACCGATACGCTCGACTATAGCGGCTCCGCCACGGCGGTCGAGGCCCGCCTCGATGGCGCTGCGGGCAAGGGCGGCGATGCAGAGGGCGATAGCGCCACCGGTGTCGAAAACCTGGTCGGCTCCGCCTTCGATGATACGCTTACCGGCGATGGCGGCGGCAACGTGATCACCGGCGGCGCAGGTGCGGACCGGATCGACGGCGCGGGCGGGATCGACACGGTCGATTTCAGCGCCAGTGCGGTCGCCGTCGAAGTCTATCTCGATGGCCGGGCCAGCAACGGCGGCGATGCCGAGGGCGATACTTACGCCAATATCGAGTTCCTCAAGGGCAGCGCCTTCAACGATCGCCTCGTCGGCAGAAGGGGCGATGAAACCCTCTCGGGCGGGGCGGGCGATGATGTGCTCGAAGGCGGTTTCGGTGCGGATACGCTCGATGGCGGCGCGGGCTTCGATATCGCGAGCTATGCCGGTTCCGGCGTCGCCGTGCAGGTCGCGCTCGATGGCTCGCTGCGCGATGGCGGCGATGCGGTCGGCGATGTTTTTACCAGCATCGAGGGCCTCGAAGGCTCAGCCTTTGGCGACAGGCTGGGCGGCTCGGCCGGCAGCGATCTGCTGCGCGGCCTGGCCGGGGACGACGTGCTTGCCGGTCTCGGCGGGGCGGACACCATCGATGGCGGCGAAGGCTTCGACACCGCAGACTACAGCGCCTCGCGCTTGGGGGTGACCGTGCGGCTCGATGGCACGGCCTCCGAAGGCGGCGATGCCGATGGCGACCGGCTTATCGGCATCGAAAGGGTGATCGGCAGCGCGCGCGACGATAGCCTGATCGGCGCGGGCGCGGACGAAACGCTCGTCGGCGGCGAAGGCAACGACATCCTCACCGGCGGCGCGGGGGCGGATACGCTGATCGGCGGCGACGGCATCGATACGGCGGACTATGCGGGCTCCGGCACCGGCGTCACCGTCACGCTCGATGGCGCACCGGGACTGGGCGGCGATGCTGCCGGCGATGTGCTGCGCGGGATCGAGACACTCGGCGGCTCCGCCTTCGCCGACCGCCTGGGCGGCGATGCGGGCAGCAACACGCTGATGGGCAAGGGGGGCGACGATACGCTCACCGGCGATCTGGGAGCGGACACGCTGATCGGCGGCGACGGCTTCGATACTGCGGACTATTCCTCCGCTGGCGGCGCGGTCATCGTGCGGCTCGATGGCAATGCCTCGTCCGGCGATATTGCCGGGGGTGACCGGCTCTCCGGTATCGAGCGCCTCGTGGGCGGCGCTTATGCCGATACCCTGATCGGTGACAGCGGCGACAACACCCTCGAAGGCGGCGCGGGCGACGATACCCTGCGCGGCGGCCTCGGCGCGGATGCCCTCATCGGCGGTACTGGCGCTGATACTGCCGACTACAGCGATTCGGCTACTGCGGTTCAGGTCGATCTCGCCGCAAACGCGGGTGCCGGTGGCAGCGCTGCGGGCGATACCTTCAGCCGGATCGAGAACCTCTCCGGCTCGAACTACGCCGATCGCCTCGTCGGCGATGCTGCGGCCAACCGCCTCTCTGGCGGGGGCGGTGATGATATCCTCAGCGGCGGCGGCGGGGCGGACCTGCTGCAGGGCGGCGAAGGCTTCGATACTGCGGACTACAGCGCCTCGGGCGAAGCCGTCACCGTCGCGCTCGATGGCTCGTCGGGCAGCGGCGGCGATGCTGCGGGTGACCAGCTTGAAGGCATTGAGGCGCTTACCGGCTCGGCCTTTGCCGATCGCCTTTCCGGCAACGACAGCGCCAACACGCTCAGCGGCGGTGCGGGCGATGATGTCCTCGCCGGCCTCGGCGGGGCGGACCGGCTGATCGGCGGCACCGGGTTCGATACCGCAGACTACAGCCAGAGCGCGACCGGCGTGGTCGTCGGCACCGATGGCTCGGTCGGTATTGGCGGCGATGCGCAGGGCGATACGCTCAGCGGGGTCGAGCGCGTGCTGGGTTCCGGCTTCGACGACCGCCTCACCGGCGGTGCGGGCGCCGATACACTCGATGGCGGCGCGGGCAACGACCGGCTCGACGGCGGCGCGGGTGCCGATACGCTGATCGGCGGACTCGGCATCGATCTGGCCGACTACGCGCGCTCTGGCGCGGGTGTGAACGCCGGTCTCGACGGCGGCGCCAACACCGGCAGCGATGCCGAGGGTGACACCTACCGCGGGATCGAAGGCTTCTCCGGCTCGGCCTTCGGCGATAGTCTGCGCGGTTCCCTCGATGCCGATATTCTGCTCGGCCAGGGCGGCAACGACATTCTTTACGGCAGCGCCGGGGCCGATGTGCTCGATGGCGGCGCGGGTGCGGACGTCGCCGATTACAGCGCCAGCAGCGCTGGTGTGCGCATCGATCTCTCGCTCGGCAGTGCCAGTGGCGGCGATGCCGAGGGCGATACGCTCACCGGCATCGAAGGCCTGATCGGCACGCAGTTTGCCGATACGCTCGGCGGGTCGGCGGGGAACGATACGCTGATCGGCGCGGCTGGTGACGACGTGATCGAAGGGCGCGGCGGGGCAGACGTGCTGGATGGCGGCACCGGCATCGATACCGCGAGCTACGAGAACAGCCGCAGCGGCGTGACCCTGACGCTCGACGGCTCGGCGGGCAAAGGCGGCGATGCCGAAGGCGATTCGGTCACCGGTTTCGAACGCATCCTCGGTTCTGCCTACAACGACACCATCACCGGCGTGGGCGCCGCGGAGATTCTCGAAGGCGGCGGCGGGGATGATCGCCTCTCCGGCGCAGGCGGCGATGATACGTTGATCGGCGATGCGGGCGACGACATCCTCAATGGCGGCGCGGGGGCGGACACGCTCGATGGCGGCACAGGCTTTGATACGGCGGACTACCGCGCTTCATCCGCCGCGGTCACCGTCGATCTCGGCGCGGGCAGCGGCACGGGCGGCGATGCTGAAGGCGACCGGCTGTCAGGCATCGAAAGCGTGCTCGGCTCGGGCTTCGATGATCGGCTGACTGGCGGCGCTGCGGCGGAACGGCTGAGCGGCGGCGATGGCAACGATGTGCTGAGCGGCGCGGCTGGCGACGATACCCTGCTCGGCGGCGTGGGCGATGATGTGCTCGACGGCGGCACCGGCGCGGATGCCATCGATGGCGGCGCCGGGTACGACCGCGCCGACTACAGCCTCTCCGGCGCGGGCGTCTCCGTCTATCTCGATGGCACCACCGGCTTCGGCGGCACGGCCACTGGCGATACGCTCGCGGGCATCGAGGAAGTCACCGGCAGCGGTCATGACGACCGGCTGACCGGCGCGGGCGCAGACGAAACCCTGCGCGGCGGCGGCGGCAACGATGTGCTCACCGGGCGCGGCGGTGCGGACGTGCTCGATGGCGGCGCGGGCATCGATACCGCCGACTACAGCACCTCGGCTGTCGGCGTGACGGTCGATCTCGCCCTCGGCACCGGCACGGGCGGCGATGCCGAAGGCGATACGCTGATTTCGATCGAGCAGCTGGTCGGCTCATCCGGCGCGGACAGGCTTTCCGGCGCAGCCAGTGACGACACCATCGCGGGCGGCGCCGGTGACGATGTCCTTTCCGGCGGTGGCGGGGCGGACGTGCTCCTTGGCGGCGCGGGCAACGATAGCCTTGATGGCGGCGCGGGCGCGGACACGCTCGACGGCGGCATCGGGCTCGATACGGTCGATTATTCGGCTTCCAGCGAGGGCATCGTGGCCGGGCTGGGCGGCAGCATCGGCATCGGCGGCGATGCGCAGGGCGATACCTTGAGCGGGATCGAGCGCCTCGTCGGCTCGGCCTTTGGCGATCGCCTGCTCGGCAGCCTCAACGACGATGCGCTCGATGGCGGCGCGGGTGACGACATCCTTGTCGGCGGCGATGGCAACGACGACCTGCGCGGGGGCGCCGGGGACGATGTGCTCGATGGCGGAGCCGGCGCAGACCGCATCGATGGCGGCGACGGGATCGACACCGTTAGCTACGGCAGTTCCGCCCAGGCCGTCACCGTCCGGCTGGATGGCACGATCAGCAGCGGCGGCGATGCCGAAGGCGATCAGCTCATCGGCATCGAGAACCTCAGCGGCTCGGCCTATGACGATACGCTGATCGGCGATGCGGCGGCCGAGACCATTGCGGGCGGCGCGGGCGACGATGTGATTGTGGGCGGCGCAGATGACGACCGCCTGCTCGGGGGTAGCGGCGACGACGTGCTCACCGGCGGGCTCGGTGCGGATCTCATCGTCGGCGGATCGGGCATCAACACGGCCAGCTATGCCGATGCGGCTTCGGGCGTCGCCATCGATCTTTCCGGCGCGGCGGGCAGCGGGGGCGAGGCCGCCGGCGATATGCTCAGCGATATCCAGCGGCTCGTCGGTTCGGCCTTTGCCGATACGCTCGGCGGCGGAGCGGGTAGCGAGACGATCCTTGGCGGCGCGGGCGATGATACCTTGCAGGGTAGTGCCGGTGCCGACGTGCTCGATGGCGGCAGCGGCACCGACCTGGCGGACTACAGCGCCAGCGACGGCGCCGTTACCGTCGCGCTCGATGGTTCGATCGGCGTGGGCGGCGAAGCAGCGGGCGATCAGCTCGTCAGCATCGAAGGCGTGATCGGCTCTTCGCTAGACGACCGCCTGACCGGCAACAGCGAGGCCAACCTGCTCGATGGCGGGGCCGGCAACGATGTGCTGGTGGGCGGCGGCGGCGATGATACGCTGCGCGGCGGCGCGGGCAACGATCTCCTCGATGGCGGCGCGGGTTCAGACCTCATCGATGGCGGTGACGGGTCCGACACTGTCGACTATTCGGGTTCGAGCTCGGGCGTTTCCGTCTCGGTCGATGGCTCTGTTTCCACCGGCGGCGCGGCGGAAGGCGACCGCCTGCTCCGTATCGAGAACCTTGTCGGCTCGGCCTTTGCCGATACCCTGCGCGGCACCGCAGCGGATGACAGCCTCGTTGGCGGCGCGGGCGACGACGTACTCACCGGGCGCGGCGGCGCGGACGAACTTGTCGGCGGAACCGGTTTCGATACGGCGGACTACAGCGATGCCGCATCCGGGGTTGCGGTCTCGCTCGCCACCGGGCGCGGCACCCTGGGCGATGCGGCGGGCGACCGGCTCGACAGCATCGAACGCCTTGTCGGTTCGGCCTTCGCCGACCAGCTCACCGGCTCATCCCAGGCCGATACCCTCGAAGGCGGAGCGGGAGACGACGCGATCGACGGCGGCGCCGGGGCCGATTTGATCGACGGCGGGCTTGGGCATGATACGGTCGATTATTCGGCCTCGCTGGTGGGCGTCAACGTCACGCTTGCCGGCGGCGCCAGCGCTGGCGGCCTTGCCGAAGGCGATTTGCTGACCGGCATCGAGGAAGTGCTTGGCTCGGCCGATGGCGACATCATCACCGGCGGCGCGGCGGACGAAACGCTGCGCGGCGGCGGCGGGGACGATACCTTGCGCGGCGGCGCAGGTGCAGACGTGCTCGATGGCGGCGCAGGCACCGATACGGCGGACTACTCGCGCGCGGCGGCAGGCGTCGCGCTCGGCCTCGCCACCGGGGGCACCGGCGGTGAGGCGGCGGGCGACAGCTTCATCTCCATCGAGATCGTCGAGGGCAGCGAGTTTGCCGATACCATCGCGGGCGCGGCGGCCGATGATGAGCTGCGCGGGCGCGCCGGAGACGACCTGCTCGATGGCGGGGCCGGGGCCGATCTGCTCGATGGCGGCACCGGCAACGATGTGCTGCGCGGCGGTGCGGGGGCGGACATGCTGCTCGGCGGCGCAGGTTCTGATACCGCCGACTACTCGACGTCTTCCGCCGGGATCGCGATCAACCTCGATGGCTCGCTCTCGGCCGGCGGCGATGCGCAGGGCGATACGCTGTCCTCGATCGAGAATGCGATCGGTTCGGCGTTCGACGATACGATCACCGGCACCTCGCAGGGCGAAGTGCTCGATGGCGGCGCGGGCACCGATGTGCTTTCCGGCCAGGGCGGCAGCGATACGCTGCGCGGCGGCGCGGGCGATGACATCCTCACCGGCGGCGTCGGGGCGGACCTGCTCGATGGCGGCACCGGCTTCGATACCGCGAGCTATGCCGATTCGGCTGCGGGCGTCATCGTCCGGCTCGATGGTGGTCCTGCTAGCGGCGGCGATGCCGAAGGCGATGTGCTCACCGGTATCGAAGGCGTGATCGGCTCGGCGCAGAACGACACGATCATCGGCGGCGGGGCGGACGACCGGCTGGATGGCGGGGCGGGTGACGACATCCTCACCGGCGGCGCGGGCAACGATATCCTGCTGGGCGGCGGCGGCGATGACGTGCTCACCGGCGGGCTCGGGGCCGATGTGATCGACGGCGGCACGGGCGACAATACCGCCAGCTACGCCGGGGCAGCGAACGGCGTCGCGGTCGATCTCTCGGGCGCGGCGGGCACCGGCGGCGAGGCCACTGGCGATGTCCTCACTGGCATATCGCGCCTGATCGGCTCGGCCTTCGCCGACCAGCTCGGCGGCGGCAGCGGCGCGGAGACGATCCTCGGCGGCGCGGGCGACGATAACCTGCTTGGCAGCACCGGCAACGACCTGCTCGATGGCGGCAGCGGCTTCGACACCGTGAGCTACGCCGGATCGGGCGCGGCGGTCACCGCCTATCTCGATGGCCGCGCCGGCAGCGGCGGCGACGGCGCGGGCGATGTCCTGCTCGGCATCGAGGGCCTGATCGGTTCCGCCTTCGATGATACGCTTGACGGCAGCGACAATGCCGACCGGATCGAGGGTGGTGCCGGCAACGACACGATCCTCGGCGGCGGCGGCAACGACTTGCTGCTGGGCGGCGCGGGCAATGATCACATCGTGGGCGGCGACGGCGCCGATGCGATCGACGGCGGGCTCGGCAGCGACACTGCGAGTTATGCCAATTCGACCAGCGCCGTCACCGTCGCGCTCGATGGCACTGTCGGCAGCGGCGGCGCGGCGGGCGATACGCTGACGAGCATCGAAGTCCTGATCGGCTCCGGCTTCGACGACCGGCTCGGCGGCGGCGCGGGCAGCGAGACTATCCGTGCGGGCGATGGCGATGATAGTCTGGTCGGCAGCCTCGGTGCCGATGCGCTGGTGGGTGGCGATGGCACCGACACCGCCGACTATTCAGGCTCCACCGGCGCGATCAATACCGGGCTCGACGGGCGCACCGGCAGCGGCGGCTTTGCCGAGGGAGACGTCCTTTCGGGCATCGAACGGCTCGTCGGCTCGGGCTTCGGCGATATCCTTGCGGGCGGTATCGGGAGCGAGACGCTGGGCGGCGGCGGCGGGGACGACACGCTCACCGGCTCGATCGGCGCAGATGCGCTGATCGGCGGCACGGGCTTTGACACGGCGGACTATTCGGCATCGGCCAGCGGGGTCACCATAGCCACCGATGGCAGCGTGGGCAGCAGCGGCGATGCGGCGGGCGATACGCTCGCCGGGATCGAGCGCGTGGTGGGCTCGGCGTTTGCCGATACACTCGGCGGCAGCGCGGGCGCGGATGCCTTGGAAGGCGGTGCGGGCAATGATGTGCTCTCCGGCGGGGCGGGCAATGATACCCTGCTCGGCGGGAGCGGAGACGATACGATCACCGGCGGCAGCGGCGCGGACGTGATCGACGGCGGCAGCGGGTTCGACCGGCTGAGCTATGCGGCGTCCGGCGCGGCGATCTGGCTCGATCTTCCCAGCGGGCTTGGCTCCGGCGGCGATGCGGCGGGCGATCAGGTCAGCGGGATCGAGCAGGTCGAAGGTTCCGACTTCGACGATACCATCACCGGCAGCGGGGCGGACGAGGTTCTGTCCGGCGGCGCGGGGAACGATACGCTGTCCGGCGGCGCGGGCAGCGATGCCCTGTCCGGCGGCCTCGGCAACGATGTGCTCAGCGGCGGTGCCGGGGCCGATGCGCTCGATGGCGGCAGCGGTTTCGATACGGCCGACTACAGCGCCAGCACGGCGGCAGTGCAGATCACACTCGATGGTTCGACCGCGACGGGCGGTGATGCCGAGGGCGACAGCCTGACCGGGATCGAGCGCGTCGTCGGTTCGGCCTTTGGTGATACCATCCTCGGCGGCTCTGCCGCGGAGACGCTGGAAGGCGGCGGTGGAGGCGACACGCTTTCGGGTGGCGGCGGCGGCGATACCCTGCTCGGCGGTGCGGGCGACGACTTGCTGCGCGGCGGCGGGGGCGCAGACGTGCTGTCCGGCGGCGAGGGGTTCGATACGGCCGATTACGGCGCGTCTGATGCTGCGGTGCAGGTCGTGCTCGATGGCTCACCGGCGCAGGGCGGCGACGCCGCAGGCGATGTGCTCACCGGGATTGAGCGCGTCAACGGCTCGGCGTTCGATGATGCTCTGACCGGCAGCGAAGGTGCGGATACGCTGTCTGGCGGGGCGGGTGACGATAGGCTTGTCGGTCTGGGCGGCGACGACACGCTGCTGGGCGGATCGGGTGACGACACGCTTGAGGGCGGTGCCGGGGCCGATCGCATCGATGGCGGCACCGGCTTCGACACCGTGACCTATGCGGCGTCATCCGCAGGCGTCACCGCTTCGCTGGGCGGCACGGTCGGCACCGGCGATGATGCGGCGGGCGATACGATCACGAATGTCGAAGTGCTCCAGGGGTCGGCTTTTGCCGATACGCTGACCGGCCGCAGCGGTGCGGATACGCTGCTGGGCGATGCGGGCGATGATACGCTCGTCGGCACCGCAGGCTCCGATACGCTCGATGGCGGTGATGGCTTCGATACGGCCGATTATTCTGCTTCTGCCGCAGGGGTCGCAGTCAATCTCGATGGCACGGCGTCCGCAGGGGGCGATGCGGCGGGCGACAGCCTCACCGCGATCGAGCGCGTGGTCGGCTCGGCCCAGGCCGATACTTTGCGCGGCGCGGACGGCAACGATACGCTTGAAGGCGGCGGCGGCAACGATACCCTGCTCGGCGGCGCAGGTGCAGACACGCTGCTCGGGCAGGCGGGCGATGATATGCTCGTCGGCGGGCTTGGTGCCGATGTGCTTGATGGCGGGCTGGGCACCGATACGGTGGACTATTCGGCTTCGGCCTCGGGCGTGAATGCCGGTCTCGATGGCGGGGCCAACGCGGGCGGCGATGCGGCGGGCGATACGATTGCCAATGCCGAAGTGCTCATCGGCACGGCTTTCAGCGACACGCTGCGCGGCGGGACTGGCGCAGAGACGCTGCTTGGCGGCACGGGCGACGATATCCTCAAGGCGAGCGCCGGGGCCGATGTGCTGGACGGCGGCACCGGCTTCGACATGGCCGATTATGCGGCCAGCAGCGCCGGGGTTACCGTCAATCTCGCCACCGGCAGCGGTATGGGCGGCGATGCGCAGGGCGATACGCTGATCGGCATCGAGCGGGTCGCCGGCTCGGCGCAGGCCGACCGGCTCACCGGTTCCGGCAATGCCGACGTGCTCGAGGGCGGCGGCGGCAACGATACGCTGACGGGCGGTGCGGGCAGCGATGTCCTCGATGGCGGCGCAGGCACCGACACGGCGGACTATTCGGGCTCGATCCAGGCCGTGCGCGTCGCGCTGGATGGCAGCGTGGGCACGGGCGGCGATGCCGAAGGCGATACGCTGATCGGCATCGAGATCGTGATCGGCTCGGCGCAAGGCGATACGCTGATCGGCGCCGATGCGGACGAGACGCTGCAAGGCGGTGCGGGCGACGATGCGCTCGTCGGAGGCGGCGGGGCCGATGCGCTCGTGGGCGGCGATGGCATTGATACGGCAGACTATTCCGCCGCCGCCGCGCGTGTCGCCGTCGCGCTCGATGGCAGCGCCGGTACGGCGGGCGATGCCACTGGCGATACGCTCACGACGATCGAGCGGCTGATCGGCTCCTCCTTCGACGATACGCTGGGCGGATCGGCGGGCGATGACATAATCCTCGGTGGCGCCGGGGCCGATACGATCAGCGGCGATGCTGGGAATGATACGCTCTCCGGGGGTGCGGGCGATGATACGCTGATCGGCGGCGCGGGGGCCGATGCCATGGACGGTGGCATCGGCTTCGATACCGCGAGCTACGCCGCCTCCGCCAGCGCGGTCACCGTCACGCTCGGCGGCGCGGCAGGCAGCCGCGGCGATGCGGCGGGCGATACGCTCGTCAGTATCGAGCAACTGATCGGCTCGGCCTTCGACGACCGCCTCACCGGTTCTGCCGCGAACGAGACCTTGCGGGCCGGCGCCGGCAATGACGTCGTGAGCGGCGGCGATGGTGACGACCAGCTGTTCGGCGATGCGGGCGACGATACGCTCGTCGGCGGCACCGGCGCAGATGCGCTCGATGGCGGCGCCGGCTTCGATACCGTGTCCTACGCCACATCGCTCGGTGCGGTCACGATCAACCTCGATGGCAGCGCTTCGGGCGGCGGCGATGCGGACGGCGATGCGATCACCAATGTCGAGCGGGTCATCGGCTCGGACTTCAACGATGTGTTCAATGGCTCCGCCACTGCCGATCAGATCGAAGGCGGCGCGGGCGATGACGTGTTCAATGCAAGCGCCGGGGCCGATGTGCTCACCGGTGGCGGCGGGTTCGATACCGCCGATTACAGCGCAAGCAGCGCCGGCATCACCGTGCGCATGGATGGCACGGCCTCGGCGGGCGGGCTCGCCGAAGGTGATGTGCTGGCGGGCATCGAGAAGGTTATCGGTACGGCCCTTGCCGATACCGTGACAGGCTCCGCCGCAGCCGACACGATCCTTGGGCAGGACGGCAACGATACGCTGTCCGGCGGCGCGGGGGCAGACACTCTGCTCGGCGGTACCGGCGATGATATCCTGATCGGCGGTGCCGGTGCCGACGTGCTCGATGGCGGTGCAGGCTTCGATACCGCCGACTATTCCGGCGCGACCTCCGCCGTCGCCGCGCGCATGGACCGCGTTACCGGCACGCTTGGCGATGGCCTCGGCGATGTCCTTGACGGCATCGAACGTCTGGTCGGTTCGGCCCTCGCCGATAGCCTGCTGGGCTCGGCAGACGCCGATGCCATCGAGGGCGGCGCGGGTGACGACCTGATCCAGGGCGCGGCGGGCGATGATGCGCTGCTGGGCGGTAGCGGCAACGATGTGATCGAAGGCGGCCTTGGTGCAGACCGCATCGACGGCGGCGCCGACACCGATATCGCGGACTACGCGAAATCCGCAGCAGGCGTCACGGTCGCCAGCGATGGCAGCGCGGGCAGTGGCGGCGATGCGGCGGGCGATGTGCTCACCGGCATCGAGACCATCCGCGGCTCGGCCTTTGCCGATACGCTTGGCGGCAGTGCAGGCGCGGATACGCTGTTCGGCCAGTTGGGCGACGATGTGCTCGCCGGGCTCGGCGGGGCGGACGTCCTCACTGGCGGCGAAGGCTTCGATACCGCCGATTACTCGGCCTCGGCCAGCGCGGTTGTCGTCGATCTTGGCGCGGGCACCGGCAGCGCGGGCGATGCGGCGGGCGATCTGCTCAGCGGGATCGAGCGCGTGGTCGGCTCGGCGCTGGCCGACAGCCTGACCGGCTCCGGCAATGCCGACACTCTCGAAGGTGGCAGCGGCGATGATCAGCTGAACGGCGGCGCCGGGGCAGACACGCTGCTGGGCAGCGCGGGCAACGATACGCTGATCGGCGGCAGCGGCGGTGACATTCTCGACGGCGGCGACGGTTTCGATACTGCAGACTATAGCGCCAACACGCAGGGTATCTCGGTCTACAACAATGGCGTGGATCAGGGCTCTGGCGGCGCGGCAACTGGCGATCTGCTGATCGGCATCGAACGTGTGCTCGGCTCCGCATTCGCCGATACCCTCGTGGGCGGCACGGCGGATGAAACGCTTGTCGGCAACGATGGCAACGATGTGATCGAAGGCGGGTCCGGCGCCGATGTGATCGATGGCGGCGCGGGCTTTGATACCGCATCCTATGCCCATGCCGCAGCAGCGGTCACTGTCAGCATCGGGGCTGGCGGGGCCAGCGGAAGTGGCAGCGCGGGCGAAGCGGCGGGCGATGTCCTCATCGGCATCGATCGGCTGGTCGGATCGGACCATGCCGATACGCTGATCGGCGGCGCGGCGGTCGATACCCTCGAAGGTGGGGAGGGCGATGACACGCTCGTCGCGGGCGCGGGCATCGATACCATGATCGGCGGGAGCGGCAACGATACGGCCGACTATTCGGGCGCGGGCGGCGGGATCGCCATCGCGCTCGACGGCAGCGCCGGCATCGGCGATATCGCTGCGGGCGATCGGCTCACCGAGATCGAAGGCGTGCTCGGCTCGGCCTTTGCCGATACGATCACAGGCGCTTTCTCCAACGATACGCTGAGCGGCGGCGGAGGTGACGATACCCTCTCCGGCGGCAACGGGGCCGACCGGATCCTTGGCGGCGCGGGCAACGATCTCCTTTCGGGCGACGGCGGTGCCGACGTGCTCGATGGCGGCACGGGCATCGATACCGTGAGCTACGCAGGTTCGGTCGGCGCGGTCATTGTCGATCTTGCCGCGGGCACCGCGACCGGCGGCGATGCGGCGGGGGATACCT
This sequence comes from Novosphingobium sp., assembly GCF_027486195.1. Taxonomy (GTDB): domain Bacteria; phylum Pseudomonadota; class Alphaproteobacteria; order Sphingomonadales; family Sphingomonadaceae; genus Novosphingobium. Next base: position 105,632 of record NZ_JAIXPP010000093.1, read on the forward strand.
TCATCGCAATCGAGCGCTTCACCGGCTCGCGCGGCGGCGATACCTTCGTCGGCGCGGGCGGGGACGACTGGTTCGACGGCTTCGACGGCAACGACACGCTGTCCGGCGGCGGCGGCAACGATACGCTGCTCGGCGGGATCGGGGATGATACCATCGCGGGCGGTGCCGGGGCCGATACCATTGACGGCGGGGCAGGCTTCGATACGGCCGATTATTCCGCCTCCGCCGCTGGGGTCACGATCCAAACCGGCGGGACATCGAGCGGCGGCGATGCCGAAGGCGATACGCTGGCCAATATCGAGCGCGTCACCGGCTCGGCCTTTGCCGATCGCTTCGAGGGCCGCAGCGCGGACGAGGCATTCGTCGGCGGCGCGGGTGATGATGTGTTCGTCGCCTCGGGCGGGGCGGACATCTATCGCGGCGATGCCGGCAATGACGCGGCCGATTATTCCGCGTCCACCAGCAGCGGCATGGTCATCTACATGGATGGCGGCTTCGGCGCGATCGGCGATGCGGCAGGCGACCGCCTGTTCGATATCGAAACGGTCATCGGCTCGGCGCAAAACGACACGATCTACGCCGGCGCCTCCGGCTCGACCATCCAGGCAGGTGGCGGCAATGACACGCTGATCGGCGCAGACGGGGCGGACCTGCTCGACGGTGGTGCGGGCGACGACACCATCATCACCGGGCTCGGCGCCGATCAGGTCACCGGCGGGCTCGGCACCGACATTGCCGACTACCGCAACTCGAATGCTGCGGTCACCGTCGCCAACAACGGCTCGGCAGGTGTTGGCGGCTGGGCGGCGGGGGATGTCCTCTCCGGTATCGAGGTGATCTACGGCTCGGCCAACTATGGCGATACGCTGCGCGGTGGCACCACCGCGGCATCCGCTCTCTACGGCTGGGGCGGCAACGATACCTTCGTCTCGTTCAGCCAGGCCGATGCCATCGACGGCGGTACCGGCGCCGACGCCGTCGACTATTCGGCCAGCCTAGCAGGCGTGACTGTTCGCCTTGATGGCACCGCCTCGAGCGGCGGCGATGCGGAAGGCGATACAGTCATCGGCGTCGAGCGGGTGATCGGCTCGGTCCTCGCCGATACGCTGATCGGCGCCGGCTTCAACGAGACGCTGCTGGGCGGTGATGGCGACGATACTCTGATTGGCGGCGCCGGAGCGGATACGCTCGATGGCGGGGCGGGCTTCGATACGGCGGACTATTCCTCCGCCGGGGGCGTGGTCGCACGCATGGATGGTACGCCGGGCAGTGCGGGCGAGGCCAACGGCGATGTCCTGATCGGCATCGAGCGGGTGATCGGTTCGGCGCTGGCCGACGTGATCTACGGTTCGGCAGGTGCCGATACCATCCTCGGCGGCGGCGGGGACGACGTACTCGCCCCCGGCCTCGGCGCAGATTCGCTGGATGGCGGTGCCGGGACCGATATGGTGGATTACGCCAGCTCGGCCAGCGCGCTCACCGTCAACCTGAGCGATGCCTCGCTCTCCACCGGGCTCGCCCAGGGCGATACTTACGCCAATATCGAAGTCTGGTCGCTCTCCGCGTTCAATGACACTTTCATCGGCTCGGCCGGGGCCGAAACCGTCTACGGAAACGATGGCAACGATACGCTCGATGCCGGCGAGGGGAACGATAGCCTCTATGGCGGCAACGGCAATGATACGTTGACCGGCGGTGTGGGCGCCGATTCTATCGACGGCGGCGCCGGGATCGACACGGTCGATTACTCGGCCTCCGTGGCGGGCATCACCATCAATCTCGGCACTGGCACAAACAACACCGGCGGCGATGCCGAAGGCGATTTCTTTGAGCCCGGCACGATAGAGAACGCGATCGGCTCAGCCAATGACGATACGATTGTCGGCACCACCGGCGCGAACAACCTCAAGGGCGGAGCCGGGAACGATGTGATCCTCGGCGGCGCCGGCGCCGATGTCATGGACGGCGGCGCGGGCATCGATACCGTGAGCTATCTTGGTGCGACTGTCGCCGTCACCGTCAGTCTCCAGTCCGGCTCCGGCAGCGGCGGCGATGCGGCAGGCGATACGCTGACGGGTTTCGAAAACATCCAGGGCGGCAACGCCGCCGACAGGCTTACCGGCGATGGCAATGCCAACACGATCTGGGGCAGCTTCGGCGCCGACATCATCCAAGGCGGCGCCGGGAACGACACGCTCTTCGGCGACGACGGGGACGACACGGTCGAAGGCGGAGCCGGGGCCGACGTCATGGACGGCGGGTCTGGGACCAACACGCTGAGCTACGCATCGGCCGGATCGGCCGTGGCATTCAACCTCGGGGCCGGGACCGGCACACTCGGCGATGCCCTTGGCGATACGTTCACAAGCTTCGTCCATGCCATCGGCTCCGGCTTCAACGACACTATTGTCGGCAATCTCGCCCAGAATAATATCCGCGGCGGCAATGGCGATGATCTGATCGACGGCGCTGCCGCCAACGACGTGCTGTTCGGCGATGCGGGCAATGACACGTTTCTCGGCGGCGCCGGCACCGATTCCATGGATGGCGGCGCGGGGACCGATACGGTCGACTATTCCGCGGCAAGCGTTGCCGTGATCGCCGACCTCACCGCCGCAATCGGCTCGGCAGGCGATGCTCTGGGCGACGTCTACGTCAGTATCGAGAACCTCACCGGCACGGCCTTTGGCGACACGCTCTACGGCAACAGCAGCAACAATGTGCTGACCGGCGGTGATGGCGATGATGCCCTGATCGGGCTTGCCGGCAACGACACCATCCTTGGCGGCAACGGCAACGATCGCATCTCGGGCGGTACCGGGGCCGATGTGCTGGACGGCGGCGCGGGCACCAATACGCTGTTTTACGGCACCAACCCCCTCAACCCGGAAAGCGTCTCGGTCACCACCGGCGTTACCATCAATCTCGACGGCGTCACGCTCGGCGTGGGCGGGGATGCCGCTGGCGATACCTACAAGAACTTCCAGTTCATCTATCTCACCAACCAGAACGACAGCGTGACCGGCACGGCCGCCGCTGAATGGTTCCGCGGCCTTGGCGGGGCAGATGCGATCAACGGCGGCGGCGGCATCGATACAGCGAGTTATTACGGTTCGACCTTGGGGGTCACTGTAGGGCTCGATGGCAGCGCCGGCAGCAGCGGCGAAGCGCAGGGCGATGTCCTCACCAATGTCGAGATCCTGCAAGGCACCGCCTTCGACGACACGCTTTGGGGCAGCAGCGGCAACGACACGCTTTACGGCATGGAAGGCAACGACACCTTGCGCGGCGATGCCGGCAGCGATGCGCTCGATGGCGGCAACGGGTCAGACACCGTCAGCTATGCCGCTTCGACATCGAGCGTGGTCGCCAGCCTCCTTGCCGGCAGCGGCAGCGCGGGCGATGCAGCGGGCGATAGCTACGTCAGCATCGAGAACCTCACCGGCTCGAACAGCAGCGACACGCTTTATGGTGATGCCAACGCCAACACGCTGATGGGCGGCAGCGGCGATGATTTCCTGCGCGGCGGCGGCGGCGCAGACGCGCTCAACGGCGGCTCGGGTTTCGATACCGCCGACTATTCGGATTCGACCGCGGCGGTCTCGGTCTACCTCGATGGCACTTCGGCCAATGGCGGCTTTGCCCAGGGCGATGTGCTTACCTCGATCGAGGCGCTCGTCGGCTCGGCCTTTGGCGATATCCTCATCGGCTCGAACTCCAACGAGACCATCAGCGGCGGCAATGGCGACGATTTCATCAACGGCGGGACCGGCGCCGACACCATCGATGGCGGCGCAGACACCGATACCTTCACGTATGCCAATTCGGCCGGCGGCGTGACCGCCTATCTCGATGGCACCGCCGGCGTGGCTAACGAGGCTACCGGCGATCGCATCACCGACGTCGAGATCCTCGTCGGCTCCGCCTTCGACGATGCGCTGTGGGGCACCTCGGGCGCCGATACCCTGCAGGGCGGCAACGGCAACGATGTGCTGGTCGGCGGCGCGGGCGCGGATGTCCTCGATGGCGGCGCGGGGGCCGACAGCGCCTCCTTTGCCAATTCCGCCGCCGCGATCACCGCCAGCTTCGCCACCGGCAGCCTCGTCGTCACCGCCGCCGATGCGGTGGGCGACAGCTACATCTCGATCGAGGGCGTGGTCGGCTCCGCCTTCGGCGATACCCTGCGCGGCGGCAGCGCCGCCGAACTGCTCGACGGCGGCCTCGGCGATGACATGATCTTTGGCAGCGCGGGGGCAGACACGATCACCGGCGGCGGCGGGTTCGACACGATCGACTACTCCGCCTCGAGCGCTGCGATCACCGCGCGGCTCGATGGCACGGCCTCCAGCGGCGGCGATGCTGCGGGGGACATTCTCTCCGGCATCGAGCAAGTCATCGGCACCGCGCTCGCCGATACCTTCCTCGGCACTGGCGCCGATGAGACCTTCCGCGCCGGCGGCGGGGATGACACGCTGACCGGCGGCGCCGGCAGCGACACGCTCTACGGCGAAGCGGGCGACGATCTGCTGAACGGCGGCCTCGGCAGCGATGTGCTCGATGGCGGCACTGGCACCGATACGGCGACTTATGCCAATTCGGCGCTCGGCCTTGCTGCCAACCTCGCAGACACCTCGTTCAACACCAATGAAGCTGCGGGTGATACGTATGCCAGCATCGAAAACCTCATCGGCTCGGCCTTCAACGATCGCCTTACTGGCCATGGCGGGGCCAACGTGCTCGATGGCGGCGCGGGCAATGATCGCCTCGTGGGCGGCGCGGGCGCGGATAGCCTGATCGGCGGCACTGGCACTGATATCGCCGATTATGCCCAGTCGGGCAGCGCCGTTGCGCTTTCGCTCGGTGGCGGAGGGGCGGGTACCGGCACCGGCAGCGCGGGCGATGCCGCAGGCGATACTTTGTCCGGCATCGAAAGCGTGATCGGCTCCGGCTTTGGTGACAGCTTCACGCTCACGCTCGGTGCGGGCTTCGCGGTCGATGGCGGCGCGGGCAGCGATACGGTCGCGCTTGCCACCAATGCCGGTTCGGTCACCTCGGCGCAGCTGGCCAGCGTGCTCAGCCGGGTCGAGACGATCGATTTCACCGCGAGCGGCACAAACGCCAGCCTCACGGTCGATGCCAGCTTCATCCAGACCGTGGCGGGGGCCGGCAATGCCTCGCACCTCACGGTCGATTTCAATGCGGGCGATACGCTGCAGATCGCCAACGGCGCGTTCTACACCCAGAGCGGGAATGACTACACGTTCTACAGCGACAGCAATCAGACGACGACCGTGGCGCAGCTCTCAGTGATCTGAGGGGCCGGGCCATCCGTTTTCCGCAAGGGTGACTTGCGCGGCGCGCGGCTGGTGGCCGGGCGCAGCAGCGGTACAACGGGGCCGACGCCGCTAGAAGGTTCCGCCCCGATGTCCGATATCTCAGACCCCACCGATCACGCCTTCTCGCCCTCGGTCAAGGCCGCGCAGATCCGCAAGGGCTCGCGCCACCACTATGCCGGGATGATCATGGCCGACCGCATCGATGCCCGCCTTGCCGCCTTCGTCGCCGATGTGCGCAGCTTCTATCTCGGCACCGCCAGCGCCGATGGCCAGCCCTATATCCAGCATCGCGGCGGGCCGAAGGGTTTCCTCAAGGTGCTCGACGACCAGCGCCTCGCCTTCGCCGACTATCGCGGCAACCGGCAGTACATCACCACCGGCAACGCGGCGGAAAACGGCAAGGCCTTCATCTTCCTGATGGACTACGCCAATCGCCGCCGCATCAAGGTCTGGGGCGAACTCGCGGTGATCGAGGGCGATGCCGATCTCAACGAAGCGCTCGCCATGCCCGGCTATCGCGGCGTTCCCGAACAGGCGATGGTCTTCACGATCACCGCGTGGGACATCAATTGCCCCCAGCACATTCCCCAGCTTCTTCCCGCTGAAGACGTGGCCGAAGCGCTCGCGGCACGCGACGCGCGGATCGCCGCGCTCGAAGCACAACTCGCCGCCCTTTCAAAAAATGGAACGTAGTGTTGCAGTTTATCCCCCTACCGAAGCCACATCCGCATTCCTACATAGAGTAAGCAGCCGCCGGTTCCCCCCTCCCTTCCCGGCGGCCACCAGCGCTCTGGCGGCACATCCCTGGCCGCACAGAGCCCCAGCACCCGGGCGGGTCTCATCCCCCCGCACTCCCGCCCGGGTGCCACCCTTTCCCCGATTGTCCCGCTCCCCCAGCCTCACGAAAGGCCCGTCATGTCGCGTCCGCCGCTCCCGCCCTTCACCGCCGAAACCGCCGCGCAGAAGGTGCGCCTCGCCGAAGATGCGTGGAACACCCGCGATCCCCAGCGCGTCGCGCTCGCCTATACCGAGGACACCGAGTGGCGGAACCGCGCCGAGTTCGTGCAGGGCCGCGCTGCGGTCGAAGCCCTGCTCACCCGCAAGTGGGCGCGCGAGCTCGACTACCGCCTCGTCAAGGAACTCTGGGCGCATGATGGCAACCGCATCGCGGTGCGCTTCGCCTATGAATACCACGACGACAGCGGCCAGTGGTTTCGTGCCTACGGTAACGAGAACTGGGAGTTCGACGAACACGGCCTCATGCGCCGCCGCATCGCCAGCATCAACGAGCATCCCATCCGCGCCGACGAGCGCAAGCTCGATTGGCCGCTCAGCCGCCGCCCCGACAATTACCCCAGCCTCACCGCGCTGGGCTTCTGAAAGCCAGACCGATGAAACCCGCCCGCACCCGCCTGCCCGTCCTGCACCTCTGCTTCGAACGCCTCAGCGCCAAGCCGGAATGGCTGGAAAGCTGGCTGCTCGGCTGGGCCCTCCTCCTCGCCTGGGGCGCGTTCGCGTTCCTCGTCATCCCCGCAAGCCTCACCGCAACCGCCGCGCAGACGGTGTTCTTCGCGGGCCTCTTCCCGTGGATATTGCTGCCGGTCGTGGCGGCCTCCGGCTCGAAGCCCTGCGGGAAGGGCTAGGCGCTAATAACCTTACGCCCATCCTTTCCCGTCACCCCGTGCTTGACACGGGGTCAGGCTGCTCTTCCGGCGCAGCGCCGAAAAAGAAAAGCCAAGGCCCGGATCAAGTCCGGGCCGACGATTTCATGTGACGTCATCCTGTTCTGGGCGGTGCAGGCAAGTTCGGCGGATGGCGAAGCGACCGAGATTGGGTGGTTAGGCGATGGTCCGCTTTTGGCCCGACTTAGGGCTTAACCGCCGCCACTTCCTCCCGAACCACGCGCCAGCAAAGCCAAAAGACGCGCTCAGGCCAGCAAAAGTCATCATGGCCGACCATCCGCCGCCGTCAGACATAACGGATTGCCAGGAGGTCAGCAGCGTCGTTCGCCCGGAAGGATATGCAAAACAATCGAAGAAGTCGCCGTTCCAATAGGAGAGCACGAACCGGTCTGTCGCCGCCGGGTGGAATGAGGTTTCTTGGGCACACCCTACGCGAAAGACATTGCCCGACTGATCTCCGTCGATGCCGATGGACGCGGCGACGTCCGACCTTCCTTCTGTCGCAGCCCAGCGCCGCATGGCATCGTCCGGAGGGTTTGTTCCAATTCTTGCACGAAAGCTGTTTGCGAAGATTGCGGCTGACTTCAAATCAGCGAGCGCGATTTGATGAGCTTCAACGCTGCGCTGAGCAGTGAAAGGAACGGATGCCGCAATTAAGGCGAAGCCCAGCGCTAAGGCCACCGCCAACAAAGACGCTGTTGCAGAAACGATTTTCGCCACGAGTACATGATAGCCAATCATGCGGCGGTGGCAACGGGACCGGCTGCTTGATGGGCTTCGACCAGCTCCTTACGACCGACATTGGGCGCCAACGGTCGTTCGAACTTGTCTACCCGGTCTGTCTTCCCGCGCCAGCATCATGCCTGAAGCGCACCTCACCTCGTCATTGCGAGCGTAGCGAAGCAATCCAGAGCGCAATGCACATCGGCTCTGGATTGCTTCGCTACGCTCGCAATGACGAGGCGGAAGAAACGGCGACACGAATTCCCTAAACCGCACAAGCCCCCGACCGGATCAAAAACCGCTGCTCCCGCCCGTTATCAAGGCTGAACATCCCCCCGCGCCCGGGCACCGCATCAAGCAGCAGGTCCACCGCCTCGCCCGCCGCGCTCCACGCTTCGAACTGGCGCACGCCGATAAAGAACGGCGCCTCGCCCACCTGCCCCAGCAGCACGTCGCTTTCGCCCACGCGAAATTCGCCCGCCGGGTAGCACATGGGGGAGGAGCCATCGCAGCACCCGCCCGATTGGTGAAACAGCACCGGCCCATGCTCGGCGATGATCTCGCCAAGCAGGGCCAGCGCCGCCGGGGTGGCTGCAACCCTGTGCAACTTTGGGTGCATGGGCCTCAGAAGAAGCCCAGCGCCTTGGGGCTGTAGCTCACCAGCAGGTTCTTGGTCTGCTGGTAGTGGTCCAGCATCATCTTGTGGTTCTCGCGCCCGATGCCCGATTGCTTGTAGCCGCCGAACGCCGCGTGCGCGGGATAGGCGTGATAGCAATTGGTCCACACGCGCCCGGCCTGCACCGCGCGGCCGGTGCGATAGGCCTGCGTGCCATTGCGCGTCCACACGCCCGCGCCAAGGCCATAGAGCGTGTCGTTGGCGATGGCATGCGCGTCCTCGGCGTCCTTGAAGGTCGTCACCGCCACCACGGGGCCGAAGATTTCCTCCTGGAACACGCGCATCTTGTTGTGGCCTTCAAGGATCGTCGGCTTCACGTAGAAGCCGCCCGCCATGTCTCCCGGCATCATCGCGCGCTCGCCGCCCGTCAGCACCTTGGCGCCTTCGTTCCGCCCGATCTCGAAATAGGAGAGGATCTTCTCCAGCTGCTCGGAAGAAGCCTGCGCCCCGATCATCGTTGCGGCATCGAGCGGACTGCCCTGCACGATCTTTTCGACGCGGGCGACGGCGCGCTCCATGAACTTGTCGTAGATCGATTCCTGGATCAGCGCGCGGCTCGGGCAGGTGCAGACCTCGCCCTGGTTGAGCGCGAACATCGCAAAGCCTTCCAGCGCCTTGTCGAAGAAGTCGTCGTCCGCATCCATCACGTCGGCAAAGAAGATGTTGGGCGATTTGCCGCCCAGCTCCAGCGTGACCGGGATCAGGTTCTCGCTGGCGTACTGCATGATCAGGCGCCCGGTCGTCGTCTCACCGGTAAAGGCGATCTTGGCGATGCGGCGGCTCTGCGCGAGCGGCTTGCCTGCCTCCAGGCCGAAGCCGTTGACCACGTTGAGCACGCCCGGCGGCAGCAGATCGCCGATCAGCTCCAGCAGCACGTGGATCGAGGCCGGGGTCTGCTCGGCGGGCTTCAGCACCACGCAGTTGCCCGCCGCCAGCGCCGGGGCGAGCTTCCACACCGCCATCAGGATCGGGAAGTTCCACGGAATGATCTGGCCGACCACGCCCAGCGGCTCGTGGAAGTGGTAGGCCACCGTGTCGTTGTCGATCTCCGAAATCCCGCCTTCCTGCGCGCGGATGCAGCCCGCGAAATAGCGGAAGTGATCGATTGCGAGCGGCATGTCCGCCGCCATGGTCTCGCGGATCGGCTTGCCGTTGTCCCAGGTCTCTGCCGTGGCGAGCAGCGCGATGTTTTCTTCCATGCGGTCGGCAATGCGGTTCAGGATCAGCGCGCGCTCACCAGCGCTGGTCTTGCCCCACGCATCCTTGGCAGCATGCGCGGCATCGAGCGCGGCTTCGACATCGGCGGCGGAGGAGCGCGCCAGCGAGGTGATCACCTGCCCCGTGATCGGCGAGGGATTGTCGAACCGCCGCCCGTCGGCGGCATCGACCCAGCGTCCGCCGATATAGTTGCCGTAAAAGTCCTTGAAGGGATGCGGGGGCAGTGCGCCGGTCATGCTCGTTCCTCTCGTATGTCCCGCCGGGTCTCATGCCCGGGCGTGGGTTTGTGGTGCAGCTGTGCAGGGCCATCATGTCCACCAGTGAAGTCTATCGCTGGCGGGCGCGGAAACAAGGGGTTGCCTGCCCATGGCGGGAAACCCCTGTCCTACAGCGCAGGATCTGCGGTAAACCGGCGCCATGCTCCTTGACCCGCATCAATTCGAGAGAATGCGCCGCAAGGGGCCGGTGCGGAAGCCCTCGCAAGTTTCCGCTCAGGACTGTGTCAACTGTGTCAACCTGACCTAAATTGGGAGGCGCGAACGCGAATCGCCAAACGCCCGCCGCTGAGACTGCTGCGTTCAGGAACATCAATGTTGGGTAGGGAAACTGGAGCGGGCGAAGGGATTCGAACCCCCAGCGGAGCGGCTTGCCGCGGAGCGCAAATGAAGGCTCAGAGGGTTCCCCGCAGACACGCGGACCCTTTGCCTGATCACGCTAGATGAGGGAAGGAAACTGGAGCGGGCGAAGGGATTCGAACCCTCGACCCCAACCTTGGCAAAATGCCGGATTGCATCCACCGAGGGTAACCTAACCTGCGCCACTCCGCGCCATACTACTGAATATAAACCATAATTGAGCGATTAACCTACGCCAGAGCGACACGTTCGTGGCCTGCCGTTTCTTCCCGCCCGCTTACATTGTGCGTACATTGCCAAGGACTCCGGCTTGTGTAAGCAAAATGCCCGAAAGGACAAGCTGGCATGGGCAAGCTCACCAAGACATCCATTGACGCTTTGACGATCCCCGAGAAGGGGCAGGCGTTTCTGTGGGATTCTGAACTGCGTGGATTTGGCGTGCGCGTCATCCCATCCGGCCTCAAGGCGTTCGTGCTACAATACCGAAATGAGGAAGGCCGCAGCCGCAGGATCGTAATCGGCCGGTATGGCGTCCTCACCGTCGAGCAGGCGCGCAAGCAGGCAATCGTGAAGCTCGCGGCGGTCGTTGGTGGCGCGGATCCGGCTGAGGAGCGTGCGCAGTCCCGCGCCGCCATCACGGTCCGGGAAGTTTGCACCTGGTATCTTGAGAACGCCGAAGCCGGTACAATCCTCGGGCGCAAACATCGCCCGATCAAAGCCTCGACTCTCGCGATGGATCGCAGCCGGATTGAGACGCACATCATTCCGCTCATCGGCACCCGGCAGGTCCGCGCATTGCGCGTCTCAGATATCGAGAAGATGCAGATGGACATCGTTGCCGGGAAGACGGCCAAGCCGCGCAAGGAAGGTGGACGCGGCGGCAAGGCCGCCGGTGGCCCTGGCGTCGCCGGTCGTGCGGTCTCGACGCTGCAAAGCCTCCTCTCCCATGCGCTCCGCTATGACATCGTGGAGAACAACCCGGCAGCGGGCGTTCGCAAGATCGCAGGTAAGGCACGCACTCGTCGGCTTAGTGCGGCGGAAATCAGGGCGCTTGGCGAAGCGATGGAAATCGCGGAGCGGAACGAGGAAAATCCGACTGGCCTCGCTGCCGTGCGAGCCCTTCTGCTGACCGGCTACAGGATCTCCGAGGTCATTGGCATGGAACGGGGCTGGCTTCACGCTGACCGCGGATATGTCCACTTCCCCGACACCAAGACCGATGGCCAAGTGCGCCCGATTGGCCAGACAGCGATCCAATTGTTGAAGGCCCTGCCAGAGAAGCGTGGGCTGTCGCTGTTCTTCCCCTCGGACTTTGTGGACCGGCCCTACTCGGGCGTTCCTGAATCCTTGCGCGCCCTATGCGCGATCGCAGGGATCAAGGGCGTCACACCACATGTGCTCCGGCACACCTTCGGCAGCGTGGCCGGCGACATGGGCTTCTCCGAACTGACCATCAAGGCACTGCTCGGTCATGGCGCGCGGGGCTCAACGCAAAACTATGTTCACATCGATGAAGCGCTGCGACTCGCGGTCGAGCGAGTGTCGATGAAGATCGCGAACCTCCTCGATGGTCGTGAATCGACCATCCTCCGTTTGGCGGCATAGCGGAAATCTGCGGTTTCCCTCGCATTTGGGGGAGAACAAAATCAGACTCGACAAACAAACAACACAATTATATTGTTGTGTCTATGATACCGGACTTGATCGAGTTGGGCTCCCCTTGCCCTTGGGCCGTGCTGCCACCCGGCATCCACGACACGACCCTTGATGAGGTTGAGGCTCGCTTCGCGACCACACCGCATCGCAAGTGGCTGTTCGACGGCTTCGTTCGTATGGCGGAGGCCCTCGCGCTCGCCGGATGCAGCTACGTCTACCTTGATGGGAGCTTCGTGACCGCGAAGCCGCACCCGGGCGACTACGACGGCTGTTGGGAGCATGACGGGGTCGACCCGGCCAAGCTCGATCCGGTCCTTCTCGATTTCAACAACAAGCGAGCAGCGCAAAAAGCAAAATACCTCGGTGAGATGTTCATTGCCGGAATGCCAAACGGGCCGGGCGGCCCCTTCCTCGACTTCTTCCAGGTCGAGAAGTCGTCCGGCCAGGCCAAGGGCATTCTCCGCATCCCGCTCGCGCCGCTGAAAGGAGCGACGCCATGATCACCAACGAAAAGCAGTACAGGTCGACCAAGGCATCGGTCGAGAAGCTGGCGGCTGCCGCTGCCGCGCTTGAGGTGCCGACCAGCGACTTCCCTGAAGTGTTCGCGAAGGCACAGCGCTCGGCGCTACGTAGCCAGATCGACGAACTCGAGGAGGAAGTGCGCTTCTACGAGGACCTCCGCGCGGGCAAGATCTCCGAATTCTCGGCGGAAAGCCTGCACGATCTGCCCGATATCCTCATTCAGGCCCGCATCGCGCGGGGAATGAGCCAGAAGGATCTCGGTGATTTCCTCGGCGTCGCCGAACAGCAGATCCAGCGCTACGAATCCGACCGCTACCGGATGGCAAGCCTCGACCGTCTTACGGAGGTGGCCGACGCTCTGAACGTGCGCATTGTCGAGCGCGCCCAACTGGTCGGCAGCTCGAAGCTCGATAGCGTCGATCCGTCGATCTGGCAGGCATTCCCGCTGGCCGAAATGTTCAAGCGTGGTTGGTTCGAGGACTTCTCGGGCACGCTCTCGCAGGCGAAGAAGGCCGCCAGCGACCTGATCCCGGCCTTCCTGCACGGTGCTCACTCGCAGTTTGCGCCGATGGCCCTGCATCGCAAGTCGGTGCGGTCGAGCGGACAAGTCCATGAGGCTGCTGTTGCCGCTTGGGAAGCGCGGGTTCGGACACTAGCCGATCGCAATCCCCCACACCGGGCGTTTGATCGGGACCGTCTCACCGCGGACTGGGTGCGCGGCCTTGTGGGGCTCAGTCTGGAAGACAACGGACCACGCCTTGCAGCCGACTACCTGCGCGATGCAGGCATATCGCTGGTGATCGAACGCCACCTGCCTGGCACATTGCTTGACGGCGCCGCGCTGGCGTCAGCCGATCATCATGCAATTGTCGCGATGACCCTGCGTCACGACCGGCTCGACAACTTCTGGTTCACGCTGCTTCACGAGATCGGCCATCTGAAGATGCACATCCGGTTGGGTGAATTTGCAGCGATCTTTGACGACAACGATTCGCCCGCAGCCGATAAGGTTGAGCAGGACGCCGACTATTTTGCGCAGGAAGCCCTGATCCCGGAGGCAAACTGGAACCTTGCGGTGTCGCGCTTCGCCCGCAACGACAAGGCGGTCGTGGCCGATGCCAAACGCTTTGGCGTAGCGCCTGCAGTAATCGCTGGCCGGATCCGACGGGATGCGAACGACTACACCCTGTTCCGCACACTCGTTGGCAACGGCGAAGTTCGCCGCCAGTTCGATCTTTGAGAGGCGACAACATGCCGATCACGCACACCGACTACGTTCCGATCCTCAAATGGCGGCAGGGCGAATACCAGGCGCTCTTGCGCCTGCCGGACGCCGTGAAAGATAGGACTGTTCCTCTTATCGAGGTCACACCCCCCGATTTCGATTTCGAAACCTGGACTCCTTCGAAGTCGATCGACGATCATGTCGCGAAGTTTGCCGCTCGTTTTCGCGCCAAATGGGGAACGCGCCTTGCGATGCTCGACTGCGGCCTGCTGGATCCGGCTGAGGTAATGCAGGACGGTAAGCATCCAATGCAATTCCTCTGCGAGGAGGCTTTCGCACGGGGTGCCACGATTATCCCGGTCATCAGGCTCGACAACAACACAGCCTACCGCTCGGCCGTGAGGAACGCGAACGCGATGATGCAGACCGGAGTGGTGCAGCGCTGTTCTCTGGATGAAGCCCTGGATCCCGACTTCGACGCCAATGTCGGTGCAATACTGCAGCAGCTTGGTGTGACCATCGCCGACTGCGATATCGTCCTCGATCTCGAAGCACCCGCATGGGATCCGCAAGATGTGCTGATCAACATCGTCACCGCTGCGATCCAGGCATCGAATGCCATGGCGACTGCGCGCAGCCTTATTCTCGCGGGTACGTCATTTCCCGCTTCCATGGCCGAGGTCACTGGTCCGATCCAATTCTGGCCTCGGCGGGAATGGACGTTTTTCCGGGCGCTCCTGGCTGCTCTGGGCGAGACCGTCCGCAAGCCGACATTTGCGGACTATGCCATTGCCGCCAATGGGTACTCACAAATGGACATGAGGAAGGTGAAGCCTTCGGCGACGATCCGTTACGCCTGCGACGATGGCTGGATTATTGCCAAGGGTGTCAACGTGCGTGACAATGGGTTCGGGCAGTATCGGGGATGCAGCGGCACCGTCACAGGCTCGGCCCATTTTCTGGGCTCGGGTTTCTCGCCCGGTAGCGACTATATCGAGCAATGCCGAGACGGGATTGCCGGCACCGGGAGTCTATCCACATGGCGGTGGGTCGGCTCGAACCATCACATCACAAAAGTGGTGGCCGATCTCGCCACGATGTTCGGGCCTTGAGGGTCTGACGGACGGTCGCCGAGAGACGGCGCAGCGGCAGCCTATCCACCAACATCTTGTAGAGCGTCGCGCGTGGAGCGCGGAGATCTCGCTCCGAAACGCCAAGGCCTCTCAGGATCGCCTGCGCTTCAGGCCGCCACAGCAGACGGGCCAGAACGAGTGGATCGATGCCCTTGTTTGCTCGTTCCGGTCGAACGCGACGGAACCGCACGCCTTGGGTCGTGCCGCGCTCGGCGACCATGATTCCCCACCATTCAGGCACGATTGTCATAGCCGACGCTAGATGCTTGGGATCGACGATCAATAAGGCCTTGTCGACTACCTCTCCATAGGCGGCCACTTGCCTCGGCAGGCGCTCCAAGGTGTCGGCTTCTGCCTTGATTTCAACGCCACGAATGTGGCCGTTGATCACCGCAATATCGATCCGGCAACTGCCATGATCGAGGCCGAGTTCGTCAATGACCAGGGTGTCGGGACAAGCCTGGGCGTGCGTGAGCAACCGCCGATAGGCGGCTTGCCGTACATCACTGTCCCGAAGCGGTCTCGAAGCCATGCCGAATCGATAGCCGTGGTTATGGCAGAGTGGCAACGGCCAATGTTACGCCGGCCCTGCCAGGACCACTATCCGCGGGCTGGCATATGGCTGGCATCGAGGCGGCGATGGATCAACGAGACCAGGGTCAAAAGATCCTGGGCATCACCCTTCGACATCGGCCAGTGGATGCGAGGCTCATGCGCCGTTGGGTTGCGGAACATCCCGAAAGTTCCACGCACGAGATTTGCAAATCCCCGCTGCTCACCCCGTTCGCTTTCGCTTGAAAGCGGGTTGATTGCGATCATCGGCGGCGTTCCGCCCAGAGCACGATCGACGAGTGTCGAGCCATCATCGGTCAATCCTGTCTTGGCCCGCATTTTCGCAGCGACGCTCTTCACCGCTTCCTGCACCGCATGGAAATAGTCGTCGGCGACCAGTTCTGCCCGGCAAAAGGCCAGCACGTCTGCATGGACGCCACGCGTTTCGAGGTCGCTGCGCAGTTCGTTCGCGCGACGTTGAGCTTCAGGCAGGGTCGTGCCGACGGGCACCGCCTCGATTTCACCGGCTTCCGTGACCACCAGCCCCGCGAAGGCCAGCGCGAAATTCAGATTGGTGCGGATGGGTTCGAAACGATCCGACTCGCGTACATAGCGCGCCGGCTTCATGGCATTCCGAATGAAGCCGAGCACGCGGGTCCGATCGCCGCTCCGGTTCTGGCTCTCGGCGAACGCATTATAAATCCTGACACGCTTCGTGATCGGGCCAGGATCGGTCATTTCGCACCTGGCGACCAGCATTTCGATCTCGGTGCCCTTCAAGCCCACATCGGTATCGCCAAGTGCGCCGGCGATCGCCTCGAGTTCGGCTTGCGAAAACAGCTTCTTCATTCCGCGACCGCCATTTCAGTTTCCAGCCCAGCCGATGGTGGGGACGCCCAGTCGGGCAATTGTCCGAGGTCTGCCAACTCTGCTCTCACGAGACCGTCGAGCACTTCCGGGAAAAGCCGGGCCATGATCCGCCAAAGGGCATGATCCTGATCCACCTGAGCCTCGCTCTGTTTGGCTTCGGCGATGATCCGGCGGAGCGAATCCTTCTCAAGCAGGTAAGACAGGGAAGTCGAACCCACAAAGGTCTCGATCAGGCTGGCGCAATGCTTGAAGTCGGATCCGCTCAGCTTGCTGTTGAGCATGGACAATACCGCACTCTCGCCGGAAAACTTGGTGATGTGGAGAACCGGGCGACGGGCGGCTGCGCTATGCGCCACCGAACACAAAATCACGTAAAGCACGGCCGTGTGAGCACGGGCGCGGTTGGACCGCTCGATCCAGAAATCCCGCTCCCATTCCCACACACCGGGAACGCCCGACTTCATGTCTGACCACGGGTCTTCGTAGTGGTTGCTGTATTCCGGTGAATTCGGTCGCTCTTCCCTGGCCGACTTCATAGCATCCCACCAGCGCGCCCGCTCCTGCTTGCTCCGCCGCTTCAGTGCCTCCGATCGACAATCTTCCACAAATGCCGATCGACCGGAGCCGGTCTGGAGATCATCCAGCGCGACCAGCCTCGGTTCGCGCCAGCCGCCATGGCCATTTTCCATGAAGCATTTCAAAACAAGGGTGCCGCGCTCGATCGAAGCAGCCTCGGCCTCATCATCGAATACGAAGGCATTTCCGCGCTGCATGGCTACGACATCGTGAAATCCCTGCGGCATCGGTTCTTCGAGAGTGTTGAAGATCCATACCAGGGCGATGCCCTCAGCATCATAGTGCACGTGCCGGGCCGCGACTTCTGGGGCGAACGGTTTCGACAATTGAACTTCCAGCGCAAAGCGACCCAGACCGCTCAGATCTGCGAAGACGTCCGGCCATCGGCCACGCTTGTGAATTTCCGATCGCAGGTAGGTGTTCACCGCGCTGTGCGAACAGCGCGGGTCGGCTTTGACCAATTGCTCGATTGTCGAGCAGAGTCGGCGATGGAGTGCGGACTCCTGATGCCCTTGGTATTGGGCGGCACGAGCATCATCCTCACGCAGATTATTGCCTTCGTACCACGGGCAATCTCTGCTCGATTCCGGGTAATGTGCGTACATCGGGATGTGGTCACCCCGATCAGCTTGCGCCCTGATGAAGACCCCACCTTCGCAAAGCCGGCACCTCGCTATGGGCCTCTCCCGATCCTCGCGGCGGCGGACATTGATCTGGGTTCGCAAATGCTCCCAGCCAGCACGGGGCATTGCCATCAGCTGCTCGACCGTAACCGCGCCGCGCGGCAACTCGAAATCAGCGATCAGGACGGTGCGTTGATGGCGGCCCAAGATCTGGTCACTCCGGAAGTTCGGGCCTGGCGATCCAGTCCCGTATTTCATGCCCGGATGCCACTTCGCCGCCGAGACGCCGCAGATGGACGACCTTGACGTCATCGACCGTTTCCAAGCGAACCAATCCCTCTTTCTCCAGCCGATCGAGCAAATCGGAAATTGCCTGCCGCGATGCAGACAGCCCGATTGCCACTAGCCAGGTATCGAGCAGGCGACTGTTCGCACTCCGCTCCTTGGCGAGAACGTCGAGAACCGCCCGTGCCTGAAAACTCGTGCGTATTTCGTCAAACGACGAAGCAAGGTTGCGCCGATTTGCCATTGGATGACCATAGATCATCGGCCAAGGATCGCAAACATAACAAGAACGAATTCGTCCGATCTGTTGGGGAAAGCCTTCCCCTGAGCCCGAGCCGCAGAACGTCTCGGCCTACCCCTTCGAGCGGGGACACCCCGCAACGCCCCGAAATTCGGAGCGGGGCTGGTGACGCGCTCTGTCCCGCAAGCGCTGCGGCCCTGCTCCTGAGGGCGCGGTGTTTCACGAAAATGGCCCCGCACGCACTCTTAACCGGCGGACATGGCTTCACGCGCAGGCTTGGAAAACCGACAGGCCCCGGCTTTCCGCCTGCACAAGCAAGTGTACAATTGCCGCCTCACTTCAGGGTGCGGTTTTCTGTTGGAACAACCCCGCTGGCCGCTCGCGCTACAATGGCGATGAATAGTCGAAGCTGAAAGTAAGAGGGTGGCGGGCTTCGCCGTGACGGGATGAGGGTCGAGAGAGAGGCTCCCGACCGCCCGTCATGGAGGTTTACCCATGAACATGCAGGTTCTCGATGCGCGGCGCGATGTGAGCGGCGGATACAAGGTCGATGTCTCACGCGGCTCCCGAGTGGGTCGGGTTTCGTCGGAGTGGTTCTCGCGGCCCGACGACGAGCGGTTCCTTTCCCTGAACGAGTTGGCTAGCTCGGTGCGTGGGCGTTCCGAACGCAGCCGGACCCGCGTGGTCGAAACCGCGCTCATCCACGTCGAGGCGAGCCGCAATGATCCCGAGCGACTGGCGCTCATGCTGCCCGGCGCCGATGCACCGGTTGCCCCCACCCATTGGAGCTTTGGCCAACTCGCGAGCCAGGTCGGTGCGCCGGCAGCCTACCTTCGCCAGCTTCCCGCGCCGCTTGCCGCAATCAATCTGCAGTATGGCCTGACTTCGAACCGGGCCGAACAGATCAAGACCCTGGAAACCGACAACGGTCGGCTAGACCTGCGGGCCGTAACTGGTCCCGACTATGGGCGGATCTACGATCACGAACTGGTCGAAGCCGTGCAGAAGATCGCCGGCAACGGCACCGGTGACACGCGCTGGAAAGTGCCTGGCGTGCTCGACTGGTCGACCGGAGTTTTCAATCCGATGGTCGACATCTCGAAGGACACGACCACGCTCTATGCTTCCGACCGTGACGTGTTCCTGTTCCTGGTCGATGATCTCAACCCGATCGAGGCAGGGCGCCTGCCGGACGGCTCGCCCGACCTCTACTTCCGGGGATTCTACTGCTGGAACTCCGAGGTCGGCGCTAAGACGCTCGGCATGGCGAGCTTTTACCTGCGTGCGGTCTGCCAGAACCGGAATCTGTGGGGCGTCGAGGACTTCGAGGAAATCTCGATCCGGCACAGCAAATACGCGGCCAACCGTTTTGCCCACGAGGCGGCACCGGCCTTGCTGAACTTCGCCAACTCCTCCCCGCAGCCGTTCATCAACGGCATCAAGACGGCACGCGAGCGCATTGTCGCCCGCACCGACGAGGAACGCGGCGACTTCCTGCGTAATCGCGGCTTCTCGAAGGCCGAGACCGGCAAGATCATCGAGACTGTGCTCGCCGAGGAAGGCCGCCCGCCCGAATCGATCTTCGATTTCGTTCAGGGGATCACTGCACTCGCCCGCGGCAAGCCGCACCAGGATGCCCGGCTCGACATGGAGGGCAAGGCCAAGAAGCTGCTCGACCGGGTTCATTGAGCCCGGACAGTCCTGCCTGTTTCTCCCCGCGTGGCGCTGCCTTCTCAAGAGTGAGAGGGCGGCGCTTCGCTTCGTGACGGGTCAGGCCTGAGAGAGAGTCTTTCAGGCGGCCCGTCATGGAGAACCACCATGACGAAGCGATTGCCCAAGCTCGTGCTCAGTTCCTCGCGCGACATCCCTTTCTGCCAGCTGGTGCTGAGCCAGAAGAACGTTCGGCGTCTGAAGGCGGGCCTCTCGATCGAGGACCTCGCCGAAGACATCTACCGCCGCACCCTGCTCCAGAGCCTGAATGTCCGGCCGGTGGTCGGTGAGGATGGCCAGGAAACTGGCATGTTCGAAGTCCCCGCCGGCGGCCGCCGCTTCCGCGCGCTCGAACTGCTTGTGAAGTCTAAGAGGATGGCCAAGGATCAGCCGGTGCCTTGCGTGGTGCGGGAGGCCGGCATCGCCGAGGAAGATTCGCTTGCCGAAAACGTCATGCGTGTCGGCCTGCATCCGCTCGACCAGTTCCGTGCCTTCACCGCGCTCATCGACGCGGGCCTCTCGGAAGATGATATCGCAGCGCGATTCTTCGTCTCCGTCTCGACGGTGCGCCAGCGCCTGCGGCTAGCCTCGGTCGCACCCAGCCTGCTCGAAGTGTACGGCGACGATGGCATGTCGCTCGAACAGCTCATGGCCTTCACGGTCAATGAGAACCATGCGCGCCAGGAGCAGGTCTGGGAGCAACTCAGCCAGACCTATCAGCCCTCTGCCCATCAGATCCGCCGCCTGCTGACCGAGGATGCCATTCCGGCCAGCGATCGCCGGGTCCGGTTCATCGGCCTCGATGCCTATGTCGAAGCTGGCGGTTACGTCATGCGCGACCTGTTCTCGTCGGACCAGGATGGCTGGCTGCAGGACCCGGCTCTCGTCGAACAGCTCGTCAACGCGAAGCTGACGACCATTGCCGAGGAGATCGGCGCCGAAGGCTGGAAGTGGGTCGAAGCGGCGATTGACCTCCCTTACGGCTGCGAGCGCGGTAAGCGCCGGATCACCGGAATCACCGTCCCGCTGACCGACGATGAGCAGTCCACGCTCGACACGCTGGTCGAGGAATATGACCGCCTCGGCGAGCAGTATCAGGATGGCGGAGACCTGCCCGACGAGGTTAATGCGCGGCTGACCGAGATCGACGCGGGTATCACCGCGCTCACCCAGCGTCCGGTCACTTACGATTCCGAGGAACAGGCACGCGCAGGCGTTTTCGTGTCGCTGTCGCACGATGGGCGGCTGCGGATCGACCGGGGCTATGTGCGCCCGGAGGATGAACCGGCTTCTGAAGGTGCTGGTGACGACGAAAGCCAGATTGCCGGAATTGCTTCGACCGGCCCGACGGTAAGCGTCGGTGGCCAGGTGCAGATTGGCCAACAGGCCGACGACGAAGACGACGTCAGCCGTCCGCTCCCCGACCGACTCGTCTCCGAACTGACCGCCGAGCGCACGCTGGCGCTGCGCGATGCGCTCGCCAAAGCGCCCGATGCCGCGTTCCTCGCCCTGCTGCACGCGCTGTGCCTGTCGGTGTTCCGGTCGCATGTGCAGGCTGGCTGCGTGCAGATCGGCGTCACTCAGGCGTGGCTTGGCAATGCCGCCCCGAACCTGCGCGAGACGGCGTGGAGCCAGTCGATCCAGCAGCGGCACGAGCAATGGGCGGATCGGCTCCCCAGCGAGCCCGATGAGCTGTGGTCGGCACTCGCGGCCATGGCCCACGAAGAACGCATGACGCTACTGGCCCACTGCGTGTCGCTCGGCGTCAACGCGCTGTTCGAGGCGACCAAGGGCTACGACGGTCGGATCTCCGCGCACGGGGTTGCGCAGCGGATCGCCGCCGCCGATGCCTTGGCGGGAGTAGTCGGGCTCGACATGGCCGAAGCTGGCTGGGCGCCGACGGTCGACAACTACCTCGGCCGCGTCACCAAGCCCCGGATCATCGAGGCAGTGCGTGAGGCCAAGGGCGACGCCACGGCTGTGCTGATCGAGCATCTCAAGAAAGGCGACATGGCCCGCGAGGCCGAACGTCTGCTTGCAGGCACGGGCTGGCTCCCCGAACCGCTGCGACTGCCGCAAGCCGAAGCCGAGCCCGAAGCCGACGAGCAGGTCGCTGATCTGCCCGACTTCCTCGCCGAGGACAGTCAGTTCGATGAGCACGACCAGGACGACGCTTACGCAGTCGCCGCCGAATGACGCTCTTGCGCGGGGCGGCACGCGCGCCGTCCCGCGCCCATTTCCCGACATTGATGGAGCCAGACGATGGCAATCCCGGACTATGCACGCACCAATTTCGAGACGCTGGTGAAGGCCGCCAAGGCAGGTGACCTTGCGCTGATGGAATGCACCGAGGTCGAAAGCGGCGAGACTCGTTACGTCCTCTGCGCTGTCGGCCGTGATGAGGACGATTTCGTCATGACCCCGTTCGGTCACCTCGCCCCCGGCAATCCCTACGACGCCTACGTCCCGCCCGCCTGAGCGGCGCCGACCACCGACCCATTTTCAAAAGGATATCGTCGATGACCAACTCGCTTGCTGCGGGTGCTTTCGCGCGCCCGCTGTCCGCCCAATGTTCCGATCAAACCGCAGCTTCGATCATCCTCGCTGCACAGGACCTGCTCGGGCACTTCGCTGCCGGTCGCCGCATCGACACCGCAACTGTCCGCACGGCGATGCAGTCGGCGTTCGGCGCAAGCGATGCCGCCGGGGTCTGGGACTGGAAGGCTGCCTACGAGGCGGTTGAGGTCGCGCAACTGTTGTTCCTGCGGCGCTATGGCCCAGCCATCCACGCCAAGACGTCCGACCCATTCGATCGGCTCAAACTTGTCGAGCGGATCGCCCGGCTTGCTCCGACGCAGACCCGGCGCAGCGAGGAAATGCAGGCCTACCAGCAATTCTCAACGCCTCTGGGGCTGGCCTGGGTCGCGGGCTTCGCAGCGGGCTTCGTCCCTGGCGAACTGGTGCTCGAGCCATCGGCCGGCACAGGCTTGCTCGCCATTCAGGCCGAGCTTGGCGCGAGCAGGTTGGCATTGAACGAGGTGGCCGATGTGCGAGCCGCGCTGCTACGCCAGCTGTTCTACACCGCGACCGTGACCGCGCATGACGCTGCGCAGATCCACGACCGGCTCGATCCCGGCATGGTGCCGAGTTGCATCGTGATGAACCCGCCGTTTTCTGCCGCCGTTGGCGTCGAGACGCGAGTGGCGGATGCCGCGTTCCGCCACCTGTCTTCGGCCGTGGCGAGGCTCGCACCCAGTGGGCGTCTCGTCGCCATCACCGGCGCGAACTGCTCGCCCGAGCACAGAGCCTGGCGCGACGGGTTCGTGCGGCTGCAGGAACAAGCCCGCGTGGTGTTCACCGCGCCGATCGCCGGCTCGGTCTTCGCGCCCCACGGCACGAGCATCGAAACCCGCCTGATGGTGATCGACAAGCTGCCCGCCGCTGAGCCGAGCTCCTTCCCGGCGCCCCCGGGCACCGCGCCCGACCTAGCGACTCTGCTGCACTGGCTAATCGATCGCCTGCCGGCCCGCGCCGCTCTCGCCGCCCAGCAACCTCCCGCGTTCCGGCCAGCCGCATCGCGCCGGGTAGCTGCACCACGGCCCAGCCTTGCAGACGTGGCACCGGCTGAACCGACCGGCGTGCTGCTCGACTATGAGGTCGCCGACTGGACAGACGAGGTATCGGCCCGCCTCAGCGAAACCCTCTACGAGCCCTACACATTGCAATCTTTGCGCATTCCCGGTGCGCAGCCGCATCCAACCAAGCTGGTGCAATCCGCCGCCATGGCCTCGGTCGCGCCGCCCAAGCCGAGCTATCGTCCGCACCTTCCTGATGCTCTTGTCGAACAAGGCCTGCTCTCGGACGCCCAACTTGAATCTTTGATCTATGCAGGTGAGGCGCATAGCCAGCATCTGGCCGGCAGTTGGACGGTCGATGCGACTTTCGACAAGGTCGAGGCCGCACCGGACGACTGCGACACCGCAGTCGCTTTTCGCAAAGGCTGGTTCCTTGGCGATGGCACCGGCGCGGGCAAGGGTCGCCAGGTCGCCGGGATCATCCTCGACAACTGGCTGAAGGGCCGCAGCCGCGCGGTGTGGATATCCAAGTCCGACAAGCTGCTTGAAGATGCCCAGCGGGACTGGCGGGCATTGGGCCAAGAGCCCTTGCTGGTCACCCCGCTCGCCCGGTTTCGGCAGGGCACGCCGATCCGGCTCGAGCAGGGCATCCTTTTTACAACCTATGCCACGCTACGCAGCGATTCGCGTGAAGGCAGGGTTTCCCGGGTCCAGCAGATCGTGGATTGGCTTGGAACCGACTTCGACGGGGTCATTGTCTTCGACGAGAGCCATGCGATGCAGAATGCGGGTGGTGGCAAGTCCGAACGCGGGGATGCGGCCCCTTCGCAACAGGGCCGTGCCGGGCTGCGCCTGCAGCACGCGCTCCCCGATGCCCGCATCCTCTATGTCTCGGCAACCGGCGCAACCACGGTCGAGAACCTCGCCTATGCGCAGAGGCTTGGCCTCTGGGGCGGCGCGGACTTCCCGTTCGACAAGCGCACTGACTTCGTCGCGGCGATCGAAGCCGGCGGGGTTGCAGCGATGGAAGTGCTGGCTCGCGACCTCAAGGCGCTTGGCCTCTATTCCGCACGGTCGCTGTCCTACGAAGGCGTCGAATATGAGCTGCTCGAACACCAGCTCACTCCGGATCAAGTTCGTATCTATGACGCCTATGCAGGTGCGTTCCAGGTCATCCATAACAACCTCGACGCCGCGCTCGAGGCCGCAGGGGTGACTAGCGCCGCCGATGGCACGTTGAACGCGCAGGCCAAATCCGCCGCCCGGTCGGCCTTCGAATCTGCCAAGCAGCGCTTCTTCAACCACCTTATCACCGCGATGAAGACGCCGACGCTGATCCGGGCCATCGAGCAGGGACTTGCCGATGGCCATGCCTCGGTGGTGCAGATCGTCTCAACCGGTGAAGCGCTGCTGTCGCGGCGGCTTGCCGACATCGATCCCGGCGAATGGAACGACGTCCAGTGTGACGTAACTCCCAAAGAATACGTTCTGGACTATTTGCTGCGCAGCTTCCCAACCCAGCTCCACGAACCGTTCACCGATGGCGATGGCAACCTCTCATCACGGCCTGCCTATGACGGTGATGGCAATGCCATCCAGTGCCGCGATGCCCTCGAAGGGCGGGACCGCCTGATTGAGCAATTGGCATCGATGGAACCCGTCCAGGGCGCACTCGACCAGATCGTCCAGCGGTTCGGCACCGATATGGTCGCCGAGGTCACCGGCCGCTCCCGGCGGATCGTCCGCAAGGTCGATGCAGATGGCGAGCGCTTTGTGGTCGAGAACCGGCCCGCCCATGCCAATCTTGCTGAAGCGCAGGCGTTCATGGAGGACAGTAAGCATATCCTGATCTTCTCCGACGCCGGCGGCACGGGGCGCAGCTACCATGCCGATCTTGGCAGCCGTAACCAGCGGCTGCGGCATCATTACCTGCTCGAAGCAGGCTGGAAGGCCGACACCGCGATCCAGGGGCTCGGTCGCACCAATCGCACCAATCAGGCGCAGCCGCCGTTGTTCCGCCCGGTTGCCACCGACGTCCAGGCCGAGAAGCGCTTCCTCTCGACCATCGCGCGACGGCTCGACACACTGGGCGCAATCACGCGGGGCCAACGCCAGACCGGCGGACAAGGCCTGTTCAGGCCGGAGGACAATCTTGAAAGCCCCTACGCCCGCGATGCGCTGCGCCAGCTCTACGTGCTGATCTATGCGGGCAAGGTGGCAGATTGCTCGCTCGGGCTCTTCGAGAGCCTGACCGGCCTTTCGCTGACCGACAGCACCGGATGCTTGAAGGATGAACTGCCGCCGATCACCACTTTCCTCAACCGGCTGCTGGCGCTGACCATTGCGATGCAGAACGTGCTGTTCACCGCGTTCGAGCAACTGCTCAGTGCCAAGGTGGAGAGCGCGATGGCAAGCGGGACCTACGATGTCGGGTTGGAAACGCTCACCGCCGACAGCTTCACCGTCGCGCACAGCGAGACCATCTACACCCATCCTTCGACCGGTGCTGAAACCCGCCTGCTCACGATCGCGGTGCGGGAGCGCAATCAGCCGGTCACGATCGACAAGGCGTTGGACCTTTTGCGCGAGCCCGGCGCTCGGCAGCTGGTCAACTCCCGCTCGAAGCGCGCCGCCGTGCAATTGCCGGCCCGCAGTCTGATGCTCGACGATGGTGAAATCGAGCGGCGCGTGCGGCTGATTCGGCCAATGGAGAAGCTCTATCTGTCGGTCGCCCATCTTCCCGAAACCAGTTGGGAACCCGCCGATGAAGCAGCGTTCCGGGCTGCGTGGGTTGCGGAAATCGCGCAGGTTCCCGAATTCGATACCAGCGAGCTGCATATCGTCACCGGGCTGTTGCTGCCGATCTGGAAGCGGCTGCCGGAGGAATCGACCCGCGTCTATCGGCTGCGCACTGACGACGGGACCACCATCGTTGGCCGTCGCGTGTCCCCGGCATGGGCCGTGAATGCCGTCAGCGCCGACACACCGCAACTCGCGCCAACACAAGCTCTGGCGCTGCTGCGCGCAGGGCACACCGTGATCAATCTGACCGACGGACTGCAACTTCGCCGTTCGCGCCTGATGCAGGTGAACCGGATCGAACTGACCGGATTCGGTCCCACCGCCGTCGACCGCCTCAAGGCGATGGGGTTGTTCTCCGAAATCATCAGCTGGAAGTTGCGATTGTTCGTGCCCGACGACACCATCCTCGGCAGCGAGGTGATCGAGCGGCTGTTCGCTCGTCATCCTCTGACCCGTATTCTTGATAGGAAGGCAGCCTGACATGGGCACGCTTTCAACCCGTGCGGGCGAACTCGCGGAACGGCTCGCGCAGAATGTTCAGGCAGTCTGCCGCCATTACCTCCCTGCGGGTCGCCGCGAGGGGCGATATTGGATGGTCGGCGATGTGGCCGGTGCGCCCGGTCGCAGCCTCTACGTCCGCCTGTTCGAGACAGAACGTGGAAGAATTGGCAATTGGGTCGATGCCGCGACTGGCGAACATGGCGATCTTGTCGACCTCATTCGCTTGAACCAGCGGCATGGCCGCCTCTCCGAGACTATCGACGAAGCCGAGAAGTTTCTGTCCCTCCCGCCATCGGCCGAGGTCGATCCTTGCCGAACGGCCAATCCACCGCCCGCCCGCGTGGGTTCGCCAACTGCTGCACGACGGCTGTTCAAGGCGTCAAAACCGCTCGCTGGCACCTTGGCGGCATCCTACCTTGCCGCGCGCGGCATCACCCGCGTCGGTGAACTTGCCGCACTGCGTTTCCATCCCCGCTGCTACTACCGGGCAAACGAGGACGACGTTCCCGGGACGCCCGGCAGCTTTCCAGCCCTGATCGCGGCGGTGACAGATTGCGACGGCGTTCAGACCGGCACGCATCGCACTTGGCTGGACCCAAGCGGTTCGGCAAAGGCAACTGTCGCATCGCCGCGACGCGCGATGGGCAGTATCCTCGGGCACGCGATCCGGTTTGGCTTGGCCGAGGACGTCATGATCGCGGGCGAAGGCATCGAGACCGTCCTGTCGCTGCGTGAGGTTCTGCACGCCATGCCGATGATCGCCGCGACATCGTCAGCCCACCTTGCCGCCATCCAGTTCCCGACGGCGCTGCGCCGCCTCTATGTCTCCCGCGACCGAGACAAGGCTGGCGATGGCGCGTTTGCGATCCTCTCGGACCGGGCAGAGGCAGCGGGAATCGAACTGCTCTCGCTCATGCCCGAACTGGCAGATTTCAATGACGATCTGCGTCAGCACGGTGCGCCCGCATTGAGTGAACGGGTCATTGCCCAGTTGCACGAGGCCGATCGCAGGAGGTTCATCGATAGCTGAGGTTGGTCGAGACGGGGTGTGGGTAGCGCACGCGCGTGCGGTCATGGTCTCAAGCTATCCGAACCGGCCACGCCCGGCCTTCCTTCAGGCGCGATCCGAGAGACCAGCAGCCGCGAGGCTGCAATGGCGGTCGGCGGCTATTTTCCGGCGGCGCTCACGCGCCTTTCCATCGCGAACCAAAATAGCCGCCGCCCGCCATCCTCCGCTGCGCTTCGGTCCAAGGGGATGCAGCCCCGCCGCTGCCGGTCAGAGGGATCGCCGTGAAGGCCGGGCAAGGTGCCCGGTGATGCGAACCCCAGGAGTTATCTCTATGACCGACCCCGACGAACCCGACCACGAAATCTCGCCTACTGCCCATCTCCTCGATGAAATCGCACTCTACGGATACCGCCCCTTCTCGGATGAGGCTGACCCGCGCCCGCTTCCCGACGAACGCGTCGCCGCCGGAGCAGTCGCCGACATGTTCGACGCTTTGATCGCCACTATGCTCGACACCAGGCTCGAGCCTGATCTTGAAGACCTGTGCTGGGCGCTCGGCAATCTGTTCCACCGCGCCGAGGGCCGCATCAGCCGCGAACTCGACGACAACGAGGATGCGCAGAAGCGCAGTCAGCGCGAGCAGGATGGCTCCGAGGTCAAATCGGTCGAGCTGGAACGGCTGATCCGCGAAGGGATCGGCCTGATTGAACGCCGCAACTCTATGGAGTTCATGCGCGACGCCGCTTCTGACCAGTTCGAAACCCACTTCCGCAAGGCCTGGACCCCGCGCACGGGATCACTCGTCAATCACCGCACCCTGACAGCCGCCATGATCGATAGCCGTGACTTCCTTGCCGCCAAGCGTCGCTCGGAAACCGAACCGATGTTGCCAATTGGAACGCGCATCGCATTCACCTCGGGTCCCGCCTATCAGGATCACAACCGCATCTGGGCAGTGCTCGACAGGGTTCTCGCCAAATATCCCGACATGGTGCTGTTCCATGGCGGGAACCCGACCGGAGGCGAACATATAGCATCGCTCTGGGCAAGGGCGCGCAAGATCACCCATGTCCCGTTCCGGCCCGACTGGCAGCGGTTCAAGAAGGCGGCTCCGTTCCGCCGCAACGATCAAATGCTGGAGGCGCTGCCTAAGGCCGTGGTCGCTTGTCCCGGTAATGGCATCAATTCCAACCTGGTCGATAAGGCGCGCAAGCTGGGGATTTCAGTTTGGGCGATTGAATAACGACCTCTATGCTCTCGGCGAGCATTTGTTACATTGACAACCAATTCCGTTGGTTTGGGGGCACCATTGTCGATTAAATCAGTGTCCGAGTTCGTCGAGTCGATCTTGGCCCGAACGGTCTCACCAAACATGGTCACCTCGTATCGAGGGCATGGGAGCATAGATTTCAAGCTCCAGCCGTCGATCTTCCGTAGGCACAGCACCAAAGAGAACGAGCATATTCTCCTACGCGAACTGATTGCGGCCCACCCGGAGGACTTCCACGGTGATACCAGTGCGCTCGAAACGCTCGTGAGAATGCAGCACTATTCTCTTCCGACCCGCCTGCTCGATGTTACGTTCAATCCACTCGTGGCACTCTACTTCGCCTGCGAAATTGTGAAGAAGCGGGTTCCTATCAAGGGTCCTGACAGACCTACAACACGCACGATAGATATGGACGGCCATGTCGTAGTCTTGACGGTCCACAAGCGCCGAATCCGCTATTTTGATAGTGATACGGTCAGCTGCCTTGCCAATCTTGCCCGGCTATCATGGAACTATAAAAAGAAGATCGATACGGATTTGGAGCAAACGAGCTTTAATGACAGCACCCCGGTCAAGCGACTCCTCCACTTTATTCGGCAGGAGAAGAACGGTTTCCTGCCGGAGATTGATCCATCCGACCTCGACAGCATCCTGCTGGTCAAGCCTAAGCAGAACAACAAACGTATCCTCGCCCAAGCTGGAGCATTCTTCGCCTTCGGCCTGGATGAAGAGATCGTCAGTGGCAGCGCCGATCAAATTCGAGTCGAACGCATTACGGTCGATGCAAAATCGAAACCAAAAATTCTCGGTGAACTCGACAAGCTCGGCATCAACGAAAAAACGATGTTCCCCGAGATTGAACGAGCGGCTCGCTACATCACTGGCACGTTGTCAGCAGGTGATACGGTGTCGAAGCTTATTTAGGCCGCGAGACCACCTCTGACGGCTGATTCTGCGCACCGCTTGGGGGCGTCGGCGCAATGGTCATCTCAAGCACCGATCAAGCTCTTAGTCAGAAGTACCACCCCACTCTCAAAGGCCAATCCGTTGGCCGACCCCAAGCCTCCTTCAATCAACCCGCAAGGGGTCCGCTGCGCTGCGCGTGCGGCCACTGCGGCCTTCTGCCTTCGTGGTGATTGCGGCTTTGCGCCGTCTGTCCGGGGCCTGTCGAGCGGGGATGGTCCCTGCTCCGAGACAGGAGCTCGAACATGTCACTCACCATCGCACAGCGTCACGCCTGGA
>NZ_JAIXPP010000005.1 GCF_027486195.1 Novosphingobium sp.
AATGCCGTTCGCCATGCAGAAGCGCGCGGCGTTCCACAGCTTGGTCGCGAAGTTGCGATAGCCCTCGACCCGGCGCTCATCCATCTTCACGTCGCGGCCCTGGCTTTCCATGGCGCACATGAAGAAGCGCAGCGCATCCGCGCCGTACTTGTCGATCAGGCCCAGCGGATCGACCACGTTGCCCTTGGACTTGGACATCTTCTGCCCGTCCGCCGCGCGTACCAGCCCATGCAGATAGAGCCGCTTCCACGGCACTTCCTTCATGAAATGAATCCCCTGCATCGCCATGCGTGCATCCCAGAAGAACAGGATGTCGAAGCCGGAAATAAGCAGGTCGTTGGGGTAGTGCTTGGCGAGAAGTGACCTCTTCCCCAACCCGTTCGCATCGAGCGTAGTCGAGATGCCGTGCGCAGGTGTCTCGACTTCGCTCGACACGAACGGAGGTTGGGCTTGGTCGTCTTCTGGCCAGCCGAGCGTGGCGAAGGGCCAGAGCGCGGAGGAGAACCAGGTGTCGAGGACGTCTGCATCACGTGAGAGTGCGACGTCCGCACCGGCCTTGGCCTGCGCTTCCTCCTCGGTCTCCGCGACGTAGCACTGACCATCCGAGCCATACCAAGCCGGAATCCGGTGCCCCCACCAAAGCTGGCGGCTCACGCACCACGGCTGGATATTCTCCATCCAGTTGAAGAACGTCTTCTCCCAGCTCTTCGGCACGATCTCGATCGCGCCCGAACGCACGGCTTCCATCGGCGCGACGGCGAGCTTTTCGGCGTCGACGTACCACTGGTCGGTCAGCCACGGCTCGATCACCACGCCGCCGCGGTCGCCATAAGGCGTCTGGATCGTGCGCGGCTCGGCGTCGAGGAGGGTTTCGTTCCCTTCCTTGTCCTTCACCGCGTGCGGGATCAGCATACCCGCCGCCTTCATGTCTTCCACGATGGCCGCCCGCGCATCGAAGCGGTCCATGCCGAGGTACTTCTCGGGCACCAACCCATCAGCGGTCTGCACCACGCGCGCTTCGGCATCGAACATGTTGAGCATGTCCCCCGCCTTGATCCCGGCGCGGCGGCCCACTTCGAAGTCGTTGAAATCGTGGCCCGGGGTGATCTTTACCGCACCCGAACCCAGCTCCGGATCGGCATGTTCATCTGCCACGATCTGCAAACGTCGCCCGGTCAGCGGCTGCACGACATACTGGCCGATCACCGCCTTGTAACGCTCATCCTCGGCATTCACCGCCACCAGCATATCGGCCAGCATCGTCTCGGGCCGCGTGGTGGCGACTTCGATGAAGTCCAGCCCGTCCGCGCGCACCGCGCCGTCCGCCAGCGGGTACTTGAAGCGCCAGAACGAGCCCTTCACCTCGCGCGTCTCTACCTCAAGGTCGGAAATCGCGGTCTTGAGCTTGGGGTCCCAGTTCACCAGCCGCTTGTCGCGGTAGATCAGGCCCTGATTGTAGAGATCGACGAAGACCTTCACCACCGCCTTGGTGAAGTGCGGGTCCATCGTGAACTGCTCTCGTGACCAGTCCATCGAACAGCCGAGGCGGCGCAGCTGGCCGGTGATCGTGCCGCCGCTTTCCGCCTTCCACTCCCACACCTTCTCCACGAACTGCTCGCGCGTGTAGTTGGTGCGCTTGTCCTGCCGCGCTTCCATCTGCCGCTCGACCACCATCTGCGTGGCGATGCCGGCGTGGTCCGTGCCAACCACCCACAGCGCATCCTTGCCGCGCAGGCGTTCATAGCGGATCACCACGTCCTGCAGGGTGTTATCCAGCGCGTGGCCAATGTGGAGCGAGCCGGTTACGTTCGGCGGCGGGTTCACGATGGTGAAGGGCGCGGCATCGGGGCGTTCGGGCCGGAACAGGCCGTTCGCTTCCCAGTGGGCATACCACTTGGCCTCGAGCCCGGCGGGCTCGAACGTCTTGGCGAGGGCTCCGGCCTCGCTGGCTTCGGGATTGGTCGTATCGCTCATGATCCGGGGCCTTGCCATCGCAGGGACGGCGCTGCAAGCATTCGCGCGGATGGGCAGGGTCTCGGCCCGTGCTTGCGGCTTTGGCCGATTTCCCGCATGAAGCCATTACCATGCGGGCATCAGCCGATTTTTCGACCGAGCAGGGCGCCGAAGGGGCGACAACGCTGGTGTTTTCCGGCCCGATGACCGTTTCCGCGCTCGGCACGCTCGATCACCGGCTGCGCGCGCTCGAAGGGCCGTTTGCGGCAATCGATCTCAGCCATGCAACACGCATCGATACGGTGGGCGCGTGGACCGCGTGGAGCCTGTCGCAGCGCCTCGGCGCACCGATCACCGGCGCTTCGCCAGAGGCGGAGCGGCTGATCGCGGCAATCCGCGCGGTTGATGACAACACGGCCCCGGTCGAGGCGCACCGCCTGCCGATCTTGCTGCGCGTGCCCGATCATGTCGGGCAGGTGATGGCCGGGCTGGGGCAGGGCATGCTGCTGGTGCTCGGCTTCCTTGGGCAGATCGTGCTGGCAAGCGGCGTGCTGCTGCGCCATCCCGGCCGTTTCCGCCTGCGCGCGCTGGTGCACCAGATGGAGCTGATGGGGGTCAACGCGCTCGCCATCATCGGCCTGATGAGCTTCCTCGTCGGCATCGTCATCGCGCAGCAGGGCGCGGTGCAGCTGCGGCAGTTCGGTGCCGAGATCTACACAGTGAACCTCGTTGGCCGGCTTTCCTTGCGAGAGCTGGGCATTCTGATGACGGCGATCATGGTCGCGGGCCGCTCCGGCTCGGCCTTTGCCGCGCAGCTCGGCACGATGAAGCTGACCGAGGAAATCGACGCGATGCGTACCATCGGCGTCTCGCCGATCGAAGCGCTGGTGATCCCGCGCCTGCTGGCAACCATGCTGATGATGCCGCTGCTCGGCACCTATTCGGCGGTGATCGGGATCATCGGCGGCGCGGCGCTTTCGGCGCTTACGCTGGGCATTCCCTTCTTCACCTTCCTCGCGCGCATCCAGGAAGTGGTGCCGGTGCACGATGTGTGGGTGGGCCTGATCAAGGGGCCGGTGTTTGGCCTGATTGTCGCCACATCGGGCTGCTTTCAGGGGCTGCAGGTGAAGAGCGACGCCGAGGAAGTCGGCACGCGCACGACAGCGGCAGTGGTCATGGCGATCTTCATGGTGATCGTGCTCGACGCGTTCTTCGCGGTGTTCTTCTCGGAAGTGGGCTGGGGATGAGCGAGGAGGGGTTCCTCACCGCCTGCGCCGTGCCGCCCCCGCCGGGGAGCGAGGCGGACCAGTTTCCGATCCGGGTGCGCGGCCTGAAGAATGCGTTCGGCGAGCATGTGATCCACGAGAACCTCGATCTCGATGTGCGGCGGGGCGAGATCCTCGGCGTGGTTGGCGGATCCGGCACCGGCAAATCGGTGCTGATGCGCTCGATCATCGGGTTGCAGATCCCCGAGGCGGGCGAAATCGAAGTGCTCGGCAGCCCGATTACCGATGCGCGGGATGACGACGATATCGATATCCGCTGCCGCTGGGGCATCCTGTTTCAGGGCGGCGCGCTGTTTTCCACGCTGACGGTGGCGGAGAATGTCGAAGTTCCCCTGCGTGAGTTCTATCCCGAGATCACCGACGAACTGCGCCACGAAATCGCGCGCTACAAGGTGCTGCTTTCGGGCCTGCCGGCGGAAGCGACCAGCAAGTATCCGAGCGAGCTTTCGGGCGGCATGAAGAAGCGCGCCGGTCTCGCCCGTGCGCTCGCGCTCGATCCCGAACTCCTGTTCCTCGATGAGCCGACTGCCGGCCTCGATCCCATCGGCGCGGCAGGCTTCGATCAGCTGATTCGCAGCCTCCAGCAGACGCTGGGCCTCACCGTGTTCCTGATCACCCACGATCTCGATACACTCTACGAAATCTGCGACCGGGTGGCGGTGATCGCCGACAAACGCGTGATCGCGGTGGGCACGATCCCCGAGTTGATCGCCACCGACCATCCGTGGATCAAGGCCTACTTCAACGGTCCGCGCGGCCGCGCGGCCATGGCGGCAAACGAGCGCAACGGTGCCCTTGGCACTGCTGGTGATCAGGCATAGGGATAGCCGATGGAAACGCGCGCCAATCATATCTGGGTGGGGATCGTCACCATCCTACTCATGGCGGGGCTGGCCGCGCTGTTGATCTGGATCGCACGGCTCAGCCAGCACGAGCAGAACGACTACGACATCTTCTTCAAGCAATCGGTGGACGGCGTCGCGAAGGGCTCGGAAGTGTCCTATTCCGGCGTGCCGGTCGGGCAGGTGAAGGACATCACGCTGTGGGAGAAGGACCCGAGCTTCGTGCGCGTGCGCATCAAGATCGATCGCAAGGTGCCGATCCTTCAGGGCACCACGGCCAGCCTCCAGGGCAGCTTCACCGGCGTCTCGACCATCCAGCTCTCCGGCGCGATCAAGGGCGCGCCGCCGATTGACGAGCCGGGGCCGGGCGGCGCGCCGGTCATCCCGACCAAGCGCAGCGGGCTCGGCGAAATCCTCTCGAACGCGCCGCTGCTGCTGGAGCGATTGGCGACCTTGTCCGAGCGGCTGACGATGGTGCTGTCCGATCAGAACCAGAAGGCCTTTGCCAATATCCTCGCGCACACCGACCAGCTTACCGGCAACCTCGCCAGCGCCTCGCCCGAAGTGAAGAAGGCGCTCGCCGAACTCCAACTCACCTTGCAGCAGGCGACGACCACGCTGGCGACAGTGGACAAGCTGGCGGCCTCGACCGACGCATCGATCAACGACCCGGCGAGCGGCCTTGCCAAGCAGCTGCGCGCGACGCTCAAATCGGCGCAGGCGGCGGCGGATTCGCTTCAGGCGACGATGGACGAGACCAAGCCAGCCGCGAAACAGTTCAACGAGCGCACCCTCCCGGCGTTCGAGGCCACGCTGCGCGATATCGAGGCAACCTCGCGCTCAATCCGCGCGATGACTGACCAGATCGGCGACCGTGGCATCAGCAGTGTCGTGGGGAGCCCCAAACTGCCGGATTACAAGCCATGAGCGTCCGCATGTCCCGACCTTTTGCCGCAACGTTTGTGGTGCTGGCTGCGATCAGCGCCGGATTGGGGGGCTGCGTCAGTATCGGGGCAAAGCCGCCCGGTACGTTCCTCAGCCTGACATCGGACGCGGTGCCTGCGGTCGGTTCCAGCAGCAGCGGCACGCTGAGCGACGCGACCGTGGTCGTTGAACCCGGTGCGGCGGCGCCGGTTTCGGTGCTGCGCATTCCGGTGCAGATCGATGCAACCAGCGTTGCCTACATCAAGGGGACACAGTGGGTCGAGCGGCCGAGCCGCGCCTTCCAGCACTTGCTTGCCGATACACTGCGCGCGCGCGGAAAGGGGCTGGTGGTCGAGATCGATCGCAACACTACCGGCACGCGCATCGGCGGCCGCCTGCTTGCCATGGGCTTCGATGTGCCGACGCGCTCGGCCGTCGTGCGCTTTGATGCGATGAAGTGGCTGCCCGATGGGCGGATAGAGACGCGGCGTTTTGAAAGCACGGTTCCGGGTGTCGATGCCGAGCCAGACGTGATCGGGCCTGCGCTCAATCGCGCTGCGAACAAGGTCGCGGGCGAAATCGCGGACTGGGTTTCAGCTCAGTAGTTCTACTGAACCTGCGCGCGGACGATATCGCCTTGCGCCCGGCCGGCGCGCCGTTCGGTGCCCGATTGGTTGCTGACGGCGCTGGCGAGATCGCCTTGCATGTAGAGCGAGACGGGGTCGGACAGATCGCCCTGCACGATGAGGCGGGCGCGGCGGATCGAGAAATTGCCGTTCTCATTGATCCCCGCATCCTGCACCGAACGCAGACGCGAAACGCCGGAGGGCGCGGATTTCGGACCGGAAATGATCTCGTTCATGCGCAGCTGGGTTTAGCCGCGCAGCATGATCTTTTCGTACCATGCCTTCTTTTTCTTGTCCGCACTTTGCGCTACGGCGGGTGCCGGAGCCGCCACGGCGGCAAGCTGCACGGGTGCGGACGCTGGCGCAGCGGGCGATGCTGCAAGAGCTGCGGCGGGGGCCGCCTGGACAGGCTGCGCATGGTTGGCGGCCTGCAGGGCCTCGACCATCGCCGTCAATCGATCGACCTGTGCTTGCAGCGCGGCGATCTTCGCGTCCTGGCTGGCAGGATCGACCTGCGCCAGGGCAGAGCCCGCCACGCCGATCAGGCTGGTGGCCAGCAGTGCTGCGCGAAATGCCGTGGTACTCATGTCAGAAACTGCCTTCCGATCCCCATTGACGGGTCGGCGGCTAGGCAGTGGCCGTGATGCATTTATGACAATTTTTGCGGCGATTTTGACGGTAATCTTGCAGCCGAGAGATCTTAAGTATCTGTTTTTGAATGATATGCCTGCGTCAAGTGTGGCAAACCGCTACGATGTGTCGCAAATCAGTCAAGGTGTGGTCAGCCCCGTGCCAGCACGGCAAACCGCGCGGCAGCGGCAAATGCGGCGTGGCGACGGGCGCGGCGGACCTCGGCCTCGTCATCCTTGCCCCAGAGCTCGGCCTGCCAGTCTTCCTCGAGGTTGGCCGCATCCCACAGCGCATCGATATCCGCACCGGGTTCGACCGCCATCAGGCCCAGCACCAGCGAGGCTGCGAGCGAGGCCGTAGTCTTCACTGCCGCCAGCGTGAAGCCGTCGCGGCTCGCAAGATCCTCGCGCAGGCGCGCCAGCGTTTCTTCGGGCTGCGGGCGGTGCATGATTCCGGCGACACGCACGAAGCGCACCTCCCAGTGCGCCTCGGCAGTGGCGAGCAGTGGATCCCATGCCGCGCGCTGGCGGATGCCGAGCGCTTCGTCGGGCTCGGCGCGGTAGCACAGCGTGTCCGTCTCGCCATAGGGGACGAGTTCCTCCACCACCGCCGCCTTGCCGGGGACGACCACATCGATGGCGTAGTCGGCCAGATCGCGGAAGACGAAGCGCGCTGGATCAATCTCCTCGCCTTGTTCCGCCCATTCGGCGGCGAGCGCTTCGGCCAGCGGGGCGCTCGGCACGATCTGCGCGTGTCCGCCGACGGTGCGCAAGGGCCGGCCATCGAGCATGACCCGGAAGCCGGTGCCTTCGGCGGCAACAGTAACGGCCTTGTAGAACCGCTTCACGGACGGCTTTTCCAGCGCCGCGCGATGAGCACGGGGGCCGCGAAGAAGTCGATGAGGCCGGCACCTAGCAGCGCATAGCCGGCCGCCTCGGGCAGCTTCGGCAGCCAGCCGACTTTGCCGGAAATGATCAGAACACCCGCAAAGGCGAGCAATGCGCCTGAAAGCCGCACCAGTTGCAGCACCGCGAAGCGCGCGGCGGCTGGATCACCGGCGGAATCCTTCTCCGTCGGCTCGCTCATTCCATGCCCTTCAGCAGCAGGCGCAGTTCGGCGATCGATCCGGCGACTGCCTCGGCACCCGCCTCGACCAGTTCGCGCGGGTGGTGGTAGCCCCAGTCGACGCCGATCGCGCGGACCCCGGCGTTGACGGCCATCGCCATGTCGAACGCGGTATCGCCGATCATCGCGGTCTCGCTCGGTGCAGCGCCGCTTTCCGCAAGGCAGGCTTCGATCATGCTGGGATGCGGCTTAGATGGGTGCCGATCCGCTGTCTGCAGTGTGATGAAGTGCCCGGTAAGGCCGTGCGATTCGAGGCAATGGACAAGGCCGCGGTCGCTTTTGCCGGTGGCGACGCCGAGCAGCCAGCCCGCGCCCGCCAGTTCCTCGATCAATCCGGCGATGCCTTCGTAAAGCGGCTCGGCCACTTGGCCCGCCATGCGGCGTTCGCGGAAGGCATCGCGGTAGAGCTGGGCGAGCAAGGTGTGATCATCGCCGGTGCCATCGGGGCGCAGGCGGCGCATTGCCTCGGGCAGCGAAAGGCCCACGACGCGGCGCGTGGCGTTGCGGTCTGGCGGGGTCAGCCCGGCCGCGGCAAAAGCGGCGTCCATTGCGGCGCAGATATCGGCCTGGCTGTCGACCAGCGTGCCGTCGCAATCGAAGATGGCGAGGCGTGATGTCATGCCGCTAGCCTTTCCATCAGCGCGGCGAGCGCGAGCTTGCCTTCGCTTTTCAGTCCTTCGATCAGCCGCGCGCGCTCTCCAGCAGGCTTGTTCTGGGAAAGCTTCACCGTGGGCCGCCAGGCCTCGATCGTGAGTTCAAAGCCGACGATCATGTCCATCATCCGGTCGCGCTTGATCCGCGCCATCTTGTCCATGGTCCAGGGTGTGCCTTCGGTGACCCGCGCCTCGTGATGGGCGGAGACTTCTTCGAGCAGCGCGTGGACGCCATCGCGGTCCATCCGCCGCACCGGCCCTTCCATCTCGAGCGCGAGGTAGTTCCACGTCGGCACCTGATCGGGATCGCTGTACCAGCGCGCCGAGATATAGCCGTCTGGCCCATTGACCACCGCCAGCGCGCGTGCGCCATCGAGGTGGCGGGTGAGCGCGTTGCCGAGCGCGAGGTGGAAGCGCAGCGTGCCCGCTTCGGTCAGCAGCAACGGCACATGGGCAACGCGCGGGCCGTCCGGTGTGGTCAGAAACACCATGCCAAAGCCGGCTTCCGCGATCAGCGCGGAAAACAGCGACCGGTCATCGCTTGACGGATTTGGGCGGAAGGCAGGATTGGGGTGCATCAGGCCCTCGGGCTACGGCGCGGCGCCCCGCCTTTGCCGGCCGGAGGCTTGCTGCCGCCGCTCTTGCCCGCTGCTGGCGCGCGGCGCACCGGCTTGCCACCGTTGGCGCTGCGTTCCGCCGCATTGCGTTCGGCGGAGGCACGCCCGGCCGAAGCGCGGGCGAGCGCGGTTCCGGTCGGTGCCTTGCTGCCCGGGCCTTTCTTGACCTCTGCTCGCGCCTTGGGCGCAGTGCGGCCGCTGGGCGGGGCGTCGATGCGTTTACGGCGCTCGCCCCGGCGTTCCTTGCGGTATTCCTTGGCGTGAGCCTTGGCGGCGCGCTTCTCGATCACCTTGTCGGGGATCAGCTTGACCGGCTCCAGCGGCAGATCGCCATCGGCCTCCTCGAAGCCCAGCTGCGCCATGCTCGCCGCGAAATGTTCGGGCAGCGGTGCCGTCACGTCGAGCAGATCGCCTTCGGGATGCTCGATCCGCAAGCGGCGCGCGTGGAGGTGCATCTTGCGGCTGATCGAGCCGGTAAGGAACGCGGCC
Organism: Novosphingobium sp.; assembly: GCF_027486195.1. Lineage (GTDB taxonomy): Bacteria > Pseudomonadota > Alphaproteobacteria > Sphingomonadales > Sphingomonadaceae > Novosphingobium. The sequence goes on from NZ_JAIXPP010000005.1 coordinate 9,146, forward strand.
TGCCCGCCATACTTGCCGTCACCCACGATGGGGTGGCCGATCGCAGCCATATGCACGCGCAGCTGGTGCGTGCGCCCCGTCAGCGGTTGGAGTTCGACCCAGCACGCGGCATTGCCCGCGCGGCCGATCACGCGGTAGCGCGTGCGGGCGGACTGGCCGTGCTCGCTCTCATCGACCATCATCTTCTCGCCGCCGGTGCCCGGCTGCTTGGCGAGCGGAAGTTCGATCAACCCGTCCTTTACATCGGGCACGCCGGTGATCAACGCCCAGTAGATCTTGCGCGCGGTGCGCCCCGAAAAGCGCTTCGAAAAGAATGCCGCGCTGCCCGGGGTGCGGGCGATGAGGAGGACGCCCGAGGTATCCTTGTCGAGCCGGTGGACGAGGCGCGGGCGCGGGCCCTTCTCCTCGGCATAGGCATCGAGCAGGCCATCGACATGTTCATGCGTGCCGCTGCCGCCCTGTGTAGCGAGGCCCGGCGGCTTGTTGAGCACGATCGCGGCGCGGTCCTGCGTGAGGATCATGCTTTCGGCGAGCGCGATCTGCTCTTCGGTCAGCGGCTTTTTGGGCCGCGTGCCCTTGATCCCGGCGGGCGCGCTGCCGCTCGGTGGCACGCGCAGGACCTGGCCTTTTTCGAGCCGCGTATCGACATCTGCGCGCTTGCCATCGACGCGCAGCTGCCCGGTGCGCGCCCAGCGCGAGACGGTGGCGAAGCCCACGGTGGGCAGGTTGCGCTTGAACCAGCGATCTAGCCGCACGCCGTCGTCATCCTTGACGACAGTGAACTGGCGGACGTCATCCGCGTTTCCGGGGCCGGTCATGCCGTCACCCGCATCAGCCAGAGGCCGCTGAACAGCGCGGCGAAGCCCGCCACGAGCGAGACTGCGACATACGTTGCCGCGAGGCCCAGTGCGCCGCGTTCGACGAACACCGCGAACTCCAGCGCGAAGGAGGAAAAGGTGGTGTAGCCGCCCAGAACGCCAACACCGAGCAGCAGGCGCCATGCCTCGCCCCCCGTCCCGTGCCGCGCCAGCCAGCCGACGAGGAGGCCCATCGCGGCACTGCCCAACACGTTGACCGTGAGCGTGGCCCAGGGGAAAGCGCTGGCAGCTACTGGCCCGATGGTGGCAAGAAACAGGCGGCTGGTCTGGTAGCGCAGCCACGCGCCCAGCGCGCCGCCCGCGGCGACAGCAAGGCCGGGCGGAACGCT
>NZ_JAIXPP010000016.1 GCF_027486195.1 Novosphingobium sp.
GGTCGCGCGCGGCGCGGCTGGGCGGCTGCCGCCCACCGGCTTTCCGAGGGACAACAAGTTCACATGACGGGTAACAGACTGGCAGGACGCATCGCGCTGATCACCGGCGCTTCTTCGGGTCTCGGCGCGCATTTCGCGCGGCTCTATGCGGGCGAGGGCGCTGCCGTCGTCATCGGCGCGCGGCGCGTGGAGCGCATTGCGGCCTTGGCGGATGAGATCAACGCGGGCGGCGGCAGGGCGCTGGCTGTCGCGCTCGATGTGAACGACGAGGCCTCGATCATCGCGGCCTTCGATGCGGCTGAGGCTGAGATCGGCGTTCCCGATGTGGTCGTCGCCAATGCCGGGATCGTCGTGCCGGGCCGCGCGATCGACGTGCCGGCAGAGGGGATCCGCAGCGTGGTCGAAACCAATTTCACCGGCGTCTACCTCACCGCGCGCGAGGGCGCCCGGCGGATGATCAAGGCGGGATCGAAGCAGAGCGAAAAGGGCCGCGTCATCCTGATCGGCTCGATCACCTCGCACATGACCGGGCAGGGCGATGCCTCCTACGCCTCCACCAAGCTCGCCGTGCAGCACCTCGGCCGCCAGTTCGCGCAGGAATGGGCGCGGCTGGGGATCAGCGTCAACACGATCCAGCCCGGCTACATCAGCACCGAAATCGCTGGCGACTGGTTCGATACCGAAGGCGGCAAGGCCCAGATCAACACCTGGCCCCGCCGCCGCCTGACCGAGATCACCGCGCTCGATGAACCGATGGTGTTCTTCGCCAGCGATGCTGCGCGGCAGGTAACGGGCTCGCACATCACGGTGGACGACGGGCAGAGTTTGTAGGGGGCGGCGGCAGCAGGCATCGGGGCAAACGGAGATTTTACCATAGCCTGCTAAACCGCATGTCATGCGATCACGGGGTAACCTGCGTCTTGTAGCGGCACGGCCAGAACGGCGTGCGCGTGCAGGCTTGCTTGGCAAGCATCGGAAGAGCCTCGGCGTGCTCACCTTGGCGGCAATTGTAGGAATCGGAACCGGAACTGCGAGCTTGGCGATCAACGATGGTGCGCTGGCGACCGCGAGAAACTGGGTAGGTTCGGCTGCGGTAAATCTCGGGTTGATGCGAAAGCGCGCGCCGCAGACGGGCGATCATTGGATCAGTTGCGATCAGGCGCGAGCCGCAGGCACCGTGCCACTGTACATCGGGGAACCCGGCTATCGTGTCAGCCTTGATGCGGATGCAGACGGGGTGGCTTGCGAGCCATACCGCTGGAGTGCGCTCTGGATGCACACGCGGCCAATCAAACCCTGAATGCTAGCTTGAGCCCCCCGGCAGCCCCGCCATGAAGTCCGCGCTCAGCACTTGCGGCAGCTTTTGCGGCTCGGCGGCCTTGGCCGGATACCACAGGTAAAGCGGCACGCCCGCTGCGCCCTGTTGCGCAAGGAAGCTGGTGATCTTGGGATCACGCCGCGTCCAATCGCCCACCAGCACGACGACGCCGGCCTTGCGGAAGGCACCGCGCGTGGTCTCGCGCTCGATCGCGGCGGCTTCGTTGACTTTGCAGGATAGGCACCAGTCTGCGGTGAAATAGGCGAACACCGGCTTGCCCTCAGCCCGCGCCGCAGCCAGCGCGGCCTCGCTGAAGGGCTTGGCATCGAGGAGGCCCGCTTCCACCGCGCCGCCGGGGCCTGCCGTGGCGAGGCGCGGCGTGGCGGCGAGGGCGAGAGCGGCCAGCGCGACGCTGCCGGGCAGGGCCCACTTCATCGTGCCGAGGCCCTGCCGCTGTGCGCGGCCGATCATGATCAGCAGCGCCACGACCAGCACGGCAAGCGCGATGGCACCTGCCGCATAAGCCGGTCCGCCCAGCCGCCACGCCAGCCAGCACAGCGCCAGCACCGTCAGCCCCATCGGCACGGCCATCGCGCGGCGAAAGCGCTCCATCCATGCGCCGGGTTTGGGCAGCAGTCGGCGCAGCGCAGGCACGAAGCCCAGCAGCAGGAACGGCAGCGCGAGGCCGAAACCGAGCGCGGCGAAGACCGCCATCGCAGCCCATGCCGGCAAGACCAGCGCGGCGCCGACCGCAGCGGCCATGAACGGGCCGGTGCAGGGCGTGGCGACGAAAGCAGCCAGCAGACCGGTGCCGAACGCGCCGACCCAGCCACCCTTGCCTGTGCCGCCGCCGCTTTCGATGGAAAGGCCGGGCAGCTCATAAAGCCCCATGAAGTTCGCCGTGATCGCGACCGCGAGGAGCAGCAGGAGCGCGACGACGCCCGGGTCCTGCAACTGGAATGCCCAGCCGACTTGCGTGCCCGCCGCGCGCAATGCCAGCATCGCCGCGCCGAGGCCCATGCACGCCAGCATCACGCCGGCGGTGTAGGCCAGGCCTTCGACATGCGCGTTATGACTGCCTGCGCGGGCCAGCGCCATCGCCTTGAGGCTGAGGATCGGGAAGACGCAGGGCATGACGTTGAGGATGAGCCCGCCCACGAGCGCGCCAAGGATGGCGAGCACCAGCGTGGCGGCGGAGAACGGTGCGGGCGCACTCCCCTTGCCGAGCGGTGTGCCGCCCGTCGGCACCGCGCCGGGTGCGGCGGTGAAGGCAATTCCGCCGAGCGATTCGCCCTTCGCGCCGGTGCCCAGCGACAGCACGCCGGAGAGCGTGGCGGGCGGCTCTGGCGAGGGGAAGGCAGCCTTGGCGAGCTCGATCACGAGAGTATCGCCCACGCGGCTGAACGCTTGCGGTTTTGCGTAGCTCGCCACGCCCTGCGCATCGATGAAGAAGTGCGGTTCGCCAATGGCGGCGCCCGCCGGGAAGGGCAGCGCAATGCGCCAGCCGGTGGGGGATGCTGCGAAGGTGCCTTGCCGGTCGAGCGGGGCAGGCAGCGCGGCGCGCCAGCCATCGAAGCGCGCATCCGCAGCACCGCTGCCCACGGTGACGGTGCCCTGCAACGTCGCGCTTTCGGGCACGCAGATCGCGTCGGTGCAGGCGAGCCAATTGGCCTTGGCGCTGATCGGCAGCGTGGTGCCGGGGGCAGCATCTTTAGGTACGGTGAAGGGCACGAGCACGGCGTAGTCATGCTCGTAGACATGGTTCATCAAGCCCTGCAGCAGCAGCGTCTGCGGCACGGGGAATTCGAGCGCGCCGGTGCCAGCGCCCGGCGGCAGGGTCCATTCGAGCGTGATCGGCAGGCCGGCATCGCCGGGATTGGTCCAATAGCCGTGCCAGCCCTTGTCCGGCTGCATCAGCACCGCGAGGGTGATCGTCTCGCCGGGCTTTGCGGGCCGCTCGGCGAGCAGCGAGGCGCGGATGTGTGGCCCTTGCGCCGCAGCGGGCGGGCCAGCCAGCGCTAGCCAGCAGGCCGCGAGCAGAAGGGCGATGTTTCGCAGGAATGCCATATGCCTCGTCTATCGCACCGCAATCGCTTTGGCCACCTGCCCGCCCGGCTCCGGCGCCCCCGGTGCCTTTGCGGGCAAGCAGCTACGCGAGGCCTCTTGCGCGCATGCGCCGCCGGGGCCATCACGCAGCGGCCCGGCCCGGAGCAGGCGACTCCGGTTCGGCCAAGTACCGAGAAAGGTTACCTCCTATGGCGCTTCGCACGTTCCGGTCCGTCACTCTGGGCGCGGCTGCGCTCGCCGCCGTGATCGTCCTGCCGCACTGCGGGCTGGCACGTCCGGCCGCGAAACGGGCACCGGCACCGGCGGCTGCTCCTGCGGTCCTGCCGGCCGCGAATGCGCCCAAGCTCATCGTCGCGATCTCCATCGACCAGTTCTCGGCAGACCTTTTCGCGCAGTACCGCTCGCACTTTACCGGCGGCCTGGCGCGGCTCGCCACAGGCGCGGTGTTTCCGGCGGGCTATCAGAGCCATGCCGCGACCGAGACCTGCCCGGGCCACTCCACGATCCTGACCGGGGTGCACCCCGCGCGCAGCGGGATCATCGCCAACACCTGGATCGACCAGTCAGTCGCGCGCGGCAAGAAGGCCGTCTACTGCGCCGAGGACGAGACTCAGGCGGCGGCGGACCCAAAGGACTATGTCGCCTCGGTCGGTCACCTCCTCGTCCCCACGCTGGGTGAGCGGGTCAAGGCGCTCTGGCCGACCAGCCGCAATGTCGCCGTTTCAGGCAAGGACCGCGCCGCGCTGATGATGGGCGGCCATGTGATCGACAGCGTCTACTGGTGGAAGGGCGCAGGCTTCACCTCGCTCGACGGGCGCGCGCTGACCCCGGCGGCGGTGAACGAGAACAAGGCGCTTGGCGAAGTGCTGAGCGCGGGCGCGCCGGAGTTTTCGCTGCCTGACTGGTGCAAGGCCAAGGACCGTGCCGTGCCGCTGAGCAGCACGTTTGCGGTTGGCACCGGCCGCTTTGCGCTGGCCCCGGGCGACAAGAACGGCTTCCGCGCCTCGCCGCGGCTCGACCGCGCGACGATCGATCTCGCGACCGAACTGGTGGACGAGAACAAGCTTGGCAAGGGCGCGACGCCCGATGTGCTGTCAGTCAGCCTTTCCGCAACGGATTATGTCGGCCACGGCTATGGCACCGAAGGCAGCGAGATGTGCATCCAGATGCAGCAGCTCGATCTGGCACTGGGCGATTTCTTCGTGGCGCTGGACCAGCGCGGGATCGACTATGCCGTGGTGCTGACGGCCGATCACGGCGGGTTCGATATGCCCGAGCGGCTGGGCGAGCAGGCGCTGCCCGCCTCACACCGGGTGAGCAAATCGCTCCTGCCCGAAGCGCTGAGCGCGGCGGTGGCGGCCAAGACCGGGCTCGATCCGAGCGGCCTCATCCTCTCCGATGGTGCTTCGGGCGATATCTGGCTGCGGCGCGAACTGGCGCCAGCAGACAAGGCCCGCGCCCTCGCAGCGCTGAAAGCCGTGCTGGTGTCCGATCCTGACGTGGCTGCGGCCTTCACGGCCGATGAAATCGAGGCAGCGCCTGCCGGAACCGGTTCGCCCGAGAACTGGCCGCTGATCGCGCGCGCCAAGGCCTCGTTCTATCGCCCGCGCTCGGGCGATCTCGTGCTGATGCTGAAGCGCGGAGTGGTGCCGATTCCGGTGCCGGGGCCGGGCTATGTCGCGACGCATGGCTCGCCATGGGATTATGATCGGCGCGTGCCGATGCTGTTCTGGCGCAAGGGGATGGCCTCCTTCGAACAGCCCAGCCCGGTCGAAACGGTGGACATCGCCCCCACGCTTGCGGCACTGATCGGCCTGCCGGTTCCGGCCGGCGCGTTCGACGGGCGCTGCCTCGATCTCGATGCGGGCACTGGCGATACTTGCGGAGCACGGCCATGAGCGAGACACCCAGAAACCAGACGATGACCTCTGACATCGTGATCATCGGCGGCGGGCTCGTCGGGATGACGCTCGCCATCGGTCTCGCCAAGGCGGGCATCCCCAGCGTGGTGATCGACAGCTCCGACCCCTCGGCGCAGACCGCCGAAGGCTTCGATGGCCGCGCCTCGGCGATTTCGACCGCGAGCTGGAATCTCTACAGCCATCTCGGCCTTGCCGAGGTGCTCGAGCCGCTGGGCTGCCCGATCGATTCGATCGCTGTGACGGACGGGATGAAGCCCGGGCGGATCGATTTCCAGCCCGCCCCCGGAGACGGCTCGCTGGGCCGCATGTTCGCCAACCGCGATCTGCGCGTGGCGATGTACGATGCGGCGGCGAAGGAGGACCTCATCACCTTCCTGCCCAATGCGCGAGTGGCGGAGCGGGAGCGCGATGCGCATGGCGTGGCGGTGACGCTCGCCGATGGCCGCGTGATCAAGGGGCGCCTCATGGTGGGCGCCGAAGGCCGCGCATCGCCAACGCGTGACGAGGCAGGCTTCACCGCTGCGCGCTGGAGCTATGGCCACCGCGCGATGATCGTGGGGCTGGCGCATGCGAAGCCGCACGGCAACGTGGCGTGGGAAATCTTCTATCCGGCGGGGCCTTTCGCGCTGCTGCCGCTGCTCGACGATGCTGACGGCAATCACCGCTCCGCGCTGGTGTGGACGGTGAGCGAGAAGGATGCGCCCGGCGCGATGGCGCTGCCCGATGGCGCATTCCAGAGCGCGGTGCAGGAACGTATGGGCGATGTGCTGGGGCAAGTGCGGCTGATGGGGCCGCGCTCTTCCTGGCCGCTCAATTTCCACCACACCGCGCGGATGGTGTCAGACCGGCTCGCGCTCGTCGGCGATGCTGCGCACGGGATGCACCCGATTGCCGGGCAGGGGCTGAACCTTGGCCTGCGCGATGTGGCGGCGCTGGTGGAAGTGCTGACCGACGGCATGCGGCTGGGGCTCGATCCGGGCGATGCGCAGCTGCTGGCGCGCTACGAACGCTGGCGCGCGGCGGATACCTTCATGGTCTCGGCGGCGACCGATGTGTTGACGCGGCTGTTTGGCGTTCCGGGGCGCTTGCCTTCGGCGATCCGGCGGCTGGGCATGGCGGGCGTGCAGCGCATTCCGGCGCTCAAGCGCTTCTTCATGGACGAGGCACGCGGCATGAGCGGCGCGCTGCCGAGCCTGCTGCAGCAAGCCTGATTGCGCGGTTTTTTACCGATTTCTCGCAGAGACGCGGAGGGAAAGAAGAGCGCAGAGATGTCGCGAACTTGGCGAAGCCGCTTTCCTGACTGAGGTTGTTCACCGCGCGGTGCGTTTACGGCGCAGGACTTCCTCCTTTGCGGTCCTCTTTTCCTCCGCGTCTCTGCGAGAAACGGCTTACTCTGTTTGCGTTGCCGCTGCGGAGGGTGCGTCGACTGGAGCCACAGCATCTGGCTTAGCCACAACCGGCGGTGTCGGCGGGAAGGAGAGCGCGGCGGTTTCGAGCTGATCAAGTGCGTGCTGCGCAGCCGCGAAATCGCGGGCGTGGGCGAGCCATTCGGTCGCGGCATCCTTGCCTGGCATCCGCTCGACTTCGGCGATGGCGACATCGATGCGGCCCCCGGCCAGCGCCTCGTGCACGCGCATCGCGCGGCTTTCGGCGGTGGGGGAGGGGCTGTCGGCATGGCGGATGACAAAGAGTTCGCTCATTTGGCGCGTCAGCCAGTCCCACGTGCCTTCGCTCTGCGCGCCGCCGGTTAGCTGCGGGCTGATCTTCTCGAAGGTTTCGTTCAGCATGGCGAGCGTCATCGGCTTCTGGGCGGCGGCGATCACGCGGTCCACGGCGGATTGCTGGGTGCTGCCGAAGCGCACGCGCAACTGGGCTTCAAGGTAACCAAGCGGCTGTCCGCGCTCGATCGCGCGGCGGGCGGCGAAGGCGACCAGCAGGGCTTCGGCCTGCGTGGCCTGACCGGCTGCGGCGACGGCCTGCTGGTTGAGTTCGGCAAGGCGCTGCTCGAGCACGGAGACCTTGGCAGCGGCGGCGGTGAGCGCGGCATCGGTCGCTGCGAGGTTGGCGGTGGTCTGCGCTGCGGCCTGCGACATCGAGGCCGAGGGCGCGGGGATTGGCGAGGCAGCAAGGCCCGAGACGTGGACTTCGAGCCAGCCGGTCTTCCAGCCGTACCAAGCGCCGCCAGCGAGCGCTGCGAGGATGAAGAGGACAGCCAGCACCGCCCGCCCGCGACCAGTCCGGTTGCGTTGCAGAGCTAGGGGCGAACCAAAGGTCATGTCCTGCATAGGATCATTTTTCAGTTGTTAGTGTCCTCTTGGTGACACTTTCTCGCACATTTGCACGGCGAGTGCCAGCACTGCTTGATCGGTACGTGTCTCTGCGATTTCAATGTGTTGCCAGCCGAGCCCCGCCATGGACCCGATTCGTGAGGCAAGGCAGGCCAGCGCGATCTGCCCGCGAGCCACGCCGATCCGGTCCGATTCTGCGGCGAAATGAGCGGCGGCTTCTCCGGAATGCAGCAGCACAACGGCGGGTTTCGCCAGCATGTGGATGAGCGCAGGCGGCATCGGCAGGCCGGCAGCGGCATAGACCACCACATCGTCGACCTCGACGCTTTCGGGCATGGCGAGCGGCACGCGCTTTTCGCCGGCAAGGCGCAGATAGCGGCCCGGCGGCAGGGCGGAAACCATCGGCTGCAGGCCGCCTTCGCCAATCGATGCCACGGTGAAACCGGCCGCGCGCCCGGCCTCTGCGGTGGCCGCGCCGACAGCGTGGACGGGCAGGCCCCTCAGCCGCGCAAGGCCCTCGCCGCCGAGGCGGAACACGTTGGCGCTGCCGACGAGCAGCGCGCGGTAAGGCTCGGGATCGGGGGCGGTCCACTGCGCGGGAGCCATGTCGAACAGCGGAAACGGCTGCGCATCAAGGCCGAGCGTCCGCGCGGCAGCCACGGTGGCGGCGTTGCCCGGTTCGGGGCGGATCACGATCACCGGGATCATCCCCGGGTGGCCTCAGCTGCCGGTGAAGTGGCGGCGAATGGCCTCGGGCGCGCTGGCCAGCAGGGTGCGGGCGAGCGCGGCGGGGCCATCGCTGTCGCCCGCCGGGAAGGTGGCGCTCGCCTCGATCCGCTCCGCTCCATCGGGGCTGAACAGCGCGGCGCGCAGCGTCAGGTCCGTGCCCTCGGCGGTGGTGAGCAGCGCGATCGGGCTGTGGCAGGTGCCGCCAAGGCCGCGCAGCAGGGCGCGTTCGGCCATCACGGCGGCGTGGCTCGGCTTGTGATCGATGGCATCGAGCAGCGCGACGAGATCGGCGCGGGCGGCGAGGCATTCGACGCCGATAGCGCCCTGCGCAGGGGCGGGGAGCCAGGTGTCGGACGGGAGCGGGCTGCCAACCGCGCTTTGGCCCAGCCGGTTGAGCCCGGCAGCGGCGAGCAGCGTGACGTCCGCCTCACCCGCTTCGAGTTTGCCGAGGCGAGTCGCGACATTGCCGCGGAAGCCGACCACGGTGAGATCGGGGCGGGCGTGGAGCATCTGCGCGGCGCGCCGCGGGGCACTGGTGCCGACCCGTGCGCCGGCGGGAATGGCCGCCACGCTCTCCGCGCCGACCAGCACATCGCGCACATCCTCACGCGGGAGCACGGCGGCGATCATCAGCGTGGCTGGGCGCTCGGTTTCCACATCCTTCATCGAATGGACCGCGAAATCGATGCTGCCATCGGCCAGCCAGGCATCGAGTTCCTTGGTCCACAGCGCCTTCCCGCCGATTTCGGCGAGCGGGCGATCAAGCACCTGATCGCCGCTGGCAACCACGGTGACAAGTTCGATCACATCCTCCTCCCAGCCATGCGCGGCGCAGAGCCGGCGGCGGGTTTCCTCGGCCTGAGCCATGGCGAGCGGAGAGCGGCGCGTACCCAGTTTGAGCGGGTTTGCAGCGGTGGGCGTTATGGGCGTGTTCATGCGTCACTTGCCGTAACGGGGAATGTCTCTAAGGGAAAGTCTCCCATGGCCTTGATCCTCGGCATCGAATCCTCCTGCGACGAAACCGCCGTCGCCGTGATCGACGGGGCGGGCACCACGCTCGCCGCGCGCATTGTCGCGCAGCGCATCGCCTCGCAGGATGAGGAACACCGCCCCTATGGCGGCGTTGTGCCAGAAATCGCCGCGCGCGCCCATGCCGAAACCCTCGCGCCCATGGTCGGCGCGGTGCTGGAAGACGCGGGGCTCACATTGGCGGACATGGATGCGATTGCAGCCACGGCGGGGCCGGGCCTGATTGGCGGGGTCATGGTCGGGCTGGTAACGGCCAAGGCGCTGGCGATGGCGGTGGATAGGCCCTTGCTGGCGGTGAACCATCTTGAGGGCCACGCCTTGTCTGCGCGGCTGGCGGAGCCGGACCTCGCGTTCCCCTATCTGCTGCTGCTCGCCTCGGGCGGGCATTGCCAAATCCTCGAAGTGCGCGGACTGGGCCAGTATCGCCGCCTCGCCACGACCATCGACGACGCGCTGGGTGAGGCGTTCGACAAGACCGCGAAGATCCTCGGGCTGGGCTTTCCGGGCGGCCCTGCGGTGGAGCGGATGGCGCGCGAAGGTAATGCCAGGGCTGTCCCGCTGCCGCGCCCGCTCTTGGGTAGTGCGGAGCCGCATTTCTCCTTCGCGGGCCTGAAAAGCGCGGTGATGCGCGCCCATGATGCCGGCATCCACCAGACGGCGGATATCGCCGCATCGTTCCAGCAGGCCGCGATCGATTGCGTGATCGATCGCACGCGCCGCGCGATGGCGGCTGCAGGGCCGGTGACGGCGCTGGTTGTCGCGGGCGGGGTTGCCGCCAATGCGGCCCTGCGCGGCGCACTGACGGCACTGGCGGAGGAGGCCGGGCTGCCCCTCGTCGCACCGCCGCCGAAGCTGTGTACCGATAACGCTGCGATGATCGGTTGGGCCGGGGCGGAGCGTCTTGCCGCCGGCCTCACCGATTCGCTCGACGTGCTGGCGCGCCCGCGCTGGCCGCTCGATCCCGATGCGGAGCCGGTGCGCGGCGCGGGGGTGAAGGCATGAGCGAGGCGGCTCAAGTCGGCGTCGTGGGCGGCGGCGCATGGGGCACTGCTCTGGCGCAAATGCTCGCGAGCGATGGCCGCGACGTGCTGCTCTGGGCGCGCGAGGCCGATGTGGTCGATGCGGTGAACGCGCAGCATCGCAATCCGCGCTTTCTGCCGGGCGCTGCGCTCCATCCGACGATCCGCGCGACTGGCAATCTCGCCGATCTCGCCGTGCTGCCGGTGCTGCTGCTGGTCACGCCGGCGCAGCATCTCGGCACGGTGCTGGGCCAGCTTGGGCCGCAGGGAACCGACATCGTGCTCTGCGCCAAAGGCATCGAGCAGGGCACAGGCCGCCTGATGAGCGAGGTGGCCGCCGCCGCTGCACCGGGTGCGGCGCTGGCCGTCCTCTCCGGGCCGACCTTTGCACATGAAGTGGCTGAAGGACTGCCAACCGCCGTGACGCTCGCCTGCGCCGGGGGGGAGGCGCAATGGGCGCGGCTTTCACCCGTCATCGCGCGGCCCTCATTCCGGCCCTACTATTCGGCGGACGTGATCGGCGCTTCGATCGGCGGCGCGGTGAAGAATGTGCTGGCGATTGCCTGCGGGGTGGTCGAAGGGCTGGGCCTTGGCGCCAACGCCCGCGCGGCGCTGATCAGCCGGGGCTTTGCCGAAATGCAGCGCCTCGGCCTTGCGATGGGCGCGGAAGGTGAAACGCTGGCGGGCCTTTCGGGCCTTGGCGATCTGGTGCTTACTTGCTCCTCCTCCGAAAGCCGCAATTTCGCGCTCGGCATGGCGCTCGGCGCGGAAGGCGACCGCACTGGCGGCGCGGCGGCTCTGCTCGCGGAGCGCAGCACCGTGGCCGAAGGCGCGTTCACCGCGCCGGTGCTCGTGCGCGTCGCCGATGAGCGCGGCATCGCCATGCCGATTGCAGCCGGAGTCGCCGCCCTTCTCGATGGCGCGATCTCGCCCCGCGCGCTGGTGGCGCAGCTGCTGGCCCGCCCGCTTCGTGCGGAGGCCCCGCTTGGCTGAAGCCGCCGCCCCCCTCTCCGCCGAACAGCAGGACATTGCCGCGCTGGCCAAGGGCGGGCGGACCAATTTCTTCGGTTTCCTGCTCCGCCTTGCCGCGCGCATCCCGTTCCTGTTCATCGCCGGGCGGCTTTACGGCGCAGAGGACTTGGGCCGCTTTGCCTCAGCCACCATCGCGGTGGAGCTGGCGGCGCAGCTGGCCACGCTCGGCCAGAAGCGCGGCCTGGCGCAGCAGCTGGCGAGCGATGACCGCGACGGCGCCGAAGTGGTTGCCGATGCGCTGCTGCTGTCGGGCTTCGTCTCAGCCGTGCTGGCGGCGCTGCTCTATATCTTCCCGGCCCCGATGTTTCCGAGCGGGCATTTCACCCCGCTCCAGCGCCTGCTGCCGCTCACCGTGCTGCCGATCGCGCTGGGCGATATCGCGCTGGCGGCGCTGGCCTATCGCTTCGATGTCGGCGCGACGGTGCGGGCCCGGTCGGTCGTCGAGCCGTGGACGCTGTCCATCGTGGCAGGGGCGGTGTGGCTGGCGGGCTTCACCTTCCTCTCGATCCGCGAATCCGGGCTGATCCTCGCCTATGTCGCCTCGATCTTTGCCGCAACGCTGACCGCCTTCGTGCCCCTGCTCAGGAGCTATGGTCTGCCGCGCCAGTGGTCGCCGCGCCCGATCGATCTCCTTCGGCTGGCGGTGAGCAACCTGCCGCTGGCCGGTGCGGATGCGATCGAATGGGGCACGCGCAAGCTCGATCTGTTCCTGCTCGGCGTGTTTCAGGCGCCGCCTGCGGTCGTGGGCATCTACTACGTGGCGCAGCAGGTCGCGACTCTGCCGCAGAAGCTCAAGACCAGCTTCGAGCCGATCCTTGGCCCGGTGATCACGCGCAATCTGCAAGGCGGAAACTTCCCCGCGGTGGCGCGGCAGGTGTGCCAGGTGGGCTTCTGGATCATCGCGGCTCAGGCCGGGGTGGCGCTGGCGCTGGGCATTCCGGGCGCGGCGGTGATGGGGCTGGTGGGGCCGGGCTTCGTGGCCGGGACCGCCGCGCTGGCGCTGCTGCTCGCGGCCGAAGTGGCCGCCGCCACCGCCGTGGTGAGTGAGGCGGCGTTGATTTACATCGCGCGGCTGCGCAACTTGTGGATCAGCCTTGCCACCATCGCGCTGCAGGCGGCGCTGACCGTGGGCTTCATGCTGGCGGCGCGGCGGGCGGGGCTCGATCCGCTGATCCAGGCGGCGGGAGCCGCCGCCGCGCTGGCGATTGCTCTCGGCTGCGCGTCGCTCGCCAAATCGTTGCTGCTCGGCAGCTTGCTGGGCGAGCGGATCAGCAATTGGCGCTGGGCGCTGATCTGGGCGGCAGCGCCAGCGGTGCTGGTGGGCTTTGCGGCAAAGCTCTTGCCTGAGTGGGTCGAGCTTGCCTTCGGCATCCCCGCGATCCTCGGCGTCTATGGCGCGGTGATCTGGCGGCGCGGCTTCGGACCGGAAGACCGCATCCTGTTCCGCAAGCAGACACTCTGAAGCTGGGGGTCTTGGCTTCAGCCGCTGCGCATGGGAAAGCGCCGGACAGGTCCGGCAAGTCTTGGGGTGATCGATGATGGAATGGATTCAGGCAAACGCGGTTCTGGTCGGCGCGATTGCCGTGCTGCTGGTGCTGGCGCTGGTCTTCCTGTTGCGGCGCGGCAAAGCGCTGCCGGAAAAGCGCGAGTACCGCGATGTCCTGTCCGAAGGTGCCGCGCCCGCCTCGCGCAATTCAGCGCTGATCGATGCGCCGCCCGCCGCCGCGATAGCGCCGCCGCCGGTGCTCGCCGAAGCACCGCCACCCGCCACGGATGAAGGCGACGACCTGACCCGGATCAAGGGCCTTGGCCCAAAGATCAGCACCGCGCTGCGGGCGCTCGGCGTCACGCGCTATGCCGAGATCGCGGCGTGGACCGAAGCGGATGTGGCGCGGATCGACGCGCAGCTGGGAGCTTTTGCGGGCCGCGCGACGCGGGACAACTGGATCGAGCAGGCCAAGCTGCTTTCGAGCGGGGATACCGGCGCCTACGAAGCGAAGTTCGGCAAGCTTTAAGCGCTCAAGATTCCTTGGCGGCGCAGCGCTTGATCAGCCCGCCGGGGACTTCGCTGGCGGGCACTGCGATATGTCCGCCGCCCGGAAGCGTGCCGACGAACTTCGCCTTGAACAGCGTCAGGCGCTTGTCATCGGCCGGGATCGCGCCCTGCCAGACATAGCCGCGCTGGCCCGCGACTGCCGTCGCATCGACCGGCAGGCGCAGGATATAACCGCTCCCCTGCAGCGCGAAGAGCGCGGCGGCCCCGATGGGAGCGGCGACATTGCGGGTGACGACAAGCGAGCCCTGGCGGCATTCAAGGCTGAGCAGCGGCGCCTCACCCGGATAGCCGAAGCGGGCGGCATCCGGCGCGGCGGCCCATGCGCCCTTGGCATCCGGCGCGCGCGTGGCGGGGCGCGCGGGGCTATCTGCCGGCATGGCGACGCGCACGCCGTCAACCGGGCCATCCTTGCCCGCCGTCGTCGTCGCCGAAGAGGACGAGCAGGCCGCCAGCAGCAGGACGAGCAGGGGAGGCATGACACGCGAAATCAAGGCTTCATCCTTTTGCGACGCGATCATCGCCGCAGCACTGAGGTCAGACCCAAGCAGCCGAATTTCAAGGCCAGCGCAAGATAGGGAAAGGCGCAGCGCGGTGGATAGATATCCGCGTGCGGTGCGAGGTGGATGCTACCGCCCCCACTTCCACCGCGTCATGTCTGCCATCATGCTGCCGAGCGCTTCTGGATGGTCAGTTCAAGGCCCAGTGCCGACAACACAGCGACGAGCGTTTCAAGTGTCGGATTGCCGCTTTCGGACAGCGCGCTGTAGAGTGCTTGCCTGCCAAGACCGGTCTTGCGGGCGATCTCGGTCATTCCCTTGGACCTAGCGACATCGCCAAGCGCACTGGCGATATGCTTGGGGTCATTCCCCTCCATCGCGGCCTCGAGATAAAACAGGATGTCCTCCTCGGTTTCGAGGTGGTTGGCGGGATCAAACGGGCGCAGTTCCATCCTCTTGCTCGATCTCTTCCTTAAGCCGTTTTGCCTGAGCAATATCGGCATCCTGCGTGCGCTTGTCACCCCCGCAAAGAAGAATGACAAGCTCCTTGCCCCGCTGGAAGAAATAGACCCGGTAGCCCGGCCCATAGTCGATCCGCATTTCGGACACGCCGCCCTTGACGGACTTGCAATCCCCGAAGTTGCCGTTCGACGCGCGCTTCAGGCGATCAAGGACTCTGGCCACTGCCCGCCGGTCCCGCAGGGAGCCGAGCCATTCCGAGAACATCGGTGCTTCCACCAGCTCGAAGGCCTGTCCTTTATGAAGGACAATTGGAGTTTTGTCAATCATGGGCGGACACCCATTCACAGTGGGATGCGACTGTGGTGCAGTAGGCAAGAAGACCAATATATGGCTTGGCTGTTCTGCTCATTTCTTGCGTCCTGCCTCGAATGCTTTCAAGGCTAAGCCGAGAATGCCGAGAACTACAAGCATAGCGGTGAGGGCCAAATTGACGGCTTCATAGTTAGACATAGGCAGCTCCTGCCACTTAGTGGCTCGTAAATGGAGTGACTTTGCCTAGTGTCTCAGCCGCCCAGTCATTTGCAGCGCGATTTCTCGCTGACAGACAACAGATATGGGTTCTGACATAAAAAATCAAGAAGCATCACTTCCCCCACTTCTTCTGGCTCTTCCCGTACCGCGTCTTGCGCGTCCCCGGCTTGCCTTCGTTGCTGCGGCCCACAATCGGCGCTTTCTTCTCCCCATCCGGCAGCCCCAACTCGTTGGCCTCCAAAGCCCGGATTTCATCGCGCAGCCGCCCGGCCGTCTCGAATTCCAGATCCGCCGCTGCAGCGCGCATCTTGCGTTCCAGCTCCTCGATATAGGCGCGCAAGTTGTGGCCGACGAGGTTGTTGGCGCCGCCTTCGGTCTCGATCTCTACCAGCACCCCGTCGCGGCTCGCGGTGTCGGCCACGATGTCGTGGATGTCGCGCTTGATCGATTCGGGGGTGATGCCGTGGAGCTCGTTGTAGGCGCGCTGCTTTTCACGGCGGCGGTCGGTCTCGGCAATCGCGCGTTCCATGCTGCCGGTCATGCGGTCGGCATAGAGGATCACGCGGCCATCGACGTTGCGCGCGGCGCGCCCGATCGTCTGGATCAGCGAGGTTTCGCTGCGCAGGAAGCCTTCCTTGTCCGCGTCCAGAATGGTCACCAGCCCGCATTCGGGGATATCAAGCCCCTCGCGCAGCAGGTTGATGCCCACCAGCACGTCATAGACGCCGAGGCGCAAGTCGCGGATCAGTTCGATGCGTTCCAGTGTCTCTACGTCCGAATGCATGTAGCGCACGCGCAGGCCCGCCTCGTGCATGAACTCGGTCAAGTCCTCGGCCATGCGCTTGGTCAGCGTGGTGACGAGCGTGCGGTAGCCTGCCTCGGCGGTCTTGCGGCATTCGTTGATGCAGTCCTGCACCTGGTCCTCGACCGGGCGGATCTCCACCGGCGGGTCGATCAGGCCGGTCGGGCGGATGACCTGTTCGGCGAACACACCGCCCGCCTGCTCCATCTCCCAGTGCCCCGGCGTTGCCGAAACCGCCACGGTCTGCGGGCGCATCGCGTCCCATTCGTTGAAGCGCAGCGGGCGGTTGTCGATGCAGCTTGGCAGGCGGAAGCCATACTCGGCCAGCGTGATCTTGCGGCGGTGGTCGCCTTTGGACATCGCGCCGATCTGCGGCACGGTCTGGTGGCTTTCGTCCACGAACAGCAGCGCGTTGTCGGGCAGATACTCGAACAGCGTCGGCGGCGGCTCGCCCGGCATGCGCCCCGTCAGGAAGCGCGAATAGTTCTCGATTCCGGCGCAGCTACCCGTCGCGTGGATCATTTCGAGGTCGAAATTGGTGCGCTGCTCCAGCCGCTGCGCCTCCAGCAGTTTGCCTTCCGCTTCCAGTTCCTTGAGCCGCTCGGTCAGCTCGAAGCGGATCGCGTCCGCCGCCTGCTTCATCGTCGGCCCCGGCGTTACATAGTGCGAATTGGCGTAGACGCGGACCTTGGAAAGCTTCGTGCCGGCCTTGCCCGTCAGCGGATCGAACTCGCTGATGGCCTCGATCTCGTCCCCAAAGAACGACACGCGCCAGGCCATGTCTTCGTAGTGCGAGGGGTAGATCTCCAGATTATCCCCCCGCACGCGGAAATTGCCCCGCTGGAAGGCCGCATCGTTGCGCTTGTACTGCAGCGCCACCAGCTTGCGGATGATCTCGTGGTTGTCGACCGTGTCACCCACCTTGAGATCGAAGATCATCGCCGAATAGGTCTCGACCGAGCCGATGCCGTAGAGGCACGAAACCGAGGCGACGATGATCACGTCGTCCCGTTCCAGCAGCGCGCGGGTGGCTGAATGGCGCATCCGGTCGATCGCCTCGTTCACCGAGCTTTCCTTCTCGATGTAGGTGTCGGACCGCGGCACATAGGCTTCGGGCTGGTAGTAGTCATAGTAGGAGACGAAATACTCGACCGCGTTTTCCGGGAAGAAGCTCTTCATCTCGCCATAGAGCTGCGCAGCGAGGATCTTGTTGGGCGCAAGGATCAGCGCGGGGCGCTGCAGTTCCTCGATCACCTTGGCCATCGTGAACGTCTTGCCGCTGCCCGTCACGCCGAGCAGCACCTGCGTCACCTCGCCCTCCTTTGCCGAGGCGACAAGATCGGCAATCGCGGTCGGCTGGTCGCCCGCCGGCTGGTATTCGGAGACAACGCGGAACGGCCGCCCGCCTTCCGATTTCTCGGGTCGCACGGGCTTGTGCGGAACGAAGTTTTCAGAGGTATCGGGCTCTTCCAAGCCCCTGCGGATCACGAGTTCGGCCATAGCGCGAATATGGGGAACAAACCGCGTCCATGCAATCGGCACGCGTTGCCCGTTATACCTTTTCCTGCACCCGGAAGCGGCCCTGAATACGTCGTCATGGCCGGCTGCCTGCGCCGCGACGGATAGGCATGGGGCGGCGTTTGCTATATCACGCCGGATGGTAGCGTGACCACCGCAAGCCTCCTTGCGGCATGTGAAGGATCAGGGAACTGCAGGTCTCTCAGCGCATCATCGCGGTCGCGGTCCTTGCCGTCCTGCTGCCCTCGGCGCCGGTGATGGCGCAGGATGCGGTACCGGAGGCGGGGCCACTGCCCGCCGAGATGGCGGACGTGCTGGCAGCGGTCGAAGCCTCGCACGATCCGCGCGCGCTCGACGCGCTGGTGCAATATCTGCAGCAGGCGCATCCCGAAGCGCAGGCGGCCATATCGGCCTGGGCCCTGCGCCGCAGCGTGCTGGCGTGGTTGGCCGAGCCTCTCCCGCTGGCGAGAAGGGACGTCAAGGTCGAACTTCCGCTTGAGGATCCCGAGCCGTTGCAGCCCGCCCTCTTCGCCATGCCCGTCAAATGGAGCGGCGAAGGCGAACTGGGGGCCTTCGTCAGCACCGGTAGCGCTCCGGGTTCGGGCTTTGTCGGGCGCCTCACCGTGGTCGCGGAGAAGGGGCGCTGGCGCGTCGCCACATCGGGCCGGATCGATTACCAGAAGACTTCGGACGAGGTGACGCGAAACCAGATCAGGCTGACGCTGGAGCCCAACTACAAGTTCGATGACCATGGCTATGTGTTCGGCCTCGGCCAGTATGAGCGTGACCGCTTTCAGGGCTTCATTGACCGGTACAGCCTGTCAGCCGGGCTCGGGTACAATCTGCTCGAGGGGGACGGCCGGAAGCTGAGCATCAAGGCAGGCCCCGCCTTGCGCGTGACGCAGCCTGTGGAGGGGCCGCAGGAGCAGACCCTTTCGGCAGTCGCGCTGGCCGATCTCAAGATCAGGCTCACCCCCACGCTGAACTACAGCCAGGAAGTCAGCACCTATTTCGATGCGGTCCGCCGGACCTACTACACGCTGGCCGCGCTGGATTCGCGCCTCAGCAGCAAGCTCAAGGCCCGGCTTTCCTACACGCTGCAGCACGAAGCCGGCTCGGGCGTCGCGCGCACATTGACGGACACCACCAGTCGGCTCACCCTGCTCTACGGCTTCTAGGCCGGTGAGGCGGATCATTGGAAAACCGCCGCGCGGGTGTTAGCCCTGTCATCACATCAGCGAGAGGACCTGAACCCATGCGCCTGCCCCTTCTGCCACTCGTGGCTCTTTCCACCGCACTGGCGCTGGCCGGCTGTGGCAGCGGGAAAACCGTCACCGCCACCAACGAAAGCGTTTCGGACGTGGCCAAGAAGGTTTCCGACGCCGGGCTGCGGTTCAATCCCGGGCGGTGGGAATCGACGATGAAGTTCGTCAAGATCGAGATGGAAGGCATGCCGCCCGAGGCCAAGGAAATGATGGGCAAGATGCTCGGCAAGGACCGCACCTTTGCCACTTGCCTCACCAAGGAAGAGGCCGAGAAGCCCGACGCCAAGTTCTTCGGCCAGGCCGATGAGCGCTGCAAGTATGACACCTTCAGCATGGGCGGCGGCAAGATCGACGCGAAGATGACGTGCAAGGCAGAGCAGGGGGTGCAGACCATGGCCATGGTCGGCAGCTACACGCCCGAGACCTACCAGATGACGATGTCGATTGGCGGCATGGGGCCGCAGGGCAAGCCGATGTCGATGCAGATGGAACTGAACGCCAAGCACAACGGCGAATGCACCGGCAAGGAAGAGAAGTAGGCGGCTATTCCGCCGCTTCCAGCGCTGCCCTTGCCACCTCCACCTGCACGCCCGAAAGCGCGGCGTTGCCCGAAAGCGGATCAAGCGCGCCGGATTCGGTGAGCGCATTGGCGCTGACCCCGGCTCGCTCACGCGCCACCTGCATCGCCACGCCGGGCAGATCATGCCCCCAGCCGTGGGGAATCGAGACCGTGCCCGGCATCATGTCCTCGGTCACTTCGGCGGGGATGATGACTTCGCCCGAGGATGAGCGAACAGCCGCCATGTCCCCGTCTTCAAGCCCCAGCGGCGCGGCATCGTGCGGATGGATCATCAGCGTGCAGCGGTTCGGCCCCTTGGTCAGGCGGTGGCTGTTGGCGAGCCAGGAATTGTTGGTGCGCAAATGCCGCCGCCCGATCAGGGTGAGCTTGCCGGTCTCGGGCACCTCCACCTCCAGCGCCGCGAGCGCTTCCATGAAGGCGGGGACGGCGCAGGCGATCGTCTGATCGTCGCTGCGCAGGCGATCGGGGAGAATGCCCGTCTTCGGCGCCCCGAAATCGAGGCCGGAGGGCGCGGCTTCGACCTCGGCGAGCGAGACCTTGTAGGGGCCAGTCTTGAGCAGATGATCGAGCGCCTCGCGCGGGGTCGGCTCCTGCACCGGCTGGCCGCTGATCGCCTGGGCAAGGCCGCGCAGGATTTCCCAGTCGTGCAAGCTGGCAGGGTCCTCGCGCTCCAGCGTGGGCTTTGAATAGACCGCAACATTGCGCACGGCCATTGGCAGCAGGAACAGGCCATAATGGTCGCGCTCCAAGGGCCCCGTCGGCGGCAGGATATAGTGCGCGCGGCGGCTGGTGGCGTTGCGGTACATATCGACCGAGACCATCAGTTCCAGCCCTGCCAGCGCCTTGTCGAGCCGGGGGCCATTGGGGGTCGAAAGCACCGGATTGCCCGCGACCACGAACAGCGCCTTGATCTGGCCCGGCCCTTCAGTCTCGATCTCCTCGGCCAGCGCGGCGGCGGGAAACTCGCCCAGCACCGACTTGTGGCCCGAAACGCGCGAGGTGAACTTGCCGAGCGAGCCGCGCGGCAGCATCGCAATCGTGTCGAGCGCGGGGATCGGGAACACGGTGCCGCCCTCGCGGTCGATCTGCCCGGCGGCGATGTTGATCAGTGCGATGAGCCAGGCGTTGAGCGTGCCGTGCCGCTGCGTGGCGATGCCGAGGCGGCCATAGAGCGCGGCGGGGCCGGCGGTGAGGCGCTCGGCAAGGAAGGCGATGTCGTCCGCCGCAACTCCCGATGCGGCAAGGCAGGCGGCGTCATCGAAGCGGGCGAGCAGGGCCGCGACTTCGTCCAGCCCCGTCACGAAGTCCTGCACCGGCTGGAAGGGCCTGCGCGCCATCACGGCCTTGAGCAGTGCGACGAGCAGGAACACGTCGCTCGCGGGGCGCACGAACACGTGGCGGTCCGCAATCTTGGCAGTCTCGGTGCGGCGCGGGTCGATCACCACCAGATGCCCGCCGCGCGCCTTCAGAGCCCGTACCCGATTGCGGAAATCCGGCACGGTCCAGACCGAGCCGTTGGATGCCATCGGATTGCCGCCGATGATGATCAGCGTCTCCGTGCGGTCGATATCCGGAATGCCGAACATGCTGGCATGGCCATAAAGCAGCAGGTTCGCCACCTGGTGCGGCATCTGGTCCACCGTGCTCGCGGAGAACTGGTTCCTGGTGCCGAGCGCCTTGGTCAGGTGATGGGCATTCAGCGCGTTGCCATAGGAGTGCGCGTTGGGATTGCCGACATAAGTCGCGGTGCTGGCAGGATCGCGGGCGAGAATGGCGCGGGCCTTTTCGCCGATCTCGCGGAAGGCCTGCTCCCAGCTGATTTCGTGCCAGTCCTCGCCCACGCGCTTTTGCGGTGCGCGCAGGCGATCGGGATCGTTCTGCAGGTCTTCCAGCGCGGTCGCCTTGGGGCAGATGTGCCCGCGCGAGAGGGGGTTATCCGGATCGCCCTTGATCGACACCACGCGCTTGGATCCCGGGGGTCCCTCGAGCTCTACCAGCACCCCGCAATTGGCTTCGCAGATATGGCAGGTGCGGTGATGGATCTCGCCCATGGCTTGCTCTCTCCCGGAAATTAGCCGTACGGTTAAACGTGTCACCTTGGCACTGCCAAGGCAAGCGCGAAGCGGCGAAACCCTTTGCCGCGCAGTTCAGTTACAAATTTGTCTCGCAAGTGCAGCATGGCGCTTGGCAAAGGCCGCGCGCTGTGCAAGCTTCGGCGCATCGGGATGATCGCATGAAAGCAGCCTCGCCCTCGTCCTATGACGAGATGTTTGCCGCCGATGGCTCGGTGCGCCCGGCCTATTGCGGGTATGAAGAATGGTATGCCAATCAGCCGGCAGACTTGCTGCGCCGCAAGGGGACGGAGGCTGAAGCGTTCTTCCGCCGTACCGGCATCACCTTCAATGTCTACGGGAGCGAGGACGCCGAGGAGCGGCTGATCCCGTTCGACATGGTGCCGCGCATTATCACCGCGCACCAGTGGCGGCGGCTTTCGCGCGGGATCGAACAACGCGTGCGGGCGCTCAATGCCTTCCTGCACGATCTTTACCACCGGCAGGAAATCGTCCGATCGGGCCGCCTGCCCGCCCGGCTGCTCGAAAAGAACCCGGCCTTCCTCCCTCAGATGGTCGGCTTCACGCCGCCGGGCGGGGTCTACACCCATATCGTCGGCATCGATCTCGTCCGCACCGGCGAGGACGACTTCATGGTGCTGGAAGACAACGCGCGCACGCCCTCTGGCGTCTCCTATATGCTGGAGAACCGCGAGACGATGATGGCGATGTTCCCGGAATTGTTCACGCGGGTCCGCGTGCGCGAGGTTTCGGACTATCCGCGCCGCCTTGCCCGCAGCCTCGCCGCCTGCCTGCCGCCCGCCGCCAAGGGCCACCAACCGGTCGTCGCGGTGCTGACGCCGGGCATCTACAACTCCGCCTATTTCGAACACGCCTTCCTCGCCGATCAGATGGGTGCTGAACTCGTCGAGGGCAGCGACCTGCGCATCGAGAACGGCCGCATCGCCATGCGCACCACGCAGGGCTACACGCCGATCGACGTGCTCTACCGCCGGGTGGACGACGATTATCTCGATCCGCTGTCGTTCAAGCCGGAAAGCCAGCTGGGCGTCTCGGGCATCATGGACGTCTACCGCGCGGGCGGGATCACCATTGCCAATGCGCCGGGCACGGGCATCGCCGATGACAAGGCGATCTACTCTTTCATGCCCGAAATCGTCGAATTCTACACCGGCGAGAAGCCCATCCTCCCCAATGTGCCGACCTGGCGCTGTTCGGAGCCGGATGCGCTGAAGTATGTGCTCGAGCATCTCTCGGAACTGGTGGTGAAGGAAGTCCATGGCTCGGGCGGCTACGGCATGCTCATCGGGCCGACCTCGACGAAGAAGGAAATCGCCGCCTTCGCCGCCAAGCTTGCCGCGCGGCCGCACAATTATATCGCGCAGCCAACGCTGTCGCTCTCTACCGTGCCGATCCTTGGCCGCGGCGGGCTCACCCCGCGCCATGTCGATCTGCGGCCCTTCGTGCTCGTCTCCCCCGGCGGGATCGACATCACGCCCGGCGGCCTCACCCGCGTCGCGCTCAAGAAGGGCTCGCTGGTGGTGAACTCGTCGCAGGGTGGGGGCACCAAGGACAGCTGGGTGCTGGATGACTGATATGCGGGCCACCCCATGCTAGGCCGGTCCGCCAACGGCATCTTCTGGCTGTTCCGCAACCTCGAACGGGCGGAAAACACCGCGCGTCTGATCGAGGCGGGCTTCCGCATGGCGCTCACCCGAGATGCGCGCGACGCCAGCGACGAATGGCGCTCGGTTATCGTCACGCTGGGGCTGCGCGCGCTCTACGAGACAAAGTTCGGCACCGATTATGCCGGACCGAACGTGATCAACTTCATCCTGCGCGACAAGGATAACCCCGGCAACGTGCTCGCCATGTGCGAACTGGCGCGCACCAATGCGCGCATGGTCCGCGCCGGGATCACGCGCGAGGTGTGGGAATCGGTCAACGACAGCTGGCTGCGCATGCGCGAGCTGCTGGCCCGGCCGGTCGCCGAAACGCGGCTCGGTGCGGTGCTCGATACGCTCCGCCGCCAATCGACGCAGGTGCGCGGCGCGATGGAAGGCACCATGCTGCGCAACGAGATCTACAATTTCGCGCGCATCGGCAGCTTCATCGAGCGGGCGGACAACACCGCGCGCATTCTCGATGTGAAGTACTATGTGCTGCTGCCCTCGATTTCCTATGTCGGCTCCAGCCTTGATAACGTGCAGTGGGAAAACGTGCTGCGCAGCCTCGCGGGGGAGCGCGCCTATCGCTGGCTCAATGCCGGCCGCATGGAAGCGCGCGGGATTGCGGAGTTCCTCATCCTCGATAGCCGGTTCCCGCGCAGCCTGGCGTTCTGCTACGGCAAGCTGCGCTCGAACCTCGCCCACCTCGCGCGCGAATATGGCTGCGAGACCGAGGCGCATGCCATCCTGCAGGAAGCGGACTGCGATCTTCACACGATCACGATCGACGCGATCTTCGAGCAGGGCCTGCACGAATACATCGCGAAGTTCATCAGCCGGAACACGCGGCTCGCCAACCAGATCCAGTACGACTATCGGTTCATCGATTAGGCGCTTCATCGATTAAGGGAAAACGGCCGCTTGCGACTCTGGGTCGATCATACCACGCACTATACGTTCTCCGCCCCGGCGGCGCGGGGGCAGCAACGTCTGCGCCTGACACCCAAGACCAGCGCGGGGCAATCGATCGTAGCGTGGAAGATCGGGCTCGAAGGCGCGCGGCAGGAAGTCGAGTATGATGACGAGAACGCCAACCACGTCACCCTGATCGCGTTCGAACCGGGCGTGACCGAAGTGACGATCCGCTGCGAAGGCGTCGTCGATACCAACGACAAGGCCGGCATCGTCGGTCATCACGCGGGCTATCTGCCATTGTGGCACTTCCGCCAGCCGACCGAACTGACGAGCGGCGGCCCGCGTCTGCGGTCGCTGATTGCGGGCCTTTCGGGCAAGCAGGATACGCTGGAAAAGCTCCACTCGCTCTCCGCCCTCGTGCGTGGATCGGTGGAATATGGCTCGGGCCATACCGATACCGCGAGCAACGCCGAGGCTGTGCTCGCCGCCGGGCATGGGGTGTGCCAGGACCATGCCCACGTCTTCATCGCGGCGGCGCGCGCGCTGGGCGTGCCGGCGCGCTATGTCAGCGGCTACCTGATGATGAAGGA
The DNA here is from genome assembly GCF_027486195.1 of Novosphingobium sp. Lineage (GTDB taxonomy): Bacteria > Pseudomonadota > Alphaproteobacteria > Sphingomonadales > Sphingomonadaceae > Novosphingobium. Next base: position 24,360 of record NZ_JAIXPP010000016.1, read on the forward strand.
CCGCGTCGAGCAGGATGCCGGCCACGCCTGGGCTGAAGCCATGGTTGATGGGCTCGGCTGGGTTGGCTTTGACATATCCAACGGAATCTCGCCCGATCCGCATTACGTCCGTGTCGCGACGGGCCGGGATTATCGCGATGCTGCCCCCGTCACCGGCATCCGCTACGGTGCCTATGACGAAACATTGCACGTGAAGCTTGCCGTCGCGCAGCAGCGTGTGGAACAGTGACCTCGCACGCGAGTCCGGGCGACGCCAGACAACGAGGGGCAGGACCAATGACGTATTGCGTGGGGATGGTGCTCGACAAGGGCCTCGTGCTGATGAGCGATACCCGCACGAACTCGGGCGTCGACAACATTTCCACGTTCCGCAAGATGTTCACCTGGTCCGTTCCGGGCGAGCGGATCATCTCGATCATGACCGCAGGCAATCTGGCGACCACGCAGGCCGTGATCAGCCAGCTGGAAGAACGCAACAAGACGCCGGGCGAGCGCCGCCCATCGATCCTCGATGCGCCGACGATGTTCCAGATCGCGACGATTGTCGGCCGCCTGCTGCGCGATGTGATCGAGGGGCGGCAGGATGATACCGGGATGCAGGGTGAAGGCCCGCGCTTCACCGCCTCGATGATCGTCGCCGGCCAGATCAAGGACATGGAGCCACGCCTGTTCCTGATCTATCCTGAAGGCAATTTCATCGAAGCCTCGTTCGATACGCCCTTCTTCCAGATCGGCGAGACCAAGTATGGCCGGCCCATCCTCGTGCGCGGCTATGACAAGACGATGAGCTTCGAGGACGCGGTCAAGCTGCTCATGGTCTCGTTCGATTCGACGCTGGCGGCGAATCTCTCGGTCGGCCTGCCGTTCGATCTCATGGTGATCGAGCGCGACCGGTTCGAGCCGCTGCACCACAAGCGGATCACGGCGGAGGACCCGTTCTTCAAGCTGATATCCTCAAGCTGGGGCGAGGCGCTGCGTTCGGCGTTCTATTCGCTGCCGGACTACAGCTTTGATGATCCGGTGACCTGATCCGCATCCGGTTTCGTTAACGCAGCCGTGTATACGGGTAAATGCTTATCCAAATCGGTTCGTTCTCCGGGCTGCGCCGAAGGGGCGCTACTAAGCACCAATTCGGGGCTATTGGGTCCATTCCCGAGTATGATTCCCTTAGGTACTTAGGTAGGTATCGCCGCTTGGCGGCGCTTGTGGGTTCAGAACGAAACTAACCCCGTTGGCGTGGTGGCCGGTGTTCATGGTTTGGTTAACCCATGATCGAACGCGTCACCCTCCATGTCCTCGATAGCGACACAGCCCGCCGGGCCCAGCTCGCTCGTCTCGCATTTGCCGCAGGGCATCATGCGGAAATCTATGCCCACGCGGATGAGCTGCTCAGCCATGCGCCGGCGGGCGGTCTTGTCCTTGCGCAGGATGAGCCGGTGGGCGAGGGGATAACCAGCCTCGTCGCTGCCATGATGCGTGCCGGGCAGTGGCTGCCGATCATCGCGATCGCCGAAGCGCCGACGATCGACGCGGTGGTCGCCGCGATCAAGGCCGGCGCGCTCGACTATCTCACCGTGCCTGAACAGATCGCCCCGCTCAACGAAGCGGTGGCCCGCTGCGCCCGCGAAGCCGATGCCCAGCGCCAGCAGCGCGCCCGCGCAGCAGAAGCCCGCCAGCGCATTGCCCGCCTCTCGATGCGCGAACGGGAAGTGCTTGATCGCCTCGCCGAAGGGTGCAGCAACAAGGCCATCGCGCGTGATCTCGAAATCAGCCCGCGCACGGTCGAGATCCACCGCATGAAGATGATGGGCAAGCTCGGTGCCCGCCATGCGGCCGAAGCTGTGCGCCTGCGGATCGAGGCCACCGGTCTGGGCAATATGGCTGCCTGAAGCTTGCTTTCCGGCTCCGGCGCCTGCCTCTACTCCTCCGGGATCACCCAGCGGAAATCCTTGGTTTCGTATCGCAGGCCCGAAAAGTCCGAGATTCTGTTGCTGAAGGCAAAGTGCAGGCGGCGCATCGCGACCTTGCAGGTCATGTTGTCGAGATAGGCCGTGCCTGATGATCCGATCGGCCGGCAGCTCGCCGGTTCGCCATCGCGGCGAAAGCCCACCAGGATCTTCACTTTGCCCTCGATCTCCTCCCGCAGCGCAAGGCTGGGATAGTCATTCTCGGAAACCTTTGATTCCAGCGATCCGTTGCCGGTTCCGATCGGCGGGCGTTCGTCGAAGGGCACCTGGGGATAGGCTATATCGACATCGCGCCAGATCAGCCGCTGGCCGACCGTGATCTCGCTGCGGTTCGGCCCCAGCCGGATCGCGATATAGGCGATCTGGACGCGGGCCGATGCCGCAGCCGGACGTACGGACCGGGCAGCGGCACGCGCCGGTCGGCCCACCGATTTGCGCGGCGCGCCCCTGCGCGCATCCGGGCGAACCGGGGCAGGAGGCGGCACCGCGGCCGCCGACGGCAGCGGCGCGAAGCCCGGCCGTCCGGCGCGGGTCCAGGCCGCGCAGATTTCGGCCTCTTGCCACTCGGAAAACGGATTGGCCTCGATCTGGCAGCGCCCGTCGATCATCACCATGGTGAGATCGTAGCCCTTCCCTGCCGGCAGGATCGCAATCGGATCCTGCGGGGTGAGCAAGGTGCTGCCCCAGAACGCAACCGCCAGCTGTCCGGTATCATAGGGCAGATCAAAGCCGAAGTTGCGCCGGAACTCCCCCTTTGCCTTGATCTGCTCGCACAGCGCTGCCACCCCGCGCGCCGTGCTGCCGGTTTCGCCGGGAACGCAGGCAACCGCGCGGCCCTGACGGTTGAACGTGATCCGGGCGGTCCCGAGCTCGCTGTCGCCCGGCTCAAACGTGGTGACGCCCATGGCCGCCAGCACCGGATCGGATTCCGGATAGAACTGCAGATCGCCCGCGCCGGCCAGATCGACATTGTCGCTGTCGATCATCACCTGTTCGTGCGGCGAGGGTAGCGGTGGTGGTGGCGGGGTGGCTGCAGCCAGCGCCAGTGCGGAAAGGATCATCGGCATCGCAGCATGCTAACCGGCGGCAAATGTGATGGGAAGGCCGCGCGCGCTCAGCCCTGCGGGCGCGCGATGCCGGCGGCATCCGCGGTGCGCTCCAGTTCCAGCACCTCGTCGTAGGCCGCAGCATCGATCGGCTCGGCACCTAGCAGAAGGAGGTCCGCGCGGGCCTCCGCCAGTTCCGGCGCATGCATCGCCGCCAGCAGCGCCTCCTGCACCAGCTGCGCGACCGGTTCCGGCGTTGCCCGCGCGGTCACGAAGGGCAGGGCGGGGACCTTGCGCGAAACCGCAATGACCTTCAGCCCTTCGCGCAGGCCGGGATAACTCGCCTCGGCGGCGGCAAAGGTCACCGCGTCAATCGCGGCAAGCTCCGCCTCGCCCGCCGCGACTGCGCGCATGCTGGCGACATGGCCGCCGGTGCGGACAAAGCCGGAGAGGAAGGGGCCGGGTCCGCACTGGTCGGCAACGGTGTGGCGCAGCAGGTTCACGCCGGTGTTCGAGGCAGGCTCATTGATCGCCGCGACCGCGCCGCGATAGTCCGCCAGCGCCGTGCGGGCATCCCCGGCGCGGGCGACGATCACGCTGCTGTGGCGCGTCCCTTCGCAATGCGGGGCGCCGTAGCGGGGCACTGCCAGCACGCGCAGGTGGTCCTTGTGAAAGCGCGCGAAAGGATAGCCGCAGGCCTGTCCGAACAGCAGCGCCGGATCCGGCCAGAGCACATCCGGGGTGCGGGTCCGCTCAAGACTCGCGGGCACGTCACGCACGCCTTGCGCCGCGAGGCGGGCCGCGATCCAATGCCAGAGCGAATCGTTGGCAGCGCGCTGGGCAGGGTGATCGTACATGCCCAGCGAGGCGACCGGGCGGTTCATCCCCCGGTTGGCTTGTAATCAGGATGAACGAGTTCGTCGTGCGGACGCAGTGCGAACCGGCGCAGCAAGGCACCGTAGGAGCGATAGACCGGGCCGGCAGGCACCTTGCCGCGCCGCGCGGCGTGGAAGCGCGGCAAGCGGTACCAAGCAAGATCCGGCCGGGCGTGGTGCGCCGCATGGAGATTGTTGTTGAGATAGAGCAGCGCGAGCAGCCCGCCGCGCTCGACAGTTGCCGCGCGGCGCGCCGGATCGGGATCGGCGCGGTGCTCGGCATGGCTGCGCAGCATCGAAAGCGCGGTGCCGGGATAGACGAAACACAGCAGATAGGTGCCAAGGCCCAGGCCGCACCAGTTCAGCCAGAGCAGGATCACGGCCACGCCCGCGCCGTGTGGCAGCCAATCGCGCAGGAAAGCCACGGGTTCCTTAGGCAGCCGGGCCAGTTCTTCCACCAGCGTCCGCACCACCATGATCGGCGGGCCGAGCACGAGCCGGCCGATGAGCGTCTGCTGCACGCGCTCGCTCCACCACAGCAGGCTGCCTTCGCTGGCGACGTATTTCGATTCCGGATCGTCGAACGGATCGGTCGTCAGCCTCGTGGAATGGTGCGCCACGTGGCTGCGGTAGTAGATTTCGTAGGGAAGCCAGATGTTGATCGGCGGCCAGCCAATCAGTGTGTTGATGAGCGGATTGCGTGTCGGGTGGCCGTGGATGGTCTCGTGCTGCAGCGAATTGTGCCAGGCGCTGATCCAGCCGCCAGCCACGAACAGCACGGCAACGGGCAGCGCTTCATGCCACCAGGTGAGGGCCAGCCAACCGCCATAGATGGCCGCAGCAAGCAGCAGAGTTGGCAGTTCGACCCATCCCTGCGGACGGCGCGGCGAGCCTCGCATGCGCATCAGGCTACGCTCCCCGTGGCCGCTTCCTGCGGCAGGCAAATGACAACCCCCGGCAAACCGAACGCGTAAACGTAACGAATCATTGCAACCCCACCTGGCCCGATACGCAACTCAACAAACTTGGTTGAGAACGGCAAGCGAAGAGATGTTTATAACGCCGCAGCGTGGATTTCAGCGACCCTGCAGTCGGCCCGCATTTACTGGCAGAACGGCCTGCCGCCGCCGACCTCGAGGTGGAAATGATCGCGGTGCGCGGCGTTGTACTCAGGGCTCAGCACCGTGCCGAAACGCTTGCACGCGCTGGTCCGGATCGTGGCAATGAACGCGCGGATCTGCGGGTTCTCGCTGTTCCAATCGCGCAGGACGGTGATGCGCCGCCCGTCCGCCAGCACAAAGCCGCTGACGTCGACGGCATTGGCGCTGGCGTGGGCGGAAAGGCGCGATGTGCCGGCAACGGTGCGGCAGGCATAGCTGCCCATCGTCTCGATCCGCGCCAGCGGACTGCCGAGAATCGCCCGCGCCGCGCGGTCCACGCCAAAGCGCGCCCAGCCAGAGAGGGTGTTGGCCAGCGGGCAGGTCACCGGGCCGAGGTTCGAGATCTGGAGCATGCCGCCATCGCTGCGGAGCGAGGCGATTCGCACCGCGCCCACCGCCGAACAGCCCGCGCCATAGTACTGGTCTGGCAGCGGGGTGAAGTTCGCATACTTCTGGCTGAGATTGGCAAGGCACATGCGGCTGTCCGGCGCAGCGGGCGGGTTCCAGGTGGTCGCCGTGCGCACGGGGCGCGGGGCCGGCGGTGATCCGCCGACGCAGCCGGCGAGCAGCACCGGCAGGGTGAGCGCAAGCGTGAGGGCGAGCGGACGGGCCATGCTGCCATTCTGCCGCGCCGATGGTTAATTTGCGATTAGGAACAAGCTTAAGGGAAGCCCCGCCCCTAACGCAGGTTGACAGGATCACCCCTGCCACTATGCACGGCGCCGGGCCACGCGGTCCCAACGCCGCGCGTGCTCTCTGCAAGGAGAGACTACATGACTGCACCTACCCCTGCGCGCAAGCCTGCGCGCCCTCACTTCTCGTCCGGCCCCTGCGCCAAGCCGCCCGGATACGATCCCGCCAAACTCGCCACCGAAGTGCTCGGGCGTTCGCATCGCTCGAAGATCGGCAAGACGCGTCTGCAGCTCTGCATCGATCTGATGCGCGAAGTACTGCAACTGCCTGATACGCACCGCATTGGCGTGGTTCCGGGGTCTGACACCGGCGCCTTCGAAATGGCGATGTGGACGATGCTGGGCGCCCGCGGCGTGACCGCGATGGCCTGGGAAAGCTTTGGTGAGGGCTGGGTCACCGATGCGGTCAAGCAGCTCAAGATCGATCCCACGATCATCCGCGCCGATTACGGCCAGCTGCCCGATCTTTCCGTCGTCGATTTCTCGACCGACGTGCTCTTTACCTGGAACGGCACCACCTCGGGCGTGCGCGTCCCCAATGGCGACTGGATCCCCGACGACCGCGAGGGCCTGACTTTCGCCGACGCTACCAGCGCGGTCTTCGCCTACGACATTCCGTGGGACAAGATCGATGTCGCCACCTTCTCCTGGCAGAAGGTGCTGGGCGGCGAGGGCGGCCACGGCGTCCTGATCCTCGGCCCCCGCGCGGTCGAACGCCTCGAGACCTACACCCCTGCCTGGCCGCTGCCCAAGGTGTTCCGCCTCGTTTCCAAGGGCAAGCTCACCGAGGGCGTGTTCAAGGGCGAGACGATCAACACCCCCTCGATGCTCGCGGTCGAAGACGCGATCTTCGCGCTCGAATGGGCAAAGTCGGTCGGCGGGCTTGAAGGCCTCAAGGCCCGCTGCGCCGCCAATTCCGCCGCGCTCGACAAGCTGGTGCAGGAACGCAGCTGGCTCGGCCACCTCGCCGCCGATCCCGCCTCGCGCTCAATGACCTCGGTGTGCCTCACCGTCGAAGGTGCGGACGAAGCGCTGATCAAGGCCTTCGCCGGCCTCCTCGAAAAAGCGGGCGCTGCCTACGACATCGCCGGATACCGCGACGCCCCCCCGGGCCTGCGCATCTGGTGCGGCGCCACCGTTGATGCGGCGGATATCGCCGATCTCGGCCCCTGGCTCGATTGGGCCTGGGCCGAAGTCCATCAGGCCGCCTGATCCCTGCTAGCCCTCTCCCCTTCAGGGGAGAGGGTTGGGAGAGGGGCACAAGCGCCACCTTTCCGACTTTTTCCAACCATCACAGGGCCGGACGAGACCAGTTCCCCTCTCCCCGGCCCTCTCCCGTGAAGGGGAGAGGGAGACAATCATGACCAAGCCACGCGTTCTCATTTCCGACAAGATGGACCCCAACGCCGCGCGCATTTTCGCCGAAAGCGGCTGCGACGTAGACGTCATCACCGGCGAAACCCCCGAGCAGCTGATCGCCCGCATTGGCGAGTATGATGGCCTCGCCATCCGCTCCTCGACCAAGGTGACCAAGGCGATCCTCGATGCCGCGACGAACCTCAAGGTCATCGGCCGCGCCGGCATCGGCGTCGACAACGTCGATATCCCCTATGCCTCGACCAAGGGCGTGGTGGTGATGAACACCCCGTTCGGTAACTCGATCACCACCGCCGAACACGCCATCGCGCTGATGTTCGCGCTCGCCCGCCAGATCCCGGAAGCCAATGCGCAGACGCAAGCGGGCCTGTGGCCGAAGAACGGCTTCATGGGCGTCGAAGTCACCGGCAAGACGCTCGGCCTGATCGGTGCGGGCAATATCGGCTCGATCGTCGCCAGCCGCGCGCTCGGCCTCAAGATGAAGGTCGTCGCCTACGATCCCTTCCTCACTCCCGAACGCGCGATCGAGATCGGCGTCGAAAAGGCCGACCTCGATACACTGCTCGCCAAGGCTGATTTCATCACGCTGCACACGCCCCTCACCAGCGAGACGAAGAACATCCTCAGCCGCGAAAACCTCGGCAAGACGAGGAAGGGCGTGCGCATCATCAACTGCGCGCGCGGCGGCCTGATCGATGAAGCTGCGCTCAAGGACCTGATGGATGCCGGCCACGTCGCCGGCGCCGCGCTCGACGTGTTCGAGACCGAGCCCGCCAAGGAATCGCCGCTGTTCGGCACGCCGAACTTCATCTGCACCCCGCATCTGGGCGCAAGCACCACCGAAGCGCAGGTCAACGTCGCGCTGCAGGTGGCCGAACAGATGGCCGAATTCCTTGTGACCGGCGGCGTCACCAATGCGCTCAATATGCCCTCGCTCTCGGCGGAGGAAGCGCCCAAGCTCAAGCCCTACATGGCGCTTGCCGAACGCCTCGGCAGCCTTGTGGGCCAGCTCGCGCACGACAACCTCACCAAGATCGCCATCGAAGTGGAAGGCGCCGCTGCGCAGCTCAACCAGAAGCCGATCACCGGCGCGGTGCTGGCGGGTCTGATGAAGCAGTATTCGCAGACCGTGAACATGGTCAACGCGCCCTTCCTCGCCAAGGAGCGCGGGCTCGATGTGCGCGAGGTGCGGCACGACCGCGAAGGCTATTACCACACGCTGGTGCGCGTCACCGTCGGCACCGCGCAGGGTGATCGCTCGGTTGCGGGCACGCTGTTCGCCAACGGCCAGCCGCGTCTGGTCGAGATCTTCGGCATCAGCATCGAAGCCGATCTGGCGGGCGACATGCTCTATATCGTGAACTCGGACGCGCCGGGCTTCATCGGCTCGATCGGGACGCTGCTCGGCAAGGCAGGCATCAACATCGGCACCTTCCACCTCGGCCGCCGCGAGGCCGGCGGTGAGGCGGTGCTGCTGCTCTCGGTCGATAGCCCCGTCACCGAGGCGGTGCTCGCCGAAGCCCGCACCGTCCCCGGCGTCCGCACGGTGCGCGCGCTGAAGTTCTGATCACGGCGTAGCGCTGACATCCTTCGACAGGCTCAGGATGAGCGAGGTTGGTTCTACCCCAGCCAAACCGCTCATGCCGAGCTTGTCGAAGCACCGCGCGCAACGCTTGCGATTTGACCTGCCCGCCATTCGCCCATAGCCTCCGACCCTTGGGGACCAATCCCAAGGGGGCTTACTTGATGCGCAAGACACTACTCGCGGCGGCCATGCTCACACTTTCGGCCACACCCGCACTCGCCAACGACAACGCGATGATTCAGGCGGCCGATGACGCGCTCGCCGCTGCGTTCAACAAGGGCGACACCGCCGCCGTCGGCGCGATGTACGCCGCCGACGCCACCATGCTCCCGGGCGATAACAAGCTCTACAAGGGCGCCGATATCACCGCATGGTGGACCGGCGCGGCAACCGCGATCACCAACCTCAAGCTCACCGTCCTCGAAACCGAGCGCCTTTCGCCCACCTACATCCGCGAAATCTCCCGCGTCGAATACGACACCAAGGGCGCCAACTCGGTCCACGCCAACGTCACCGCTGTCGTCGTCTACAAGCTGGTGAACGGCAAGTGGATGCTCTGGACCGATATCTTCCATTGATATCCTGAGAGCCCTCTCCCCTTCAGGGGAGAGGGTTGGGAGAGGGGAATCAGCCTCGAATGACCGAAAGAAGCGCATACGACGCCGTGATCATCGGTGCCGGCGTCATCGGCTGCGCCATCGCGCTCGATCTGGCGCGGCGCGGCTACCGCACCTTGAATGTCGACCGCGGCCCCGCACCGGGGCACGGCTCCACATCCTGGTCTGCCGCGATCATCCGGCCCTACTATTCGACCATCGACGGCACCGCGCTCGCCTATGAAGCGCACTTCGCCTGGCAGAACTGGGAGGAGTACCTCGGCTACCGCCCCGATTCCGCGCTGCGCTACAACGAATGCGGCTGCCTCGTCCTTGAAGCGGTGGACAATCGCCAGCTGGCAGGCACGCGCGCCATCATGCGCGAGGTCGGCGTTCCCTTCACCGATGTCGCGGCCAGCGAGCTCCCCGAATGGCTCCCCGGCGCGGACCTCCGCCAGTTCAGCCCCGCGCGCCGGATCGATGATCCCCGGTTCGGCGAAACCGCGGGTGATGCCATCACCGGCGCGATGTTCTGCCCAACCGGCGGCTATATCAGCGATCCCCAGCTGGCGACCGCCCAGATCGCCGGGGCCGTGGAGCGCGCCGGTGGCCATTTCCGCTTCAATGACACCGTGCTCGCCATCCACCAGTCCGCCGGCAAGATCACCGGCCTGACTGCGGACAAGAGCGGCCTGATCCACACCCCCATCGTCATCAACGCCGCCGGCCCCGCCTCGCGCTGGGTGAACAGCCTCATCCCCGGCGCGCACCAGCCGGAGCATATCAGCACCCGCCCGCTGCGGCAGGAAGTCGCTTTCGTCCCCATGCCGCAGGCGCCATCCGGCCCCAGCCTGCGCTTCGTCCTCACCGACGCCGACGCCGGCATCTACATGCGCCCGGAGCAATCCGATCACCTGCTGATCGGCTCGCTCGAACCCGCCTGCGATATCCTCGAATACCTCGATAGCGAGGACTACGAGACGAGCCTCACCGACCAATGGACCAACCAGGTCTGGCGCGCCGCCCTGCGTTTCCCGCACCTCGGCATTCCCAACACCGCCCAAGGCTTCGCCGCGCTCTATGACGTCAGCGAGGACTGGATCCCGGTTTACGACAGGAGCGACATCGATGGCTATTTCACCGCCGTCGGCACCAGCGGCAACCAGTTCAAGAACGCGCCGCTTGTCGGTGGCCTGATGGGCCACCTGATCGAGAGCGTGATGAACGGCGCCGACCACGACCGCTCACCCCTGCAGTTCCGCTTGCCCGCAACGGGCCGGGACGTGGGCCTCGCCGCGTTCTCCCGCCTCCGTCCCATAAACCGCGCGAGCAGCTTTTCGGTGCTGGGGTGAGTGGGGTTACGGCGACGCCTCGCTTTCTGGCCGCACTCGTCATCCGCCAGCGTTACTCCAGGTAGCTCCGGCGCAGCGCCGCGATGTCCTGCGCGGTGAGGCCGATTTCGTCCCTGAGGTAATTGTCGACCGATCCCCATTTGGTCTCGATCTCGGCAAAGGCCCCGGCGAGATAGGGGGTGCCGTCTGCCTCCAGCAACGGCTGCGGCTTGTCTGCGCCGGGCGCGCCTTGATAGCGCGCAAACATGAGCGCGACGGGGTTGTCCTTGTAAAGCTCGGGGTTGATGCGCGGTAGTTCAAACTGCGGCCGGCGATATTCGGTTGAGAGCAGATAGTCGCGCACGATCACATCGCGCGGCACGCCCAGCGCCGACATCACCATGGCCGATGCAAACCCGGTGCGATCCTGCCCGGCCGAGCAATTGAAGGCCAGCGGACCTTCGTTGCGCTTGAGCTTGTCGAAGATGACCTTCAATTGCGGCGCGAAGAACTTGGGGAAATTGTGATAGAGCGCCGCACCATTGCGCATCGCAGCGCCCGTATTCATCATCGAACCCATCTGGTAGCCGATGGCGGAATAGGCCACGCCGTCAATTCTGGAGGGGGCGAGGACGCGCTCTTCGTCAGACCGCAGATCGATCATGTTGCGCAGGCCCAGCGCGCGAATGCGGGCCTGATCCTGCACGGTCAGCAGCGGGGTTGCGCCCGACCGATAGATCGTGCCCCACCTGATCGTCTTGCCCCCTGCCGCCGGGTAACCGCCAATGTCGCGGAAGTTCGAGCCCTGCTCCAAGGGTAGCACTCTTTCGGCCACATGCACCGCGCTGCCGTCTTGGCGATCCCGGATCGTGAAAAAGCGGCGCGCCTCGGTGCTTCCCTCCTTGTCGATAAAGCTGCCGTCAAGATCGGCTGCCGAGACGACTTGCGCCTCTTTCACCGATGCCTGGGGGTCGCTGGCCACGAGCACGTCGACCGGCCCCGTCGCTTGCCACCGCACGGTCAGCGTCCCGTCCGCCGCGCGAATGACTTCCGCCCCGGTTACCTTGGCCGCCACCGGTTGTGCGGAGAGGAGGGCCATGATTGCCAGGGGCACCATACCATGGCCGAGAAGTGCGCCGGTTTTCATGATAAATCCTTTACGAGGTGTGCCGCAAATAGAGAATTCGCTCTCATTGGCGAACATTTTGACGACCGCGTAAAGATGATTTATGACATTTCTATAGCAGTCACATCGGTTCTATTTGTATCCGATTCAGTGTCTTCGTTTGGCCTTCTATCAGCCGCTGAAGTGTCACTGTCAGTCCTTAGATGCGCCGCCTGAGGGGCAGGGCGGTCTAGCGAAATGCTACGATCTGAAACCCCTGTTTATTGCTTGTTTCAGGGGGCACACGATGAAACCAACATTGAAAACACTTGCCGCGCAGATTCTGACTGTGTTGCTCGCAGGCGTTTCTACACAGGCGATTGCCGCAGAGGCGGCTCCCGCCACGTCAGATGATGCAGCAGCTGCCGATGCGGGCGAGCAAGGTGGGCTCACTGAAATCATCGTCACGGCGCAAAAGCGGCCGGAGAACTTGCAGCAGACCCCGATTGCCATCTCGGTGCTCGACAGCGCCGCGCTGGTCAATCGTCACGTCCAGTCGCTGGTGGATCTCAGCGATGGCGCAATCCCCAGCTTGCGCGTGGCCCCGTTCTTCTCGCGGCCGGGCGCATTGATCATCAACGTACGCGGCGTGGGCGTGCTGTCCGACAGCAACCAGCCCGCGCGCGATCAGGGTGTCGGGGTCTACATCGACGGGGTCTACCTCGGCCGACCGCAGGCGCTTGGCGCGGCCATGTTCGATGTCGAGAACATCGAAGTGCTGAAGGGGCCGCAAGGCACCCTGTTTGGTCGCAACACGGAAGGCGGCGCGGTCAGCATCACCACCAAGCGGCCCAGCGGCGAATTCAAGCTCAATACCACGGTCGGGGTCGGTAACTATGGCAGCTATAACGGGGTGGTTCACCTCGACCTGCCCAGCTTCAGCAACTTCAGCCTCAAGCTGGATGGCATCGTCACACGTCGCGGCGGTTTTGTGAAGAATCCGCTCGCAGGCCAATCAGATTTCAACAGCTACGATCGCCGCGGCGGCCATGTCGAACTGTTGTGGAAGCCGACCGATACGGTGACCGCCGACCTTTCGTTCGACTCCTCCTATGATGCAACCAGCACGCTGTACCAGCAGCTCGTCAGTGCCCCGTTCTCAGTACCGGCCTCGGGCCCTGACAACCCTGCCATTGCGGCCTATGTCACCGCAGCGGCCACTCCCTTGCAGCCGAAGCGCGCCAGCGTTGCGACTGTGGGGGCGATTCAGCAGCCAAGCGTCGGCAAGACGACCGGGGGCCGGTTCAACCTTGAATGGCAGGTGATGCCCAAGCTGCTGCTCAAGTCGATCACTGCCTATCGCGAAATGACCCAGACCCAATTCGACAACGCTGCCGCTGCATCGTCGTTCGTGACCCGGCCCGCGGCCAATTTCACCGGTGCCTTGTTCCAGCGCTACAGCCTCGCGGCATTCCGCCAGAATCAGCTAAGCGAAGAAATTCAGGCGATTGGCGAGTTTGGTCGGATCAAATTTGCCACTGGCGCGCTCTATTATCAGGAGCGCGTTCAGGATGATGCGCAGGCGCCGTTCGTGGCACGTTTTTCGGACGCGGCGGGCAGCACTTTCACGGTCGATCAGGCCGGCTATCCCACATCGGCGCTTTCGCCATATGTGGTGCAGCGTGCCAGCCATGTCACCACCACCAGCATCGGGGCCTATGGACAGGGCACCTACACGCCGCCGATTGCCGCTGACATGCTGCATCTGACACTTGGCGCACGCTGGACGCGCGACAAGAAAGAGGGACGGTTGTTCACGGTCAATGGCGCGCTTCCGGCTGGAATCAATGGCAATCCGCCGGCAGAGATCCCGCTCGATTATTCGAATTCGCGGGTCGACCCGTTGGTCAATCTCAGCGTCGATGCATCGCGCGATATCCATCTCTACGGGAAGTGGAGCACCAGCTATCGTTCGGGAGGCGCGAACTCTCGCTCTCTAAACTACGCTACGTTCAATCCAGAGACTGTCTCGATGTTCGAGATCGGCGCGAAGACCGAGTTCTGGGATCACCGCGCGCGCTTCAATATCGCGGCGTACACGGGTTCCTACAAGAACATCCAGCTCGACTTCAGCGGCCAATATGAAGATTTCGTCAATGGCGTGCGGGTTGTGACCACGCGCACCACGACCGACACCGTCAATGCCCCCGGCACCGGGCGGCTCAAGGGGATTGAGGCCGAATTGACCGTCATGCCGCTGGACGGCCTGACGCTCTCGGGCAGCTTTGCTTATACCAGCGTGAATATCCCCGACACGGTGAACCCGTTCCAGCAGCGGATCAACGGGCAGATTGTCTCGGTCACGGCCGCCCAGAAGATCTATCAGGTTTACACGCCAGAATACGCGGCCAGCGGGTCGATCGATTACGAGTTCCCCCTGAATGGTTTCACGGTCAGGGCGCATCTCGATGGGAACTATGACTCAGGCTTCTACTCCAACTACACCGACTCGCTGCTCGATACCCGCACCCGGGCGGTGCGCTTTGCGCAGCCGAAGGGTGAGAGCGCGTTTGTCGTGAACGGCCGGATTGCTATCGCGGACATCGACATGGGCAATGATAGCGCACGACTGACAGTTTCGGCCTGGGCGCGCAACTTGTTCAACGAACAGCATCTGTTCTACAAATCAGGCTCTCCGACTGCCGGTATCACCGGCTTCTTCAACGATCCGCGCACGTTTGGTGTGGAAGTGAACATCAAGATGTAAAGCTCGGCTGATCAGCCTGCCGAACAAGAGAATCCCATGCGGCTCATCCGCATGGGATTTTCGTTTCAGGGTAAAGGTTCTTCAGGCCTAAGCCGCACCGGCGAAAGGGTTGGCCGCTGCAGCATCTTGCCTGTCCGGCGCGCCCCACGAACTTTCCTACATCCCCCAAATCTGCAAGGCTCTGCGTGTCCGACCCACAGTGCCGAGCCACCTAACCCATGCTGCAATCCCACCCGCCAACACGGCCGTCATTGATCGTCTTGGTCGATCGAAATTACCCAACTGATCGATTGCAGTTATTCCTCAGGACTGTGTCAACTGTGTCAACCGTAAGGAATTCCGACAGGTCGGCGTGGGGCAGCACATGCTGCGCGCGCCCCGCGCAATTGGGGTTCGATTCTCGCGCGCCGTGGGCTAGGGCGCCTTTGCCATGACCGAACCGAATTCCGATCTCCTGCCCGAGGGCCTCGAAGACCGTCTCCCGCGCGAAGCCGCCGCGACCACGCGCGTCATGCGCAGCTTGCAGGACGTGATGCACGGCCACGGCTATGACCGCGTGCTGCCGCCGATGATCGAGTTCGAGCGCAGCCTGGCCGCGCGGATGGACGGGATCAACCAGCGGCGCATGTTCCGCTTTGTCGATCCGGCCTCCCTGCGCATGATGGGCCTGCGCAGCGACCATACGCCGCAGATCGGCCGCATTGCCGGCACGCGCCTCGCCGCCGCCGCGCGCCCGCTGCGACTGTGCTATGCGGGGCAGGTGCTCACCATCAAGGGCGACGCGCTCGATCCGGCGCGCGAGCGGCTGCAGTGCGGCGCCGAGCTGATCGGGACGGACAATGTCGCAGCGGCCACCGAGGTCGTGTCCATCGCCATCGAGGCATTGCAGGCCGCCGGCGCGCAAGGCGTCAGCGTCGATTTCACGCTGCCCGATCTGGTCGATACCCTTGCTGCCAAGGCCTTCCCGCTGGCGCCCCAGCAGATTGAGGCGGTGCGGCGCGAGCTTGATACCAAGGATGCGGGCGGGCTCGTCGATGCGGGCGGCGAGGCCTATGTCCCGCTGCTATACGCCACCGGCGATTTCGATACGGCGATTGAAAAGCTTTCGGCCATCGACGCAGGCGGCGCGCTCGCCAGCCGCATCGCCGCGCTGCGCGAGATTGCCGCAACGCTGGGCGGCACCGCGCGGCTCACGCTCGATCCTTCGGAGCGGCATGGCTTCGAGTATCAGTCCTGGCTGGGCTTTACGCTCTACGCCGATGGGGTGCGCGGCGCGCTGGGGCGGGGTGGCACCTACCGGATCGCAGGCTCCGGAGAGGGCGAAGTTGCGACGGGCTTCTCGCTCTATCCCGATGCCCTGATCGCGCAAGTGGCCGAAGCCGAACCGGCGCCTGAGAGCGTGTTCTTGCCCCTCGGGCACGACCGCGATGTCGCTGCCCGCCTGCGCAGCATCGGCTGGCGCACGGTCGCCGCACTAAGCGAGGCGGACAGCGCCGCCACGCTCGGCTGCACGCACGAGCTGCGCGGCGGCGAGCCGGTGAAGCTTTAGAGCTTCACGACCTCGCCATCTTCCTTGGTGAAGCTCTCGGGCTTCCGGTCCAGCAGGCCCAGCACCAGTTCCGAAGGCCGGCACAGCTTGGTGCCCTTCGGCGTTACCACGATGGGCCGGTTCACCAGGATCGGGTGCTCCACCATCGCGGCGAGGATGGCCTCGTCGCTGGCAGCGGGATCGGTCAGGCCGAGTTCCTCCGCCGGGGTGCCCTTGGTGCGCATGATCTCGCGCGGTGCCGCGCCCATGTCGGCAAGGATCTGGTCAAGCTGCGGCCGCGTCCAGCCGGCCTTGACGTATTCGACGACCGTGGGCGCGTAACCGGCCGCCTCGATCATCGCCAGCGTATTGCGCGAGGTGCCGCACTTGGGGTTGTGGTAGATGGTGATCGGGAAGCTGTCAGTCATGCGTGGTCCTCTGCCAGAAGCCAGCCGAACACGGCAAGGGCGGCGAGCGCCCCGCCCAGCTGTCCGGCGATGAACATGGGGATCGATGCGGGCGCGATGCCCGCAAACGTATCGGTGAGCCCGCGCGCCAGCGTCACCGCCGGATTGGCGAACGACGTTGAGGCGGTGAACCAGTAGGCCGATGTGATGTAGAGCCCCACCGCCACAGCCGTGAACTCGCGGCGGTGCTTCGAGACGGCGAGGATCGTGCCGAGCAGTCCGAATGTGGCGACCAGTTCCGCAAGGCCCTGCGCCCAACCGCCGCGCGTGTGGGCAGAGATCTGCAGCATCGGCAGTGCAAACATCGCATGCGCCAGCCACACGCCCAGCACCGCGCCGATTATTTGCGCCGCGATATAGCCGAACGCGTCCACCGGACCGAGCTCACGGCGCAGCACGGTCGCCAGGGTCACCGCGGGATTGAAGTGTGCGCCGGAAATCGGGCCGAACATGTGGATCAGGACCACGAGCCCCGCACCGGTCGAGAGCGTGTTGCCCAGGAGCGCGATGGCATCGTTGCCGCCCGCCAGCCGCGCGCCCATCACGCCGGAGCCGACCACCACGGCGAGCAGGAGCAGGGTGCCGAGCCCTTCCGCCACGATCCGCCGCGCCAGGCTCATGCGCAGGCTCCGCAATCGGGTGCGAGTTCAGCGAGCGGCGCGCAGATTTCCGGCCTTCCGCCGCAGCAATCCTCCGCGAGGAAGCTCATCAGCGTGCGCATCGCGGCATAGTCTGCCGAGTAGATCAGCGAGCGGCCCTCGCGCCGGGCATGGACCAATCCGGCATGATCAAGGATCGCGAGGTGAGTCGAGAGCGTATTGGGCCGCACGCCCACTTCGCGCGCGATCACGCCGGCGGGCAGGCCTTCAGGTCCAGCCTTCACCAGCAGGCGGAACACGGCGAGCCGGTGCCCTTGTGCCAGCGCCGATAGCAGATCCACCGCGCGGGGCAGGGCAAGAGATACAGTCAAGATCGGCTCCTGATTCGATAATTCGGCGATAATCGAAATGAATTCGCATGGCCATCCCCCATAAGCTGGTGGCGCCCCCTTTTCCTTGCCCTCAGCGCCACACTCCCCTAGGGCGCCAGCCGACTTTGAACTGCAACAGAATGAAAGCGTGAGCCGTGGCCAACGTGACCGTGATCGGCGCCCAGTGGGGCGATGAGGGCAAGGGCAAGATCGTCGATTGGCTGGCAAGCCGCGCCGATGCCGTGGTGCGCTTCCAGGGCGGTCACAACGCAGGCCATACGCTGGTGGTGGACGGTTCGGTCTACAAGCTTTCGCTGCTGCCGTCCGGCATTGTGCGGGGCACGCTTTCGATCATCGGCAATGGCGTGGTGCTCGATCCGTGGGCGCTCAAGGCGGAGATTGAGAAGCTGACCGGGCAGGGCGTGAGCATCCATGCCGAAAACTTCGCGATTGCCGACAATTGCCCGCTGATCCTGCCGCTGCACCGGGATCTCGATGGCCTGCGCGAAACGGCGGCGGGTTCCGGCAAGATCGGCACCACGGGGCGCGGCATCGGCCCGGCCTATGAGGACAAGGTCGGCCGCCGCGCGATCCGGGTGTGCGATCTGGCGCACCTCGATGCACTCGATTCGCAGCTCGACCGGCTCTGCGCCCATCACGATGCGCTGCGCGCCGGTTTCGGCCAGCCGCCGGTGGACCGCGCCGCGCTGCTGGCAGAGCTGCGCGAGATTGCGCCCTTCGTGCTGCAATATGCCCAGCCGGTGTGGAAGCGTCTGAAAAAGGTGCGCAAGGCCGGCGCACGCATCCTGTTCGAAGGCGCGCAGGGCGTGCTGCTCGATGTCGATCACGGGACCTATCCCTTCGTCACCTCGTCCAACACCGTTTCGGGCACGGCGGCATCGGGTTCGGGCCTTGGCCCCAATTCGACCGGCTTCGTGCTCGGCATCGTCAAGGCCTATACCACCCGCGTTGGTTCGGGCCCGTTCCCGACCGAACTGGAAGACGAAGTTGGCCAGCAACTGGGTGAACGCGGCCACGAATTCGGCACCGTGACGGGGCGCAAGCGCCGCTGCGGCTGGTTCGATGCGGTGCTGGTGCGCCAGTCATGCTCGATCTCGGGCGTCACCGGCATCGCGCTGACCAAGCTCGACGTGCTCGACGGGTTCGACAAGGTGAAAATCTGCACCGGCTACCGCCTGCGCGGGAAGGTGCTGGACTATTTCCCGAGCCATGCCGCAGACCAGGCTGCGGTGGAACCGATCTACGAGGAAATGGACGGCTGGCAGGGCACGACCGCCGGCGCGCGTTCGTGGGCGGACCTGCCGGCGCAGGCGATCAAGTACATCCAGCGCGTGCAGGAGCTGATCGAAACCCCGGTCGCGCTTGTCTCGACCAGCCCGGAACGCGAGGACACGATCCTCGTGCGCGATCCTTTCATCGACTGACGACGGCCACGCCGAATCGGAGTTGACCACTGTCCCAGCCGGTCCTGTGAGGGTGAAAGTGCGTGTCTCGGGCATTTGCAGGACTTTTGCCGCAATGGGGAATGCATCCGCGGCGCGCAGAACAAACTGTTGGATTTGTAGGGATTGCGATGCTCCTGCGAGAGGCAGTCCGATGATCTCTCTCCAGTTTGGAGCATTATGATCTTGACCTGAGCCTGTTTTGTTCCACTCTTGTTCGCATACGGACATTTACGGAGTGCGCTTTCAATGGGACAGGCTGCCAGGCAGTTCGACTACGGCAACGGCGATGCAGGAGCACCGCCCGTGGTGGAGATGCGCGATCGGGTGGAGGGCAGGCTTCAGGGCCGCGTGCAGGATCGCGGCACATCGGCTCTGGCTGTCTCCATCTTCGCGGACCGCAGCTATCTGCGGGCCGAGATGGAGGAAGACGCAGTGGCGGCCGGCCTGCGCATCGCGCTGACGGCTGATCTGGGCAATCTGCTCGGATCGGAAAACGGCCCGGCGCTGGGCGATCTCGTGCTGGTCGATTGCCCGGTGATCGACGGCGCCGAACTCGCCGCGCTCGCCCGGCTCGATCTGCGTGCGGCGAAGAGCGGATCGCAGCTGGTTGTCTCGACCAGCATTGGCTCGCTCGACGATGTGTTCGGCTGCCTTGATCAGAGCGAAGCGCAGATCCTCGTCACCCCCAGCCGTGCAGACCGCGTGATCGCCTTGGGCCGCACGCTGGCCCGCGCCGGAAACCGCGTGCGTGAGCTTTCGGAGGAAGACCGGCTCGCCCTGCTGCGCCTTACCGAACAGGTCGGCCAGATTGCCCAGAAGCTTGAGGCGCTCTCGTCCGGTTCAGGTGCTGCGGCGGCGCAGGCTTCGGCGTTCCGCTTCGATGACTCCGGTGACGAGGCGCGACTTGACGATGGCACGGACCGGCTGGTTCGCGCCGCCCGTCCGCCGCTTCCCGATCCGCGGCTCGTCCGCAAGATCATACGCCAGCGCCAGCTGCGCGCGCGCTTCTTCGAAGGTGATCTGTTCGCCGATCCGGCGTGGGACATGCTGCTCGATCTCACCGCTGCGCGCGCTGAACACGTGCGCGTCTCGGTCACCTCGCTCTGCATCGCCTCGGGCGTGCCGCCGACGACCGCGCTGCGCTGGATTGGCCAGATGACCGACGCGGGTCTGCTCCAGCGCGTTGACGACGAGACCGATCGCCGCCGCGCCTTCATCACGCTGACCGACAAGGCCGCCGATGCGATGGCGCGCTATTTCGCCGAACTCGGCTCGGCATCAGCGATGCTGGTCTGAGCCCGGCCTAGCGGCGATCACCCGACCAGCAGGGAGGGTTGGGCGCGATTGTGCCCGCCCGCCCGCCCAGCACCAGACGCCTCCCGGCGCCCGATTGGCCATGGTGCCGTGTACCCATACGAAGCTGGCAACTTTGCTATCCGGAGCTTGGGCGAATTGGGCCAGTAGCGATGGCGCCTCGCAGGGGCACTTTGCGGAGCTCGTCGATCTCCGCCTCCAGCCGCCGAACCACCAGCTCAGGCGGCTTCGCGCGCTGCACCCAGAATGCGTTCGCCCAGCATCCGGCCGGAGATCCAGGCGCATTCCACGCGCGGGCCAAGCAGCCAGTCCCCGCAGGCGCCGATGCGCTGCTGCTCGTTCCACAGGCAACCAAGCCCGGTGCCGGCTGACAAGGCGTAGCGCCAGCGATGCGCGGAATGAGCGAGCGGCATGTGGGCATGCGCTCCGGTCGCCTCATGCAAGGCAGCGAGCAGCAGGGGCGCGATTTCGTCGGGGCTGCGCTCGAGATGCGCAGTCGACCATTGCGGGGTGGCTTGGACTACCCAGCTCTCCGGTCCGCGCCGACCGGGCTTGGCGCTGTCGCGCGAGGCCCAGGCGAGGATGCCGTGGTTGCGCAGGATGTCCTCGCCGTGGGGCAGGGGGCTGTCGAAGGCGAACATCCCGGTCCAGCACGGCTGCGAACGCGCGAACAATGCGGTGCGGGCCAGATCGAAATCGTGGAGCGTCAGAATCGGTGCGGCCTGCTCGGCAGGAAGCGCAAGGACGGCAGCATCGAATTGTTCGGTCGGCATGCCCTCACCAAGGAGGCGCCAGGACATGCCCTCTCGGGCAAGGCCGCTAACGTGGTGCGAAAAGCGCACTTCGTGCCGCGCCGCCATCTCGCGCACCACGACATTCATGGCGGGAACGCCGATCCACGCGTCAGCGCCCGCATCGGGCCAGCGGACTGCCAGCCCGGCATCGGCCCAGCGAGCGACTTCAGCCGCGAAACCATCATGGCGAACAGTAAAGTACTGTGCGCCGAAGTCGAAGCTCGCCTCGCCGTGGGGGGTCTCGACCCGCCTCGACGACATCCGGCCGCCAGCCTTGCGGCCCTTGTCGAACAAAGTGACCTGCCAGCCGTCCTTTGCCAGAACATCTGCACATGAGAGGCCCGCAATCCCGGCCCCGATGATGGCAACGCTACGCATGGATCTGATCGCCGTTACTTGCGGCCCATCAGCGACAGCACTTCCTTGCGGCTGCTGTCATCCTCGAGGAAGCAGCCGAGCATGCGGCTGGTGACCATGCCAACACCTGGCGTGCGAACGCCGCGACCGGTCATGCAGCCATGCTGCGCCTCGATAACCACGGCAACGCCATGTGGCTGAAGATTGTCCCAGATGCAGTTGGCGACTTCGCTGGTCAGCCGTTCCTGAATCTGCAGGCGGCGAGCGAAGCCGTGCAGCACGCGCGCCAGCTTGGAGATGCCGACGACGCGGTTCCGGGGAAGGTAGGCGATCGATGCCGTGCCAGTGATCGGCGCGAGGTGGTGTTCGCAGTGCGACTGGAACGGAATGTCGCGCAGCAGGACGACTTCGTCATAGCCTGCAACTTCGCTGAAGGTGCGGCGCAGGTGGATGCCGGGGTCTTCCTCATAGCCGGCGCAGTATTCGCGCCATGCACGGCCGACGCGTGCGGGCGTGTCGGTAAGGCCTTCGCGCTCCGGGTCATCGCCCGCCCAGCGCAGCAGCGTGCGGATTGCTTCCTGAACAGGTTCAGGAACAATCAGTTTTCCGTCTTCGTCGCGCGCTTCGAACTCGTGATTTACGTAATTCATGCGTGCGCTCCGTGGACGAGAGGAAGTTGCGCGCCGGAATGGACCACGCACTCGCTGCAGAAAAAGGGCAGAAATCCGCGCGGCACATATTGCAGCACCGTCGCAAATGGGTTTACCCACGCAGCAATCTTGGCTCTAAGGATCGGGACGGGGCCGGTTTTTGGGAACATGGACCTAAGGGCAATTGCGCGCGGCGCTCCGGAGCCGAAGGGAAAGAATATGGCAATTGGCGCAATGATCGAGAACAGCCTGGTGGCCGCGGTGGTGAGCAACCCGCGTTTGCCGGACAATCCCATCGTGGATTGCAACGCGGCTTTCATGGAACTCACCGGCTATGGGCGCGATGAAATCATAGGGCGCAATTGCCGTTTCCTGCGCGGCCCGGGCACCGAACCGGAACTGACCGCACAGCTGCGCGACGGCATCGCGGCACGCGTGCCGGTGATGGTCGAGTTGCTCAACTACAAACGCGATGGGACCCCGTTCCGCAACGCAGTTATGATCGCGCCGATCTTCGATGCTGCGGGGGAGCTTGAATGGTTCCTCGGCAGCCAGGTGGAAATCGCCGGGGCAGCCGATGCCGTGCCGAGCGCCCGCGCGGTGGAAGCGCGCGAGAAGGTCGCCTCGCTTTCGCGCCGGCAACGCGAGATCCTCGAATGCATCGCAGCCGGGCGGCTCAACAAGCAGATCGCCTACGAGCTTGGGCTGAGCGAGCGGACGGTCAAGCTCCACCGGGCGGCGGTGCTGCGCGCGCTGGGTGTTCGCACGAGCGCGGACGCCATCCGCATGGCGATCGAAGCGGGGCTCTGACACCCGACCTGGCGGCAATGAACCCGAGTCGCCCTAAGGGGCCGCGAACCCTGCCCAAGTGGCGTGATTTGCCCTCCGGGACAGGTTGAGGGCGCGGGGGTCGAAGCCCACCTCTGAGCTATCGGGTCGATGGAGCAAAGCTCCTCTTCGCGGTCGCAAATGGGTGCGAGCCTTCTGGTCCCCCCCGCTTCACCGGGAGGTTCGCACCTGTTTCCCTGTCATAGTGAGTTTGCCAGCCGGCGCCTTGCGATAAAGCGCGAGCCGTGTCTGCAGAGCGTTCGTTTGCAGTCCGCCCGTCTAGCTCGTGATCGTAGCTGGTGCAGCCGCTTGGCCGCATTGCTTGAGGGGAGGCAAAAAGGTCCCCCCGGCCATCAGGCCGAGGGGACAGGCTGCGTACCTCGTGAAAGCGATCAGAATGCAGCGGTAATCGAGGCCACGAACTTCGAACCGGCGATCGTCTTGCCGTTCTTGGTCGAGGAGAAGTTGGGCTGCAGGTAGGCTGCCTCGGCATCGCTGATGTCGGTATCGACATAGGCGAGGCCGAGCGTGAGCTTGCCGAGTGCGATATCCGCGCCCAGCAGCCAATCGACGTATTCACCGGTCGGCGCGACGCTGGTGCCGTTGGGACCCAGGCCCGAGTTGCCCTTCGAGTAACCGATGTGGCCCTTGAGGGTAATCGGAGTCGACGGGATGCCAGCAGCGGCGTCGGTCCAGATATAGAGGTTGTCCTTCTTGTCGCC
This sequence comes from Novosphingobium sp., assembly GCF_027486195.1. Taxonomy (GTDB): domain Bacteria; phylum Pseudomonadota; class Alphaproteobacteria; order Sphingomonadales; family Sphingomonadaceae; genus Novosphingobium. The sequence continues at coordinate 47,957 of NZ_JAIXPP010000016.1, forward strand.
CGGGTTGTCATAGACCCCGGCAACCGCAGAGGCGCCCGAGTTGTACCATCTGCCAAGCGCTTGCTGCTTGGGCGCATAGGCGACGCCGGCGGTCAGGCTGGCTGGCCCCACCGTCCCCGAAAGCTTGACGTAGGGTTCGGCGAAGGCGGTTTTGCTGGCGCCGCCGGGATAGGTGTACCAGGTCAGGCCGACGTCGAGCGCTACGGATTTGGCGACGGGGACCTTGTAGCCGGCGATGAGGTCGAGTTCGAGGTTCGGACCGCCGAAGGTGCCCCAACCGGCGAGGTTCGACGACCAGAAGCCCGCATAGGCGCCGCTCTCATGGCTGACGGTGATCCCGCCCTGCACCGCCACGCCGCCGTTCGATTGCGAGACGCCGCGGAACCGGTAGTCAGAGACGAGTGCAATGTTGCCCGAGATGGTTATGGCCGGGGGAGGCGCGGTATCGTCGGCGTGAGCCGCAGTGGTGACCAGCGCGGAAACAGCGGTCATAAGTGCCATGGTGGCAAGACGGAACTTCATGTGGAACGACCTCCCTGGGGCCGAAGCCCGAGTTGCCCTTCGAGTAGCCGATGTGGCCCTTGAGGGTAACCGGGATCGACGGGATGCCCACCGCCGCATTGGTGTGGATGTAGAAGTTGTCTATCTTTGCGCCCGGGCTGCCATAGACCCCGGCGACTGCGTGGAAGCGTAGGCGACGCCGGTGGTGACGCTGGCCGGGCCGATCTGCCGGGCGGGTGGATAGCGCCGCGCGCTATCCGCCCGCCCGGCGGCGATCAGAACATCACGCCCATCTCGAGGCGCCCGCGCACCTGTTCCCTGTTCAGGCCTGCAGCACCAAAAGCGGCGCCCGGGACGATGTCGTCGGCGCGAACATAGGAGAATTCCGGCCGGATGAAGAACCGGTCCCACGTGTAGGTGGGTGTGACGGTGAAGGAGTAGGCTTTGGAGCCCGGGCCGTATAGGAAGTTCGCGGCCGTGGCGCTGGGGCGGTTGCTGTCGATGTATTCGAAGCGCACCGGCAGGGCCCAGTGATCGTCGACCTTGTACTTGGCGAGCAGGCCGACGGCGAAATTCTGCGCCTTGGTGGTGCCCGCCTGGGGCAGGTCCGGCACCCAAGCATACTGGAAGTAGGGCTGCACCAGCCACTTGCTGCCGGAGTAGCTGTAGATCACGTTGAGGATGGTGCTGTTGTTCTGCACCATCGGCGTGTTGAAGGTGGAGCGGTAGTTTTTGCTGAGCGCGCCGCCCAGCACCACCGAGAGGGTGTGCGGTCCGTCAACATAGCTGACTACGCCCGACAACCAGTTGAACTTGCCGGAGAAAAATCCATCGGTGTAGGCGAGGCTGAAGCTCAGCTTGCCGGCCGTCAGATTGGCCTGCACACCGCGGGTCATCACATTTTCCTGGCCCCACAGGATGCCACGTTCGATGTTGGTGTTCTGGAAGGTGAAGGGCGCTTCCAGCCCGATCAGCGTGGGCAGGATACCGGCCTGCACGTTGAACGTGGACGAGGGCGCGATCTTCACCCAGGCCTGGGGCACCACGCCATAGCTGTTGCTGGTGTAGTCGGTGGACTTCACGAAGGCAGCGCCCAGCGTTTCCTGATTGTAGAGGCCGGCCTGCACGAGGAATTGGAACAGGCCTTCCGGCTTCTGCACGATAACCTGCGCGTTCGACAGATCGGCAAAGCTGTCGGCCACACCCGGCGTGGTGTTGGACTGCGTGCCGAAATAACCGCTGCCAATGGCGGTTACATAGAGTTTGGAGCCCGCAACATCGACGCTGATCGGATCGGGATTATAGCTCAACGGGCCGGAAAGGGCCGGGAGAAGCGCCGGGGGAGGTGCGGCTTCCTCGGCGTGCGCGGACGTAGCGGCGAACGCGGAAACAGCGGACATAAGTGCCATGGTGGCAAGACGGAACTTCATGTGGAACAACCTCCCTGGGACCGAGCCCGAGATTAAGGATACCGTTCCTGCCTGCGATCGCTGGTGCGTGGCATCTCACTGCCTGGTGTCACGTCATGCGCGATAGAGTAATACTTGCCGTAAATATCTTGCTGCTTGATTGCTGGATGGTGTCGTAATGTTGCTAATCGTGCTGCAGTGCAAAAAAACCGGGCTGCGATGTTTTTGCAACAGCGAGGGAGTCAGGTGGGATTCGCCGCTGCCGGCAGGGGCAGGCTAATCACGGCCGCCAGCCCCGTGCCCTCGCCATCGAGCTGGCGCTTGTTGATCAGCGAGAGGGTGCCGCCTTCCAGCTTGACCGCTGCCTGCACGATGGCAAGGCCCAGCCCCATGCCCGGCGTATCCCGCGTGCGGGCGGTGTCGAGCCGGAAAAAGGGCTGGAACACGTCTTCCATGCGATCTTCGGGAATGCCGGGGCCATCATCCTCTATGCGGATGACAACGGCATAGGGCTCGCTCGCCAGTGAGACGCGGACATTGCCAGCATAGTGCAGCGCGTTGTCTATAAGGTTTGCCAGCGCCCGGCGGATCGAGACCGCGCGCGCCATGATCTCGCAGCTCTCGGGGCCATCGTAATGCGCATCGAGGCCCTGATCGGCGGCACTATCGACCAGGGTGGCAGCCATGATCGCGATATCGATGCGCTGCGGCGGGATCTGGGTGCCGCCAGCCTCGACAAAGGCCTGCAGCGATTCGAGCAACTGGCGCATCTCGCCGATATCGTGTTCCAGCTCGGCGCGCGTTTCGTCATCGAGCCCGGCGCCATCAAGCCGCAGTTGGAGCCGCGCCAGCGGTGTGCGCAAGTCGTGCCCGATGGCAAGCATGGACTGGGTGCGCTCGGCCTGCTGGCGCTGAATGCGGCGCTGCATCTGGTTGAAAGCGCGGATCAAGCGGCGCACTTCATCAGGGCCCTGTTCTGGCAGGCCGCCAAGACTCGGCGTTTCGATGTGCCGAAGCGCGCTGACAAGGTGTTGCAACGATCGCATCGTCGCGCGGAACATGAACCATGCCAGCGCGCCGAGCACCAGCGTGGGCAGCAGCATCGGCAGGATCTGCCAGAGTGAAAGCTGAAGCCGCACTTCGCCGGCATAAGTCTCGAAACCAAGCGCACTGCCATCTGCCATGACGAGCGTGCCGGCGACATCGCGGCTGCCGCGCGCGTGCTCAACGAAGAGGTGCTGGCCATTTTCCGCCAGCGCGGGTCCAGCCGCGAGAATGCGAGCCGTCAGGGCCGTATCCTGCGATGTCGCTGCCACCCGCGGAGCGCGGGGATACCATTCGAGCGTGAAGCGCCGCGAGGAAAGTGCGCGGACCGCCTCGGGACGCCGCTCGGGCGCTTCGCGGGAAATCGCGCGGGCGGCCAGGGCCAGATGCTCGCCGATGCGCGCGGCATCGTCGCGCTGCACCGCCGTGGTCGTTGCGGAATCGAACAGGAAGGTATTGGCGAGGAAATCGACCGCGGCGACCAGCAGCAGGATCGCCAGCAACCGTTCGGTCAGGCCAAGGCGGCGAAATCCCAGGCGATACTGGCGTTTCAACCCCGCCGGACTTCCGCCTTGAACATGTAGCCAACCCCGCGCACCGTCACGATCGGCGGTTCGCTGCCACTGGCGGAAAGCTTGCGGCGCAGGCGGCTGACCAGCACGTCGATGCTGCGGTCCGAACTGTCACCCAGCCGTGTGCGCGAAAGTTCGATCAGCCGTTCGCGCCCGAGCACGCGCTGGCGGTGGCTGACGAAGGTGGCGAGCAGATCGAATTCGGCGCCGGTGAGATCGACCATCGCGCCGCTGGGCGAGCGCAGCTCGCGGCGCGACAGCGAGAGGATCCAGCCTTCGAAGTGGACTTCGCTGGTACGTTCGTCACCCTTGGCGACGCCCTCGCCGCCGCCGCGCCGCAGGACCGCGCCGATCCGCGCGATGAGCTCGCGCGCACTATAGGGCTTGGCGATGTAGTCATCCGCCCCGAGTTCGAGCCCGAGCACGCGGTCTTCTTCGCTGCCGCGCGCCGAGGCGAAGATGATCGGCACATCGCTCTGGCGGCGCAGCTTGCGGAACAGTTCGATCCCGCTGGCGCCGGGGAGCATGATATCGAGGACCACGAGTTCGGCAGGCTCGGCTTCGAGCATGACCCACATTTCGGCACCAGTCGCCGCCGTGCGGACGGCATAGCCGTTCTCCCGCAAGGCGCGTGCGGTCAGCATGCGGAGCGAAACGTCGTCTTCAACCAGCAGAATGGAAGGTGCAGTCATGGCCGTGTTCCGAGCCTAGAGGGGGGCAGGGGAGGCGGCAAGCCCCCCGCATGAGCAGTTCAATCCACTGCGGCGAGTTCATCACCGCGCGCGGTGTTGCTGCGGGTTTCGGCGCGGGCCTGTGCGACGTAGGCATGGCAGGCCGCGCCCTTGAGCGGATCGGGATTGCAGGCGATCGGCACAGATGCCGCCGCGCGCGGCGAGGGGGTGTGGCGCTGCGCGGTGCAGGCAATGCTCTTCATCGCATCGGGATTGCAGGGCGCCGGGGCAGCGTGAGCGATTGCGGGGGCAAGCGCGGACGGGGGAGCAGGCGGGGAAGCGAGCAGGGCGGCGGACAGAGCAAGCGAGGCAAGCAGCATGGGCGACTCCGTTGCAAATGGGGCTGCTGCTCCGATGGTGTCATTTGATTGCCTGCCGTCGTCTGATTTGTGACGAATTGTGTCTCCTGCAGAATCATGCGCGCTCGCGCGCCCATGGCCGGCGCGTCGCGGGAGGATTGATCGCAAGCGCGGTCAGGTTCGGAGGCTGCGACCGAGTGTTAATACGTACATTTCGCAGGATTCACGATTGCGCAGGGCGATGGCGCTGCGGAGAAGCGCTGCCTTTGTGCGCGCGCGCCAATCATGGCAGTGCCGAAAATTCCTCATAAAGCATTGTTTAATATAAATAAATAGTAGGGTGAAGCGCCATCTTCAGTTTGGCGGCGGGCCTTTCACGGTATCCTCGATCATCGGTCCATTTGGTGATGGTCGTTAAAGCGCACGGTTAAGGCGCGGCTCCTACACAATGTCTCCATCAGCGGGGGAGGCGTCGCAATGGAAGAAGTGCGCGAAAGCTACGGGGCGATTTATCGGGTGATCCGGGAAGCCAATGGCTTCGGCTATGTCACGCCCGGTCTGCGAGGCCGGATGTATCAGGCCATCGATACGCTGAAGACCTTCAAGGCGCCGGCCGACCACATCGGCATTGCCGAGCGGATTTCGGTGACCTTGCACGCGCTGGAGTGGGCCACGCTGCGGCGCGACGATTCGCGCCGGGCGGTAGACTGGCAGGCGCTCGGCGCGCTGGAGGAGCAGTGGCTGTCCGCCCCTGTTCCGAGATCATGATCAAGCGGTTGCTGCACCGGTTGCTGGTGGAAGACCGGAGCGGCGCCACCGCAATCGAGATGGGTTTCCTCGTCGCGCTGATCTCGGTGGCCATCATCGGTTCGCTGCACACTTTCAGCAACCAACTGAACAACACGCTCAACATCACGACCACGAATATTGCTCTAACACCTTGAAGATAAATGAGGATCGCAATGCAGTTCGCAATGGAAATGCTTCAGCGACGGATCCGGCAGCACGCCGACCGCTATGAGAGGGTGCTGGCCGCGCTGGAGGATGCCTTCGGCAAATACGAAGCGGGCCAGATCTCGATCAATGCCTATCTGGAGGCCGTCTGCGCGATCGAACAAAGCTTCCGCAATGAGCGCGCGCTTTGGCTCAAGCTGTGTGATTGGTCGCTGGCGCTGCGCTGGATCAATCGCAGCGAGCGGCGGGCGTTCGTCGAGACCTGCGATGCGCTTGACTGGTGCCGGAACTGGGCGATCCGCCAACGCGGCGTCGATGTGGCATCGTGCCTGCAGAGCGTGAGTGCGGGCGTAGACCTTGGATTCGGCCAGTCGCTGGGGATCGCCGCATGACCGACCGCTTCGCCGCCGCCTGCTTGTCGGAGGAGCGAGGGCGATGACGCCAATGAAGGACCGGAGTGACCGATTTGGCAATCGCCGCCGCTATGCGCGAGTCGCTGCCGGCCAACGGATGATCCTGATCTCCGTTGCGAGCCGCATGGATGGCGAACTGCGCGACCTTTCGCAAACAGGCGCGCGCGTGAGCCTGCGCACCATCCCACCGCGTCAGGGCCGCGATGTGCTGCTGCGCTGGGGGGCGCAGGAGATTTTCGGTCAGGTGGTGTGGAGCAACGGGCATGAAGCCGGCGTTGCCTTCCACAAACCCATTTCGCCCGAAGAACTGGTCGAAACCGTAGGCGGCGAGGTGCCGGAACAGCAGCCGTCCGGGCGCAGGGTGCTCTAGCGCCGATTGACGAAGTACCCAAAACCTAGCAATAGCGCCTCTTCCGGCATGCCGGGGCGGTTAGCTCAGTTGGTAGAGCATCTCGTTTACACTGTGACGTGCAAGGTGCCCCAAACCCGCAGAACTCTGCGGGTTACGCGACATTCGCCCCTGACACTTCGGGACTATTTCGGGACTCGCTCTCATCAAGAGCTTTGCGGGTGTCTTCGTCAAGCACATGTGCATAACGCTGCGTTGTCGTGATGCTGCGGTGCGCGAGCGCCGCCTTGGCCGAGAGAAGCGACCCTGTGTTGCGCACGATCCGCGTAGCGCGAGTGTGGCGGAGGTCGTGGAGACGGAAACCGTCGATCTTTGCCTTCTCCAGCGCCGCCTCGAACGGCTTCCGCAATGCCGTCGCAGAGAGGTGGTAGCGCTTGCCCTTCGTTCGTGTCTTGCTCGTGCGTTGGCATACATAGGTGAAGACACGCTCGCCGACCTGAGGTTGGCGCCTGATCAGGGCGACGAGCGTGTCGTTGAGCGGTCGCCGCACAATGTCTCCCCCCTTGATCCGTGTCGTGGCCACGCGGTGCGTCAGGTCGCAGTCTGCCCTCCGCAGGTTCAGCACCTCGTTCCGGCGCCAGCCTGACTTCAGCAGGAAGTCCACCGCGTCGCGCACATCAGTGCGCAGCTCTGCGAAGAGTCGGCACTCCTCGTCTTCGCTGAGTTCCCGATCCGGTCGCGCGCCTTCCTTCAGTTTGAGGCTGCGCCAGTCGGGTCTTTCGCCAACATCGAAGCATGTCTTGTCAGCGTATGCCCAGACTGCCCGCGCCACGTCGATCTCGCGGTTGATCGTTGACGGCTTGCGCCCTTTGCGCCGCAAGGCAACGTAGACCTGAAGGTCACGCTGGCTGATGTCAGCCAGGAGCCGGTTGGCGCCCAGCCCCTTGACCATCGCCGAGAGGATGTAGCGGGTCGTGGGCCACGAGGGCTGATCTTCAACCCTCTCACGATAGAGCCCGCACGCTTCGTCGACAGTGATAGAGGGACGCTGCTTGGAAGGGATGGCGGCGTCCTCCCGCGTGCGCTTCTCGAACTCCTCGGCCTTCCGTTTTGTCGTGCATCCGGTGCTGCCGCTGTAGCGAACGCCGCGGAACTGGAAGTCGTAGTGGAAGTATTTGCCCTTCTTGTAGACCGTCATCGATCAGCGCGTCTGCTCGGAGAAGGGACGGATCTTGGGGTTTGGACGCGCCCGCGACGAATGCCGCTTTCGCTTTGCTCCAAGGACGTCGGGCGCGACAGACGCGGCGCCGAGAAAGGCGTCGAGATCGTCCGCACGATAGCGGATGAGCCGCCCAATGCGGAGGTGGGGCAGGCTTCCCGACATGCGGGCGTTCCGCACGGAACGAACGCTCATTTTCAGAATGTCGGCCACTTCGGGTTCGGTCAGCAGTGATTGCACGGGGAGAGGAACTTTCGATTTGATTATGCTCTGAATGTATGGCATATACCATACATTCACGTTGAGTGCAACCAATTCAAGATGATGAGACCATGAACACAAGTGATCTCCCTTTCAGTCACTCTCGCGCCACGCTGATGCTGCGCGAAGCACTGACGACATATACGGCGTCCCACAAAGGTGGCTTGCGCGCCCTGTCAGCCAAGCTCGAAATGCGCCCTGCGACCGTGTTCAGCCATATGAGCAACGGACGGATGGCAATCCCGCTCGACCGGGCAGATCAGCTCGCAAGTGTCCTGGGCATTGACCGCGCCGCGTTCTGTCTAGCCGTGCTGGAGCAGCGCGCGCCATCCGCATACTACGCGATCGACGAGGTCACAGGGCTTGGTTCCGTGGGTGCGAACATTCCAGCTTCAATGCGAGCAGTGTTGCAGGTGCTCCCAGCAGGCTCGGTGAAGGACGACGAGCTGGTTGAGCTGATACGCCGTGCGGCAACCTCGGCCCACCCGCTGAAGCACTGGATCGAAGGCGAAGAGTTTGAACTGATTGCTGACGTTCGTCGGTTAAGCGGAGGTCGCCTAAATGCGGCCGATCGCCGTCGAATTGGCGAACTGATCGAGGTTGTGCTCAAGGGGTATTAAAAACGTCTAGGTCCCGAGCGCGTTTATTCATCTCCAATATCGCGATGTATTTTTTGCACCATGACCATGTTCAAAATACCTACTCCAACCTCAATGCGTGACCTTGAGTTGATGAGCTACGAGGAAAAGGTCCGATACTGGGCTCATGCGGCGAATCCTTGGCAGCCGGGCGGCAATCGCGTGAAATTTGGTGGCGTCGCTCTCCCAAAAAGCTTCCGCCCTGGGCGCCTGGAGGGGAATATTTTAAGCATGCCTACCCTTATCGGCTGGCCGTGCTTCGGAATCGCGACCGCGAGACTCCGCTATCGTGATGCGAAGAAGTTCGTGAAAGGCCGGGGTGTCTTGCCGAACTCACGTTGTCAAACCCGTTGCCCCGTCCAAGAGGAATGCGAAAGGATTGTGCAACATAGGATCGAGCAGATCCCAGCCTTGAAACGTGCGTATGATAGCTGGATGCAGGCTGATGGCCCTCGCCAGATGAAGCCTGAAAAGCCGCACAGCAATCTCTCTGGCAGCATTTTTCGTGTTTTGGCGCTCGAAGCCGAGAAGGTTTCATTCACAAGCGTGAACGACCAGCGTGTGGCAGAGCATTATCATGCGAGGGCCGAAGAGGAGCGTGCGCGAGCGAGCGATAAGAAGCGATCCCAGAGGCGCAAGCAACTCTCCACCGGTGAACTTGACGAAGCGCATGTCCGAGATCTGTCAGTGGCACTGAACGCTCGCTTAATGCGTCTCAAAGCGCTGTGGGACCAAGCGCAGATTACGAGATCACCCCCCTATCTTGCTAAACTGCCGAAGCAGTCACTAGTAGACCTTGGGCGGTCGTGGTTTGGACGCGAACTCCTGAAGGCTCAGAAGCAGAAGCACGGCGCGACACATGTCGCGCGGTGGATCTTGGACACCAAGCCAGAACAGGCCCGAGGGACCTTTGATGCGCTAGTGACACGTGTGAGCAAGGACCTGAACCGCATTGCAGACTTTGAGAGGCGGCTGTTGGATGGCGAACCTATCTGGCCGGCATTCGTTCCCTCTCGCGAGTTCAAGGACGTTTGCTAACCCCCTAGAAATCGTCGCGTCACACCGGTCGCAAATTTGATCGCTACCCTCTAGATTTTCATCCAACACCGGGAGCAATTTGTTTTGTGATGGAGAGAGAGTTTCAGGAAAAAATCTCAGAAAAACAAGGAAATCAGGAGCTAGAAATCTGTCACCCCACTTCTTGGAGAGATATCATATCGATATCTCCACAAGTGAGGGAGTTCAGTGTTATCCCCCTCACTCCATCCAAGGATCTAGCGTCGAGGCTTTGTTCGAACTGGAACGTGCGCTCTCTGCGCTTCTCGACTCCGCACTGCTTCCTCGGAGAAAACAACGTGGGGTCTCATCCTTGCTCCCGGAGGTGAAGTGATGAGCGGACTAACGTCACTTCCTCGGTGTGTGTAATGATCGACCGGCGGCGGAGAATGACGGGGATGGTCATACTTTGGCCGTGACAGCTTGCCTCTCTGACTTCCGTTACCGCACGCTCCCGTCCCGCTTCCGCAGCGGCGGTGTGTAGTCGGCGGCGAACAGCCGCCAGAACGAATCCTCACACTCCGCAGCGATACCTGTCTTGCCCTCGAACATCTCCTCACGGAGCGTCACCATGGGGCCGATGAGTGCCCAGGGTGAGACCTCCTTGACCGAGCTATACTCAGCGTCCCAGCCGTTCTGGTCGAGCGAGTAGAGGTGGAGGGTCGCGATCGCGCGCTCCAGGGTCTCGGCGACGACAAGCATTCGGCCATCATCAGGTGTCTCGAATGCAAAGCACGTAACGGGACACTCCGGCAGTGCGATCTCGCCGGCTGGTTCGAGATCCTCCGGGGCCGTGACGATCCAGCCCGCATGGTGCCCCACCCAGCGCGCGATCCCCGACTGCATCGAATACGCCAGCTCGGCCAATTGCGGTGTCTGGGCGAGATCTGCTTCGGTGAGCTTGGTGATCTCTGCGGAGACCACGTGGTTGCCATTCACATGGAAGCTGCGCCAGATCGTGAACAGCAGTGCCGCCTCGTCGTGGTTCTCGGCGACGATCGTCACAGGGTCTGGCAGGAAGGAACTGGTGGCAAGGTAGATGTTGAACATGAGAACGAACCTCAATGCGTTGTCGATGAGGTTGGTCTACCGAGACGTTCGCTTGGCGTCGGGTGGGAAATGGTCGGCACGGAGCCGAAAGGTGCGCGCGCTGCGCTTGCCCGTTAGTTGCAAATGAAACTATTTTTGTTGCCCATAGATACAGCCCTCAAACAGGGCCGATTCCGTTGGGGAAGTGAACATCCGGTCCGGCCTCGATCGCCAGATAATAGCGCGTCCCCTTCAGCTCGCCTTCCCGTCGCAATGCTCCAAGCTCGACCAACTCTGCGAGATCGCGCGTTGCGGTCGCGCTCAAGGCTCCGGTGATCGTTCGGTAGTTCCCGGCGCTGAGGCCGCCCTTGAAACTATCAGGTCCCTCAGCGAACATGCGCAGCAGGGCACGTTCCTGGCGATCGTTCAATTTGCCCCGTAAACGGTCAAGAAGACGCGTCTTCGCGATGAGGTGATGAACACGCGCATGGGTGCGCTGCTGCGCTTCCAGAGCGATCCTGGCGAACCAGGAGAGCCATCCATCGATCTCCATCGTCTGGCTGGCTGCGGCCAGTTCGGCATTGTAGTCCCTGTGATGCAGCTTGATAGTCTCGGCGAGCGCAGTGAGGCTCGGGCCCTCGATGGCCTGCGCCAGCGCCTTCTCGGCCACCGCACGGCCGATACGGCCATTGCCATCCTCGAACGGGTGGATGCTCTCGAACCACAAGTGCGCAATCCCCGCGCGCGTGATCGCAGGCAAGGGTGAGGGTCCGGCTGGTGCGGTATCGTTGAACCACGCGAGGAACGCTGCCATCTCGCCTGCAACGCGCTCGGAGGGTGGGGCTTCGAAGTGCACCTTGGGCGCATGAAGGGCCCCTGAGACGATCTGCATGGGTTCTGGATCGTTGCGCCAGGCTCCAACGGCGCCAATGTCCCTGCGCCCCGCCATGAGCATCGTGTGCCACCGAAACAGCACCGCATCGGTGAGTTCGCCGACGTAAGTGCGCCACACGTCGGCCATAAGCTCTGCTGCCCCAGCTTCAGCAGCGCTCGCACGGCGGCGGTCCGCCTTAAAGCCGAGATGCCTTGCCAAGGACGACTGCACGCTCGCCCTATCGAGGATCTCGCCTTCGATCGCCGAGCTGTCGATCGTCTCCTGCGCGATGAGGTCGATCGTCAGGGACTGCTTCTCGGCATCATCGACATGCAGCAGCGCGCCTACGATGACCCCGGAGCCGCGCAGGAAGCGCTCCTCGGCAGGGCGCAACGCCTCAGCGTCATAGCTGAAGCGCGGCCAGTCCGAATGTTCCCAGTTCCACCGCATGATCGATACCCAGTGCCCTTTATAGATCATGATATGATGCAAACGTGATCTAAAAGCGACTCGTTTATCAATCATGATCGACTGGTTGGGGCACTGCCTCGGCGAGGTAGCGGTCAACGACCAACCACGCCGCAACGAGCGAGATCCGCAGTCAGTGATCACCGGTGAGCAACTCAAACGCTGCGACCGGGCGCGCACAGTTTACCAGAGGGTATGTGGAAGTCATACCACGCCAGCCAACCCATCACCCGGATGCTGCCTATCCGTCGGGGCCGCGGATTTCAGGAGACATGGCGATAGACGACCAGGTTAGGATAGTCCGTTGCTGCGCTGAGACTGTCTGATCTTGCCCACATCTACCATAACGCGGTCAGAAAATCGACAGCCGGACTTCCAACCATGCGAATATTGATCCTCGTAAATGCGAGCAGCTGTTAAAAGCTCAACGCATTCGCGTTGCTACGATGACCCCATCTTCAATCTTCAAATCTATCGAGAGGGGGGTGCTGTGGTTGGAGATATCCATGCCAATTGTTTCGAGACTATCGAGCACAATCGTGCTTTGGGCCGAGATGCGGTTCAACAGGGCGTTCTCGTTCAGGAGAATTTTGGAGCGCTCTGCCGCGCTGGTGACGGCTTTGATTTTGTCTCGGAGGAGCTGGTCCATCGCAACGGCTGTCTCGCCCTGCGGAAGCAGGGCAAGTGCCGAGGCTCTAATATCCTGAAGTCGATCTACTTTACGTTGTTCTCGGCCAGGAAATGCAGAGAGGAGTTGCCAACCACAAGCGCGCGCGCGCAGGCATAATAGCATTTCACGATAGAGCTTTTCGAGCGTTGCCTGCTGTTCACCCAGCGCCTTGATATATTTACCCTGTCCGACCCACTCTTCATTCTTCAGGGTCTTAAGGGCTTCGGTTTGGCTACGGATGTCGATGGCCAGATGGTCCTGCACCTCCAGCAGCTTGGTTTCGTGCATTTCTATAGCGTGAACCACTTCATCCGAGAGTTCTCCGGACAGAACAGAACGGGCAATCTGCTCAAAATAGCGAATCGACCCTGTCAAAACCGACCGACGCTCATTCCTTTGGAACGCAGCAACATCCTCAATGGCTTCCTTAATCTCCGAAAGCTTCTGGCTGATGTCGGCGAGATGCTTTTGGGCCAGCAAAGCAGACGCAATATTAAGAGCGGCACCGGAAGTGGCCAGCGCCGAAAGCTTCCCGGCATCAAGTTTGGCGGCTCCAGCGAATTTGGTTGTGCCGATTTTGCGGATTGTGCCGATAAGGCCGCCATGCTTGACGCTCTCAACCAATTCGGTTCCAGCTGGGATAATCACGTTCATGTAATTGTTAGTTCCAACCTCAACGGCCGTCGCCGTGCTAGGGACAGCCTGCAGAAGAGGGTTTAACCAGCTAATCCCGCTATCATCCTTGGTTACCTTGCGCCATCCAGCGTCCACATCCGAGGGGTTGATCTGGGCAATCGTTAGGACAGGGTTTCCTTTATCGTTGCAGATGACCAAAGCATCGGAGTGACTTGCATCTGCGGGTGTCGAACTTGCCTTCGTGGTTACCTTATTTGCGCGCGCAAATTCACTATGCCTCCAGCGGAGGAACGCGATTTGTAAAAGGCAGGCGGCTAGAGGGGGCCATTCAGCGGCGCCAAAAAAGCTGTTAGCGCCTGCGGCAACTGCATGACGAGCCTCGTTTACGGCCGCTTGCTGATTATCCGCCCTAATCGACGAGAGCCGTTGCGAGGTAAAGAGGTTCAGTAGAGTCGTCTCGTTGTCGTCCAAATCGTCCTCTTGGGCTGGCAACCCAAGGTGTTTGCATAGCGCGGCTATCATGCGTTGATACGAGGGACGGCTTCCATCCGTGATATTCAGTGCCTTCTGGCCGAGGCGGTAAATTTCATCGCCGATCTGATCTGTGTAGCGACTGTGATCAGGAGCGTGCCGTTCATAGGCCCGGCAAATCTTAAGTATGCTGAGGGGCGTCTGCGTGAGCGTGTCGACCAAAGGCGCTAATTGATCGTCACTGCACATACTTAGGATCGTGTAGATGATCGGAATGGTAGTGTCGTTCGCTAAGGCACGCATGCAGGCTATACCGATCTTGGCTTGACAGTCTGGCTCGATTCTATGTCGGCCAAAGTCCGATGAAAATTCACCATACTGTCTCTCTTCTCAAAATCATCAAGCGGCTGATAGAGATCGAAAACGGTAATCATCATTCAACGTGCTGGGTTCCCCAGCGAGATCACAATGGCTGGTTTTAGGGAGGACTGCCCTACTATAGCGTCGTCTAGCATGACCGCAAAGTCCCAGAAGGCGACCATTGCACCGATGGAATCAATGAGCGAACGCATGACGGCTTCGTTAGCCATTGCTTCACCCTTGGATCACCAGCTAAGCGAGTCCCGCTGCCAGTGACCGCCGGCGATCGCTTCATACGCGGAAAGCAGAAGCCGCCTAGCTTACCAGAGTGAAGATGGAAGTCCTACCACGCCAGCCGCCCAATCACCCGGATGCTGCCGATCCGCCGGGTCTGCGGATTTCAGGGGACATGGCGATAGAGCGAACGGTGCGCGGTGCTCTCCAGTGTATCCGTCCGGTGAAGACCGCGTTCATAGGCAAGCATCTAGGAACAGTCGTTCACAAGTGCCGCTGTTTGACGTGATGGCTAACCGAACGCCGACCCGTCGTCCATTGCCGCCTCGAAGGCCCCACCGTTAGGAAGTTTGGGGTGGGGCACACCTGCTTCTAGGCTTGCGAACATACGCGACAGCGTGCTCTTCCCTGATCCGTTCTATCCGTAGATCAAATTGAACGGCCGGAACTGGAGCTAAGGCGAGCGAGCCCCTCGGTTGGCGTATATGCCCATCCTCTGCAGCAACTTGATGTCAGTAAATATACGCATATCATTAGATCAACTCTTTTAATTCTTAAAGCCAACTTCTGTTTGCCGCATCGCACAGCCCGACATCTCTCAACTTGCAAAACGGCGGTGCGGCGGAGCGGCGCTGTTTTAAAGGCCGCTGTGGGCGAGCTATCGAACATGCAGAGCGAAATCGGATGCGATCAAAGCCGCCTATGGCTCCCGCGAGGTCAGATTAGTCGTTGTCGTTGGGACCTCAGGCTTGCGGCTCACCCCTACACTCTAAGTGAAGGAGGATCAGTTACTTCTCGAGAATAGCATTGCGAATGCGCATGTCCTCATGCGCCATCCTGACAACAAGAGAGAGGTTTCGAAAGTTGCAGCTCGTCCAGCCAACTCGCAAACGTGTTGCGGAATGCGACGGCCACTTCCCCGTCAATCGTCTGTGCATTTGGAAGGAGAAGGTCGGCGGAGCGCAACAGCTGGGCGAAGTTATCAACGCTGAAGTTTATGATTGAGACGATTTGGCACCACATGCTTGCCGAGCAGCTAGGTAAACTAACTAAGGATTGTGCTGCAGCTAAACCGTTGTAGGTATAGCTCGAAGTGCAGAACAGACCACTAAGGCTGGATCGAACACCAAGCCGGAGCATCTCGTGGCAAGATTAAAGATCATCCACACGGCCGACTGGCAACTAGGTAAGCCGTTTGGGCGCTTCCCCAAGGAAGTATCGGGTGCACTCTCCGAGGCGCGCCTTGACGCGATCGACCGGATCGCTGCGGTCGCAGCTGACCGTGGTGCCGCGCACATCCTGGCGGCCGGAGACATCTTCGACAACATTGACCCAGGCGACCGTGTCGTCATGCAAGCGTTGTCTCGGATGGAGCGAGCTGACGTCACTTGGTGGCTTATGCCGGGCAACCACGACCATGCCCGTCCAGGCGGACTTTGGAGCCGGGTCCGTCGGCTTGCTCCCGCCAGTGTCCGCATCGTCGATAAGTCGGAGCCTGTCGAGCTGACTGAGGACGCGTGGTTGCTACCAGCGCCGCTAGAGCACCGAAAAACCACCTCGGACCCTACTTCGGCCATGGTCGATATGCCGACGCCACCAGGAGCGCTACGCATTGGTATGGCGCACGGCTCAATCACAGAGTTCGGGGCCACAGGCGAGAGCGCAAACCTCATCCCGCCCGACCGGGCCCGCTCAGCTGGGCTCGATTATCTCGCTCTAGGCGACTGGCACGGCTATCTACCAGTTGGTGACCGCACTGCCTACAGCGGCACGCCAGAGACCGACCGCTTTGGTCGCGACGAGCCTGGAGCATGCATCGCGGTGGACGTCCGGCAGGGTGATGCCCCAGCACTTGAACGCGTCGAGACGGGCCGATTCCGCTGGCTTTCGCGTCGCTGGGAGGTCTCAGGCGCCGAGGATCTGCAACGGGAGATAGGCGAGCTCCGGTCGGAAGCGCATCCAGCTAACGTTCTGCTAAATCTCAAGTTGTTCGGGGTCGCGAGTCTGTCTGAGCGCGTAGCGATCATGTCCGAACTTGAGGGCAGGGTCGCACACGAGCTGCGACATCTCGATCTCGATGCAGGCGGACTGATCGCGAGGCCCTCCCGAGAGGACGTCGCACGGATTGACGTGCAAGGCGCGCTCGCTGGTGCAGCGGCGTCCTTGCAAGCACGTGCCGATGGTGGCGGCCCAGACGCTGCCATCGCGGCGACCGCATTGGAGCGGCTCTACGTCGAGGTCATGCGTCATGATGCGGAGACAGCCGCATGATCATCAGGTCACTCGAGATCGCCAACTTCCGCAAGTTCCGTGATCCGGTCCGAATCGACGGCTTCACCGACGGCTTTAACGTCGTCGTCGAGCCGAACGAGACAGGTAAATCGACCCTTCTTGAAGCACTTCGAGCCGCATTCTTCATACGACATTCTGCGAAGACGGAGCTGGTGCGGTCCTACGTGCCAATCGGCGACGACGTCGCGCCACGTGTGGCAGTTGAATTTACCCTTCGGGAGCAACCGTGGTTACTTGAGAAGCAGTTTATGAAGTCGGCCTATGTCCGCTTGACCGGCGGCGGCGGTCGACGTGAAAGCGACGCGGCTGAGGAGGCACTTCAGGAACTGCTCGGTTTCGAGCGCGGCAACAACCGCGGCAGCGATCCTGAAACAAGAGGGCCGTTTGGCATGCTCTGGGTCGAGCAGATGAGCGCCCTGGCGGTCGAAAGCCCTAACCGCATAGTGCGTGACACAGTGCGCGGCGTGCTAGAAGCCGAGGTTGGAGCCGTGACCGGAGGTCGCCGCTTCGATGCGATCCGCACCAGCGTGGAGACCGCCTATGCCGCCCTCCGGACACCAGCGACCGGAAAGTCACGTGGCGAGCTTGCCGCGGCGGAGGCTAGACTTGCATCCGCCAACACGGCTCGACAGCAGGCCGACAGCGCCTACCGCGATTACGAGCAAGCGCTCAACGACCTAGATGGCGCAAAGGCACGGCTCCGGATCGTTGAGCGGGATATTGCAGATCCCGAGACCGGCGAGCAACGCCGCAGGCTAGAGAGCGACCTGAAGCTCGCTGAGACTGCTTCGTTGCGGCTCGCCACTGCTGAGGCGGAGCACGGGCACGCGGAGGAGCTCGCAAAAACGGCAACCGCTCGTCTTGAGAGGCTCGCGACCGCCGAGGCCCGCATCGCCAGCTCGGAGGAGGATATCAAGAATTGCCAGTGCAGTAAACGAGAAGCTCAGGCAGCCGTCGACGCCGCGGTGGCGGAGGAGAAATGCCGGCGTGCTGCACTCGACGACAAACGGAAGGCACGCGAGCAACGCGAAGCAGATTTGAACACAGCACGAGGTCGATGGCGCGCATTTACGGTTGCTGCAGCTGCTCGCCGAGCGATCGACGCCCGGCACGCGCTTGGAGCACTCGAGGAGCGAGAGCGATCGTTGCAGACGGAGGCAGCGCTGGCCGTAGACGACGCGGCCTTGGCGAAGGTGGCACAGCTTGAACGAGCTGAAGTCTCCGCGCTGGCAAGATTTGAAGCTGGCGCAATAAAGGTAGATATTGAACTCGCAGTCGGAGTCGAGCTCCGCATCGACGGCGCGCCAAGTGATGCGAGCAGTGTGGATGTCCTGTCCCCTACTCGTTTCGAGATTGGCTCTGCGGGCAGTGTCGTGGTCCGGCCGCCACAGTCATCCAGCCGCTCTGTGGAGGCCGACCTCTCCGCAGCTAAGGAGGAACTCGCCGCGAGTCTTCGCGCCATCGGTGTCGCATCCCACTCAGCGGGGGTCGCGCGCAATGAACGCGCAGCATCGGCAAGGCGTGAACTCGTCGCGCTCCATGCACAGATCGCCGCGGCCTGTCCGGGAGATCCGACGATTGGGCTCGCCCCTGGAGCCGACGCGCTCCGCGCCTTCGTCGCAGAACTTGGCGAGTCAGCTCAAGAACTCGCTGCCCCCGATGACGATTTGGACGCTCATGAGGCTGCGATGACAAGCGCGAGGCTCGCTGAGGCCGCCGCTGTCGCCACACACGACGAGAGCAGGTCTGTCCTCGCGAAGGCAGAAAACGTCCTTGCCATCGCGACGGCCGACCTTACCGCTGCCACGCGGGAACTCGAAGCCGCCAACGCGAACCTGAGCACCGTGCTTGAGGACACGGACCGAGCCAGTCTGGAGGCTGCGCTACTGGAACTCGAGCGCGACAGGGCTGCGAAGCTTGAGCTGCTCGAACTAGCGCGCAAGGCCGCGAAGGCTTTCGACATCGAGGGCATTAAGCGGAGACTTGTTAACATCGACCGCGCGACGACCCGCGCCGGAGAGGAACGTCTAGATCTGACCGGCCGCATCGCCTCGCTTGAGGCAACCATCGCACGCGAGGGTATTGTCGGTCCGGCAGGCCGCGTCGCGGAGGCGAAGGAAGAGGAACTCGCTGCCAACTCGGCCTTGGTTCGCCTCCGGCACGAGGCTGATACGCTTGAGGTGCTGCGGAAGGCGCTCACCGACGCTGCAAGTGATGCCTCCCGCACCTTTCTTGCTCCTGTCACCCGGCACGCTGCACGCTACGTAGAGCGACTGCTTCCAGGCAGCGATCTGTCATTCAATGAGGAGTTCGGGCTGGCTGGAGTGTCGCGCGCTGGCGTAGACGAGTCCTGTGGCAGCCTGAGCAGAGGCACGCAGGAACAGCTCGCAATCCTGACGCGTCTCGCATTCGCAGACCTCCTGCTCGAAGACGGGAAACCGATTTCCCTCATCCTGGACGATCCGCTCGTTTACTCCGACGACGAGCGCCTTGAGACGATGACCGACATCCTGCAGGAAGCGGCGCAGCGCATGCAGGTCATACTACTAACCTGCCGCTCGAAGGCCTTCCGGCACGTTGATGGCAATCGGATCTTGCTGCGGTGACTGCACCGTCACTATCCTGCAGGGTAGACTTGCGGCTGGCCCACACCTCGAACACCGAGAAGTTCTACCGCGTGGAGAAGATGAAGTTTGGCGGCAAGCGTCGCAACGCCGACAAGACCACCACAATCTTCAATGGCAACATCACCATCAACTGCGCCCCGCTCGAAGCCTACGACTGCGTGGTCAACGGCAAGCCCGCGCGCAGCTTGCCGAAGTGGGACATCTAATGGACGCGAGGAACATGATTGTGGTTGATGTGCCTGACTCGCGGCAATCTTTTCATAGGTTCAGCGCCGATTTGGCTTCCATCAACGGCGTCGACGAGGTCCACTTCGACTTCGGGAAAGTGAATTTCACTACGCCAGGATGGATGATCGCCGTGAGTGCCGCTCTTCGCCAATTTTGCGAGGAGCACCCTGAAATACGGCGCAAGGCGTTGAACCACAAAAAGCTCACATATGCTGCGCATGCCGGTTTCTTCAGGTCATTTGGCTTGAAGTTCGGCAATGAGGTAAGTGCCGCTCACACCAGCGATAGGTTCATCCCTATAAGTTCCCTGATTGTGGACGAGATCAAGGACGCAGCCATCGAGCAGATGGAGCATCATGGAGAGACCGTTCAGCGATTGAGCGAAGATATGGTCGAGTTGCTCCTCCAGTCCCGCGATGTGCCTGCGTTTCAAACGCTGGCCTACGCCATTCGGGAAATGATCCGGAATGTCGTGGAGCATAGCGCTTCGAACGACCTCACTTATGCCGCTCAGTATTGGCCCAGAACCGGGGAAGCGGAGATCGCCATCACTGACCGGGGAATTGGCCTAGCCAAATCGCTTTCCTCTAGCCCCAAGATAGGAAGCGTTGACGACGACCAAGCACTGGATTTGGCCGTGCGGCCCGGCGTGTCGTCCAAGACCTGGCGGAAGCCGTCTTCCCGCAGCGTCTGGGCTAACAGCGGATACGGACTCTACATGGTGAAAGGGCTGTGCGTAGCCAGTGCCGGCTCGCTCTTGATCGCTTCCGGATCGCTTGCGAGAACTTGGTCGAAGGGCGGCGTTGCAACAGTTGCTACCCATCTGAATGGAACGACCGTGATCCTGAAGCTAAACAGTAATAATTTAGAAGATATTAATCGCGAACTCGAAAAGCTAAGAGGCGAAGCAACAGGTGGGAAGCCGTCCACCGCCTCGATGTTTGCGAACCCAAAGGGGGATTGATGCGATGCACGGGGCGGCAGTGAGGATCAAAGACGCGTTCGACGCACTCTGCGAGAGCGGCAAGCTAACAGTTGTTGAGCGGGTGGACGTCCCCGCCAGGCCTGAGCGTGTCGCTGCCACCCCCGCCGCGTTCAACCAAGGAGCCTTGAAGGAGTGGTTATTCGCCAAGCACGGCCAGGCGGATACGGTCTGGAACCACCAGGCGGTTGCTCTCCAGCACATCGATGAGGGGCGAAATGTCGTGGTGGCGACCGGCACTGCGTCGGGCAAATCGCTCATCTTCCAGCTGCCGATCATGCGCGAACTCTTGGAGGGCAACGGCGTAGCACTCGTCATCTACCCATTGAAGGCGCTTCTATCGGACCAGCTTTCCCGATGGCGGGAGATGGCTCAGGCACTCGGCTTTCCCGCCCATGCCGTGGCCGAACTTCACGGAAACGTCCCGTCCGAGGAGAGGTATGAGGCACTTCAGCACGCACGCATCGTAGCCATGACGCCGGACCTGCTCCAAGCTTGGTTCATGCGGCAGGTGTCCGCCCCTTTGTTCAAGCAGTTCCTAGGCAACCTACGGTATCTCGTCATCGACGAGGCTCACGTTTATGAATCAGTTTTCGGCAGCAATGTCGCATACCTCATGCGTCGGTTCATGGTCGCTCGGAACCGGGCAGCAAAGGACCTTGGCTCGCGCACGCAACTCCAAATCATCGCGGCTACGGCGACCATTCACAGCCCAGTAAAGCATATGGCGGGCCTGACTGGTTGGCCTTTTGTCGCAGTCGATGAGGCCGACGATGGCTCACCAAGCCATGCCCGCACGCTACTGCACATTGACGGTCCAGACATCGGCGGACCGGCGGAAGGCATGCTTCAAGACATCATCAACGAGATTGGTTACGCGACGACAGACACCTTCATCGCCTTTCACAATTCCCGGCAAGGGGTCGAGCGGGTCACCCGAGTGATCGATCGCGATGATATTTTGCCATACCGCAGCGGATACGAGGGGAAGGACCGAGCCGAGATCGAACGCAAACTGCGGAAGGGCCTGCTTAGAGGGATCGTCTCAACATCTGCTTTGGAGGTCGGAATTGATGTCAGCGGCTTTACCGTTGGCATCAACCTAGGCGTTCCACAGTCGAAGAAGGCATTCCGCCAGAGGCTGGGTCGTGTGGGGCGCGCGTCTGAAGGCGTGTTTGCGGTCGTTGCGCCTCGGCATGCATTCACCCAGTTGGGTTCAAGCTTTCAAGAGTATTTCGAGGGATCGGTTGAGCCGTCTTATCTTTACCTCGACAATCGGTTCATCCAGTTTGCCCACGCCCGTTGCTTGATGGACGAGTCCGACCAGCTTGGATTCAGTGATGCGAAGATTCCTCCGGGTGTAATTTGGCCCGATTCTTTCGAGAAGGTCTACGAGGTAGCCAAGCCTTCCATTCGTCGCCCTAAGGAGTTTGAACTGATTGCCCAAATCGGGGCGAACTCGCCGCACTATAACTATCCGCTCAGGCAGGTGGGTGAACCGAATTACAAGCTCAAGGAGAGTGCACGCGGCAACGCCGAAGAGATTGGCGACATCGCATTGAACCAAGCTATCCGCGAAGCCTATCCGGGGGCAACCTACCTCCACTTGAAGCGCCCGATGAAGGTGTCGGAATGGAAGTCGAACGCCTTCGACCGTTCCATTCGCCTCTACGACGCCAAGAACCCGGCGATCACGCGGCCCATCTTACACAAAAGCGTGAACGTAGGCGCCTCTTCGGAGGAGGTGGTTTCAAACAGGATTCTGTCAGGCGAACGAGGCCTTATCGCCGAGGTTTCACTTCAAGTGAACGAAGCCGTGCTGGGTTACCAGATCGGTGGGAACTCCTTTCTCTACAAGGATCTCCGCACGAAAGATCCACGCATGAGCAAGAAGCAGCGTGAGTTCAGCACCACGGGCGTCGTCCTGCAAATCAGGGACCCTTGGTTCTCCGGAAGCGGTCCTCAGGCGCAAGTCAGGAAAGCAGTATCGGATGCGCTTCGGCAGATGATCCTTCGGGAGAAAAGCATAGCTCCGACGGACATCGACGACTCGCACTCCAATATTGCATTCTATCAAAACGGCGTTCCCCGGCGTGCAACCGACACCGTTGTGATCTACGACAGCATATATGGAGGCTTGCGGCTTACCGAATCGCTCTTCGAGGACTTTGGCGAGTTCTTGGATCGGTTGAACAAGGCGGCGGCGATGGCTGGTAATGAAGCCCTAATCTCCGCAGACGTCGTGGATAAGTTGATGGACTGGCATGGTAGCTTGCAGGAGGGCACCATGCCTGCTGGAGGCCATTTGGTCGCACCCGATGGCGAGTTGGTCGTCTACGAACCCGGTAGCTTGGTCAGTGTTCGAATCAATGGCACGCTCGTTGAGCGAGAGCTACTTGGCGTGCAGTTCCTCGACATGGGCGACACCAAGCTCCTAATGTATCGTTACAAAAACAGAGATGATGGTGTTTCGTGGGTGCCACACGATCAAATTGAACCAACAGGCCAAGATTGGAAACAGGTCTTTTGGAACCCGGCAAACAACACGTTTTCAGACCCTGAGGACGGCGACGAGGATAGCTTCTGAGCGTTCACCAATCCGGCTATTATTGTCCCCATCATTGCCCCAGCTGAAATTGTAGCTCTGTCGGGTTGTTGCGCTTGATTACAGGGTAGGTGCACTGCCTGCGGTGCGATGTCGGGCACCCCCGCGTTCATTTTTGCTGGCTGTGTGGCCAGCCATACTGGCTAAAACTTTGCTGCTACAAACCGTTGGCCTATCAGCACTGCGGGACAACTTCATTCTCCATCCTGCCACTGCTTGATCCTTGCTAGACATCCGCCCAAATCATCCCTGACTTCATAGACCCAGAAACGCATCACATCATATCCAAGTTCGATAAGTCTCTGATTTCGTATCTGATCACGGCGGCAAAGCTCTCCAGTCCAATTTCTGTGATACCGTTCGCCGTCGATTTCGATCGCAAGGGAGCGTTGGCCAAAGGTTAGAAGAAAATCAACGACATACTTTTCAATAGCGTATTGCGGGATCAATGAAATACCAGCTGAATAGGCTGCGACATAAAATTCCCGCTCCCAGTCTGACACCATCTCGGGCCGGGCAATCTGTGGATAGGCTGCGCCAAGCTGGCTCTGTCTGGCGTCGACCTCCACTGCAGTCGCATGCTCCAGCGATGCTGCATAGCTGGCGAAACGTGCGAGATAGCCAATATCACACGATGAACAGGCCGCTCGATCACCAACCACGATAAGCTGAGCGCGGGCGCGCGTTATGGCGACATTGAACAGATTCCCATTCGACCGAAGGAAACCCTGCGCGCCGGCTGGTAGACCACCAGCGACAACCGGCGAGAACAACATAACGTCCCGCTCATCACCTTGGAATTTGTGCACCGTATCAGCAAGAAAGCCGCGCGTAACCAGTTCGGCGAGCAATGCCTTGTCCTGATTCACAAGCTGCGTGATCATGTTGGCTTGCGCACGGAATGGCGTCACCACCCCTAGGCTGCCCCGGTAGCCGTTCTTCAAGACAAGATCCCGCATGACCTCGACAACAGCCTTCGCCTCGATCGTGTTTACCGCTCCGCCTGCGGCAGGGCGGGATGCCAAGCCCCTAACATCGACCCAGCGGATTCCTGGTTCGGCCCTGTTAGGCGACTTCAGGTCATCATAGCGTGTCGCTACGCGCAGCCGCTCCTCATAAAACTCCTTGTTCGAAAACGAGATTATGTCCGAATGTGATCGGTGGTGATCGACCAGACTAACAACGCCGGCACCTGCAACCTGCGTGGCGCCAAGGCCAAAAAGGGATTGGTGCGAATAGGCCCAATGGGGGAATCCATCCAACAGATCATACTTCTCCAAAAGAGCCTGATCCTGACCACGCTGAAGACCGCTGATATGTGAAAGCTGTTTGGGGTCACCAATGATCACTACAGACTTCGCGCGGTAAAGCAGAGGCAGGGCGGAAGCGATGTCGCATTGGCTCGCTTCGTCAAACACAACGACATCGAAGATACCCGGCTCCAATGGTATCCTGCCTCGGGCGGACAATGAAGTGACGGCCCAGCATGGCAAGAGGTGAGACACCTTCCGGAGCATCTCGCTGTATTTCGCGTAAACCTGTCGTGATAACTGGCCTTGATCGCCAGCCTCCATCACCATTTTTAGAATGGCGGTATATTTTCCCAGTTCCTGGCGATCTGCTACGGAAAGCCGGGACGGCTGCAAACGAAGCCACAATTTCCAGAGCGATTGCGATTGGCGTGCAATGCTATCGAGAACCTTGCGTTCGCTCTTGGCGATGTCCTCGAGCGATCGACTATGCTGGAGCTCCTGCAAAGCGACTAGATAGTCGGCTGCCTTGGCCAGATCGTCCAGCCGGCTCGTGCTCTTATCGATCGCATTATGGAACGCAGCTATGTCCGCATCTGATCGGGGATCGGCTGGTAGCGCGACGCCAATCGCGCCAAACTGCGATGCAACCGCAGACTTTGTAGTTGCCAGTGCCCGAAAGCGGCCCCCTCGAACGAATGGCCAGAGCATGCGCAGAGGTGCAGATGCCTTACTCCGATCAGCGCGTCTGACCGCAGTCGAAAGCTCCGATAGAAGAGACTGAAGCCCCACCCTATCAATGTCTTTGCTGGCAGCGAACAGGTCTGCGCCAAGGTGCTCTCGCGCAATTTCGGCGAGCTGCTCCAATTGATCGATGCGGTTCCGAAGCTCGATGAAACGGTTGGTCTCATCCGCCAGCTTGGTGTGCTCTGCTAACAACCGTTCGTGGATGCCTTTCGCCTCTGCGAACTCCTCAACCTCAGAACGTGAGGTCGTGGTTGAAAGCAAGGCCAGCATATATTCAGCCAGCCGCGCTTGATAAGCTTGTGCGCCAACCCGCAACAGGATCGGGCGTGGCCCCAGCGCATTCACGCGGGTCTCGACAACGTCGACCGCCTTGTTGTTCTTGCTGGCGAACAGCACGCGCTTGCCGGACCAGGCTGCGTTGATCAGCAGGTTGGTCACGACCTGCGACTTTCCCGTCCCAGGCGGCCCTGTGATGATCGTAACCGGCTGGGTCAAAGCAGCGGCGACGGCTTGCCGTTGTTCCGAGTTCATGGGCAAAACCTGCACCAGCGGCATTGACACGGTGGTTTCGGTCTCATCAAGCTTCTGGTTTTTGAGCCAACGTCCCAGCGCCGTGTTCACGTAATCCCGCTCCGGTAGACTGGCGAGATCACGAAGCTCCTTTTCAAGCCCCTGCGTGAACGGTGATTTCTCCGCCATGATGATCACTGCACGATTGTAGATTCCCGTCTCGCTGAGGTCCGCCATTGGGACGCGATCAGTGTCTAGCCCCTCGGGATCGATTTCTTCCCGCCAGGGCCATTCCGGCCTGACCGCTTGTAGCCGCATGGCGATCTCATCAATATCAGCCCGCCCTTCGCTGTCGCCGATGCCAAGTTCCTTCTCCAACTGGACCAGCTCATTCATGATCATGTCCCGTTCGGCGTTGGTGAACGCCTGAAAGGGCTTCTGATTGATGATCGGATAGGCAAGATCGACCATCAGATTGCCAGTGCTGTTTTGCTCTATTGGAAAGAGCAGAAGGGGCTCGACCATATGCCCCTCCCAGTCTGACTTTCGCGACCGCAGGCGCGCAATATGGGTGGGATAACCCAGATACAGGCCATAGCGTCCCTGTTCGGCCCGTTTGCGGCCCAGCATCCGCCTCGCGGCCTCCGATTCCTGCAGGGCATCCGGCGTGGCCGGTAAGCTTCGAACCTCTAAATAGTCGGGATCGCCGAACTTGGATGTCAGAAAGGTCGATACGCCAGTATCGTCATAACCTAGACATGCGAGATAATACCGGCAGAGCTTGGCAAGATCAGTGTCGGCCAGCTCCGTCGCATCGTCAGATGGTGTGGAGGGGACGCGTGACGCTGCAGCCGTGATATGCCAGCGATAAGCCCGATCCTGCGCAACGCGGCCCTTTAGCGGCCCGTAGAGCGCCTTGTTGACCTGCGCACGGTCCACTCCAAGTGCCTGAGCCAACTCACCGGCCTTCTGGCCTGGCTTGCCCTTGAGCGCGGCAATAATCTGATTTTCAAGTGCGGTCATCTGTAGGTCTCAAGCGATGTCTGGCTTGGACAGCACCAGAACGATCTTCATCGCTTCATTCTCATGGTGATCACCCTTTGCAAAGCCACGTAAAATAAGATGGGCCACCGATTACCTCGACTGCCCAGCGAACCGCGTGGTTGGTGAAGTCGCGGGTCTTGTCGGCTTTCACGCTTTAGCGTTCCATGGCCCCTTTGATCGCTGGCTTTCCCTTAGATCGCGGATGCTTCCGATCCGCCGGGCCTTCGGATTTCACCCCTCCTTCCATTAGAGCCGACCTCCCCGTTGCCCACGCAGCCTCCCTCGGGCACAATCCCCCTATCGGAGGGGAACACCTTGAATCACCAATCGCTTTCCAATTTCATCTGGTCCGTCGCAGATCTCCTGCGCGGGGATTACAAGCAGTCTGAATACGGCCGGGTCATCCTGCCCTTCACCGTCCTGCGCCGCCTCGATTGCGTTCTCGCGCCCACCAGGGCGGCGGTGCTCAAGGAAGTCGAGGCCGGCCGCCCTGATCCCTTCCTGCTGCGCGCCGCGGGGCAAGGGTTCTTCAACCGCACCACCATCGATCTCGCCAAGCTCATCGGCGATCAGGACAACATCGGCACCAACCTCTTGAGCTACGTCCAGGGCTTCTCGCCCGAAGTGCGCGACATCTTCGATCAGTTCGAGTTCGGCGCGCAGATCGATCGCCTCGCGAAGAACGGCCTACTCTATCAGGTGACCGAGCGCTTCGCCGGGATCGACCTTCACCCCAGCCGGGTCGACAACAACCAGATGGGCCTCGTCTTTGAGGAGCTCATCCGCAAGTTCGCGGAAATCAGCAACGAGACGGCGGGTGAGCACTTCACCCCGCGCGAAGTCATCCGCCTGATGGTCAACCTCCTGTTCGTGGAGGATGACGATGTGCTGTCCAACCCCGGCGTCGTCCGCTCGATCTACGATCCCACCGCGGGCACCGGCGGCATGCTCTCCATCGCCGGCGAATACCTCCACGAACACAACCCCGGCGCCCAGCTCACCATGTCGGGGCAGGAGCTGAACCCCGAATCCTACGCGATCTGCAAGGCAGACATGCTGATCAAGGGGCAGGACATCAGTCGCATCGTGCAGGGCAACACGCTCTCCGATGATGGCCACCCCGGCCAGACCTTCGACTACATGCTCTCCAACCCGCCGTTCGGGGTGGAATGGAAGAAAGTCCAGAAGGCGGTGCAGGATGAGCATCAGCGCCTTGGCCATGCCGGCCGCTTCGGCCCCGGCCTGCCGCGCGTGTCGGATGGATCGCTGCTGTTCCTGATGCACCTGCTCTCCAAGATGCGGCCCTGGACCGAGGGCGGTTGCCGCTTCGGCATCGTGCTCAATGGCTCGCCGCTGTTCACCGGCGGCGCGGGCAGCGGGGAGAGCGAGATCCGGCGCCATGTGCTGGAAAGCGATCTGGTCGAGGCGATCATCGCGTTGCCGACCGACATGTTCTACAACACCGGGATCGCCACCTACGTCTGGATTCTCTCCAACAAGAAGCCCAAGGCGCGCACTGGCAAGGTGCAGCTGATCGATGCCAGCAGCTTCTCTCAGAAGATGCGCAAGTCCCTCGGCTCGAAGCGCAAGGAGATGGGCGAGGGGCATATCGCGGACGTCACCCGCCTGTTCGGCGCCTTCGTCGAGGCAGAGCTGGCGACGGTGCTGGACGCAGGCGGCAAGGAAGTCGCGCGCGAGATCGTGATCGCGGGCGAAGCTCCGCCTGCCGCGCCGGAAGGCGGCAAGGTGAAGCTCGCGCCGCTTTCGCGCATCTTTGCCAACGAGAGCTTCGGCTATCGCACCATCACCGTGGAGCGGCCCTTACGGGACGAGAACGGCAAGCCGTTGCTGGGCCAGAAGGGCAAGGCCAAGGGCAAGCTACAGCCCGACAGCGCCTTGCGCGATACTGAGAACGTGCCGCTGACCGAGGACGTGGAAACCTACTTCGCGCGCGAAGTGAAACCCCACGCGCCGGATGCCTGGATCGATCACGAGAAGACCAAGGTCGGCTACGAGATCCCGTTCAGCCGGCATTTCTATGTGTTCGAACCGCCGCGCTCGCTGGCCGAGATCGACGCCGAGCTTGCCGGGGTGACCGCACGCATTCAGGCGATGCTGACGGAGCTGGCGGCGTGAGCTTTCCGGCCTATGCAGAATACAAGGACAGTGGGGTGCCGTGGTTGGGTGCGGTGCCCAACCATTGGGAGCGGAATCCGCTCTTCGCTCTCGTGCAAGAACGAGATGAGAGCAATACGGGGATGCAGGAGGATAACCTTCTGTCGCTAAGCTACGGGCAGATCAAACGGAAGAACATCGATGACAATGATGGCCTTCTCCCAGCATCGTTCGAGACTTATCAGATCGTCGAACGAGACGACATTATCTGGCGTCTGACGGATCTGCAAAATGATCAACGAAGCCTCAGGACGGGGATTGTCCGAGAGCGCGGGATCATCACTTCGGCCTATCTCGCTACGCGACCAACTGCGATCGAACCAGAGTTCCTCGCGTATCTCCTTCGGGCATACGACGTCACCAAGGTGTTCTACTCGATGGGTGGCGGGCTTCGCCAATCTATGAAGTTTTCGGATGTCAAATGGCTACCGGTCATGCTGCCCAGCACGGCCGAACAAGGTTCCATCATCACCTTCCTAGATCGCGAAACTGAGAAGATCGATGCGCTGGTGGCAGAGCAGGAGCGGTTGATCGCGCTGCTGAAGGAAAAGCGGCAGGTGGTGATCTCCCACACCGTCACCAAGGGCCTGAACCCCAACGCCCCCATGAAAGACAGCGGCATCGAATGGCTGGGCGAAGTCCCGTCGCATTGGGAGGTCGCGTCCCTGAAACGCTCAATTGATCTTGCAACATCTGGTCCGCGCGGGTGGTCCGATCTTGCCAGTGAAGAGGGTTCGTTCTTCTTCCAGTCACAGAATATCGGTCGCGACATGGAAGCCGACTTTAGCGACGGGAAGCGGATCGAAGCGCCCGATGGCCCGGACGCCGATCGCGCTCGGCTCCATTCTGATGACGTCGCAGTTTGCATTACTGGCGGCAGGACCGGTGCCGTTGCGCACATCTCTGCTCTTTCAGAAGAAGCCTACATCAATCAGCACGTCTGCCTGTTGCGCCCTTCGGTGGCTCAGCTTTGTGGCCGATACCTAGCGTATGGGCTGTTCGGACTTCCGGGACAGGAACAGCTTGCATTGGCCATGTATGGCTTGAAGCAGGGGCTGAGCCTTGAGAACGTTCGTGAGGTTGTGTTGCCTCTACCTCCTGTAGAGGAGCAGCGCGCCATTGCGGAGCATTTGGATCAGCAAGCAGCAAGTTTCGGGGCGCTCGTGAACGAAGCCCAATCCGCAATCACCCTCCTGCAAGAACGCCGCGCCGCACTGATATTCGCCGCCGTCACCGGCAAGATCGACGTGCGCGGATCGATCGGCAGCGCGGTTTCAGCGCCGGTCGAACGCGTGCTGCCATCGTTGCGCGCCGTAGTCGGTGGCTTCGCCGTGCTGCAACTCGGACGGATGGGCCGCATGGCGGTCATGAAGGGCGGTTACCTCGCAGAGGCGCACTGCGGCTTGAGCGAGCTGGGTGGGCGCTACGAACGCTATGCGGCGGGGCCTTACGACAGCAACCTGATCGCGGCCTTGGAGCGCGGTGCAGCCGAGCTGTGCGGCGTGCAGACGAACGAACCGACCGAGAAGGGCGACCCAGTCACCTACGCCGTCCCCAAGGCTGCTCGCGCTCCGATGGAAGACCTCCGCAGCCTTGCTGGGGAAGAACGCGCACAGCGCCTGTCGAGGCTCCTCGCAGACCTGAGTGGCATCGGTCGAGACGGTGTGGAAGCGGTGGCAACGCTCTATGCGGTCTGGAATGACCTTCTCGCCGCAGACCGCCCCGCCGACGATGACGCCATCTTCAACGGCGTGCTCACCAACTGGCACGACGAAAAGGCCAGGAAGTTCAAGCGGGCCGAGCTGGAACTCTGGATCGCGTGGATGCGCCGCAATGGTGCCGTCCCCGACGGCACTGCTCCCCGCACCGACCACCAAGGGAACCTGTTTGCATGACCCGCCTCTGGATTGTTCGCGCCGGTCGCCATGGTGAGCAGGAAGCCAACGCGATCGCGATGGGCAAAGCCATGATCGACTTCAATGAGGTCGGCGATCTGTCACAGTTCGCCGATCGTGCCGCAATCTTGGGCCACCTTGATAAGGTTTTGCCGGCACGGAGCGCCAACACGCTCAAGAATTTTGCCGCCCAACTCAATCAGTTTGCCCATGTGATTGAGGTGGGTGACCTTGTGGTCCTACCTCGGAAGCTGACCAGTGGCGTGGCCATTGGGGAAGTGACAGGGCCATACCAGTATGATCCGAATAGCCCCAATTATCACACCCGCGCCGTCAAGTGGCTGAACGAAGCCATTCCACGCGAAGCCTTCAAACAGGACCTGCGCTTTTCATTCGGTGCGTTCATGACCGTTTGCGAGATCAAGCGGAACACTGCGGTGGAACGGGTCAAGGCTGTGCTCGCGACGGGTAACGATCCGGGCATTCTCATGGGGCGCCAAGGAACGGCTTCCACACCTGCTGCTGCAACGGACGACGCTGTAGACGCGGCGGAAGCGACGCAGGACATTGAGGACTTGGCGAACCAGCAGATCATTTCGTTGATCAAATCGGAGTTCGCGGGGCACGCGCTTGCCGATCTGGTCGCGCAAATTCTCAATGCTGAGGGTTACACGACAAAGCTGTCGCCACCTGGCGCTGACGGAGGGGTCGACATTCTGGCCGCAGGCGGGACTCTGGGGCTCGGTGAAGATCGGATCTGCGTTCAGGTGAAGTCTGGCGATGGCGCGGCTAACCACGATGTCGTGTTGAGGCTGATCGGCTCCGTCTCGAACTCCCAAGCCCAGACAGGGCTGCTCGTAAGCATTGGCGGTGTCAACGCGGTTGCCCAGAAGGAGCTCGACAACAACTTCTTCAAGCTGCGCTTGTGGCAGATGGATGAATTGCTGAAGGCCCTGTTTCGCACTTATGCCGACTTGAAGGAGGAAACCCGAGCAAAACTGCCGCTCAAGCAGATCTGGGTCCCTACGACCGGCGGCGCGGGATGAGCATCCACAAGGAAATCACCTTCGAGGACGAGATCTGCGCTGATCTCAAGGCTGCGGACTGGCTCTACGAGGAAGGCTCGGCCGCCTGCTACGACCGTGCACGCGCTCTCTATCCCGAGGACTTGCAGACCTGGCTGGAGGTAAGTCAGCCGGCTGTCTGGGAGGCGCTCACCAAGTCTCATGGGCATGCCGCGATCGATGTGCTGTGCGACCGGGTGCGCAAGTCACTCGATGATCGCGGCACGCTCGATGTGCTGCGCTATGGCATTGAGATGATCGGGGTGAAGGGCCTCGTCAGCCTCGCCCAGTTCGCGCCGGCGTCGGGGATGAACAGCGCCATCGTCGCGCGGTATCAGGCCAACCGCCTGCGCGTGGTGCGCCAGCTGCGCTACTCGAAGGCCAATGAGAATTGCATCGACCTCGGTCTGTTTCTCAACGGCATCCCCGTCGCCACGGCTGAACTGAAGACCAACTTCACCCAGTCCATCGCCGACGCGATCGACCAATACAAGTTCGACCGCAACCCGCGCGGCGAACCGCTGCTGACGTTTGCGACCGGCGCACTCGTCCATTTCGCTGTCAGCAACCGCGATGTGATGATGACGACCCGGCTGGAAGGCGGTGCGACCCGGTTCCTGCCCTTCAACCGCGGCAACCACGGCGGCGCCGGCAACCCCACTGATGGCCCCGGTCACCCCACGGCCTACCTGTGGCAGGAAGTCTGGCAGCGCGACAGCTGGCTGGAGATAATCGGCCGCTACATGATCGCCAAGCGCGACAAGAAGAAGCAGATCGGCGGGATCATCTTCCCGCGCTATCACCAGCTCGACGCCACCAGGAAGCTGCGCGCGCAGGTGAAGGCCGAAGGGGCCGGTGGACGTTTCCTGATCCAGCACAGCGCCGGTTCGGGCAAGACCAACTCGATCGCCTGGTCCGCGCATTTCCTCGCCGACCTGCACGACGATACCGACGCCAAGATCTTCTCCAGTGTGATCGTGGTGTCAGACCGCAATGTGATCGACGCGCAGCTTCAGGAAGCGCTGTTCGAGTTCGAACGGACCAAGGGCGTTGTCGCCACGATCACGAGCGATAGCGGCAGCAAGAGCGCTGCGCTGGCCGATGCGCTGGATGCGGGAAAGAAGATCATCGTCTGCACGATGCAGACCTTCCCGTTCGCGCTGGAAGCGGTGCGCGAGCGCGCTGCGACACAGGGCAAGCGCTTCGCTGTCATCGCTGACGAAGCGCACAGCAGCCAAGCGGGCGAAACAGCGTCGAAGCTCAAGGCCGTCCTTTCGCCGGAGGAGCTCGCAGAGCTTGGCGACGGCGGGGAGATTTCAGCCGAGGACATTCTGGCGGCGCAGATGGCAGCCCGTGCGGCCAAGGACGGCGTGACCTACGTGGCTTTCACCGCGACGCCGAAGACCAAGACGATGGAACTCTTCGGCCGGCGTCCGAACCCGGATGCAGCAGCGAGCGAGACCAACAAGCCCGCGCCATTCCATGTCTACTCGATGCGGCAAGCGATCGAGGAAGGTTTCATCCTCGACGTGCTGAAGAACTACACACCCTACCGGCTGGCCTTCAAACTGGCCAATGGCGGCGAGGAGTGGGACGAGCAGGAAGTCGAGAAGAGCGCGGCCATGAAGGGCATCATGCGCTGGGTCCGACTGCATCCCTACAATATCGCCCAGAAGGTCCACATCGTGGTCGAGCACTTTCGCGAGAACGTGGCGCCGCTGCTGAACGGTAAGGCGAAGGCCATGGTCGTGCTCGGCAGCCGAGTCGAGGCCGTGCGCTGGCAGCTGGCGATCGATAGCTACATCAAGTCGCAGGGCTACAAGATGAGCACGTTGGTCGCCTTCTCGGGCGACATTGCCGACCCTGATGGCACTGGCGAGCCACTCACTGAAACAAGTGCGAAGCTCAACCCGACACTCAAGGGCCGGGACATCCGGGAAGCCTTCACCGACGAGGATTGCAAGATCCTGCTGGTGGCGAACAAGTTCCAGACGGGCTTCGACCAGCCGCTGCTTTGCGGGATGTATGTTGATCGCCGGCTCGCGGGCATCCAGGCCGTGCAGACTTTGTCACGCCTCAACAGGTCACATCCGGGCAAGGACACGACCTACGTCCTCGACTTCGTCAACAGCTCGGAAGAGGTGCTTCAGGCGTTCCGGCAGTATTATGAGACTGCGGAGATCGAGGCATCGACTGACCCCAACATGATCTTCGACCTGCGGGCCAAGCTCGATGCCTCTGGCCACTACGACACCTACGAGGTCGAGCGGCTGGTCGCGGTGGAGATGGACCCTCATGCGACGCAGGGTCAGCTGATAGCAGCGCTTGAACCGGTGGCTCAGCGCCTGCTGGTTCAGTTCAAGGAGGCCACCAATCGGCTCAAGGCCGCGCAGGCCAACAACGACAATGGCACGGCGGACAGTGCGCGCGATGAGGTCGATGCCTTGTTTCTCTTCAAGAACGATATGGGCGCCTACGTCCGCCTATATACGTTCCTGTCGCAGATATTCGACTACGGCAGCACCGACGTCGAGAAGCGCTTCATGTTCTACAAGCGCCTCATCCCGCTCCTCCAGTTCGGACGTGAGCGTGAAGGCGTCGACCTATCAGACGTGAAACTCACGCATCACAGCCTCAAGAACCAGGGCAAACGCGATCTCACGATCGCAGGGGGCGACAAGCCGATGCTTGGTCCCATCACAGGTGCCGGGTCAGGCAGCGTTCAAGAGAAGGAAAAGGCCCTGCTTGCCGAGATCATCGCGAGGGTGAACGATCTTTTCGAGGGTGAACTGACGGATGACGACCAGCTCATCTATGTGAACAACGTTCTCAAGGGGAAGCTGCTTGAATCCCCGGCACTGCGGATGCAGGCGCAGAACAACTCAAAGGCCCAATTTGCCGCGTCTCCGACGCTGGCAAACGAGATTCTCAACGCTGTGATGGACGCGCTTACAGCGCATGAGGCCATGAGTTCGCAGGCTCTGAACAGCCAGAAGGTCAGGGATGGGCTGAAAGACATCCTACTGGGACCTGGGCAGCCTTACGAGGCTTTGCGCGAAACCAGCTGACAGCGTTCGATGTGACCCTAGCCTGCATCGAACGGCGATACCGCCGTGCCACGGTATCACGCATGCACATCAAGTCCCGCTCGAAGCTGGCAGCCAGCATCTTGCACATCCCGCGACTCGTGCAGTTCAGCTGGTTTGATGCCCAACCCACTTCGGGACTATTTCGGGACTCTCTACACAATCAGGGCGCTTTTGCTGCCTCTCCCTGCCATGTCACCGGCATTGACGAACCACCCAAAACCCAGCATGAGCGCCACTTCCGGCATGCCGGGCGGTTAGCTCAGTTGGTAGAGCATCTCGTTTACACGGGGATGCCAGGGCAGGCCCAAAGCGTTGAGGGCCTTAGGCTTTCCGCTTCTCCGATATCACTTGGTCGGGACTATGCCGGGACTGTTCGCTCGCATCGAGGGCGTTGCGTACGTCTTCGTCAAGGACGTGGGCGTAGCGCAGGGTGGTTTCGATGCGCTTGTGCTTCAGGGCTTCCTTTGCCGCTGCCAGAGATCCTGTCGCGCGCACGATGCGGGTGCCGCGCGTATGGCGCAGATCGTGGATCCGGAAATCACTGATGCCAGCCTCGTCCTTGGCGTGGGCGAAGGGGCGGCGGAGTGCGGTGGGGGTGAGCGGATAGCGTTCGCCGGCGAGGCGTGCAGGGTGCTTGCGGCCGCGCTTGTCGACGAAGGCGGGCTTGGTGCGCTGGGCGACATAGGTGAACACGAACGGCCCCGCTTGGGGCTGCCGCGCAATGATCTCGATCAGGGTGGTAGTGAGCGGGCGCATGACGGTATCGCCGCCCTTGATCCGGGTCGCTGCCTGCCTGGTGGGGAACTTCACATCGGACCAGCGCAGGCCGAGCACCTCGGCGCGGCGCCAGCCTGACTTGAGCAGGAAATCGACGGCATCGGCGAGGTCTTCGCGCAGCTCGGCGAAGAGACCCTCCTCCTCTTTCAGATCGAGCTCGCGCGGTGGCTTCTTCGGCACCTTGAGCATGAGGGTGCCCCAAGTGGGCATCTCACCCACTTCGAACCGGGCATCTTTTGCCCGGCGCCAGAGCGAGCGGGCGTTCTCGATCTCGCGGTTGACCGAGGCGTTCGATCGTTCATCGCGGCGCCGCGCGAAGTAGATCTGCAGATCGCGCTGGGTGATCTCGGAGAGCAGGCGCTTGGGGCCGAGGCCATCGACCAGAGCATCGAGCATGTAGCGGATGGTGGGCCAGCTCGGCAGCGTCTCGGCATGGTCCTGATAGAGGCTGGCAGCCTCGTCCAGCGTGATCTCCGGGCGCGCCTGCACGGGAAGGGCGGCTTGCTGCCGCTCGCGCCGCTCGAAAGCCTCTGCAGCGCGGCGAGACGTGCACCCGGTGGAGCCGTGGTAGCGCTTTCCCCGAAACTGGAAGTCGAAATGGAAGTGGGGCTTGCCCTTGGGCTTGTAGACGCTCACGGCCTCGCGCCCTTCAGGCGGAGCGGCGCCGCGCCGTGAAGGGCACGATCGTGGCCGACTGGCGGCGCGATCTGGACGATTTGGGCGCTGGGCGTGATGGCGGGCACGGCGTCTGCACCTTGCGGAGGGCTTCGATGTACGATTCGAGATCCGCGACAGTGTAGCGCACCGTTCGCCCGATCAAGACATAGTGCAGCAGCCCCTCCTGCCGCGCCTTGCGCAAAGTGCGCGGGCAGAGCTGCAGCAGCGCGGCGGCTTCGGGTTCGGTGAGGAGGAGAGGACGGCTCATCCCGCGTCCTGCAGCCGCCGCACGGCGTAGCGGTTGACGATGTGGTTCACGCCGTCTGCGAACTCGATCTGGATGCTGTTCATCCTGCCCCGCGCGATTACGCGGCAGGGCTGGCCGAAGCGTTCGGGCAGAGTGGCGCGGATCCGCCAGTAATGGGTCATCGGCGCTATCATGCCGCGCACCGCTCCTCCCACGCCGCGGTGATCCGGCGGACGGCCGTCTCGAAGTGGGCGGGGTTGTGTTCGATGCCGGTGAAGACCTTGCCGGCGCGGATCGCGGCGACGCCGGTGGAGCCGGTGCCCATAAAAGGATCGCAGACGGTGTCGCCAGCCACGTTGCGTAGGATCTTGTTCATCAGGGCATCGGGCTTCACCGTCGGGTGATCGAAGGCGGATGTGCGCATGGTTCCGGTGTGCGTCCAGCGGTGCTTGTCATGGTGCTCGCCCTGCGGGTGATAGCCCCGGTTCCAGGCGTGGATGTAGGGCTCCATGTCCGCCAGATAGTTCTTGTTGGCCATCGGCGAGGGGTTCGGCTTGGTCCAAACGCAGAGCGTGGCGCGGTAGAAGCGCGGGCGCAGGTGGGCGAACATGTCGGCTACGATCAGGGCATCGATATCGCCCCGGTCATCCTCGGCGATCTCAGGAATCAGATCGCCGAGTTGATCCTGGTGGCAGAACACCACCACCGCGCCGCTATAGGCCGGGTTGATGATAGAGCGATCGAAGCCGCGATCGAGCCTTTCCTCCACGATGCGATTGGCCCCCTCGCGCGTCTTGCGGAAGGCGCCGCCACCGGAATTGTTGAAGGCATAGGGCGGGTCCATCACATCGGCATCCTGCCACCCCAGCGTGGGCCGGATGCGGTAGGCATCGCCGAGGAACAGGCGGTGCGGGCCGATCTCGACGGGCGTCATGCTGCGCTCTCGAACAAGGGGCCATTGCTGCGGCGGGCGATGATGGCCGGGTTTAGCCAGAGGCACTCGGTGCGCTCCAGCGCGCCATCGGCGTAGGCCTTGCGGTCGATTCGCCGCCAGCCCGGCAGCATGTCGTCGTACATCTCCGAGGGATAGCCGCAGAGCACCACCATGCCGCGCAGCTCCACCAGCGCCTCGAGCAATTCGATGTGCTGCTCATCGGTCAGTTCGTGGCGGTAGACGCCGCCGTTGTCCGGCCGGCGGTTGGCTCGAGCTCTTGTTTCGATCAGATATGGCGGATCTACGAAGTGCAGCGCGTCATCGGCATCATGTCGCTGCATGACTTGGATGGCCGGTCGGTTCTCAATCACCACGCCCTGCAGCCGCTCGATGATCTGGACCAGCGCTGGCGGATAATTGCGCCAATCATGCGCGGGCGTGGTGCCGGAACGGTTCGAGGCCGCGCGAAAGCCGGTGCGGTAAAGCCCGCTGGCGCCGTCGCTGCCGTGGCCCATGAACGACCGCACGAGGAGCCGCCGCGCTCGCTCCAGCGCGCCCCGCGCGGGCGTGTAGGCGGCGTTGAACTCGTCCCGTGCGAAGGGGGTGAGGCTGATCGCTTCGACTAGGCGAGCCGCGCGCGCCGGTTCTCGCAGCACCCGAAACAGGTTCACCAGCTCGCCATCGAGATCATTCCAGATTTCGGCATAGCTGCGCTCCTTCCGGAACCCGACCGACCACGCCCCGCCGAACGGTTCGACGTAGACGCGGTGCGGGGGGAAGTGCTGCAATATCCATCGCGCCTGCAGCCACTTGCCGCCGTGCCAGCGAAGGATAGGGCGAGAGGGGGCCGTGATCGCGACAGCATTCATCGCGCCTTCCTCCCATGCTGCGCGCCGCCCTTGAGCGCGAGGCCTAAGGCGGTGAGGCGAATGGCG
The DNA here is from genome assembly GCF_027486195.1 of Novosphingobium sp. Taxonomy (GTDB): domain Bacteria; phylum Pseudomonadota; class Alphaproteobacteria; order Sphingomonadales; family Sphingomonadaceae; genus Novosphingobium. Next base: position 86,203 of record NZ_JAIXPP010000016.1, read on the forward strand.
GAGCGGCCGCGCGTCTGCACGAACTCGGCGCGGCCTTCTTCGACCAGGCGCTGCATGGCGCGCTGGAGGATGGCTCGGGGGATGAGGGCGCTCACAGCAGTTCCTCTGCCTTCGCTTTTGTCTGGCCGTAGCCCATGCTGGAAAGCGACTTCGCCACGAGGTTCCACACGTGCTCGCGCAGTCTAGGGTGCCGCAGGACGCGCCCTTCGCGCTGAGTGCCGGTGGTTCTCATTGCCTGCATGGAGCGATCGAGGCTTTCCTCCGATCGGCCCCGCAAGGTCCGGCAGCGATAGTCGCCAAGGTTTGCGGTTCCGCCTATGTTGTCGATGACCATGCGGGCAAGTTCGGTCTTCTGGCCGGTGAGGGCGGACCAGAGTTCGACGCGGATAATGATCATGCGGCCTGCGCCTCCTCGCGCTCACTGGTGGCTGGATGGTTGGCGGAGACCAGCGCACGCGCCACGGGCGGGCAGACGCTGTTGCCGATCGCGCTGATCTGTTCGGAAATGGTGAGGGGGCGCTCCACCCATTTGCCGCGCAGAAACTTGCGGACCATCGGGTTGAGCACATAGTCCTCGGGGAAGCCCTGCGCGCGGGCCAGCTCGCGCGGGGTGAGCATGCGCAGGCCGATATCGACGATGACATAGGTCTTGGCGTCGATCGTCACCGTCACCACGGCAAAGCGCGCCTTGGTGGTCACCGTGTCGAGCGGGCGGTCAGCGGGCTGGATCTGCGCAGTCTCGCCATGGCAGCCGGATCCATAGAACTTCACGAGGAAGGCAGCGGTCTTGACCGCGCGCTCGAGCAGCTCGGGCGGCAGGGCATCTTCCTCGATCATCACCGTCTGCACCACGCGCTGCTGCGAGCCGGTGGTGGTCGCGGTCGAGAGCGGGCGCGCGGCAGACCGGCCTGCGCTGTTGCGATTGCGCGGCCCGCCGTTGGCCTGTTCGAGGTGCGCGGCCACCACCGCATGATGCTGCCCGCCAGCGCGCACGGTGCGCAGGGGAAGCTCTGCCTCGCCGCCGCCGTTCACCTTGTCGCTGCCATAGAAGCTGGAGAGGAACGCGGTGACGGCCGCATGCTTGCCGCCGCCGGCCACCATCGTGCCGAGCGGCTTGTCGACATGGGGGACGCGCGGCGCTTGTCCCTCGCGTTCGCCATAGCCCATTGACACCAGCGTGGCAGCGGCGAGCTGGTTGGTGTCTTTCGTCGATGCGCAGATCGTGTGCATCGGGCCATCTGCCGAATGGCTAGCGCCGCCCTGCTGGCCGTAGCTGATGAAGGCGGCGAGCACCGTATCGACCATGCCCAAGGGCGTCGCACCGGCTTGGCGGGCAGGCTGCCCGTTGCCGGTGACGGTGGGCATCGGGTTGGCCATATCGGCGCCGATGCTGCCCGAGTGGAACTTGGTGACATGCGCCGCGAGAACGGGATCTGCGACCATCAACTCGCCGCGATGCGCGCAGGTGATCGTGCGCATGGGCTCATCGATATCGTGGATGCGGACGCTGCCGGCGTGGGTGACCGGCACGATGAACGGCTTCGCCGCATTCACCACGTACCGCATCACGCCGTGGGCGATCCGGCGCTTGGTCGCATCCGCCAGCTCGCGCTTGCGATCGAAGATCGAGGGGCAGGAGATCGACCAGTCGATCACATGCCAGCCCGCCGTGCGCCAGGGCAGCAGCTTGCCCTTGCGCACCGCCGCGCTATCGGGCGCGCCGTGCGTCGGCTTTGGCCACACGATGGGCAAGCCATCGCGCCGCATGATCACGTAGAGCCGCCGGCGCGAGGTGGGTGCTCCATAATCGCAGGCGCGCAGCTTGCGCCATTGCACCCGGTAGCCGAGCCGCCGCCACCGCGCGACGCGGCGCTTGAAGGGCACACCGCGCATTTCCTTGATCTCGCGGCCCTCCTCATCGAGCGGCCCGGCGGTCTCGTATTCCTCGACGTTCTCGAGGTAGGCGACGGTGGGCTGCGTTTCCTTGAGCCAGACCTCGACTTCATCGGAGAGCGCGCGGATATGGCGGTCCTTCACCGGGCCGCCCTTGGCCTTGCTGTATTCCTTGCAATCGGGCGAGAACCAGGCCCCATCGACCGGGCGCAGCCGCGTTGCCGCAGCGGGCCAGAGCGAGCGGATATCCTGACAGAAATGCTCGGTGGTCGGGTGGTTGGCCTTATGGATCGCAATGGCCGTGGCGCTGTGGTTGACGGCGATATCGACATGCCGCCCGATCGCCTGCGCGATGCCGGTGCTGGCCCCGCCGCCACCGGCGAAACCGTCGATGAAAAGACCCTTCACTGGATCTGACCCTTCGCGGCAAGGCAGCCCCGGCTCCAGTCGCTGTCGCGGACAAGGGACGGCAGGAGTTCTACCCCAGCGCCATGATTGGCCTGAAACTCGGCCATGGCAGCCGGTTCATAATCGTAGGAATGATCGTTCGGGGCGGCGAGGGCGCGCGGGGCTTCATCATGTGCGAAGTAGGCAACCGTCAGCGGATGACAGCACTTCTGGCAATCATCACCAAGTATCCATGGGTTGGGATAGTTGCCGTGGTGGTTGACGCCGTCGTGTAGCGCCTTGTTCCAGCTATCGATGCCGGGTTCGTTGCAAAGCGGGCATAGCCAGCGGGTGAATTGATCGAAGGTCGCTTTGTCGCTCATGTCAGTTTCTCTGTTGGCGGGGGGAGAGGGACTGCAGGCGCGCGATTTCGCGGCGTGCGGCTTGCAGTTCGTGGGTGAGGGAGCGGACCTGCCGCTCGGCCACCTCGCGCTCGCGAATGGCCACCTCGCGCTCCTGCCGCGCGGCGCGGAGCTGGCCCTCCTGCGTGGCGATGCGCTTGATGGCCTTCAAGTAATCGGTGGGCGGCTTGTTGCTCATGCCAGCACCCCTTCCGGCTCGGGCCAGTTCCAGAGGCCCTGCGCGCCGCGCATGGGGATGGGGTGGGGCCAGGCTTCGATTTCGAGCATGGGCCAGCCCCAGTTGGCGTGTTCGTCGCGGCCAGAATCGTTCGCGCGAGGGACGCCGAATTCCTCGGCGATTGCGGTGCCGAGGCGCGGCTCACCCACCACGGCGGTGCCGATGCCGCAGGCCATGGGGAGCGGATCCTTGCCGAGCAGCATCTGGCGCAGCACGGGCAGGGCCTTGTCGGTGATCAGGCAAGTCTCGCGAGCGTATTGCTCGAGCTCTTCGTCCGCCTCGCGGTGCACGTGCATGTGGTAGAGCGCGCAGACTTCATCCCGATCGATCTTGCGCGCGGCGGCGTGGATCACGATGCGCTGGCCGACGGTCGCGCGCGGCGGGCGCCAGCCCCGGAATTCATAGGGCTTGGCGCCAGCGATGATCAGGCTCGCCCACGGCTGCCAGATGGTGAGAGCCTTCATGCCGCCACCTCGCGCAAGCCAAGTGTGATCGTCTCGCGGTTGCGCACGGCGATGAAGGGCACGTAGTCATGCCCTTCGTACTTCTTCGCGGTAGAGAAGCGCGCCTCCAGCACCTCGATCACTGTGCCGGGTTCGAAGTCCCGAGCGATGGCGGCAATCGCAGCCTCTTTGCTGTCGGATTCGTAGCCGCATTCATCGGCTTCGCCCTCAATGCAGGCGTACCACTTCCAAGGGGCGCGCTTCATGCCGCCACCTCGACCGGCAGGCCGAACGCGGCGTTGAGGTGCTGGAACTGGACTGCGGGGAGGTTGGGCTTTGCCGGGGGCAGCAGGTGCTTTGAAAGAAAGGGCAATGCCTCGGGCCAGACCTTCTCCATCTGCGCTGCCGTATTGATGCTGTTCAATGCGGCCATCGCCTCGGCGTGCGCCTTGCTGATCGCATCGACAAATGCCTGCTGGTCTGTGGCGAACTTCTGCAGTCGGGCATCAAGCTCGGTCTCTGCATCGACTAACAGGGGTGTGTTGCAATGCTGCTCGAAGATCGGTCGCCAGACCCCCTCGCCACGAACAGCCCACTTTTCCGTTCCAAGGCGGATTGAGCCGACCGTGATCCGGTAGCCGGAAGATGTCCGGCATTCGATCTTGGTACTAGTGCGAAGCGCCTTCTTTCCGCTGGCTGATTGGAGCTTCTCCATCAGCCCGCGCACCTCAGATGCGTAGCGGGTGCAGTAGGCAAGCTCGAAGAGTTGAGCGTTTTCGGCGAGCAGCTCCTCGCCCGTTTTCGTGAAGCGGAGGTCGAGCAGATCGAGCGCAATGGCCTGACGGATCTGGTTGGTGATGCGAGACATTGGCGGGTCCTTTCGTGGTGGTCAGTCGAAGTGCATCCAGGGCGGTGGTTCGTAGGGCCTTGGAGGGGATGGTGGCGGTGCAGGGGGCCGTGGAGCGTGCGGTGGCCATGGTGGCGGGTGGCCGTTCATTTTGGCCTGCAGGCGGGCGTTGCTGGCTTCCCACTTCGCGCGGGCCTCGCGGCGCTGCAGTTCCTGCTCGGCCTCTGCCGGCGTGCAGCGCAATTCGAGGGCGAGATTGAAGGCGGCGCGGTGGCGGCGCCAGCGTTCGGCCTGAGTGAGACGCTCACGCGACATGACGCCTTGGCCCGGCAGCCCGTTGCGCGACGATCTGCGCTTGCAGTTTTGCCCGATGGGCCATTTCGGCATCGCGCTGCTGCTGGTGCCAGACGCGCATGTAGAGCCGGTGTTCGAGGCTCTGCAGCTCGGCCGCTTCGGCATGGGTCAGCATGCGCTGGGCATTGAGTTCGTAGAGTTCGCAGCGGCGCGCGTTCTGGATGGGAACGGGGATCTGGCGCTTCATGGCTGCCCCCACATGTCGAGCAGGCCACCGGTCGCGCCGATCGCCATCGCAAGCAGCATGAGGACCACATAGACGGCGACGAAGCGCCAGCGGTGCGGGCGGGGTTCGGGTTCCATCGGGATCAGCGCCACGGGCAGGCTCCAAGGCTGGGGCACTGCACAACGCCCGCGATGATGCGTTCGGCGAAGTGCAGCACGGTGAAGAGGAGAAGTGCGAAGGCGAGCAGCTTGCCCGCCTGCTGGATGCCGGCGGCGTTCATGCGGCTTTCCTTTCGATGAAGTTGGCCGCATCGGCCCGCAGCAGGCGCGTGATCGCGGCCATCCGGTGGACGCGGGGGATGAGCCCATCGGTGCGCGCAAGGTGCCAGCGCAGGCCGTGGAGAAGCGCGGCCTGATCGGCGAGCTCGGCACTGTGGCGGCGGCGCGCCTCGGCCTCGATGCGCTCGATCGAGAGGTCGACGGCGGCGCGGCGGGCGTGGATCGATGCCGGCGGGGGCAGCTCTCCCTCTTCCCGCACGATCCAGCGCCATTCGGCGACCAGCAGGCGCCAGGCGGCGATATCGGCTTCTGCCGCGTCACCCGCGATCAGGCCCTTGCGGATCCATTCGGGATAGGCCTGTTCGCGCCGTGCAAGGCTGGTTTCAGCCTGGGCGAGGAGCGCGGCATAATCGAACGCGGTGGACGGCCAGACCGGCCAGCTTTCGAGCGCGGCGGGATCTCCGGCGATGTGGAATTCGCCGCTGTTGACCGGGGCGTTCATGCCGCACCGCAAATGCAGGCCGCTTCCGGCCCATAGAGGGCATCGAAGAACGGCTTGTTGTCGATGCGCCACTGCCGGGCATTGGCGATGCGCTCGGCAAAATCGCGCGTGCTGGCATGGCTGTTGCCGTCGATTTCGAAGTTGCGCTCTTCAGGGCCGTGAAGCGCATCGAAGTGCGGGGCATTGACCTCGCGCCAGCGCGCCGGATCGGAGGCATCCGTCTCCGCCAGCGTGCGATGGTTGTAGGGGAAGCCGGCAGGTGCGGCGGCTGCGCAAAGGCGCGGGATGATCAGCGCGCGGGCCATCACGCGGCACTCTTCGACGGTGCAGGCCGGTTGCGGCGCGGATAGCCGCCGGCGAGGATCGTGCGGGTGGGGATGCCGAGCCGGGTGCAATCGGTGCACCAGACTTGCCCCGTGCGCTGGGTCCAGCCCACCGGCAGCTTGCCATCGGCGCTGTTGTGGACGGTGCCACAACCGCATTCGAAGGCGGGGATGTTCGGGATGATCAGGGCATGTTTCGGGGCAGGTCGCATCGGTATGCTCCTTCTTCAGATGACCGGGTTTTCGGAGAGCGGGCGCTGGAAGACCCAGCAGTGGAAGAACTTGCCGCTGGGGCTGTTCACGCTCTTCTGCGTGATGAACTTGCGGCCCTTGCTGGCCTTCAGGTGGCGGCGCAGATCGTCCTCGCTCGGCGGGGTCTGGCCGTGCGCGCGGCAGCGTTCGAAGAATTGCGGCAGGTTGACCGCGATCTCGCTCTCGGGCTTGCGGCTGTTGTTGAGCGGGCGCTCGATCGCGGGCGGCTCGATCTCGACCAGGTAATCAAAGATCGCCCAGAACTTCTCGACCACCGGGTGTTCGCTCGATGTCACCAATTGCCGTTGGCGCGTCATCTCGGCGATGAATTCGAGGCCGGCGCGGTGCAGCCCTTCGGAGATCGGCAGGATGCAGCGCATTGCGGTGAGCGCGGCGGCGAGCTGGGCGTGGTTTCGCAGCAGGCGCACGTTTTTGACGCCGGTGATGTTCTGCAGTTCGTCCCGATAGCGCGGGTAGCAATCGCGCCAGATCTTGAGGAACTCCTCCTCGCGCCGCAGCATGTGGATGATGAACCCCGAGAGTTCTTCCTCGTGCAGCTGCTCCAGCTTTTCAGCGGCGCGCTGTGTTTCCGGGCTGAAGCGGGACTTGTCGAAATGCAGGCCCATGATGCGTTCCATCACGGCGGGCGTGGCATTGACGGTGTTGTTCTGGGCGATCACGATCGATCCGCGGAACGGCGGCTCGAATGTTTCCATGCCCCCGGTTTTCACGCCCCGCGTGCGGGTGGCACCGCCGTTGTAGAGGCTCTTCAGCTCCTCCCATTCGAACTTCTTGCCGTGGGTGGCCTCATCGCGGCTATCACCTTCAAGGAAGACCACCGGCAGGTTCGAGACCTTGCCGAGCGTGCGGGCGATGCCGGCGCTGGTAGATTTGTTGGGATCGAAGCCTTCGTAATCATCATGCCCGTGGCCCAGCAGCTTCCACAGGAACATGATCAGCGTGGATTTGCCGGTGCCGGGCAGGCCGGACATTTCAAGGAACCCGAGGCTCTTGGTCTCAAGGCGAACCTGAACTGCAAACAGGCTCAAAACGAAGTAGGCGACGGTAATGAGGCCGTTCTCGGCAAAGGCATCGATCACCAGCGGGAACCAATCGGTAGGCACCTGCTGGCTGTCGTAATTGATGCGCAGCATGCGTTCGCTGGTCGCCAACTTCAGCGAGCAATCGCCGAACTCGAAGAAGTCCTCATCGTTAAGCTCGAACACGCGGCCCCTGCGCACCGCGATATCGCCGAGGACATAGACCTGGCGCTTGGGATCGTAGCCGGTTGCGTCGAGCGTCTCGACCGTCTTGAGCTTGCGGGTCTGCGCCTCAAGAATTCGGTCGAGCTGTTCACCCGTGCCGCGCCACAGCGCGCCCGATGCGCAGGACAGCATGCGCTTCTTGAACTCGGCGCTGGCGGACATCGCGCCGCCGGAGAAGCCCGCCTTCACCGGCGGCTTGTCGACCGGGAAGTCGATGCGCAGGTAGTAGAGCGATTCCTCGGTCGCGGGGTTGCGCTGGAAGTAGAGGGTGCGGAAGCTGGCGTTGCAGATCCGGGCGACTAGGCCGGCCGTCTCTGCCGCTTCCTGCCGCAACTCATCTTTATCGCGCGTCGGGTCGTTCTCTGCCAGTTCCTTGACAGTGTCGGCGATCTTCTTTGGGCTGAATTCCGCCCAATACATTTCGTTGTTGAAGATGAGCGGGAAGCTGCTGCGCTCCCGCTGCCGCCACATCATGAAGGCCTTTTCGAAGGCTGTGTCAGCGATCAGGACCGCGCCGTTCTGGCGGTATTCCTCGAGGTGCTTCTTCGTCAGCCGCTCGCGGACCAGCAGGTTGTTCCAGTCGAGCTTGTCGTCCTCACCCTCGGGCCGGGGCTGCGCGGCGGTGGCCTCCCAGCCTTCATCGCGCGCGCGCTTGACGTATTTGCGGGTAAAGTCCGCGCCCGCCTTGCCGATATCGAATGCGAAGACGAGGCGGGGCTGGTGGGTTGGGTTGGGGCCGTTGGCGATGGCCTTGCGCAGGGCATCCAGCGCGATCTCGGGAAAGTTGTTCACCGACATCGCAGAAACGGCGGCGAGGCCCGCATCGTGCAACTCGGCCCCGCCGAAGGCCTGCACCAGCGCGGCGGCATCGAAAATGCCCTCCGCGATCCAGATTTCCTTGGCGGCGGCGAGCTGGTCGATCGTGTGCGCGGGGTGCTGCCACCATTGGCCCTTGTATTTTTTGCCCCACGCGAAATGGGCCTTCTTTTCAAACCGGCCGGGCTGATCGATCAGGCGTTCCCAGTGGCTGCCGCCCGGGAGGAGAAAGCGCACGGTGGCCGATGACAGGTTGCGGCCCCGGTCGACATAGGTTTCCTGCGAATAGCTGCCGCGCAGGAGGCGCAGATCGAGGCCGCGCGCATGGCTGAGATAGGCATCGGCGGCGGCGTTGGGGTTCGTCTCGGTCTGCTGGTGACGGTTCGACCAGTTGTCGAAGATCTCCGGATAGAGGTCGCGGACCTCGCCCTCCCACCCGCAGCGGTTTTGCCGCCCGCAGCGAAGCACCCAGGGCTTGGTGGCAGAGGTATAAAGCTCGCGCTTGTTGCATTGGGGGCAGCGGCCCTTCTGCAGCCAATCGCCCTTCTCCGCGTCGAACTTATAGTCGCGCTTGATGTTGGCCAGGACTTCGGTGCGGATATCGTCGCGCATGAAAAATGGGGCTTTCAGGAAAGCGGCAGGCAAAGGGAGGGCGTCACCGGAAGCGGGGTCCGGTGGGCGGCAGGGTTGGCGGGCTTGGTGGGAAGGTGGGCCGGGCTTAGCCGGGCGGTTCGAAGGGATTGGAAGCGGGGCCGAAGAGTTCGGGCTGCGCAGGATCACCGGCGGGGCGCAGCATTTCGAGCACCTCCTGCCGGGTGGGGACGCGCAAGGGCAGATCGACCTTGGGGTTCGGTATCGCGCTGGGGGTCAGGCCCCAGTCGTAATGTTCGCTGGCGCGCCAGGCGTGGCCGCAGAACATGTTGCTGCACTGGTAGTAGATCTCGCGGTGCGTCGGCGTGATCTCGCGGCTCGTGCGGCGGCGACCGATGCAGGAGCAATGCGGGCAGCGCAGCGCGCCTGACTTGCTCGGCTGATCGGCGATATCGGTGATTTCCACGATCGCGGGCTCAACGCCGATGCTCTCGTGAGTGTCCCAGGCTCCCCCCATCGCGCTCATCCCCTCCACCGGGGCTTGGCGCGGCGGCGGAGCCACCCAGCGCTGTAGATCCGCTTCTGCGCATAGGCGGCGCGGATCTGGCTGGCGAGACGCTGCCGGGCAAACATGGCCCACGCACCATTGAAGGGGATGATGCGGAGCGTTGTACGCTTGATGGGGGTCACTGGCCCTCTCCCAATCCATGCCGATCGAGCGCGGCTATGCCGTCTGTCAGGGCCTCTATCGCTTCCTCCGCTTCGCGCCGCGCGGTGCGGCGCTTTGCGGGATCGTTGGTGGTGGCGGCATCGATCAGGGCGCTGATCGCCTCTCCGCTTTCGCGCGCGGCGCGGCCGGCTGCGATGGCGAGATCGGGGCAAGTGGCATCGCGCGTGGCGAGTTCGAGCTGCAGCGTGAAGACCTGGTGGAACGGCGCATGATCGCCGCCCGAGGCGAGGAAGGCGCTATCAAGCCGCAGGGCATCGATGATCGAAATCTCGCTGTCTGCATCGGGATCAGACCACATGCGCACGAGCCGCTCGCTGCGGCCCACCAGCATGGCGCACTTGTCCCAACCGATGCGCGCCGCGATCACCGTGAGCGCCCGGTGGAAGGTGAGAGGCTCGCGGCGCTTGGTCATGCCGCCTGCCCCTGCAAACCGCTGTTCCGATTGAAAGAGACGCGCTCAGTTCCCTGATCTACCCCGCGCCAGGCAGGGGGCGCAGCGGGTGCATCCGCCGGATAGATATCGGGACGCAGATCATGACGAGACACGCCGTAGATGCGCTCGCAGACCAGCACGAGTTCGGCGGGGATCATCCCGTGCCCGTTCACCCAGCGCGAAATGCTGGGCTGCGAAACATCGAGATCGAGCGCCATTTTGACCTGCCCACCGGCACGGTCTTTGCATCGGCGAAGGGCTTCTACGGGCGTCATGCAAAGATTGATATTCTTAAAATCATACACGGTCAATACGAAACTCATAGTTCCGCGCCCGACTGCCATGAGTAGGGTTGTGAAGATGGCAAAGACACGCTCGATCACGGCTGACCGGCTCGCCGCGCGCATGGATGAAATCGGCGTGTCGCAGGAGTCGCTGGCCTCGGCGATCGGCTGCACGCAAGGCGCGATCAGCAAGATCTTGACCGGCGATTCGCGCAATTCGCGGCTGCTGCCGAAGATCGCCAACAACCTCGCGGTGAACCTGAATTGGCTGCTCGGCGTCACCGATCTCAAGATTGATATGGTCGACGTCGAGGGCGAGCAAATCAGCGAGGATACGCTGGCGGCCATGCGCGCCGGCGTGATCGAGAACCGGCTTCAAAAGCCCGAACAGCTCGCCCCGGCAAAGGGTACAGAGGACAAGCGGCTCGGCTTTCGTGGTTTTCCAAGCGGGCAAGAGTCCGCCTTGGCCGAACAGGCTGCCGAGCTGGGCATGGTCGCGGTACGCGAGCTGGATCTTGCGTTCGGCATGGGGGCGACGTTCCTGGATGTGCCGGTGACCGAGCGGGTGCGCTACTTCCCGCGCGAGTGGCTGCGCCAGTTCACGAGGGCTGCGCCGGAACATCTTGCCTGGGTGCAAGGCGTCGGAGATTCGATGACCCCGACGCTGCTCGATAGCGACACGCTGCTGCTCGACCTTTCAAAGAGGTCTCTCAGTATGTCCGACCAGATCTGGGCGCTCTCTTATTGCGGGCTCGGCATGGTCAAGCGGCTGCGGCCGACGCCGGAAGGCGGGCTGCGCCTGCTTTCCGATAACCAGGCGGTGCCGGAGGAGACCTCGCACGATGGCGAGGTGGAGTTGATCGGACGGGTGGTGGCTTTCACGCGGAAACTGTGAGGGGAAGGGATGATCGATTTTCGTGTTGTCTGGTCTGCTGCGGCTGCTTTTGCGCTTGCCGCTTGCAGTTCCGGGCCAGCGACAATCTCTGGATCATCCCCTGGGGTGCGCGACGTAAAGGTGACTGGTCCGAACATCAATGTTCGCATCGAGCAGGAAGCCAGAGCATTCGAAGGATCAGCTGTCAAAGAGACGGCCATGTTGATCGAACCAGTAGTATTGGCAATCAAGTCTGGCGTGCCCGGCCCGACCAACGAAACACAGCGTGTCGTTTTCGATGTCAGGTATGGCAAGCCGCTGCACGAGGGCGATCCTGCGCCGGATCGCTTCGGCACCATCAACATTCCTCTGGATGCGATCAAGTCGTTCGAACCCGGTGGCGGGTCAGTGCTTGAGCTGGCCGAAACCTATGACGACGGATCAGGCGCGAGCGCGGAAGCTGCTTTGAAGAGTTGCCAGGAGGGGAGCGTCTTTGTCGCCGATTCCCCGCATTTTTGCGGTCTCGTCATTGCTGCGGCCATTAGATGAATCGACGCGCCATCATCGTCGGGCTGATTGCCGCAGCGCTGACCATGCCGGTGGATGCGCTGGCGCGGCCGCGCAAAAAGAACAGCGGAGACAAGCCGCGCAGCGGGCGCGGGGCGCGTGGCGGCAATGCGCGAAGTGGCGGAAGCGGTGATCGCGATGCCTTTTATCCAAACTGCTCTGCCGCCCGTGCTGCTGGTGCCGCGCCGCTGCGCGAGGGCGATGGCGGCTATTCGCGCCGCCTCGACCGCGATGGCGACGGGATCGCCTGCGAGTAGCTAACCCGCCACCTCCATGCTCAGCCGGGTCTTCAGGCCGCTAGAATCCATTGTGTGATCGGCGCTGGCGATCTGCCACATTTCCCGGTCGATGTGGGCGCGGAAGCCGGTGGCCGCGATGGGCGTGCCGGGGGTAAGCAGCGGGTTGCCCCAGGCGAGGGTGACTTCCAGCGTGGCGCTGGCCCGCTTCTGGCGGCCCAATTCGGACTGGGCGGCGGTGGCTGCATCTTCCTCGCTCGCGTAGATCCCCTTGAGCCGCTTCTTGCGTGTCCCGCCCACGCGCACGGTCTTGCGCTTGCCTTCGTCGGAATCATGCCACTGCGCTTCGGCGCCGTCCTGATCCTTCTCGCGGCTCGCGCGGCGCCAGCTCGCCTCGGCGCATCGGCTGCGCGGGATCACGGCGGCGGGGATGGCCTTGCCGGTGGCGGTGGTGGCGCTGCCGAGCGGGGCGAAGAGGAGGCAGCCCGCCTTGACCGTGGCCACCGCATCGTGATGCCGGCCGAGATCGCGCAGAAACTGCATGTCGGACTTGTTGTGCTGCTCTGCCACGCCCACGCCGCGTTCGCCGAGATCGGGGTGGCAGCGGGGCTGGAGGCCATTGTCCGCGGCGAGTTGGCCGATGACCGCGCCGACCGTCTGCCCCTGCCAGATGCGGGTCTTGCGCTTGCGGAAATCGCCTTTCAGGTCCGCGCTGCGGGCGGTGATCATCACCTTGTCCGGCGGGCCATCCCAGCTCACCTCATCCACGGTGAAGCTGCCCTTGTCGACCAGCCCGGTGGGAACCAGCGTGCCCCGGTCCCAGCCCAGCGCCACTGTGAGGATGGAGCCCTGCGGCGGCGGCGCGAACAGGCCGTCGCTATCGTCGACTGATATCTCCAGCTCATCCGCTTCCTCGCCCAGCTTCTCGGAGAGCCGCAGGGACAGCAGGCGCGGGGCATAGGTGGCGGTGAGGTCTTGCCCATCGAGCGTGACGCGCCAGGCGGCGCGGGGCTGGACATAAGCTGCAGTCTGATCCGGCAGGCTTGCCACGATCAATCGACCCGGCTGAGTTCGATGGTGAAGTCGTTGCGGCGCGCCTCACCCCGATCGAGGAGGTTGCCCCGGTCTTCGGTGAGCCGCTCGATCGTAAAGGTGCCGATCACGTTGCCGTAGCCATCGACCAGCGGCCAAGCCTCGCCCTCTGCCGCCATCTGGGCGAGGGTTTCGAGAGCGTAATAATCGCCCACCAGCTCGGGCACCAGCGTGCCGGACAGGGTGACGCGGTCCTCACCCGGCCCGGCAAACTGCGCCGCCGGCCGCGCGCCGAAGCGATCGGTGCGCGGGTGCCGCCAATCCCGCTCGCGCTGCATCTTTTCGAACAGCGTGGTGTCGGTATCGAAAACGAAGAGGCCAAGGGCAGCGAGCATCAGAAGTCGTCCTGATAACTGGAACGGCGGGCGCGGCCCTGGCGGCGATCGAGCAGGCGGGCGACGCGCTCGGCCAGCGCCTGCGGATCTTCACCCGGCTGCTGGTATATCTGGATCGTGATCGGTGCGGCGCCGCCGCGTGCCCCGCCAGCGCCGCCAGCAGCTGCAGGAGAGGCAAAGGACGGCCCGGCGAGGGTGAGCGCGCCTGCACCTGCCACGGCGCCCGCCATGCGGCCCATGGCGCGCAGAGGGGTCCTGCCGCCCTGATCGATGCCGGAGGCCAGACCGGCTGTCATGTGCCCGCCCATGGCCATCATGAGGCGCGAGGGGGACTTGATGCCGAAGAAAGCCTTGAAGGCGTTCACGCCGTTGCGCGCCACCTCCAGCAGCCGGTTGCGCAGGCCGAAGGGATCGATCATCGAGAGCAGGCCGCTCATCATCATGGAGCCCAGATTGGACAGCCAGCCCGGCGCGGCAGAGAGCGTATCCTTCACCCACTGCCACCCGGTGGCGAACGCGGTCCGGATCTTGCCCCAGTTCGAATAGACCAGATAGGCCACGAGGGCGACGGCCGCGCCGATCGCGACGATAGCCAGGATCATCGGATTAGCCAGCAGCATGAGCCCTGCCTGCATGACGCCGCGAGCCATAAACAGCGCTGCCATGCGCAGCACGCCGAAGGCCTGCGCCACCTGCGGGAAGACGGCCGCGAGCGAGCCCAGTGCGCGCCACTTCATCACCACGCCCCAAAGGGTGGAGAACGGCCCCAGCGCGGCCCCGAGCACATATTGCAGCGCGCCGAAACCAATGCGGGTGGCAATCAGCGCGGTGACCAGCGTGGTAAGGCCGCTGGCCAGCCTCGGGTTCGCCTGCGCCCACTGGCCCACGCCCATCATCAGGCTGTTGACCATGCCGAGGACTCGAGTCCCCGCCGGGAGGACGGTGTTGCCGAGCGTGATCGCCAGCTCGGAGGCGCTGCCCTTGAAGGCCTGCCACGCGATGCTGGCATCCTGCGCCTCACGCTGGCGGAAGGCGGCATCGACCGTGCCGGCGGCCCCGGTCGAGATCTGTTCGCGGATCTTCCGATAATCGCCCATATCGAGGATGAGCTGGCGGAGCGCGCCCTGCGCCTGCATGTCCTCGAACGCGAACGACAGCTTCGAGAGATCGCCGCCGGTGGCCTTCTTCGTGATATCGGCGATGGCTTCAAGCGGGGTCTTCCCCTCGGCATAGGCGCGCTTCAGGGCATTGGGCAGATCGACGCCGAAGTTCTTTTGAAAGGCCTGCGCGGTGCTCTTGCTGTTGATCTTGGCCAGCAGGTTCTGGACGTTGTTGGCGGCGGTGGCGGAATCGCCGGTGCCGCGCCGGGCGATTTGTAGCGCGGCGGTGAGATCGGCCACGGCGCTTACGCCCTGCTGTCCCAGCGCGCGGGCCGATGCGGTGAGCGCAGGGAAGTATTGCGCCATATCCCGCACCTCGAACGCGCCCGCCTTGCCGCCGGCAGCCATGATATCGAGCGCGCGGCCGGTATCGGCGAGGCCCACCTTCAGGTTGTTGAGGTTCGAGAAGGCGGCGTTCGCGCCATCGGCGATATCGACCTTGAAGGCGGTGCCGAGGCGGCTGATCGGGCCGATCATGTCTACAGCCTGGCGCGGATCAAGGCCCATGCCGGCGAGCACATCGACCCCGCCGCGCAAGTTTTCCGGCAGTTGGTGCGCGGCGCGGGCGGCGGCAAGGATGTTGCGCGCCATCTGTGCCGTCTCGGCGTTGGAGAGCTCGGCCTTCTGCTGGATATCGACCATGCCGCTGGAGAAATCCATGGCAGCCGATCCGGCCAGAATGAAAGGCGCGGAAAGGCTGGCGCCGCCGATGACGTTTGATGCCCCTTGCGAGCGCAGGGCCTGCCCGCGCGAGGCGATGCGGGCGCTTTCGTTGTCGATCACGTTGATGCGCTTCTGTCGCTCGATCTGGGTGTTCACGCGCGCCATGGCATCGGCCAGCGCGCGTTGCCGGTTGATCAGCGGCGTGACGTTGCCGGTGGCTTTGGCGATCTCGCGGTCGAGTTCGGCCATCTCGCCCTTCAGCTTCTTCGCCTCGGCAAACATGGGCCGCAGCGCCTGCGTGCCGGTGCGGCCCAGCCCGATGATGCTGCGCAGCGCGCCGGAGAGCTTGTCCTGCCCGACGAACGACACGATCAGCGAGAGCTTGTTGTCGGCCACCGACCTCAATCCTTTCTATTCCGGCGCGTGCATGCGGTTCCAGCGATCGATGGCGAGGCCGCGCCACATCATCAGGTCTGCCAGATCCAGCGCCGCCATCTCGCTTAGCGGCCAGTGAAAGACAGCGGCAATATCGGCCATCATGCTCTCGGCGCTGAGGCCCCCATCGCTTCTTCGATCAGAGTTTTCTGAGCCGAGGTCACGAAAAAAAGATGGATGGTCCCTGCCGCCTCCGCGATGTCTTCAGCTTCGAGCTGGGCGGCTTCGTGGGCGGTGATGATCGGCATGGAGATACGCGGCAGAAGGGCGATGACGCTGGATACATCGCCCACCATGAGGCTCTGAATATTGAGACCGCGCAGCTCGCCGCCCTTTGGCTTGCGCAGGGTCAGCTGGGTGATCGCGCCGCCCTCGCGCTGGATCGGATACTGCAGGTGCAGCGTGGCGGTAGCCGGGGAAGCGGGTGGCGCGGTTGTCGGTTCGGTCATGGCAGCGGGCCTTTCAGATCAGCGGGCGGAAGGTCTCCCTCCCGGCGTGCCCGCCAGCCACCGGGAGGAAGGTCTTACGCTCCGATGGCGGCGCGGATCTCGGCGTAGCGATCGACGCCGAAGACCACGAAGATTGCGTTGACGAGATCGATCTCCATCCACTGCACGCCGTCGACGGTGAGGCTGTAGTAACTGCAGCCGAGCTTGTACTTGTGTTGGGTGTTGTCCCCCGCCTTGGCGTTGCCCCAGTCGATTTCCTTCCAGCGGCCGAGGCAGGCGATTTCCACCGCCTGGACTTCGCCGGTCTGGTCGTTCTGGTAGGCACCGGCGAAGCGGGTGAGCGCGGCATCGATGGCGGGGGCACCGAACTGGCGGAGCGCGCCTGCGATCAGGCCAGCCATGGTGATGCCCAGCTCGATCTTGTCGAGCCCCATGTCGATATCGACCGGGCCGATCATGCCGCCGCCCCGGAAATCTTCGACCTTGAGCATGATCTTGGGCAGTTCGACCTCCTCGATCTCGCCCAGATAGCCGGAGCCATCGATGTAGAAGTTGAGGTTCTTCAGCTTGGAAGGGAAACCCATGGCCTATGCTCCGAAAAGGGGTGGGGACTTCGCGCGGGGCCGCTTACGCAGCGACCTGCTGGGCGAGGTTGGCGTAGTAGCGATCGGTGATGCGCTGGTTGAGCTCGAGGCCTTCGAGCGGCGCGGCGGGGGTGAAATCATAATCGATCACCAGCTTGCCGGCCGCAAGATCGGTGGGGTTGTTAAGCGCGGGATCGTACCAGGCCTTTGCACCGATCAGCCGCCCCTGGCTCACCAACTTGCGCAGGCGGGCGTTGATGGTGTCGACGATGTCGCGGACGAGGCGCGCGGTCATCGGCTTGTCCACCGCCCAGGCGAGGCCATAGGCGATTTCATCCGCGATCACCTGGCTGGTGCGGGTGGCGCTTTCGAAGGCGAAGAGCGGTTCCTCGCTGCGGGTGCGGTTTCCCCAGAAGCGGAAGCCGCCGCCGAAGCGCACAAGGGTGGTGACGCCTGCGGTGTTGAGCAGCGCGGCATCGGTGGTCTCGCTCTGGAAATCGAAAGTCACGTCCGTTGCGATTCCGGTGACGCCGCCGACCACGACGTTCGAGAGCGTCTTGTGCCAGCCCTGCGTCTGGTCGATCTGGGCGCGCAGGCCGAGCGCGCGGGCCACGGCATCGCCCGCGAAGCCGCCGGTGAACTCCGGCCAGATGAGCATCAGCTCGCGATCGCCGAAGTCTGCGGCATAGTCGATGACTTCGGCGACATTCGCGCCGATCGCGGCGGCATAGACCATGCCGCGCAGCGCTTTGGCCACGGTGACCAGATGCGCGGTAACCGGCGCGGTATCGAGGCCGGGGGCACCGATGATGCGCGGGCGCACGGCGAGCTGGGTTTCCGCCGAAAGCAGGAGATCGGCACCAGCGATGACAAGGTCCGCCTGATCTGCCGGATCCGCATCGACTGCCACGCGCACCAGCACGATTACCGGGCTGGCCTGATCGGCGATAGCGGCGAGCGCGGCGGGGAGCGTGCCGGTGGTGCCGATATCGGCCAGTGCTGCCCGCACATCGGTGATCAGCACGCGGGTGGCGAGCGGGAACACGTCGCCATCGGCGAGCGGCGCGGTGCCGATCAGGCCGATGACGGCCGTCGAGCTATCCGCGATCGCGCGGGTGCCTTCGGTGAGGACGTTGGTCTTGATGCCGTGCAGCATGACGGGCTCCTGTGGGGTTTCAGGTGGAAGGCGAGAGCGGGATGGTGAGGCGGGTGAGGGCGTTGGCAGCCTGATCGGCGCGCGCGGCGATGATGGTGACCTTGAGCTGCCCCAGCACCAGTTCGCCGCCGAGTTCGACCTTGCGGACGATCACGCGCGGTTCCCACCGGGCCACGGCCATGGCGATGGCGACCGAGGCGAGGAGGCGCGTGGCGCGGGTGAGTGGGCGATCGAGCAGCTCGGGAAGCAGGCAGCCATAGTCGCGGCGCATCGGGCGGGTGCCGAGCGGCGTGGAAATGATATCGCCGATGGACTGCGCGAGGTGCGCATCGCCGGACAGTACCTTGCCGGTGCTGCGGTCCATGCCTGTCAGCGAGGTCATGACGGCGCGCCTGTCAGGCTGCTGCCCGCCGAGACACCACCGTGGGTGTGGGTCTTGAGGCTCTTGCCGCCGCCCAGCACATCATCGCTGGCGGTGAGCGTGCCGGTTATGCTGACATCGCCCTCGATCGTCACGCCGCCTGGCGCGGTGATCGCAACGGTCCCGCCGCCGGGCAGGGTGAAGGTGAGGGCGTGCGCCGCCGGATCATAGGATAGCGCCGCGCCATCGGCGAAGGTGATGATGGCGGTGGTCGTTGCACCGGCGGGCGGAGCATCGTTGTTGGAAAGCCCGCCCATGGCCACGGCGTTGCCGATGGCGCCGCCGGGGCAGAGCAGGATGACCTCCTCGCCCACGCTGGGCGGCGACCATGCCTTGATCCCGCCCGCGCGGCCATGCAGCCAGCGGATCGGCCCGGTCACCGCCTCACCCGAAGCCCCATCTTCATCAAGCGTGACGGTGCAACGCGCGGCAACGAGATCGACCGAGGCGATCCGGCCAAAGCGGATCAGCTCGTCAGGATCGCTGGGGGTGGATTCGGGGCTGCGCATGAGGCGCACAAAGACCGAGCCCGGCCCGCCGCGCCACCCGCGCGCGTTGTGATGCCGGGGGGCACAACCAGCAGGGCGCTAACCGGCCTCGGCTTCCGCCGTGATGGCGCCGATGTCGATCTTGTAGGCCACGCCGTCTGCAACCTGGGCGACCGTCTCTCGCGTGGCTTCGGCATCATAGGTGCCCGCATCGGTGAGGGTGGCATTGACCGAGCGCCTATGGCGCACGCCGTTGTGGCTGAAGGTGACGGGGACGGAGCGCTCTGCCGCGTCGAACTTGCCGATCGTAAATTTCATGGTCTCGCCCTTTTCGTTGGATGATCAATAGCCCTTGGCGCGCCAGCGGAAGCCGGAGAGGCTGCCGGAGCCGCCGCTGGAGGGGTCCTGCGCATAGACGGTGACGCCGTTCACGGTGCGGGTGCCATCAACCTCCTGCACAAAGTTATCGTAATCGCCGACGCCGGGGATGATCGCGGTGAGCTGGAGATCATAGTCGGTGCTGGAGAACGCGCTGGGAAAGGTGATGGTGGCCGTCTGCTGGCCGCTCGTCCCCGTACCCCGGCCGTGCTGTTCGAGCACGGTGTTGCCCGCGCCGTCCGGCATCCTCCACCAGCGCCCGTTGGCGTTGCTGCCGGTGCTGAAGGCGCTAAGCGGCACGAAGGCGCTGGCGTGCTGGCCATCGAGTAGATCGGCATCGAGGCCCGAGCCAGAGCCATCAACGGTTAGCAGCCTGAAGAGAATGCGATCGGCGGCGGCCATGTTGTCGACATAGGCCTTGCGCGCGGCATGGGCGGGTAGCGTGGGATCGCCGACAAGCGCGAGCTGGCCGGTCATCGTATCGCCCGCGCGGTTGACCGGGGTGAAGCCGAGGCGGGCGGCAATATCGGCGTACCATGCGCCCTGCTGCCCATCGAGGAGATCGGCATCGAGGCCGGAGCCCGCGCCATCGACGGTGAGCAGGCGGGCGAGGATCGCGGCGGCGGCGACCATGTTGTCGACATAGGCCTTGCGCGCGGCGTGGGCGGCAAGGGTCGGATCGCCGACAAGCGCAAGCTGGCCGGTCATTGTATCGCCCGCGCGGTTGACCGGGGTGAAGCCGAGGCGGGCGGCGATATCGGCGTACCATGCGCCCTGCTGGCCATCGAGCAGATCGGCATCGATGCCCGAGCCCGCGCCATCGCGTGCGAGCAGCAGAGGCAGGAGCGCGGCGGCAAGCGCGGCGGGGGTGACGGCGCGGACGGTATCGGCCCCGGCTTGCGCCTCTGCATTGGTGGCTATCTCGATCAGGCCCTTGCGGGTGGTGGTCGCGTCGGGATCGAGGAAGTTGGTGGCGCCGAAGGAGAGCTCGGCGGAGCTGATGTCCGCGAAGATGCAATCGACCGCGATGAGGGCGGCACTGTCTGCCGTCTTCACCAGGATCGGCGCGGGCTGGCCGTAGATCGCGAAGAGGGTGCCATCATCGAGATAGAGCGCGAAGGAGCGCAGGCTGTAGGCCGCGCTGCCATCGTCGCGGATCGAGACGTGGATGGTGTCCTCCGCCGTTGCGGTGCCGCCCGCGGTTGCCACGCGCGCGATCTCGCCCGGCAGCGCGGTCATGCCGGGGTTGGCGGTGAAGCTGCTGGCGGAAAGTCCGGCCTCGACAATGGTGACAGCATCGGTGCCGGTGAGCTGGGCATTAAGCAGCCGTCCCCGGCCTTCATCGGTCACGATCAGGTTGAGCGGCATGTCAGGCTCCGAAGGTGAGGACATCGCCGCCGAGGGACAGCGGCATGCCTCTGAGAGTGAGGGAGAAGGCGGGCGCGGGCGCGGGATCGACCGGGCTTGCCACGGCGAGGCGCGCGTACGTTACCGGGCGCGAGACCGCGCGCAGGCCAATGCCCGCGCGGGCACGCTGGGCGAGCGTGAAGGTGAAGTGGCTGCGCAGCGGCTTGGTCGCCTCGATCTCCGCGACCACAGCATCGACCAGCGCGGAGGAAGGCGCGGTGCCTTCGCTTTCCGCCGGCAGGGAGAGCGTGACATCGAAGGTGTGCGGGGGGCCGGGCGGGGTGGTCTGCCACCATTCGCGCAGGGTGATGTTGCCGCCGAAGGTGCCGATCACCTGGCTCACCGAATCGAGCGTGCCCTTGCGCCGCTGCACAGCGATGGCCTGCGCAATGCGAGCGCGCCGGGTGCGTTCGGGCCATGCCGGATCCCACTGATCGATCGAAAGCGCCCAGGCGAGCCAGGGCAGCAGGTCTGCCGGGCAATCCTGCGCGGACCACAGCGAGCGGAGCGGGGAGCCGATGCCATCGAGCCGCAGTGCGGCCAGCAGATCGGTCGCCAGTTCGAGCGCGGTGCTGTTCGGCGGCAGGATGGAGGGGGCGGGCGGCATCGATCAGGACGCCGTGCCGCCATCGATGATGGTGATGTCGGTGCAGATGGCCACCTGCAGCGCGGTGGGCACCAGATCATCGGCAGGATCGGCCAGCGCGACATTCTGGACGCCGCTGGCAAACAGAGCGGCGATGATCCCCGCGCGGGTGACCGAGCGGCCCAGACGGCGCGAGACGGCGAGATAATCATCAAGGGCTGCCTGCGCGGCGGCAAGCACCACGGCCTTGTCTGGCCCGGCGCGAAAAGTGATCGTCGCCTCGATCGTGAATTCCAGCAGCTCGGCGGCGGCGACGGTGACGTGATCGGTGAGCGGGCGGACGGTGGAGGCGGTGAGCGCAGCCTCCACGGTCTCAAGCAGGCCTTCAGACGGCGTGCCATCGCCGCTGCGGGCAAGGATCGTGACGACAACCTCACCCGGCGAGGGGCTGGTTGCGCTGGCATCGGCGACATCGGCGGAGGCGCCCAGCGCGTGGAAGATGTAAGCTCCCGATGGCCCGGCGACCGAATAGCCTTCGGGCGCTAGCACGATGCGCCGGCGGAAATCCTCATCGCTTTCGAGCACGGCGGGGGTGCCCGTGCCGGGATCGGCCGGGGTGAGGATGTAGCGTTCGACCTCGAACAGCGCGCCGAGCGCATCGAGATCGCTGCCGCGCGCATAGGCGACCATGACGGCGCGGGCGGCATCGTTGACCCGCTGGCGCAGCATGAGTTCGCGGTAGGCACCCACCTCGCAGAGCTTCACGACTGGATCGCTTTCCACCGTGGCGTCGAAGGCGGGAAACTTGGCCTGAAAGTCCGCGATCCACGCGGCGCGCAGGGTTTCGAAGTCGAGCGCCTCGATCACATCGGGTGCGGGCAGACGGCTGAGGTCGACCCCGGTGAAACTGTCAGTGCTGCTTGCCATGGCGGCTGTTTCCGCCGGGGAAGGCCCGCGCGCCTAGGCCCGCGCGTTGTGCAGCACATAGCAACAACGCGGCAGCATGGCGTGAAGCCGCACCTAGCGGCGATGACCGGCCAGCGAACAAGTCAACTCGTCGGAGCGCCCTTTGCCCAAAGCCATCGAAACCCTGAGCGGCGCCGATGCTACCGCATTCCGTTCGGCGATCGCACCGCACGTAGCAGCGCTGGTTGCTCCTAAATTTCCGGGCGCTCTCACGGCAGGAACGTGGAAGTTCATCACTGGCTGGCCGCGCCTCAAGCTCACCGGGAATGGCACGGTCACGATTGATGCCAACAACGCCGAAGACGGCAGCGGAACAACCTCTGCGGCGGTGTTCACAGCGACGGTTTCGGGCTCGCCCGTCATCGCCTTCCCCTTTTTCGGCAACGACGCGGTGGCGATCCGCGCCACCTTCACCGGCACAGCCGCAGCGGAGATTATCTGATGCCCAACCCGACTGGTTATCCCATTGCACCGATTGGCATTTCTCCAGGCGCTTGGGCCAGCCCAGGCACTGCGTGGGATGTGCGCGACTACAGCGATGTAGAGGTGCAGTTCGTCGGCACGCCCTCGGTCGCCTATCAGCCGCGGCGCTCCCTCAACGGGACCGACTACGTGGATGTGCTGGCATATGACCAGCAGGGCAACTCGTACAGCACCATCACGGCTGCGGGCATCTACAGCCTGGACGGTGGCGGCTACCTGCTTTTCAGCGCGGGTGCCGGCTCGACCCTTACGCGGAGGGCTGGCGCATGAGGGACACTCAGGCACGGCGGCGGGCTAGTTTAGCGCGCCTTGATGCGGTTTCCCGCAACAACCCGTTCGACAAGATCAAGCAGATGATGGCTGCTGGCCTAAGCTGCAATATCGTATTTTGGACGGACTCCACTGGGTTTGACAGTGTAGGAACGGACGTTTCCCCGACAAATTCGGTGCGCTATCCTGCTTTGTGGCAGAACCAGATGGTCGCGCAGGGCCGCATTCCCGCATCCTACACGGTTCGTCGCATCGTCTGGAACAGCAACCGCGCTCGTGCCATCTGGGGTTCAACGCCTATTCTTCAGTGGGGCACCGGGTATTCCCCCGCTGTAACGTTCACCGCGTCGATCACGACTGGCGGCACCATGAATGTGACCAGCGTTGCGTCCGGGACTTTGGCGATTGGTCAAACGATTATCGCGCCGGGGCTTCCGTTCGGCACCTATATCGCCTCCGGCTCCGGTTCAACATGGACACTCAGTGCAGCGCCGATGCCTGCCATCACTTCCACCACGATGTTCGCAGTGACAACGCAGCCCGCCCTGACTTGGGATTTGACGCAGTTCACCGTCGGCGGCACGATTCCCAATTACTTCATGGGCAAGTTTTGGCGGATCGGACCTGCATCGGCGCCGGCTGACGCGCTTGTTATTGCGCACGGTATCAACATGGCTGGATTTTTCGTATCCTCGCCACCCTCTGGTGTTGCGCAGACTTTCCGCATTACAAGCTTGTACGTGGCGGCGATCGAGCAGTATCGCGCACTAAATCCTGGCACGCCGATTCTACTCACAACACAACATCCCGTGCAAACGGGTTCGCCTAGCGAGACTGGCGACTCCTCTTATAGGCCCGCCTGTATTGAAGCCGCTAGGCGGTGCGACACGGCTATCGACGATACTGTTTTTTCCGCCTTCAACGCTGCTGGTAAGCCAAACTTGTATTACGATGGTGATATCTTTCACCAGAGCGATTGGGCAAACGCAAATTTGTACGTCCCGATGCTCATGAAGTGGTGGGATAATGCTGTCCCGTTTGCGCCATCAAGGCTGGCGGTCGCGCATTTTCAGCAGTCCGCCGGCAATGCAAACTTTCTGGTTAACCCGGCTTTTGAGCAATGGACCACAACGACTGCGGTTCCCGACTCTTGGAACGCAGTGGGCTCACCCACATTTTCTCAAGACACCACAAACTTCTCCGACGATCGCAAGCGGTACAGTGTGCAGCTAACCCCTACTGCGGGCACAGCAGCAGCTTATATGGCTCAAGCCCTGACCGGCACGCAGGTGCTTTGGCTAAACGGTCGAACCGTGACGTTCGCTGTGAAGCTATGGGCTGATACCCAAACGACCAATTTTGATTTGGGTCGCATCGGGGTCATCGCGCAAAGTGCTGCACAAGGGCAGCTGCAGTATCTTTCGGGAGGTTCAATCCAGACCGTAAATCAATCTGACGGTTTCCGATGGGTGATTGTAACTGCGAAGCTTCCTGCCGACCTCACCGGGCTTTCTGTTCGAATTTACGGGAATATTGGTAGTACGGCGAGTGGGACACATGTGATCAAGGTTGATCAGGCCTGCCTAGTTGCTGGCGAACAACCATTTGCCGCGCGCGTTTAATGACAGATGGACCTTGCGAACTGGAGGGCATGTGATGAAAGAGCCGCGCTGGCTGACTTTCGCGCGGAGCCAGATCGGCGTGCGCGAGATCCCGGGGCCGCGCCACAGCCCCACGATCATGGGTTGGCTGCGCAAGCTGAAATCGTGGGTCAAGGATGACGAAACGCCGTGGTGCGGCGCTTTCGCGGCTATCGTGATGCAGGAGGCCGGGCTTTCGATCCCCACGGAATACCTCCGCGCGCGGGCGTGGGCGGACTGGGAGGCGAACCTGCGTAGCACGCATGTCGCGCCCGGTGCCGTGCTGGTCTTCGCGCGTGGGGGCGGCGGGCATGTGGGGTTCTACATGGGCGAGGATGAGACCGCCTTTCATGTGCTGGGCGGCAACCAGGGCAACGCGGTGAGCATCACCCGCATCGCCAAGGCGCGCTGCATCGCGATCCGCTGGCCGAGGGGCGAGCCGGTGATCGGCGGCCCGGTGCGCCTTGCGCAGAACGGCCAGCTTTCAAGGAACGAGGCATGAGCGGGCACCCCACTCGCCGTGCAGTTTTTTGGGGCGTGGTGCGCGATGGCGCGGTGCTGGGCATCCTGATCGCGCTGCCGATCATCGCGCTGATGTGGGGCACGGCAGCGCTTTAGGGCGCGCCGATCAGCGCGCCAGCCAGCTTCCCACTTCCTGATCGATCAATTCCAGATCCGCCGGCGCGAAGCCGAGGAGGCGGCGCGCGGGGTAGCGCACTTCGATCGAGTTCGGGATCTTCGAATCCACCGGCGCGGTGAGGCCATAGTGGTGCACCGCCGCCGTTCCGGCCACCAGCGGGCGGAAGGTCACCTCGATCTCATCCGGGCGGGCGAAGGCGCGCAGATTGCGGGCGAGCGCGGTCTTGGGGAACATGCGGCCCCGGCGCTTGCGCAGACGGCCGCGCTTGTCTCGCTTAGCCTTCCTCGGCTCCATCGGCGTGCCATCGGGCTGCACGTTATCGCGGATGCGGGCGGCGTTGGCATCGCGCAGGGCCTTGCCGATCTTGCGGGTGAGGCCGAGCCGTTCGCCCGGTTCAAGCTTTTGCAGCACTCCGCCGAGCCAGGGCGCGAGGGCATCGAGGCCCTCGGCGCTTGTCTCGCTCATGACTCGAGGGGCGCGAGCTGCTCGCCGTCATGCCAGATCGAGAGGACCGGGCCGGGGCGCAGCAGCTCGCCATCGGGATCGAGGGGCACGGGCTGATCGATTGGGGTGAGGTTCCAGCGGCCCTCTCCCTGCGGCTCTGCCGCGACGCATTCATCGAGATCGAGCACGATCTGCACATCGAATGTCTGGCTATCGAGGATATCGACTTCGAACGCGAAGCCGTTCTGGCCGCCGGGGGCGAGCCGCTCCGGCTGCTGATCTCGCAGCCATTCGGTGACCGCGAAGAAGGGCACGGCAGGATCGCCGGCGAATTCCTTCAGCAGCACGGTGAGCTGGTATTCCCACGCGAAGCCGTGCGTGCCGAGCCGGGAGCGGACGCGGCCCTTTTCGATCCACATGGCGAGACGATCGGCATCCCGCGCCAGTTCCGGCATCAGCGCCACGAGCATGGCGCGCAGGGAGGCGGGCTTCTTCATTCGGGCGGGCGGGTGAGATCGTGCATGAGGAGCTGCCAGTGGTGGCGGAAGGCAAGGCCGAGGGCCGTTGCCGCGCTGCCGAGGCTGGCGATCGAAACAAGCACGAGGACAAGGTCACCCATTGTTCGTGTCCTGAGAAAGGCCGATGCGGCGCTTGAACAGGATCGCGGCGCCATCAAGCAGGAGGGGGAAGCCGACGAAGCCCTGCGCCATCGCGAGCAGCACGGCGGCAACGGGGTTGAGGTGGTAGTAGCTCACCAGCACCACCGAAGCGGTGGCGAAGGCGGGCAGGGCGGAAAGTTCGGCGATGGCGATGTAGCGGCGGCGGCGCGCCCAGTGCCCCGCGATCACCGGATCGGTCGGGATATCGGCGCTATCGCCATAGAGCTTCAGGCCAAGCTTGGCGACCACCACGGTGGTGGAGGCGAAGAGGCTGGCGATCCACCAGAAGAGGAATTCGCCCCAGTCTTGAAGGTCGCTGCCCATATCAGTCCCACAGGTTCACGGTTTCGAGGGTGCTGGCGCTTGCCCCAGATGCGCCAACGGCGGGCGGATCGGGCAGGACAACGGTTGTGCCTTCGGCGATGACAGCGCCGCGCTCCGCGAGGCTGGCGGTGCCGGTGCGATTGAGTTCGAACGCGGCCTCGACCACGCCGCCGCTAGTGGTGCCCAGCGCGCGCCAGCAGATGAGATCGAGGGTATCCCCGGCGCGGGCGGTGGCGGTGGTGGTCATGGCCAAGGATCCTTGCCACGAACTTCTCGCATCGCAGGGCGGGCCAAGATCATGCGCTGCAGATCATGGATCTTGCTGCACAACTCCATATGCTCTGCCGGATGAACAACGGGCAGCGCGAGAAAGGCATTCCAAAGCTCGGCGGTCAGCTGGAGCACCGCGCTTTCTGCTTCGGTGAGAAGTTCGCTGGCCATTAGATCAGCTCCACCGTGCAGCGGGGGGTGCCGATGAGATCGCGGACGGCTTGAGTGCAGAGGCGGCGATAATCGGCGGCGGTGAGCTGGTCATCATCGGCGCGCGCCTGGCCATGGGCGGTGGCGGTCATGTCGCGGTGCAGCTCGGCCAGCTCGGCAGCGGCGGCGAAGCGGACGGCGCGGGTCCAGAGCAGCACGGCACGGCTCTTGCCGCCGAGGGTGCGTTCGGGTTCGAAGGACGCGAGCCCGTCGATCCCTTCCGCCTCGCGCGCGGCGCGCCAATCGGCCAGTTCGCCATCCACGGTGATAAGCCCGCCCTCGATCGCGGCGACAAGGCGGGCGTGCGGCACGGTATCGCCGAGGCGCAGCTCATTGCGCATCACGTTGCAATCGATCGCCGGCCACCAGCCATCGCCTGCCACCGTCGATTCGGGCGGCGAGGCGGGCGATGGGGGGACGGTGACGAAGGTCATATGGCCTCGGGTTCTAACGGGGGGTGAGGGTTTCGGCCTTCGGGGACGCTACCTCCGGCCTTGCCCGCCCCCCGGCGCGGGTGGCGCAGCTCGGTTAACTGGTCTTGCTAAGGGTGTTGATGTGGATGCTAAGGGACAGGCCCTCGAACGGCTGCCCGGCCTGGCCGAAGCACGAACCGGCGACGCTGATCGCCCATTCCTCGTTTTCTTCGGGAACGGCGCATTCGCCGAGCATGTTGATGGCCGTAGCGAGAGCAAGGCCACGATCGCGATCGTGCACGGGCTGCGCGGCGGCGATCTTCTCCAGCTCTGCCGCAATGGCCAGATCTGCAGCGGCCAGCGTGCTGGCGCGGACAGCGAACGAATAGCTCATTCCGGTTTCTCCGGGATGTGATGGTGGGCGATGCGGGCAAGGTTGTGCGCCACGCCGACGAGGATGGTGACGGCCGTCTCGGCAGCAAGCTGCTCGGCGTCGCTCTTGATTGCATCGAGCAGGGTCTGGCCGTGCTTGGTGACGTCTTCCGGCCTCATGTGGCGGGCCCTTTCGGTTCGGCGGGCGCGAGCTTGCCCAGATCGCGGGTGAGGGTTTCGATCAGCTTCTTGACGCCGACTGCCTTGTTGAGGCCGAGCGCGGTGTTGAAGTGCCCGAGGGCGGCTTCGAGCAGCGCGCCCTTGCCGCCGGCGACGGCGCTTTCGGCGGTGGGATCGAAGGCTTCGGCGCGGGCCATGAAGCCGAGGCCGAGGGCCTTTTCCAGCTTGGCGCGCACCTGATCGTGCATGTCTGCACCGGCCACCAGCGCGGCGACTTTCTTCAGCGTTTCCAGATCGATCTGCGGCGGGGCCTTGAGACCGGCCTCGGCGAATTCCTCGGCGATCAGGGTGGCGGGCTTGCGCACGTAGCGTTCGGGCAGGGCGAGGCCGTGCTGCAGCACATGGGCGGCGATGGCGAGGGCATAGGGCCAATCCGCGACGTCGATCGCCCAGACCAGCATGGTGGTGACGATCTCATCCTGCGCGGCCTGTTCGCCAGAGAGCGCGCCTTCGACCCACGGGCGATAGCGCTCGATCATGCTGCGCTTGGCTTCGATCTTGCGCTCCACGCTTTCGATGCTGCGCAGTTCGTTGAGATCGATGCCCAGCGCGGCGAGGAGGAGCTGGTATTCGCTGGCGGCAGGCCCTTCGGTGGGCATGGCAGGCGCGCCGGTGGTGGCAGCAGCGGTGCCGGCGGCGAGGCTGGCGAGGACACGCTGGCGATGGGCGAGGGCGGGGCTGTAGGACATGGGCGGCAGATCCTGCTGGTGGGTGAGAGCGGGTGATGGGACCTCCCCGCTCTCGTTGGCTTGCTAGGGGTTGCCGCCGGTCCCGGCAGGTGGCCCCATCATCGCGGCTCGGTGGTTATGGCTTAAGGCGCCGGGCGGGCCGGGGCGGCGCCGATGACGATGTTCTCGACGAAGGCGACCAAGTCGTAATCCTCGACCACATAGTCTTCGTTGACGCTCTCGTAGTTGGCGATCCGGTCGTATTCCGGCTCATCCTTCAGGAAGCGGCGGCGGGTGCCTTCCTGATAGTAGATCGAGAGGTTCTTGAGCGTGGTGATGAGGATCGCGTTGGCCGGGAAGAACGGTACGCGCACCGCCGGGAGCCCGCCAATCTGCTTGTCCGAGCGCAGGATGCGATCGGTTGCCTCGACCTCGGTCGCGGTTGCGCCGGTGGTCTGGGCGATGGTGAAATACTTGTCGTCCACCAGATCATGGCCGACGATCACCACCAGATCGGTATTGCCGCGATGCCATTCGGGCAGGAGCCGCTTGGCATCGAGCGCGAGGGCATCGAGCGAGCTGTAGTCTGCCCCCGCGTTGGCAGAGCCGCCGGTGGCGTTGTAGGCCACGCTCGCATCGAACAGCACCGCGCCGGGCTTGACGTAGATCGCCTTGAGCGCGGCGTTGTTGGTGCCGTTGGTCTTCACGGTGAGGCCACCGTCGCTCAGCACCTGGGCGGGCGCCGTATCGCGGATCTTCTCGAGCCAACCGACGTTGACATCCTGCAGCAGCGGGTTGGCGGTGCGATCGGTGGTCGAGGCAGCCGAGGTGCCGTTCCAACCGATCATGATGCGATCGCTCGACTGCTGCTTGAGGATTTCGTCACGCAGCAGCGTTTCGAAGTCCGGGCGGTGGCGCCAGGCATCCATGAGAGCGTAGCGGCGCGACCAATCGAAATTGGTCTGGCGGCAGAAATAGGTGTTGGTTTCCGAGTTGCCGGTGGGATCAGACGGGTTGCGGCGGGTGCCGCCAGAGGTGTCCGTCCGGCCCGCCATGGTGCGGGTGGTGCCGAGGCCGAGCGTCTGCCCGCTCTGGTCGATCACCGGCATCACGTTGATCATGCCGAGGAACTCGGACGATTCGCGCATCTTGACTTCGAGGCGCTGCTCGACCGCCGGATCGACCGAGAACTTGGTGGTGGCATCGTCGATGCCGTTCAGCAGCGCGATCTGGCTGACATAGGCGTTGAAGCGGAGCCGGGTTTCGTTGCGCATGGTCTCTTCCTTGGTGGGGTGGCGCGGGTCTTGTTGCAGGCGGACTGCCGGGGGATCAGCAGTCCGTCTTGATGGTGTCTGGGTTGCCGCCGTTGGCCGGGGCGCGCTGCTGGAACTTGTAGGCGGGGGTCGTTTCGAGCAGCTCGGAGAAGCCCTTCACCTGCTTTTCCAGCGCGGCGGCGCGCTGGTTGCTGGCGGCAATGAAGGACTGCAGCGCGGTGGCCTGTTCCTTCATGATCGCGCCGAGCTGCGCAAAGGCAGCGGCCTGCGCGCCTTCCTCGGGTGCCGCCACCGGCGGGGAGGGGGGCACCGGCGGCGACACGGGAGCGGACTTGCCGGAAAGGCCGTCCACGAAAGCGGAGATCTTGGCGAAGAGGCCGGTGGTGGGATCTGCCGGGGCTTCGGCTTCGGCCAGTTCGATGGTCACTTCCTCGGCGGCGGTGAAGAGGTTGGCCTTGTCCTGCTTGCGGTGGGCGAGCGGGCTGTTTTCGCCCTGCGTGGCGGCAAACTGCAGCATTTCGGTGCCGAGGCTGGCGGGGCTGTCGGTCACGGCGAGGCCGACGAAATAGGCCTTGCCGGTGCCAGCGAAGTTGGGCGCGATCTCGATCGAGGAGTAGAGCTTCTGGCCCTTCTTGTTCATCGCGATCAGCGGATCGAGGGCATCGATCTCCGCGAAGAGGGCGAGGCGCTTTTCGGTCTTGCCGCCAACGGTCAGATCGACCGTTTCGGTCTTGAGGCTGAGCACATCGCCATAGGCCTGGAACGGGCCATCGGCGGTGATGCCGCGAACGTGTTCGAGGTTGACCCGCGCGGCATAGGTGTCGCGATTGTAGGTCTCGGCCGCGTCAAGCAGCCACTGGCGGTCGATCGCGCGGCCATCGGTGGTGGCGCCCTCGACAGCGACGCGGAAGAAACGGGTCTTGGCCATTGGTCACTTGCTCCGGTTCGGGTTCTGGCGAGGGCCTTGACGGGGCGGCGCTGCCTGACTGGACGGGTGCAAAAGGCATTCGGCGCGGCAACCTTGCAACGCGGGCGCGTTGTGCCCCGCAGGGTCACAACAGGCGGGCATGGGCCGCGAGGGGCAGCGGGCCATAGCGTGCCGCCGCATGGAGCTGCCGCCGGACAATGATAACCCGCTGGAGGACAAAGCCGCCGAGGCCGATGAGGCACCGGGCAGCCTTGCTGCGCCCGTGGTTTCGCTGCCGGCGGTGGTGGCCAAGCGGCTTGAGGCGCGCTCGCTCTACTGGCGGGGCTGGTCGATCACCCAGATCGCGGACGAACTGGGCATCCCCTACACCACGGTGGCGAGCTGGAAGATCCGGCACGGGTGGGACAAGGCGAGCCCGGTGGAGCGTGCCGAGGAGTGCCTCTGGGTCCGCTACAGCCAGCTTATCGCGAAGGAGCAAAAGACCGGGCACGATTTCAAGGAGATCGATCTGCTGGGGCGGCAGTTCGAGCGGTTTGCCCGCCAGCGAAAGTATAAGGGCGAGGGCGGCAACGAGGCAGACCTCAACCCCAAGCGCAGCAACGGGGCCAAGGCGGCGAACGCCAAGAAGGACGCTGAGAAGAACCTGATCACGCCCGAAATGACCGCGCTGCTGCGCGCGGACATGGAGGCGAGCCTCTTCGGCCATCAGGAAGACTGGCTGAATACCACGAGCCTGCGCACGCGCATGATCGTGAAGAGCCGCCAGATCGGCGCGACATGGTATTTCGCCCGCGAGCGGCTGCTGGTGGCGTTGGAGACCGGCAAGAACCAGATATTCCTTTCGGCGAGCCGTGCGCAGGCCAATATCTTCCGGGCCTACATCGTGCAGTGGGTGCAGAAGGTTTGCGGGGTGACGCTGAAGGGCGACCCGATCTGCATCCAGCGCGGCGCAAACGAAGCCGGCGAGATGCTCGAGCCGGTCGAGCTGTATTTCCTCGGCACCAACTACCGCACGGCACAGGGCTATCACGGCGATGTGATTATCGATGAGAGCTTCTGGATCTACGGGTTCGAGGAGCTGTTCAAGGTCGCCGCCGCGATGGCGACCCACAAGATCTACACGCGCACGCTGTTCTCGACGCCGAGCACCCTGGCGCACGAAGCCTATGCGATGTGGAGCGGCGAGCGCTTCAACCGCCGCCGCGCCAAGGCGGACAAGGTGCGGATCGACCTATCCCACAAGGCGCTGAAGGACGGCGCGATGGGGCCAGACGGGATCTGGCGCCAGATCGTCAACGTGTTCGATGCGGTGGCCAAGGGCTTCGACCTGGTCGACGTGGAGGAGCTGCAGCGCGAATACTCGGTCGACGAATTCGACAACCTGTTCCGCTGCATCTTCCTCGATGACAGCCAGTCGATGTTCCCGCTCGAAGTCATGCGGCGCTGCCTGGTCGACAGCTGGGAGGTGTGGCGCGACTTCCAGCCCTATTCCCTGCGCAAATATGAGGGCGAGGTCTGGCTCGGCCATGATCCCAACGCGAGCGAGAGCGGGACGGGCGATGATGCCGCGCTGGTGGCGCTGGCGGCGCCCACCAAACCGGGCGGCAAGTTCCGCGTGCTGGAGAAGCAGCGGCTGAAGGGCCTGCAGTTCGATGCGCAGGCCGATGCGATTCGCGAGATGACGCAGCGGTACAACGTGACGCGCATCGCGATCGACACCACGGGCGCGGGCAAGGCGGTGCACCAGCTGGTGTGCAAGTGGTTCCCGACTGCCGAGCCGATCCACTATTCGCCGCTGACCAAGAGCCAGATGGTGCTGAAGGCCAAGAACGTGATCACGGCCGGGCGCCTCGAGTTCGATGCCGGGTGGCTCGATGTGGTGGCGGCCTTCATGGCGATCCGCCCCGAGATCACCAAGCAGGGCATCACCTATACCGCCGGGCGCGCCGGTAATGTCGGCCACGCGGACCTCGCCTGGGCGATCATGCATGCCCTGTTCTTCGAACCGCTCGACGCCACAGAGGTGCCGGGTGGGGGTTCCACGCTGGAGATCTTCGATGCCCCGCAAGACTGACACTGCCGCCGAGACGGTGGAAGCGCCTTCCAACATCGCCGCATTTGCCTTTGGCGATGCCGTGAGCGTGCTCGATCGGCGCGAGATTTTCGACCTGTTCGAGGTGGCGCACAACGGGCGCTGGTATGAGCCGCCGATCAGCCCGGCAGGCCTTGGCCGCGCCTATCGCATGGCACCGCACCACCAGAGCCCGATCCTGCTCAAGCGCAACATGCTGGTGGGTTCGTTCGTGGCGAGCCGGTGGCTGAGCAAGGGCGATTTTGCGCGCTGGGCGCTCGATTGGCTGATCTTCGGCAATGCCTATCTGGAAGACGTTCCCAATCTGGCCGGGCGCCCCGCGCTGCTGCGGCCAGCACCGGCGGCTTGGACGCGCGTGGGGGTGGAGCCGGACACCTTCTGGTTTGCCCCGCGCACCTACAATTCTGCCGATGCGACGATGTTCGCGCCGGGCCGGGTGCACCACATGGCTGAGCCTGATCCGATGCAGGAAATCTATGGCATGCCAGAGTATCTGAGCGCGCTGCAGAGCGGGTTGCTTAATGAGAGCGCCACGCTGTTTCGCCGGAAATACTACATCAACGGCAGCCACGCGGGCTATATCCTCTATGTTTCCGAAGACGGGTTTTCCGAGAAGGACAGCAAGGCGCTGCGCGAGGCGATGCGCCAATCGAAGGGGCCGGGCAACTTCCGCAACTTCTTCCTGCACATCCCCAAGGGCAAGGAAAACGGCGTGAAGATCCTGCCGATCGGCGAGGTGGGCGCGAAGGATGAATTCCTCGGCATCAAGGATGTGACCGCGCAGGACATGCTGGCCGCGCACCGCACGCCGCCGGTGCTCTGCGGCATCGTGCCCAAGAACACGGGAGGCTTCGGCAACGTGGTGGATGCGGCGCGGACTTTCTACCACCTCGAAATCGTGCCGATCCAGCAGCGGATGCTGGAGGTGAACGACTGGTTGGGCCTGCCCGCGATCGGGTTTGCCGAGCCTGACTTTGCCAAGCTGGTGGCGGCTACGCCGGCGGCGAAGTGAGCGAGCGGTTGCCTGTCAGCACATAGGGCATGTCCATGCCCATGTTCATGAAGCCCACCCAGCGCATTTCGCGGGTGAGCAGCTTGTCGAGATCGCCAGCGCCGTTGGCCATGCCCTTGAACTGGGCGGGCGAGACGATGTGCTTGAAGAGATCGAGCATCGGCACCCCCTGTTCTGCCGCGAGCCGCTCGCATTCCTGAAGGAAGCGGGCTTGCCGGGTTTCCACCACGGGCAGCGGCGCGGG
The DNA here is from genome assembly GCF_027486195.1 of Novosphingobium sp. GTDB lineage: Bacteria > Pseudomonadota > Alphaproteobacteria > Sphingomonadales > Sphingomonadaceae > Novosphingobium. Next base: position 120,386 of record NZ_JAIXPP010000016.1, read on the forward strand.
CAGGGCGACGAATTCTGGCTCAGGCGGCGGGGGATAGGTGCCGTGGCGGCGGATCGACGGCAGGACCTCATGCGTCACCCAGCGCCGAAAGCGATAAGCGAAGGTGCCGGGGCTGATAGCAGCGTCAGATCGAAGGATGATCTGCATCGCACCCGGCTCGCTCACGATGATCATCTTGCGGCGCTGCTTCGACCTGACTTCAGTTAAACTGAATTCAGCCTTGTCGTCGGCATCGAGGAAGCGAGCGGCTTCAGTCACGTTCCCGATGCCGAGCGCCTTGCACACATCGGCCAGCACGAACCACGGTTCGCCCCACTGATTTACGATCCGAAGAACCTTGCCTTCAAAGGCGAGGTCTATGCCGGCGGGGAGGTTCATGGCGCGCCCTTCTCGGTAGGGATGGCGTCCAAAATCTGGACGCCATCCCTTAGGCCGATCTCGACAAGGCGGCGGATGGCTTCGGCGCGGGGTGGCAGGTCGGGTTGTTGCCTGCGCCAATCATCGATCGTGGCAAGCCACTCCTCGGTGACACGCATCTGATACGGGCGGGTTTTTTCGGTGCTCATGCCGCATGTGTAATTACAGTGTTGACGCGCGTCAATCATGATTGTAATTACAACGCAGGCCGAAGCGAGGGGGCAACCTCACTCCGGCCCTGACCACAAACGTGAAGGAACCACGCCATGGCTGCTAGCTCCAATACCACCAGCACCCGCGCGAAGGCAGTGCAAAATCCCCGGCAGATTGCAACGCTGCCCGCCACCCGCGAGGCGCTGCTGCGCCGCCTCTGGGCCCAGCACGACGGCGAAGGGAGGGCGATCTGATGGACCGCAAGACCACTCGCTCTGGCGTCCGCTCGATGGCCGACGATCCGTTTGTGAAATCGTTCTTTTGGAACCACTTGCACGATGATGATGCCGAGCTTTTCACCTATCCGGATTGCATCGATCAGCGCCATATCGGCGATGCTGCGACCGGTTGGTGCGGCGCTTTTGCCGATGATGACATGGAAGTGGACGACGGCGTCTAGCGCCAGCGGTGCGCGAGGCCCCGGCTGATGAGGTAGCGGCCTGCGTCAACGCCGTTCACCGATAGGCGGGCCAGCGTGCGGCCATAGCGATCGGTGCCGGTGCGCTGCAGCTTCACAGGCCCCTTGGCCAGAAACAGGGCGAGTGCGTCACGGGCGCGCTCGCCCTTTGTGTAATCGCACCAGGGCGGGTTGGGGCTGCCTTCAAGGCGGCGCTTGGCGGCAGGGCTGCACCGCTCGGAGCGGAAGAGCTCCGGCGCGTCGATATCCTCGATCCGGATGCGCTCGCCGCTGCAGAGGCGCACCGTGTCGCCATCATGTACGCGGGCGATGCAGACCGGCGCGGCGGCGAGCGAGAGGGCGAGAAGGAGCATGGGCGAACCTTAGCGCTTGGCTTCGAGCTGGTGAAGAGCGGGGAGGACCTCCTTTTCGATGAGCTGGCGCAGATCGAGGAAGGCGATGAAGGCGCCGGGCTTCAGGTGGGTGCCGTGTTCGCACCTGCTGGCCTCGGGGAAGTCCTTCAGGCGGTCGAAGAGGGCATGGAGGCGATCGTGGAGGGAGGCGTCGGTCATGCGCCCTGTATGGGCCTGGGCTGGCGCGATGTCAGCCCCACGGGCGTGCAGGGCAGGGCATGGGCGCGCGAGACGGCCGATGGCCCCACCTTGGCCCCGCGCGCCGCGCTTGCCCCCACGCCCCGCCCTCGCGCTTCGGGTGCCTCATTTACGCTTCTGGAGCCTCTGTCACGCAGCGGAATTGCGCAAGGTGTGCCTCCTGGCGAGATTTGCGGATCGACGCACGTTGTACTGATCTACCCAACAGCGCCGCTTTCCTGAGGGAATAGGCGGGGGTCGGGAAATGCCTCACATTCCTCACCTGCTGATTTCTGGTGGCTCAAACCCGCAGAAATCTGCCGTTTCCTTGGTGATGCTCTGATCCTCACCTAACCTCACATCTGACCTCACCTTTCTGAAGAATGGCGGATTTCTGCGCTTTCTAATTCCTCACATGTGATGATCTATTTCCCTCACATGGTGATGAAGAGGTGAGGCGATTTGTGAGGCTCCAAACCCGCAGAAATCCGCCAATGTGAGGAATGTGATGAGCTTCCCGATATCCCCCTGCACTTTGGCGAAGTAGATGCGCGCATGCGTTGGCAGTTTGGTGAGATCGTCTCACTGCAAGCATCGCTGGAGTTGGTCGGGACTATGTCGGGACTCGAGGTGCCGATCTGTTCCGTTCGGCTCCGTTCTGTTCCGCGATCGAGCAGGTTGACGGGGTCGGAAAATGCCGTAAATGCGCGGGTTCCGGCGTGCCGGGCGGTTAGCTCAGTTGGTAGAGCATCTCGTTTACACCGAGAGGGTCGGGGGTTCGAGCCCCTCACCGCCCACCATTCCGGTTTTCCCTTTTCCGGTTTTCGCTTGTCCTTTGCGCCATAGGCTTTGCTTATAGGCTGTCGGCAGCAAATCCGATTGGCAGCCCGGGTGCCGCAACGTTATCTCATCACGTGCGGACCGGGCCCCTCTGGCAGCTGTCTCCTCCCCCCGCAGGCAGCTGCGATGTCGGACCGCATCGAGCCGACCCGGACAGTCCAATCCCCCCCCACACTTCAGGACTGCACCGGGCCGGCTCGAACCGACCATTCGGATGAGGAGAGAGGCAATGCATGCACAAGACTATCGGCTATCGCTGGTTCACCACCGGCTGGAGACCGAAATCGGGCGCGAGCAGGCGCGCAAGGCGCCCGATCGCTGGCGCTTGATGCGGCTGAAAAAGCTCAAGCTGGCGATCAAGGATCGCCTTCACCGGCTGACCGGCGCGACCGGCTAGAGCGTTTTCGAAGCAGGTGGAATCACCTGCTGGATCGGAAAACGCGGTAAAACAAATGCCTGGAGCAGTCGGTCCGATGCAATCGGATCGGAATCTGCTCTAGCGCAGCGTATCAGCCAGCATCGCATCGGTGCGCGGGCCGGCCCAATCGTGCGAGCCGATCATCCGCCAGACCTCCTTGCCAGCGGCATCGTAGAGCACGGTGGTGGGCAGGACGCCGGTGTTGTAATGCTGGCTGAGGGCGTTGTCCGGATCGAGCCAGGGCGCGAGATGCGTGAGCTTGCGGTCCTTGAAGAAGGCATCCACCGCCTTCGCCTGATCCAGATCCTGCGAGACGGTAAGGACCGTGAGCTTGCCGGCCTTGGCTGCGGCCAGCGCATCGAGCGTGGGCATTTCGAGCACGCAGGGTCCGCACCAGGTCGCCCAGAGGTTGATCAGCAGCGGCTTGCCCTTGAGATCGGCCGTGCGCACCTTCTTGCCCGATGGATCCGTAAAGGTGAAATCGGGGAGCGCGGCGCCGCGATTGCTGATGTCGAGCGTGCCGTTGAACGGACCCTCTCCGTCAGCGGGTGCGCCTTCTGCGGCAGCGGTGGGGGCGGATGCGCTGGTCTGCGGTTGCGTGTCCGCCGGGGTTTGCCTATCGCACCCGGCGAGAAGCCCGGTGGCGAGAAGCGCCATTGGCAGTAGCAACTTGGCAGACGGACGCCTTGAAGAGGTACTTGGGGACATGAGCGGCAATTCAGGCTCCAACCAGATGTGGGGCGGGCGCTTCGCGGCGGGCCCTTCGGCCGTCATGCGCGAAATCAACGCCTCGATTCCCTTCGACAAGGCCTTGTGGCGGCAGGA
>NZ_JAIXPP010000087.1 GCF_027486195.1 Novosphingobium sp.
AACGGATGGTCGTACATCGATTCCGCCGCGAGGCTGTAGTGGCCGTAGCGCTCCACTTCGTCGCGGAAGGGGCGGATCATCTGGCTGTGGCAGACGTAGCAGCCCTCGCGCACATAGATGTCGCGCCCGGCTTGCTCGAGCGGGGTATAGGGGCGCATCCCCTGCACCTTCTCGATGGTGTTATCGATCCAGAACAGCGGCGCGATCTCGACGATCCCGCCCACTGTCACCGCCGCAAACGCCAGCACTGCCAGCAGCGTGACATTGCGTTCCAGCTTGCGGTGGCGTTCCATGAAAGTGGCCATTTCGGTATCTCCTGTCAGGCCGGGTCAGATGGCGGTCGCGGGGACGAGCGGCACGTCGCGCGCCGGATCGAACGCGGCCGAGTGCAGCGGTGTTTCCTGCCGATAGTGGCCAAGGATCGTGCGGGTGATGTTGATCGTCATCACCGTGGCGCCCGAGAGGTAGAGCAGCCCGCCGAAGACCCGCAGCGCATACATCGGGTGAAGCGCGGCGACGGTATCGGCGAAGGAGTTCACCAGATAGCCGTCCGGCCCGTATTCGCGCCACATCAGCCCCTGGGTGATCCCCGCCACCCACATCGCGGCGGTGTAGAAAACGATGCCCAGGGTCGCGAGCCAGAAGTGCCAGTTTACCATGCGCAGGCTGTAGAGCCGTGTCCGGCCCCACAGGCGCGGCGCCATGTAGTAGAGGCAGCTGAACGTGATCATCCCGTTCCAGCCCAGTGCGCCCGAATGCACGTGGCCGATGGTCCAGTCGGTATAGTGGCTGAGCGAGTTGACCGACTTGATGCTCATCATCGGCCCCTCGAAGGTGCTCATGCCATAGAAGGCGAGCGCGAGGACCATCATGCGCAGGATCGGATCGGTGCGGATCTTGTCCCAGGCGCCGTTGAGCGTCATCAGGCCGTTGATCATCCCGCCCCAGCTCGGCATCCACAGCATGACCGAGAAGACCATGCCCAGCGTCTGCGCCCAATCCGGCAGCGCGGTGTAGTGAAGGTGGTGCGGACCGGCCCAGATATAGAGGAAGATCAGCGCCCAGAAGTGGATGATCGAAAGCCGGTAGGAATAGACTGGCCGCTCGGCCTGCTTCGGCACGAAGTAGTACATCATCGCTAGGAAGCCGGCGGTGAGGAAGAAGCCCACCGCGTTGTGGCCATACCACCACTGCACCAGCGCGCCCTGCACCCCGCCGAACACCGGGTAGCTGCGCGATCCGAAGAAGCTCACCGGAATGTTAGCGTTGTTGACGAGGTGGAGCATCGCAACCGTCAGGATGAAGGCGAGGTAGAACCAGTTGGCCACATAGATATGCGGTTCCGACCGCTTGAGCAGCGTGCCGACGAAGACCGCGAGATAGGCGACCCAGACCACCGTGAGCCACAAGTCAACGTACCATTCCGGTTCAGCGTACTCCTTACCCTGGGTTATCCCCATGAGGTAGCCGGTGGCCGCCAGCACGATGAACAGCTGGTATCCCCAGAACACGAACTTCGCGAGGTCCGGCAAGGCAAGCCGCGTGCGGCAGGTGCGCTGGACCACGTAGAACGAGGTGGCTATCAGCGCGTTGCCGCCGAACGCGAAGATCACGGCGGACGTGTGCAAAGGCCGCAGCCGCCCGAAATTGATCCACTGCAGCCCGAGATTGAGCTGCGGGAAGGCCAGCTCAAGCGCGATCCAGAGGCCTGCGAGGAACCCCGCCATGCCCCAGAACACCGTGGCGATGACACCCAGGCGGATCAGATCGTCATCGTAACGTCCTGTATCAACCGGGCGAATCGCGGCTACGGGGTCCCAGCCCCGCACCGTGACGACAAGACCGATGAGCGCGGCGAGGCCGCAGATCATCATGTGGACGGCAAAGCCGGTATCGGCCGCCAGCGCGGTGGCGATCACCGTGAAGAACAACGCGCCGAGCCAGAGGCCAGTGCGCGGGAGTACGGAGTCCATGGAAAGCACCCTTCCAAACGGATGATGGGATCAAGTCCTGGACCGTCCCTGCCCGGCCTTCGCCCCCGCAACATTGACCGGTGTCAATTTGCAGCCGGCAATCGTGCCTTCGCTGAAATCATTTGCCTTTCCGGTTATTTTTTCTCTTCGCAATTTGCGCTCCGTCAATGTTGATGACGTCCCGCCGGATCATTGGACACTCGTGCTGCGAGGCTTGGCAGTCCTGCAAGGGGCAGGACCCGCGCAGCTTGGGAGCTCTGCTCATGAAGATTGTCCAACTGGCCGCCATCGGCGCGGCGCTCGCCTCCACCGCGCTCATCGCGGCTCCCGCTCATGCAGGCTCCACCGAGGGCAAATGGCAGATCAAGGTGCTCGGCTCGGCCGTGCTGCCCGATGGCAAGATCAGCCGTGTCGACAAGGACCTCATCGGCCTGCCCGCCGGTTCGCAGACCAAGGCGAGCGACAACGTAGTGCCCACGCTGGCGGTCGAATACTTCTTCACGAAAAACATCTCGGCAGAAACGATCTGCTGCACCAGTTCGCATCACGTCACGGGCGCGGGCGCACTCGCGGGGGCGGCGATCGTCGATCACGCCGTGCTGATCCCCGCGACGCTCACGCTCAAGTATCACCTGCCGCTTGCCGGCGGGATCAAGCCCTATATCGGCGCTGGCCCGGCGCTCTACCTGTGGCTGGGTGAACGCCCCGGCGCTGCCGCCGCGTCGCTGGGCGCGGCCCGCGTGCGCCTGTCTAATGAAGTGGGCGCAGCGGTCCAGGGCGGTGTCGATATCGCGCTCGGCAACAAGGGCTATGGCCTCAGCCTCGATGCCAAGAAGTATTGGGTGAACACCACGGCCCACTTCACCACTGCCGGCGGGGTCGAGGCGCTGACAACGCGCCACAAGATCAACGCCTGGATCCTCAGCGCGGGCGTCTCTTACCGCTTCTGACCCATTGCACCGTCAGCGCGGATGGCCTCCGACCCTCCCCGCGCGGCTGTGCATACCTCCCCAGCGGAGGGGCGGCGGGTGGCAGGCAGGGCTTCGGCCCCGCCGGTCGCCCGTCGTTTTGACTCGTGTGCTGTGCTTGCATCGCGCCAGGTACCCGGCACTATGCCGCACATGACCGCACCCATCCCGAACTGGACTCGCCGCAGCTTTCTCGCCGCCGGCCTTGCCGCCTGCACGGCACCGGTCGTTCGCGCCCAGTCCATCCCTGCCCAGCCCATCCCTGGTCTGCCCCTGCGTGTTGCGCCTGATCGCGAACTGATGGTCCCGGTCGAAGGCGGACGGCTCTATGTCCGCGTGAACGGTGAACTATCCGGTCCGCGCCTGCCGCTGGTCTATCTCCACGGCGGCCCTGGAAGCGGCCACGCCGGGCTCCTCGCGCTCACCGCGCTGGCGGAGGAGCGCCCGGTGATCCTCTATGACCAGCTCGATAGTGGCCGCTCCGATGCACCCGGTGATCCGCGCAACTGGCGGGTGGAGCGCTTTGTCGACGAGATCGAGGCGGTTCGCCGCGCGCTCGGCGTGGAACGCTGGCACCTCGGCGGCGGCAGCTGGGGCGGCACGCTGGCGCTGGAATACGGGGCGCGGCGGCCTGCAGCGCTGGCGGGTCTGATCATCCAGTCCCCGCTGGTTTCAACCCGCAGCTGGATTGCCGACGCTGCTGCCCTGCGCCGCGAACTCCCCGCCCAGTGGCGCGCAACGCTGGACGCGTGCGAGAGCGCTGCACCGCCGGGCAGTGAACAATGCGCGGCAGCGGACGAGGCCTATCTCAGTCGCCATGTCTGGCGCGCTCCGGGGGATCCCCGCGTGGCCGCCTACCGCAAATCCATGCCGCCCCACGCGGGGGAAGCGGTCTATAACGGGATGTGGGGCCCGGTCGAATTCCGTGCGACAGGCACCTTGCGCGACTATGATGGCGAGCCGCTGCTGGCGCGCCTCGATGGCCGCCGCACGCTGTTTGTTGCCGGAGAGTATGACGAAGCGCGGCCCCAGACCGTCGCCGGTTTCGCCCGCCGCGTGCCCCACGCACAGTACCGCACGATTTCCGGCGCCGCGCACGCGATCCTGCGCGACAAGCCCGAAAGCTATCTGCCCATCATCAGTGAATGGTGCCGCCGCAACGAGCGCGGCTGAGTGCCTAACCGGCGAGCATCACCAGCGAGCTGCGGTCAAGAATCTCGACATCGCGCCGCCCCGGCAACGCGACCACGCCATCGGCCTTCAGCTTGGTGAACTGGCGGCTGACCGTCTCGATGGTGAGACCGAGGAGGTCCGCGACCTGCTGGCGCGAGAACGGCAGCGTGAACTGCCGCGCCGGCCCGGTGTGCGCCATACAGCCGTTGTCAGCCAGCCTCTCGGACATGTCGAGCAGGAAGGTTGCGATCTTTTCGGGCGCGCTCTTGCGGCCCAGCAGCATCATCCACGCGCGGGTGCGGTCAAGCTCGGCCAGCGTGCGTTCCAGCAGCTTGTGTTCGAGCTCAGGGTGTTCGCGCGCAAAGCGGTCGAAATCGTTGCGCGCGAAGACGCAGACGCGCGCATCGGTCAGCGCGACCACGCTGGCGGCGCTGGTCTGGCCAAACGGGCGGCCGATGAAATCGGAAGGGTAAGCGACGCCGACGATCTGCTCGCGCCCATCGGCGGTGCTGGTCGTCAGCTTCAGAACACCTTCGATCACGTTGGCGACGAGCAGCGAGTCGTCGTCCTCCCAGATCAGCGGTTCTCCGGCGGAAACGGAGCGGCGACGACCCATGACACTGAGTGCCGAAATCTCGGGGTGTTCGAGACCGGCGCAAATGGCCCGATTACGGACTATGCAGGTATCACAGGCGCTCATCCATTCCGGTTCTACCAGTCGGAACGGTCTGCGGCAATCATGCATCCGTGCTAGCCCGCTAAAAAGCATCACGAAAAGTGGGCGGCCAGGGGTGCTGGCCGCCCGAAGTCGGGGAGAAATCGGCGGAAGGGGGAATGACAGCCTGATCCTTCCGCGCCCCATCTTTCTGGCAGCGGCGGGCGCAGCGATCCTTGACCGAGATCAAACCAGCAAGCCCGGACGAAAAAATTCTACTGTTTGGTAGAAAAAGCTGCGTCTGGAAGCGACTCAGTCGGCCAGCAGCGTGAGGTCGTGATACTGCCCGCGGAAGAACAGCAGCGGATTGCCCTCGTTCTGCTTGCCCAGCGCCTCCACCGCGCCGACCACCAGCCAGTGATCGCCCACTTCGGTCACGCGCTCAATCGTGCAATCGATCCACGCAATCGCGTTGTCGAGCACCGGAAGGCCTGCCGGGCTTTGCCCGTGGGCCAGCTGCGAAAACTTGTCATCGGCGCGCGCGGCGAAGCGGCGGCATAGCGAGAGTTGATCCGCGCCGAGCACGTTGACGCAGAATCGCCCCGTCGCCTCGATCCGCGGCCAGGTGCCGGAACGCTTGTCCGGAAAGAACCCGACGAGCGGGGGATCGAGCGAAATCGAGGTGAACGAGCCAACGACGAGGCCGTGCCGCTCGCCGCCGGCGGCAAGCGCAGTCACCACACAGACGCCGGTCGGGTAGGCGCCGAGCACATCACGGAACAAGCGGGGATCGATCATTGCCTCCTACCCGTGTCTGCAAACCGAAACAGGGTCAAGCCTCGATTGCCGTAACGGCACTAAGGACTTGCTCTGCCCATTCCTGGCGGCAGATGAGGAGATCCGGCAAGTAGGTGTCGCGGTTGTTGTAGACCAGCGGCGACCCGTCCATGCGGGACACATGCAGACCCGCAGCAGCAGCCACGGCCACCGGCGCGCAGTTGTCCCACTCATATTGCCCGCCCGAATGGAGGTAGATTTCCGCCTCCCCGCGTACGACCGCAATGGCCTTGGCGCCGGCCGACCCCATCGGCACCAGTTCGCCGCCAAGCATCTTCGCAACTTCGACCGCTTCATGGGCGGGCCGCGTGCGGCTCACCAGCAGGCGCGGCGGCGTGGCCATCGGCGGCAGGGGCGGCGGCGCGCCGCTGTCGAGCAGGAGATCGAGCCCCGGCAGCGCCACCGCGCCCAGCGTCGCCACGCCGTCCACCGCGAGGCCGATATGCACCGCCCAGTCGCTGCGCCCCTCGCCATATTCGCGCGTGCCATCGAGCGGATCGATGATCCACACGCGGGATTTGCCGAGGCGCTCGGGCGTATCCTGCGTCTCTTCGGAAAGGACGCCGTCATCAGGCCGGTGCGCGGCAACTTCGGCCATAAGCCAGGCATTGGCACGAAGGTCGCCCTCCGCGCCCAGCGCCTTGCCCTCGTGCGTACCTGCGCCGCGCAAGTCCATCAGGATCCGCGCCGCACCCGCCGCCAGATGCCGCGCCAGTTCGATATCGTCCATCAACGCCCCTAAGCTCGTCAAATCACGTCTTCAGATCACCGGCATCCAGTCGCCGATAATCAGCGCCACGATGCGTTCTGCCGCTTCTTCGGGGCTTTCGCCCATCGTGTCCACGCGGATTTCGGGTTCTTCCGGCGCTTCATAGGGGCTGTCGATCCCGGTGAAGTTCTTTAGCGCGCCGCTGCGGGCCTTCTTGTAGAGGCCCTTCACATCGCGCCGTTCGGCTTCTTCCAGCGGCGTATCGACGAAGATCTCGAAGAACTCGCCTTCCGGCAACAGCGCGCGCACCATGTCGCGCTCGGCACGGAACGGGCTGATGAACGCGGTGAGCACGATAAGGCCGGCATCGGTCATCAGCTTGGCAACTTCCGCAACGCGCCGGATATTCTCTATCCGGTCCGCCTCGGTAAAGCCCAGATCCTTGTTGAGCCCGTGGCGCACGTTGTCGCCATCGAGCAGGAACGTGTGCTTGCCGAGCGCGTGGAGCTTTTTCTCGACCAGATTGGCGATGGTCGATTTACCCGAGCCCGAAAGCCCGGTGAACCACAGCACGGCGGGGCTCTGGCCCTTCATCCGCGCATGGGCCTCACGCGTCACATCCAGCGCCTGCCAATGCACGTTCTGCGCGCGGCGCAGGCTGAAGTTGAGCATGCCGGCCGCGACGGTCGCGTTGCTGATCTTGTCGATCAGGATGAAGCCGCCCAATGTCCGGCTCTCGGTGTAGGGCTCGAACACGATCGGGCGATCGGTGGTGATCTCGGCCAGACCGATCGCATTGAGTTCAAGCGTCTTGGCCGCAAGCCGCTCCATCGTATTGACATTGATGGTGCATTTTGGCTGCGAGACGGTGACCGAAACGGTCTGGCTGGCCAGCTTGAGCCAATAGGCGCGGCCCGGCACCAGCGGCTCGTCGGCCATCCACACGAGGTTCGCCTCGAACTGGTCGGCCACCTGCGGCGGGGCGTCGGACGCCGCGAGCACGTCCCCGCGCGAGCAGTCGATCTCGTCCGCCAGGCAGAGCGTGACCGACTGGCCGGCCACCGCTTGCTCAAGATCGCCGTCGCCAGCGGTTTCGCCTGCGAAACCGGCACTTGGCATCGTCACGATGCGCGTCACCGTGCTCGTCTTGCCCGAAGGCAGCACGCGCACGGCATCGCCCGGCTTCACCGTGCCGTTCGCGATCAGGCCGGAAAAGCCCCGGAAATCGAGGTTCGGGCGGTTCACCCACTGCACCGGCATGCGAAACACGCCCGCCGCCTCGGCCGCGGTGTTCACATCCACGGCTTCCAGATGCCCCATCAGCGTCGGGCCGGAATACCACGGCGTATTCGCACTCGGCGCGGTGATATTGTCGCCCTTGAAGCCCGAGATCGGCATCGCGGTGAAGCCCGCGATCCCGATGCTGGCGGCGAACGCGGAATAATCCGCCACGATCGCATCGTAGCGCGCCTGATCGTAGCCGATCAGATCCATCTTGTTCACCGCGAGCACGATATGGCGGATGCCGATAAGGTGCGCGAGGTAGGAATGCCGCCGCGTCTGCGTCAGCACGCCCTTGCGCGCGTCGATCAGGATCACGGCAAGGTCGGCTGTGCTCGCACCGGTCACCATGTTGCGCGTGTACTGCTCGTGCCCCGGGCAATCCGCCACGATGAACTTGCGCTTTTCGGTGCTGAAGAAGCGGTAGGCAACGTCGATGGTGATGCCCTGCTCGCGCTCCGCGGCGAGGCCGTCGACCAGAAGCGCAAAATCGATCTCGCCGCCCTGCGTGCCCACTTTCTTGCTGTCATTCTCAAGCGCTGCGAGCTGATCTTCGAAGATCATCTTCGAATCGTAGAGCAAACGACCGATCAGCGTCGATTTTCCATCATCCACGCTGCCGCAGGTGATGAAGCGCAGCATCGACTTGTGCTGGTGCAGATCGAGGTAGGCCTCGATATCCTCGGCAATCAGGGCCTCGGTCTGATAGATGGGGTCGGTCATTCTCTTGATCCTCGTCGCCCCGTGCTTGACACGGGGCTGGGCTTTTCTCTTGCTCCGAAGGCAGCCCAGCCCCGGATCAAGTCCGGGGTTGACCCTTCGGAACGCTGCGCATTCCGTGGCGGGTCAAAAGTACCCCTGCTGCTTCTTGACTTCCATGCCCGCGCCGCCGGCATCCTTGTCGATCACGCGGCCCTGCCGCTCGCTGGTGGTCGTCAGTAGCGTTTCCTGGATCACTTCGTTGAGCGTGGTCGCATTGCTCTCCACCGCACCCGTCAGCGGGAAGCAGCCCAGCGTGCGGAAGCGGATCGAACGTTCCGTGATTTCAGGGCAATAGCCCAGCACCTTCTCGAGCCGCGGCAAGTCGTCGGCCATGAACAACCCGCCTTCCCACTCGAAGGTCGGCCGCTTCGCCGCGAAATAGAGCGGCACGATCGGCACATCGTTCAGCCGGATGTACTGCCAGATATCGAGCTCGGTCCAGTTCGAGATCGGGAACACGCGGATGCTCTCGCCCTTGTTCTTGCGGGCGTTGTAGATGTTCCACAGCTCGGGCCGCTGGTTCTTGGGGTCCCAGCCGTGGCTGGCGGTGCGGAAGCTGAAGATGCGCTCCTTCGCGCGGCTCTTCTCCTCATCGCGCCGCGCGCCGCCGAAGGCCGCGTCAAAGCCCCACTTGTCGAGCGCCTGCTTCAGCCCTTCGGTCTTCCACATGTCGGTGTGGAGTGCGCCGTGATCGAACGGATTGATCCCGCGCTCCGCCGCTTCCGGGTTCTGGTAGACGAGCAGCTCCATGCCGCTCTCCTTCGCCATCCGCTCGCGCAGCTCGTACATCGCCTTGAACTTCCACGTCGTATCGACATGGAGCAGCGGGAACGGCGGCGGGCTGGGATAGAACGCCTTGCGCGCAAGATGCAGCATCACCGCGCTATCCTTGCCCACCGAATAGAGCATCACCGGATTGGTCGCCTCAGCCACCACCTCGCGCATGATGTGGATCGCCTCGGCTTCGAGCCGCTGGATGTGGGTCAGGGTGGACAGTTCAGACATCGCGTTCTCGCGCCTCATGGATTGCGGGCTCCAGATGGCCTCTTGCGCACTGGCGCAAAGCTCCCATATGGGAGCACAACGCCATGGCATTCCTTTCGACCGATCAACGCGAGCTTTACCTGCCGCTCATGGAGGGCCTGCTGGAGGATCCGCCGTGGCAGCGCTTCCTCGGCAATCTGCTCCAGCGCACCGGCGCGCGGCGGGCGGCGCTGGCGCTCGCGCAGCCGGGATCGCCGGAGCCCACGCTCACCGTCCGCGCCGACGCCGCCCGCGCCGCGCTCGATCCCCCGCTCGATCTGGCGCGCCTCGCCGCACTCGGTCTGTTCCCCGGCACCGCCATGCGCACGGGCCGCGTCTACACGCTGGGCGAGATGCTCGATTTCGACGTACCCGCCCGCCTCGGCGCGCAGCGGTCCGCGCTCGGCGCGATGCGGATCAACCACGCGCGTGCCGTCCGCGTCGGCAGTGCCGGCACCGGCGAGGCTTGGCTGCTCCTCACCCGCGAGCGCGAGGACCTCGGCGCGGCGGACAGCGCGCTCCTTGCTGCATTGGCCCCGCATCTTGCCGCCGCGCTTGCCGTGCGCGCCGCGCTCGGCAAGGCCGGAATGCGCGCCGCGATGGCGGAAAGCACGCTGGCCCTACTCGGCACCGGCGAGATTGCGCTTACCGCCAGCGGACATGTCCTCGCCGCCGATCCGGTGGCCGAAAGCCTCCTCATTTTCTCCGCCGAACCCGGCCCCGCACGCCGCCTCCAACTTCTCCCCGAAACCGCGCGTGCGCTCGAAACCGCCTGCACCGCACTCGCCGGCACTGCCACACCCGAGGCACGCCGCCTCGTTCGGCTTGGCGAAGATCCGCGCCGCGATCTGCTGCTGCGCCCGGCAGGTCAGGATGCTGGCCATTCTGCTGCTGCGATCGGCTTGATCCGCAGCCCATCCGGGCGGGTTGCGCGGTCCGCACCAGAGGTCATCGCCAGTACCCACGGCCTTTCCGCGCGAGAGGCTGCGCTGGCCTGCGGCCTCATGCAGGGCGAGACCATCGTCGAAGCCGGAACCCGCCTCGGCCTCACCCAGGAAACGGCGCGGAACTACTCCAAGCGTATCTACGCCAAGACCAGCACCACCGGTCAGGCCGATCTCGTCCGCCTGCTAATGGGCGGCCTCGCACCCTTCTGCTGAGGGCTGGACGCGCGGCCCAGCGCTGATATCCTCATCGCGGCAGGCAGGGGGGAGACCATGAACGCCGAAACCGGATCATCGCTTGATCGCGCGCGCCGCCGCATCGCCTATTTCTCCGTCGCCGCCTGCGCCATGCTTGCGCTGACACTCGTCGGGTTTGGCGACAACCTCTTCACGAATGTCGGCCAGCCCAGCAATTTCGACCCCAAGTTCATCGCGCACGGCCTTACCAGCCTTGCCTGGATGGTGCTGCTGGTCGTGCAGTCAACGCTGATCGGCGCAGGAAATCCCCGCCTGCACCGCAAACTGGGTCTTGCAGGGCTGATCATCGCGCTGGGCGTCACGCTCAGCACGCTTTATCTCTTTGTGGTGCTGTGGAAAGGCTGGGATCACATGGGTGCGGAAGCCAAGGCAAACCGCCTGCTGCTGCCCGCTTATGCGCTGCTTGTGGGGCTCGCTTTCGCCAACCGCCACCGCCCCGCGCTGCACAAGCGACTGATCCTGCTCGGCTCGTTCTGCATGCTCGGCCCGGTGCTGGCGCGCACGTTCGATCCATTGTTCGTGCCCTTCATCGAAGGCTGGCCCGAAAGCGCGATCGAAACGATGTTCTGGCCCTATTTCCTCGGGATCTGGAGCGCTTTCTTCGCCTCGCTCCTTGCCTACGACGTGGCAACCATGCGCCGCCCCGCCGCCGTCACGCTGGGCGGCATCGCGCTGTTCGCCGCCTGCTGGCTGATCGCGGTCGGCACCTGACCTACTCGAAGAACGCCACCCCGCGCACTTCGATGCTCTCCCGGATTTTCGCATCCGGCAGGCTGGTATCGTGAAACGCGGTATGCGGGCAGCGCCAGGTCACCGCATGGTCGCTGTCCTGAAACTTGAACAGCAGCACATCGTCCGCCGCCATGTTGGAGAAATACCACCAGCGGTGGCGCTCCCGGTGGCGGAAGATCGTCGCCGCGATCATCTGATCCTCGCCCTCGACCGGTGCAGTCAGCGCGTCGCCAACCGGGAATTCATCGACCACGAACAGGGTGTTGGACGCGGTCTCCTCATCGCTCACCGTGCGCCCGTCACAAACCGCCAGCGGCCAGTCCTGCGGGCCGGGTGAAAACGTGCGCCACAGCGAGAAGCAGATGTACCGCTTGTACCCCGGTCCATCGGGAAACGTCTGCCCATAGACCCGCGCTGCGGCACGCTTGCCGGTCAGTTCGTTGTAATCGACATGCGCCTCGCCCGCCGGCGGCTGGATCCCGCCCGAATGGACATAGCCTGCCACCTTCTCCTGCGCACGGCTGGAAAGGTCGCCCGAAGTGCGGATCATCCAGCCCTGCGTCGATACCTTGTCCGCCCCCGTCAGCCGCGCCACAAGCGCCTCGACCTCGCGCTGGTAGCTGGCATCAACCGCCCCTTTGTCGTGGAAATCGGCAATCGCCGTCTCATGCTTGGCGATCACGAAACCGTGCATGTCGAGGCTGAAATGATCGCGCAGCGGCATCCCGTCGCGCACTACGACAGCATAGTCGCGGTAGTCGCCGGTGTTCATCTCCGCGCCCTGGCTCACATAACGCCGGGTGACGAATTCGCCCTCGTCGAGATAGCGGATCAGCGCCGGAGCCTGCCGCGCGGTTTCCTCGATATCGTCCAGCGCAGCCGTTGCCATCGCATTCTCCCATTATCGTTAGGGATACGAACTATATCGGCTGCGGCTCGGGTGTCCACCCTGCGCGCGGAGCGGTTTCGGGGATGCGCCAGAGCACCGGCAGGATCACCAGGGCCACCACCGCGATC
This sequence comes from Novosphingobium sp., assembly GCF_027486195.1. Taxonomy (GTDB): domain Bacteria; phylum Pseudomonadota; class Alphaproteobacteria; order Sphingomonadales; family Sphingomonadaceae; genus Novosphingobium. Next base: position 12,333 of record NZ_JAIXPP010000087.1, read on the forward strand.
ATGGCGCCGGGCACCGCCGGCCAGCCGGTCCCTTCAAGCAGCATTTGCGCCACCAAAGGCGTGACCCCGCCAAACAGCGCTGTCGCGCTCGTCACACCCAGCGCGAGGCCGGAAAGCCGTGCCTCGCCGGAAAACTGTTCGGCCGTCGCCACCGCGCCCACCGCGCTCCATGCACCGCCGAGCGCCGCGAGCAGCACCGCACCCACCAGCGCCGGCCAGACACCGCCATGCGCCATCAGCGAAAACAGCGTGATCGGCCCCGCCGCGCAGGCAATCGCAATCCCGATCAGCACTGGCCGCCGCCCGACATGATCCGAAAGCGCACCAACCAGCGGTGTCACCGCGATCACCACGAAGGCAGCCACGGTCGAAAGCGTCAGCGCCGCGCCCTCGCCCACCGCGCCGACCGAGGCGAGGAAGGCGGGCACATAGGTAATCCCGACGTAGTAGCTGATCGAGCCCAGCGCCGAGATCGCAAAGCCCCGGATGATCCCCGCACGCTGGTGCGTGATCGCATGGCGCAGCGGGTTCTCCGGCACCGTCCCTGCCGCGCGCTGGCGCTCGAACTCGGGCGATTCGTCCATGTTTGCGCGGGCCAGCAGCACCCCGCCCGCGAGCGCCGCGCCGACAAAGAAAGGAATGCGCCAGCCCCAGGCATCGAGCGTCTCCGCTGGCATGGCCCAGGTCGTCACCGCCGCCACGCCCACGGCGAGCAGCGCGCCGATCTCGCTCGCCGCCGAAGCGCAACTGGTGATCAGGCCGCGCCGGTGCGGCCCCGCGCCTTCGATGAGATAGGCGACCACGCCGGTGTATTCGCCGCCCACCGCAAAGGCCATCACGCAGCGCAGCGCGAGCAGGAGGAAGCCCGCCGCCGGGCCGATCTGCGCGTGCGTGGGCAGCAAGGCGCAGCCCAGCATCGCCGCGGTCATCACCGCCATCGAGAGCAGCATCGCGCGCCGCCGCCCGTGCCGGTCGCCATAGTGGCCCATGGCAATCGCGCCCAGCGGTCGCATCAAGTACGACACGGCAAAGCCCGCCAGCACCGCTGCCAGCGAGCCCTCGCCGCCGCCGAACATCACGCGCGAAAGGATCGTAGCGACATAGATATAGAGCGTGAAATCGTACCACTCGACGACTGTCGAGAAACCCGCGATCAGCATCGAGCGGAGCGAAATAGTCTGATGCGCGGCGACCATCAGGCCATCATGCCGCAAGCCTCCGCGCTTGCAAACCGCTTTCAGCCAACCCCTTCGGTCACCATCACGCGGTACGACGCGCCCTTGAGGCGGTGCACCTTGGCGTCCTGATAGGCCGGGCTGTTGTACCAGGCCTTCGCCGCGTCGATGTCGGGAAATTCGATAATCACGAGGCCCTCTGCGGTCGGCCCTTCCCACGTCTCGTTGGGGCCATAGAACGCCAGCGGCTTGAGCGGATGGCCCGCAATCGAAGCGCCCGCCTTGGCGTTGTACTGATCCAGCTCAGCCTGATCGTTCACGCCATCCTTGATGAACACAACATACGCAGTCATTCGGGCATTCCCTCCGTTTTATGAATTTGCAGCCTAGGGTCGCAATCCCGCGCCGCGCAAGGCTTTCAAGTGGCCGACCATCCGGCATCGATCACGAGGTTCGATCCCGTCACCACCCGCGCCGCTTCGCTCGCCAGATAGAGCACGGACGCGGCGGTCTGCTCGGGCTGGATCGGCTCCTTCACATGCGCCACGCTGAGGTACTGCGCATAGACTTCGTCCTGCGTCAGCCCGGCCCGCGCACCGATCTCGCTGGCGGTATGCTCGACCATTCTGGTCGGCAGGAAACCGGGGCAGACCGCATTCACCGTAATGCCATAAGCGCCCAGCTCCGCCGCCATCGTCTTCGTCATCCCGATCAGGCCGTGCTTGGTCGCGCTGTAGTGGCCGAAGCCCGGCGTGCCGATCAGCCCCGCGACCGAGGCGATGTTGATGATGCGCCCGCCGCTGCCTCCTGCGATCATCGCCGGAACCACCGCCCGGCTCATCCGCCAGCTGCCGGTGAGGTTGACCGCGATGGTCGTCTCGAAAGTCTCGTCATCGAGCAAGTGCATCGGCGTGTTGCCGGTGAGGATACCCGCGTTGTTCACCAGAATGTCGATCCGGCCCAGTTCACCCAGCACCCGCCCGACGAAGGCGTCGATCTCGGCCTGCCGGCGGATATCGCAAGTGGCATAAAGCGCGCGAACTCCAAGCGCCTCGATTTCGCGCGCCACGGCATCGAGCGCGCCGCCGAGGGCATAGCCCACGCTCGGCATCGCCGGTTCGCCCACGTCGCAGATCGCAACATCGGCGCCTGCGCCAGCCAAGGCCAGCGCCATCGCCCGCCCCTGCCCGCGCGCCGCGCCTGTCACGATTGCCACTTTGCCCGAAAGCCCGCCCATGCCCGTTTCCCCTCGCCTCACACGGCACGAAGCATGGCCTCTCGCCGCCTGCGCCTCATCAGGTAAAAGTGATAGGCCTGCTTCAGGTCACGGCAGCGCGCACCGCCCACCGCGGATCGTCCCAGGCACGCGTCTCGCACACCTCGCGGATCGCGAGGACCGCCTCCAGCATGTCGACATGGCGCAGATAGAGCGGCGTCAGGCCGAAGCGCAGCACATCGGGATCGCGGAAATCGCCTATCACGCCGCGCTCCTTCAGCGCCTGCATGATCCCGTAACCTTCGGGATGCGCATAGGAGACATGGCTCCCGCGCTGCACATCCTCGCGCGGGCTTACGAGCGTGAAGCCGTGGCCGCCGCACAGTTCGTCCATCAGGTCCATGAACACGCGGCCGAGCTGGAGCGATTTCGCACGCACGGCCGCCATGTCGGCCTCGGCCATCAGGTCCACCCCGCATTCGAGCGCAGTCAGTCCCAGCACCGATGGTGTACCGCAGAGGAAGCGCTCGATCCCCTCGGCCGCGCGGTAAAGATCCTCAAAGGCGAACGGCTCGGCATGGCCAAACCAGCCTGAAAGCACCGGCACAGCCGCCGCCTGATGCCGCTGCGCCGCAAAGATGTACGCCGGCGCGCCCGGCCCGCCATTCAGGAACTTGTACCCGCAGCCCACCGCGAAATCCGCATGCGCCGCATTGAGGTCAACCGGTATCGCCCCCGCGCTGTGGCTGAGGTCCCACACCACCAGCGCGCCAACTTCATGCGCGCGCCGGGTCACCTCCGCCATGTCGCGTGACCTTCCGGTCTTGTAGTGCACCTGTGTCAGCAGCAGCACCGCGATATCCTCGCCGAGCCGGTCGAGCACCATGTCGCCCGGCACCGCCTCGGCCCGCACCCGCCCGCCCGAAAACGCCGCTATCCCCTGCATCATGTAGAGATCGGTGGGGAAATTGCCGGTCTCGGAAAGGATCACCGATCGCTCCGGCCGCAAGGAAAGCGCCGCCGTCATCGCCTTGAACAGGTTGATCGAGGTCGAATCCGCCACGATCACCTCGCCGGGCGCTGCACCCAGCAGGCGGCCTATCTTGTCACCCACCCGGCGCGGGGCATTCATCCAGTCCGCGCCGAGCCACGAGGTGATCAGCCCTTCGCCCCACTCCTGCGCCACCGCCCGCTCCAGCCGCGCCGTGGTGCGGCGGGGCAGCGCGCCGAGCGAATTGCCATCGAGGTAGATCAGCCCCTCGCGCAGCTGGAAGGCCGCGCGGAAGGACGCGAGCGGATCGCTTTCATCGAGCGCTTCCAGCGCCGCGCGGCTCCAATCGCTCATGCCGCGATCTCCCGCAGCACTGCGCGCACCGGGCTCGCGTCGGCCCCGGCCAGCGGCAGCGGCAGCGCGATCAGTTCATAGACCCCCGGCGGCACCGCATCGAGCACCAGCCCCTCCAGAATGCGCATGTCAGCAGCGCGCACGGCATGGTGCGCATCCATCGTCTTCGAGGTTTCGGGATCGAGCGAGGCGGCATCGGTGCCGATCAGCACCACACCCAGCGCCGCCAGCCGCGCGATCACCGCTGCGGAAACGGCGCGAAATCCGCTATCCCACGCCTCATGCGGAAAGCGTTCGTAGGTGCGCAGCAGCACCCGCTGCGCGCCAGCCGCCTCCAGCGCCGCCCAGTCGATATCTTCCACCTGCACCGCCAGCCCGGAGGCATGGCGCACATCGACCACAACGCAGCGCCCGATATAGGGCTCCAGCGCCGTCTCGGCGCTCGTCTGCCCCGCCGCGTCATAATGAAACGGCGCATCGGCATGCGTTCCGGCGTGGAGCGGAAACGAGAGCGCACCCACGTTCACCGGGCACTGCGCAGAGATCACCGCATGGTGGCTCAGCACGAAAGGCGGCTCGCCGGGCCAGAGCGGCGTCCGCGCATCGAGCCGCTGGGTAATGTCGAAAATCCTCATGCCCCGCCTTATCGCCAAGCGCGGGGAACAATGCACCGGAATTATGGGGCATGTTCCCTCTGCGGTCCCGCAATATGCCACAATCATGCATAGAACTGCGGAATATCGCTCCTTAGACGCATATCAGAGTGCTTATGGCGCGCACTTTGCGCGGACAGCGCGCGCCCCTTGCGCTATTATGCCCCAACCGGAACCATGGGAGACACGCGGTGAACGCAGTGGCGAAGACAACCGATCTGTTCGAAAATCCGCTAGGCCTCGATGGCTTCGAATTCATCGAGTTTTCCGCGCCCCAACCGGGCCTGCTCGAACCTGTGTTCGCCGCGATGGGCTTCACCCATATCGCCAACCATCGCTCCAAGGCGGTGCAGCTCTGGCGGCAGGGCGGCATCAACCTCATCGCCAATTACGAGCCAAAGAGCCCAGCCGCCTGGTTCGCGGCCGAGCATGGCCCTTCGGCCTGCGGCATGGGCTGGCGCGTGCGCAATGCCGCCGAAGCCTACGCCAAGGCGCTCGAACGCGGCGCGGAGCCGGTCGAGGTGCGCACCGGCCCGATGGAGCTCAGCCTCCCCGCCATCCGCGGCATCGGCGGCGCGATCATCTATCTGATCGACCGCTATGAAGGCTCACCGCTGGGCGATCTCTCGATCTACGACATCGATTTCGTCTACCTGCCGGGCGTGGATCGCCAGCCCAAAGGCGCGGGCTTCCACACGATCGACCATCTCACCCACAACGTTTACGGCGGCCGCATGGCGCACTGGGCCGCGTTCTACGAACGGATCTTCAACTTTCGTGAGATCCGCTATTTCGACATCAAGGGCGAGTATACCGGTCTCACCAGCCGCGCGATGACCGCGCCAGACGGCAAGATCCGCATTCCGCTGAACGAGGAAGCGAAAGCGGGCGGCGGCCAGATCGAGGAATTCCTGCGCGCCTACAACGGCGAGGGCATCCAGCACATCGCCTTCGCCTGCGACGACCTCCTCGGCGCATGGGACCGCCTCAAGGTGCTCGGCACCCCGTTCATGACCCCGCCGCCCGCGACCTATTACGAGATGCTGGCCGAGCGCCTGCCCGGCCACGGTGAGCCGGTCGAGGAACTCCAGAAGCGCGGCATCCTGCTCGATGGCTCGACCGAAGCGGGCGATCCGCGCCTGCTGCTGCAGATCTTCTCCGAAACGCAGATCGGCCCGGTTTTCTTCGAATTCATCCAGCGCAAGAAGGACGAGGGCTTCGGCGAAGGCAACTTCACCGCCCTCTTCCAGTCGATGGAACGCGACCAGATGCGCCGCGGCGTCCTCAATGTGGAGACCGCAGCATGATCCCCCAGATCAAGCGCATCCACCACGTCGCCTATCGCTGCCGCGACGCCAAGGAAACGGTCGCGTGGTACGAGCGCGTGATGGGCATGCGCTACACCACCGCCTTTGCCGAAGACACCGTGCCCTCCACCGGCGAGCATGATCCGTACATGCACGTGTTCCTCGATTGCGGCGGCGGCAATGTGCTCGCCTTCTTCGAGCTGCCGAACCAGCCAGAAATGGGCAAGGATCCGAACACCCCCGCCTGGGTGCAGCACCTCGCCTTCGAAGTGGCGGACGAAGCCGCGCTCCATGCGGCCAAGGCGCATCTCGAAGCCGAGGGCATCGACGTCCTCGGGCCGACCTACCACGGCATTTTCCGCTCGATCTATTTCTTCGATCCCAACGGCCACCGGCTGGAACTCGCCTGCAATATTGGCACGCCCGCGCAGTATGAGGAGTTGGAGACACTCGCCCCCGTGATGCTCGAGGAATGGAGCCGCACCAAACGCGCGCCGCGCCATGCCGAATGGCTGCACAAAGACCCCGCCGCAAGCGCCTGAGACGCTTCAGCCTGCGCCGAACTCACAGCGCAGGTCGGCCCCGTTTGCATCGAGCGCGGGGATAGTGGTCGGCAGCGCGCCGGAACGCCCCGGCGGGCGCGGCAGGTCAAACGCCTCGCCGCCCACTTCGGCGGGTACGCGGCGCAGCGCGGCGTGGGCGGAGACGTCCGCCACGGTCGATACGCGGCCCCACGCGATACGGTGCCGATCGAGCAGCGCGCTGGCGTCAGCAATGGTCATGGCGGCCAGCACATCGCCCACGATGCGCCCCAGTGTCTCGCGGCTCTCCACGCGGTCAGGGTTGGTCGCAAAGCGCGGATCATCCGCCAGCGCGGCATCGCCTAGCACGCCAGCGCAAAACCGCCGCCATTCGTCGGGCGACTGGATCGAGATCATCAGCGAGCCGTCAAGGCAGGCATAGGCGGCATAAGGATAGATCGCCGCATGTTCGAGGCCATGCCGCCCGGTAACACGCCCGGCATGCTCCAGATGCAGCAGCGGCACCGCCATCCAGTCCGCCATCGTATCGAACATCGCAATTTCGATGGCCGCGCCCTGCCCGGTCCTCCCCCGCCCGATCAGCGCTTCGAGGATCGCGGCATGCGCGTTCATGCCCGTTGCGATATCCGCGATCGAAACGCCCACCTTGGCCATGGCTTCGGGCGTGCCGGTAACGGCGCAGATGCCCGCTTCGGCCTGCACCAGCATGTCATAGGCGCGCATCGCGTGGGCAGCAGTGGACTGCCCATAACCGCAGATGTCGACCGCGATGAGACGGGGATGGACCTCCACCAGTGCGGCCGCATCCAGCCCCAGCCGCGCCGCCGCTCCCGGCGCCAGGTTCTGGATGAACACATCCGCCTTGCCCACCATGCGCTCGACCATGGCCCGGTCACCTGCGTCCTTCACATCGATCACGACGCTCTGCTTGCCCCGGTTGAGCCAGGCAAAATAGGCCGATGCGCCGTGGACGGTAGTGTCATAGTGCCGCGCCGTCTCGCCGCCGGCGCGCTCCAGCTTGATCACCCGCGCGCCGCCATCGGCCAGCTGGCGCGTGCACAGCGGCGCCGCCACCGCCTGCTCCAGCGCCACCACCAGCAGGCCGTCCAGCGCGCCCGCCATCAGGAACAGACCTCTCGATCACCCGCATACCGGCAGGCGCGCGGGCTGGGCCATTTGGGCTTACTGGTGCGTTCGACGTTCATATCAGAGAGGCTTTAGCGCAAGCTCAGCGGGATTTCCTCCCCTTGATGCGCGCAAGGCGAGACAATGGCAGCGGCTTCACCTATTTCGATGCGGCCCCTGCTGCGGTGTCGTCCTCGAAGTCCGGAAAAGCGCTGATGCCTGATCTCAAGCTCCGCATGATCGATCTCAATTCCGACCTTGGCGAGGGCTATGGCCCGTGGGTGATGGGCGATGACAAGGCCATGCTGGATATCGTCACCAGCGCCAACATTGCCTGCGGCGGCCACGCCAGCGATCCCGAAACGATGTTTCGCACGCTCACCTTTGCACGTGAGCGCGGGATCACCGTGGGCGCGCACCCGAGCTACCCCGACAAGGAAGGCTTCGGCCGCCGCCGCCTGCCCTTCCCGCCGCCCGAGGTGGAGCGCTTTGTCGCCGCGCAGACCGGCGCGCTCATGGCCATCGCCGCGCTGGCGGGCACGCGCGTGTCCTATGTGAAGCCCCACGGCGCGCTCGCCAATGTCGCGAGCGAAGACCGCGCCATCGCCGAAGCCATCGTGCGCGCGGTGCGCGCGATCGACAGCAAGCTTGCCGTGCTCGCCATCTCCGGCACCGTGCTGGAACAGGTGGCGCGCGATGCGGGCTGCCAAGTGTTCAGCGAGATCTACGCCGACCGTGGCTACACGCCCGCCGGCAACCTTGTCCCGCGCGGCCAGCCCGGCGCGATGATCGACGATTATGGCGCCGCCGCCGCACGCCTGCTCAGCTGGCTCGAAAACGGCATGATGCCAACCGTAGGGGGCGAACCGGTGAGGCTGGCAGGCCATTCGATCTGCGTGCACGGCGATGATCCCCATGCCGTGGTCATGGCCCGCGCGATCCGCGTCGCGCTCGGCGGACGCGGGGTCACGGTCGCGCCCTTCCTGCGGTGAGCATGAGCGCGGTATCCGTCCGGCCGATCGGCGAGAGCGCCGTCCTCATCGATTTCGGCGGAGAAATCAGCACCGCAACCAATGAGCGCGTCGTGGCGCTCGATCGTGCGCTGGCCGGACAGCCGCCGCAGGGCATGATCGAAACCGTGCCGGCCTATGTCTCGCTGATGATCGTGTTCGATCCGCTGCAAACCGAGTGTGACCGGATCGCCGCCCACGCACTCGCGCTGCTTGAAAGCGCCAAGATAGCGACGCGGCCACCGCGCGAACACGTGATCCCCGTTCGCTACGACGCGGCCTCGGCCCCCGATCTGGAAACCGTGGCCAAGGCAACCGGCCTCACGCCGGACGAAGTCGTCGCCCAGCACCTCGCCGGAGAATACCGCGTCTTCATGTACGGCTTCGCGCCCGGCTACGCCTATCTCGGCGGCGTCCCGCCCGCGCTGCACCTGCCGCGCAAGCCCCGCGCCCAGCGCGGCCACCCCGCCGGCAGCGTGATCATCGCGGGCGCGCAGTGCCTGATCACCTCCCTGCCGATGCCGACCGGCTGGTGGGTGATCGGCCACACCGCGCAAGTGATCCTCGATCCCGCCCGCGCGCAGCCCTTCCTGTTCGATCCCGGTGATGTGATCCGCTTCGAGCGGGAACGCTAGTTGATGCAAGCGCGCATCCTCTTCGAAGCCGCCGGGCCACTGACCACGATCCAGGATCGCGGCCGCACCGGCGCGATGCGCTTCGGCGTGCCGCCGTCCGGGCCGGTCGACCGCCTCGCCTTCGCCGCCGCGCTCACCGCGACCGGGGCCGCCGATGGCTGGGCCTTCGAACTCTCGCACGGCGGCTGTCTCATCACCTGCCACGAAGGCGCAATCGGCTTCGCGCTGTGCGGCGGCGGGTTCCTCGCCGATATCGACGGCGATGAACCAACGGCCTGGCGCGCGGGCACGCTCCACACCGGCCAGCGCCTGCGTATCCGCGCCGGATCGGGCAACTGGGCCTACCTCGCTTTCGCAGGCCAGCATGCCGCGCCGCGCTGGCTCGGCAGCAGTGCGACCCATGCCTCGTCCGGGCTCGGCGGCGGCCTGATAGAGGCGGGATCGGCCTACGCATTCGATGCCCCGCGCGCGCTTGAACCCCGCACGCTGGCACCACCTCCCCCATCCGGACCGCCGGACAGCCTTGCCGTGGTGCTCGGGCCGCAAGATCGCCACTTCCCGGCAGACGCTGTCCGCCAGTTGGAGCAGGTGCGCTTCACCGCGACGTCCCGCTTCGACCGGATGGGCCGCGTACTCGGCGGCCCGCCACTCGTGCCCACCTCGATCTCGATGCCCAGCGAACCGGCGCTGCGCGGCTGCCTGCAGGCCGATGGCGATGGCGGCCTCACCGTCCTCCTCGCCGATCACCAGACCACCAGCGGCTACCCGAAGATCGCCACCCTGATCGGCCCTGATGTGGATCGGCTGGCACAGATGCCGGCCGGGCATACTTTCCGCTTCGACCTCATCGATCCCCACGAAGCCCTGCGCCGCAGCCGCACCGCCGCAGCGGCCAACGCAGCCTGGCTGCGCAGTCTCACCGCGCCCAGGCGGCTGGACGAACGCTTGTGGTCCAGCAATCTCGTCGATGGCGTGATCGATGCAAACGGGGCCTGAAGGCGAGGAGGAGATTGGAATTGGACGCTGAACCCATGCCAGACGACGTGGACACTGATCTTCCGCGCATCGACATCGAGCACCTGATCGATGCGGGCCGCTGGAGCGGCTACCAGAAGCGCGTGCTCGCGCTGTGCACCGCCGCGATCCTGCTCGATGGGCTGGATAACCAGATCCTCGGCTTTGCCATGCCCGCGCTGATGAAGGCGTGGCACCTCCCGCGTGAAAGCTTCGTGCCGGTGGTGGTCGCAGGCCTGCTCATCATGTCGATCGGCAGCGGTCTTGGCGGCTGGCTGGGTGATCGCGCCGGGCGGCGCCCCACGCTGGTCAGCGCGGCGGGCCTGTTCGGTCTGGCCACAGCCGCCTCGGCCTTTGCCGATAGCCTGCCCATGCTGGCCACCTGCCGCTTCATCTCCACCCTTGCGCTTGGCGCCGCGCTTCCGAACGCGACCGCGCTGGTCTCCGAATTCTCCCCGGCGCATCGCCGCAGCCTTTCGGTCTCGATCAGCATGCTCGCGGTCGTGCTCGGCGGTCTCGTCGGCGGAGCACTGTCCGCGTGGCTGCTGCCCGTTTATGGCTGGCGCGCGCTGTTCCTTACCGCTGGTGGGCTGACCATCTTGGTGACCGGCGCCCTCCTCGCACTTCTGCCGGAATCGCCGCGGTTCCTCATGCACCGCCCGCGCCGCCGCGCAGAGCTAGGGCGCGTGCTGCGCGCGTCGGGCTTCGATGTTCCGGCCCGCTTTGCGCCCGAAACATCTGCCGCTTCCGAACCTGCCATCGGCATCAAGGCGCTGTTCCGCCCCCCGCTGCTTGGCGATACGCTCGCGCTCTCGGCGGCGTTCCTGTTCGGCCTGCTCGGCAATTACCTCGTGTTCAACTGGGGCCCGACCATGCTCGCGGCGCTTGGCTATGATCTGGCGGTCGCCTCGCTTGGCGCCGGCGCATTCAATCTGGGCGGGATCGTCGGCGCGTTGGTTGGCTCGCGGATGATGGACCGCTTCGGCCCGCGCATACCCATGGTGGTAATGGCGATCCTCGGCACCGCCTGCACTTTCGCGATCGGCCCGATGCTGTCTGGCGGCCTGCACGCGACTTCGCTGGTCGTGCTGGGCTTCGCCGCTGCCGGTGTCTTCATGTCCGGGCTCCAGATCATGCTGTTCTCGCTCGCCGTCAACGCCTTTCCCGCCCCCATCCGCGCGCAGGGCGTGGGCATCACGCTATCGCTCGGCCGCATCGGCGCAGTCGCCGGTTCCGGCATGGGCGCGGTGATCGTGGCGGCCGGAATCGTGCCGTTCTTCGCCGTGCTCGGCCTGTCCTGCCTGGCCATCGGCATCGCGGTCCTGGCGGTGCGCCCACGAAAGAGCGCCTGATCAGTCCTCCCCGTACCAGTAGCCATCGGCAAAATCGGCGTTAGGATGCTGCACAAACAGAACCGATGGAGAGAGACGCCCATGACTGAACTAGCCGGCCGCATTGCCCTCGTCACCGGCGCCTCGCGCGGCATAGGCGAGGCCTGCGCCCGCGCCCTCGCTGCGCTTGGCGCGCGCGTCATCGTCACCGATCTTGCCGCGCCCGAGGCCCTCGCCGAGCAGCTCGGCGGCCTCGCCCGCGCGCACGACGTCACCGATGAGCAGAGCTGGATCGATACGATGGCCTTCGCCCGCGAAGCTGCCGGCGGGCTCGATATTCTGGTCAACAACGCCGGGCTGTTCATGGCCAAGCCCCTCACCGAAACCACGCTCGAAGATTGGCGCCGCCTCCACAGCGTCAATGTCGAAGGTGTGTTCCTCGGCTGCAAGCACGCCGTCCCGCTCATGGCCGAACGCGCGATCCAATGGCCCGGCGGGGCCTCGATCATCAATCTCTCCTCGGTCGCCGGCCTCGTCGGCACCGCGCTGGTCAGCTGCTACAACGCGACCAAGGGCGCCGTGCGGCTGTTCACCAAGGGCGTTGCCATGGAAGTCGCGCCCTTGCGCATCCGCTGCAATTCGGTCCACCCCGGCATCATCGAAACCGACATGGGCCGCGATCTCGTCTCTCAGTTCGCCGCGGCAACCGGCAGCGGCGAAAACGACACCCGCGCCAACTTCTCCAATCTCCACCCGCTGGGCCACTTCGGCGTACCGAACAACGTGGCCGACGCCGTCGCCTTCCTCGCCTCAGACCGCGCCGCCTTCATGACCGGCTCGGAACTGGTGGTGGACGGCGGCTTTACGGCAAGCTGAGATTAACGCGGGCGCTCGTCACTCCTCACCCATCCTGAGCGCTGCAATAAACGCCTCCTGCGGGATGGTCACATTGCCGTATTCCCGCATGCGCTTCTTGCCTTCTTTCTGCTTGTCGAGCAGCTTCTTCTTGCGGCTGATGTCGCCGCCGTAGCACTTGGCGGTGACGTCCTTGCGCATCGCGCTGATCGTCTCGCGCGCGATGACTTTGGCGCCGATCGCGGCCTGGATCGGGATCTTGAACATGTGGCGCGGGATGAGGTCTTTCAGCCGCTCGACCAGATGGCGCCCGCGCGGGTCGGCCTGGCTGCGGTGGACGACCATCGAGAGCGCGTCGACCGGTTCGTTGTTGACGAGGATGTTCATCATCACGAGATCGCCTTCGCGCAGGCCGATCTGTTCGTAGTCGAAGCTCGCGTAGCCGCGGCTGATCGATTTCAGGCGGTCGTAGAAATCGAACACCACTTCGTTGAGCGGCAGTTCATAGGTCACCTGCGCGCGGCCGCCGACGTAGGTCAGGCCGGTCTGGATGCCGCGGCGGTCCTGGCAGAGCTTGAGGATCGAGCCGAGGTATTCGTCGGGCGTGTAGATCGTCGCCTTGATCCACGGCTCTTCCATTTCCGCGATCTTGACCGGATCGGGCATGTCGGAGGGGTTGTGGAGTTCCTTCACCGTGCCGTCGGTCATGGAGAGGCGATAGACAACCGAAGGCGCGGTGGTGATGAGGTCGAGGTCGTATTCGCGGCTGAGGCGCTCCTGGATGATTTCCAGATGGAGCAGGCCGAGGAACCCGCAGCGGAAGCCGAAGCCGAGCGCGGCGGAGCTTTCCATCTCGAACGAGAAGCTCGCGTCGTTGAGGCGCAGCTTGCCGATGCTTTCGCGCAGCTTTTCAAAGTCTGCCGCATCGACCGGGAACAGGCCGCAGAAGACCACCGGCTGCACTTCCTTGAAGCCCGCCAAGGCCTCGGTCGCGCCCTGCTTCACCGTGGTGATCGTGTCACCCACGCGGGCCTGCGCGACTTCCTTGATCTGCGCGGTGATGATGCCGATTTCGCCCGGACCCAGTTCGTCGAGCACTTGCAGCTTGGGGCGCATGCAGCCAACACGGTCGATCAGGTGTTCGGTGCCGCCGGCCATGAACTTGACCGAGAGGCCCTTCTTGATGACCCCGTCGATGACCCGGACCAGAATGACGACGCCGAGGTAGGGGTCGTACCACGAATCGACCAGCATGGCCTTGAGCGGCTTGTTGCGGTCGCCGCCCGGCGGGGGGATGCGCGCGACGATGGCGTCGAGCACTTCTTCGATGCCGATGCCGGACTTGGCGCTGGTCAGCACCGCCTGGCTGGCGTCGATGCCGATGACTTCCTCGATCTCGTGCCGGACCTTTTCTGGCTCGGCGGCGGGCAGGTCGATCTTGTTGATGACGGGCACGATCTCGTGATCATGCTCGATCGACTGGTAGACGTTGGCAAGCGTCTGCGCCTCAACGCCCTGCGCCGCATCGACCACCAGCAGCGCGCCCTCGCAGGCGGCGAGGCTGCGGCTGACTTCGTAGGCGAAATCGACGTGCCCCGGCGTGTCCATCAGGTTGAGCTGATAGGTCTTGCCGTCCTTGCCGGTGTAGTCGAGCCGGACGGTCTGCGCCTTGATCGTGATCCCGCGCTCGCGCTCGATATCCATGTTATCAAGAACTTGCTCGCTCATCTCGCGCGCCGAAAGGCCGCCGGTGAACTGGATCAGGCGGTCAGCCAGCGTGGACTTGCCGTGGTCGATGTGAGCGATAATGCTGAAATTGCGGATCAACGAGAGTTCGGTCATGCGCCCGCCGTTAGCAGCGCAGGCGCGCGGTGTCATCAGGGCCAATCGGACGGGGGGCCGGGCGGCAAGTTGACACAGTTGACACTGTCCTGAGCGATAATTGCAATCGATCAATAGAGCGCCTTTGATCGATCAGGGCGATCAGCCACCTCAGGCTTGTTGCTTCGAGACAGGGCAGCTTCGGGACCATGCGCGAACCCTGACAGATTCGCGGCGTGTAGGACAGGTTGATGCGGGGCGGCGCCCCCTGTCCGCCCGATAACCCACCATTTCGGGGCGATATTGACGTCGGCTTTGGTTCCTAATATTAGAATGATCATTACTAATCTAATTCCGTCAAAAGATTCCAATTCAAGGGGAGAGCCATGAAGTCTACCACTGCTGCTGCATTCCTGCTGGGCGCGAGCCTGTTCGCGCTCGCCGCGCCTGCCCTGGCGCAGGACAGCGGTGCCGCCGCCACCGATGCGACCAAGCCCGCTGAAGGCCTTGGCGAAATCGTCGTCACCGCCAACCGCGTCGCCTCGAGCGCGCAGGACACGCCGATCGCGCTCAACGTCTACACGGGCACTGCGCTCGCAGATCAAGGCGTCAACACGGTCCGCGACCTTTCGCAGATCGATCCCAGCGTCAACGTCACCAACTCGACCGGCTCGGCCTATGTCGCGGTGCGCGGCATCGCCTCGACCGACGTGACCGAAATCGGCGATCCTTCGGTGCCGATCACGCGCGACGGGTTCTTCACCAACCGCTCGTTCGCCATCAGTTCCTCGTTCTATGACGTGGCGCGCATCGAAGTGCTGAAGGGGCCGCAAGGCACGCTGCAGGGCCGCAACTCGACCGGCGGTCTTGTCAGCATCGTCACCGTCCGCCCGGAGCTGCGCACAGGCGGCTATGCAAGCGCCGAGGCCGGCAACTACAAGACCTTCAACGGAGAAGCGGGCGTCAACGTGCTGCTCGCGCCGGGCTTCGCGGTCCGCGCCTCGGGCACCGTGCTGAGCCACAAGGGCTACCGCACTTCGACTGGCCCCGCCTTCGACGGCGACGACGAGAACTTCAAGTCGGGCCGCATTCAGGCGCTCTACAAGGGCGACAATGGTCTTTCAGCGTGGGTTTCGTATCAGCATGACAGCCGTGACGTGAACGGCGATGCGCAGTTCCGCGGGACGCTGGGCGGGCCGACGCCGGACTTCGGCAAGGCCAAGGTTTTCACTAGCAACGCGCCGACCATGACCAAGCTGACAAGCGACCGTGCGCGCTGGGAGCTGGCCTATAGCGCCGACATGGGCCTCAACTTCATCTACTCGGGCGGCTATGACAGCGCCAACTGGCGCAACCAGCTCGATGCCACCGGCGGCTATCCGGCCAACCGCCAGTTCCGCCAGCAGGAAACGCCCAAGACCTGGAACCACGAATTCCGCGTGAGCAACGACAAGGGCGGCAAGCTGTTTTTCCAGGCGGGATATTTCTATTTCCAGGAAAAGAACGTCGTCAATTCGGGGATCTACAACCTCGACATGACCGGCCCGCTGTTCGGCCCCGGCGGTTTCCTGACCGGAGTGCCCAATGCCGACCAGTCGAACCGATATGGCATCAAGTTCGATTACAACATCCTCACCCGTTCGCAGGCGCTGTTCGGTCAGGTCGAGTATGACCTGACCGACAAGCTGCAGCTGAGCGTGGGCGGCCGCTATACCTGGGACAAGAAGGTGCGTACCGGCAATGCCGTGCTGAGCCTGCCCGCGCTCGCCTTCCCGCTGTGTGGCAACGGCTTCCCCGCACCGGGCACGTGCCCGCCTTTCCCGCTCACCACGCCCGGCAACGGCAACCTCAGCAAGGGCGAGCCGACCTGGCACGTGGGGCTCAACTACCGTCCTGCTGCGGGCTCGCTGATCTATGCCAAGTATGATCGCGGCTACAAATCGGGCGGGTTCAACTCGAACGGCAGCGCGCCTTCGGTCGATTACGGCCCTGAGCGGCTGGATTCGTTCGAGGTCGGCACCAAGAACTCGTTGATGGGCAACACCCTGCAGCTCAACGCCTCGGCGTTCTACTTCAAGTACAAGGGCTATCAGGGCAGCCAGTTCACTGCGGCAACGAGCAGCGGTTCCGGCGTGTTCAACGTCGGCAATGCCTCGATTTTCGGCATCGAAGGCAGTGCGGTCGCGCTGGTCGGCAAGGCCACGCGGATCAACTTCAACGCAACGTACCTGCACACGAAGTTCGGCGATGGCATCACGATCAACAACGGCGCGACCCCGCCTGCGGCGATCAACATCAGCGGCAACCGCCTGCCCAACGCGCCGGGTTTCACGGCATCGGGCGGGATCGAGCAGGAGCTCCCGGTCTCGTTCGGCACGTTCACGGCCCGCATCGATGCCAAGTATTCCTCGGCATTCTACTACTCGGTGTTCAACACTGCCGACACGCAAAGCCCGGAATACGTGCTGGCCAATGCCAGCCTCAAGTTCGCGCCGGAAAACAGCTTCTGGGAAGTGCAGGCCTATGTGCGCAACGTGTTTGACAAGCAGGTGCTGGCCTATGCGACGCAGAACTTCAACGCGGGCGCCAATACCTATCAGTTCCAGGCCCCGCGCACGTTTGGTGTGCGTGGCAGCGTGAAGTTCTGATCGGCTGAAGCTGCCGGGCTGAAAACGGGGCGGTGGCTGAAGGGTCGCCGCCCCGCTTTGCGTTTTCAGGAAGTGCGATTCAGGCTTGTTGCGCCGCCTTGGCCGCAAGGAAGGCGGGCCGGGTGCTGGCGCGATCCCAGTAGGCGGCAATTTCCGGGCTGAACTTGTAATCGAGCCCCAAGTCCCTCGCGAGGAGGAGGGCGTAGGCCGTGCAGATGTCCGCCATCGTGAAGCGCCCGGCGCAGAGCCACTCCCGGCCGTCCTCCAGCGCGCGGGTGAGGTGCTTGAGCCGCGAGAAGAACCACTGGGTGTAGTCGTCCGCCGCCTGTTTCAGCTTCCTCTCGTCGGGTTCGAAGCGCGTGTAGCGCAGGACGATGGTCTGCGGGAACGTGAGCGTCGCCTCGCTGCGGTGCATCCAGTCGAGCCAGAGGCCGTAGTCCGCTTCCTCGGGCGATACTGCCAGCGGCGTCGGTCCGTAGCGCGTGGCGAGATACTGCGGAATCGCGCTGGATTCGGTCATCCGCGTTTCGCCGTCGACCAGCAGCGGGATCGTGCCGAGCGGGTTCTGCTCCAGATATTCGGGTACGCGGACGCGCGGCGGGAACGGCATGGTGTGGAGCTTGTAGGGCAGACCCAGCTCTTCGAGCGCCCAGAGCGCGCGGAAGGAGCGCGCGTCTTTGCAGTGGTAGAGTTCGATCATGGCCCTAGATCAGGCCGCGGCTGATGAGGCATTCCTGCACGGCGCGTTCGCCCATGTCGATCGCGGTGTTGGTGAAGGCGCTGCCCGCCGCGTCCGCATTGGCGATGGCGATGCGGCCGAAAGTCTGGCGGCCGATCACGTGGGGGCGCAGTTCATCGGGCACATCGGGATCGCCCAGCGTATCATAGGTATAGGCATAGCCGTGGGGCCAGCGGTTGACCGTGATCGCGGCGATATCGCGCGCGGCGTTGAAGCCAGCGCCGCCGAGCATGCGCTGGAGCTGGCTGCGGATCTCGCGCTCGATGGTGGGGTATTCCTCGGCCAGCATCGCGGCGCGGCCGAGGCGGTTCTGCTCCTTGCGCGGCAGGCCGGGCTGATTGGGATTGCGGACCATGTGGATCACGACCGGCTCATCCGGCGTGAGCGCGCTGGCATAGCCGCCGATGTTCATCGGCGTGTCGAGCGAGGCGCCGATATGGTAGCCGTTGGGCGCGCCGATCGACTTGACGCCGAGCTTGGCCCAGGGGCGCCAGTTCTTCACCAGCACGTTGGTGTACTGCATCGGCACCTTGGATGCGTAGTGCAGCGCTTCCTTCTGCGCCTGCGGCAGATCGGGCACGATGAACGGGATCACCATGTTAAAGCAGGCCATGATGACGTTCGCGCCGGTGACGGAGACGCGCTTGCCATCCTTCACATAGATGACGCGCACGGCCTTTTCAGTCTGGCGCGCGGGCTTGCCGATATGTTCGGCGCGGATGACCATGCTGGAGAGGCGAATGCGCGTGGGGTTGGCCGGATTATCGAGCGCGGCGTAGCGCGCAGGGGCGAGGACGACGCTTTCCTGATCGAGCTTGTCTGACGGGAATGCGCCGGGAATGAGCCGGCTGACGAGTAGCCGCGCGACGGTGGCGTTGCCATCGGGCCAGTGGAAATGCTGCGCTTCGGCAGTGATCTGCTCGGGCAGGTCCATGCCCGCAAAGCCCGGCATGCGGCCGCCAAGCGCGGCTTCCCACGCGGGGAGCGTATCGACGCGCTTGTTGTTGCGGAAATAGTGGCCGAGGAAGAACGGCAAGCTTTCGGGCAGCATCTTCGCGTGCTTGAGGAGGTAATCCTGATAGCTGATGTGGCGCAGGTATTCGGCGCGCGCATCGGGCGTCAGGTTCGGCAGGTAGTTGACCTTTTCGGTGTAGATCCGGCTGAGGTCTGCGCGCACCGCGCCCGTCAGCGGGGCTTCGGCGAAGAACTGCGGCCAGGGCTTTTGGCCCGTACCGGTGACGAGCTTGTCGGCAAGGAAGTGCTCCTTGTCGAAGAAGGTGGCCGAGCCGAGGCCATCGTAGGCCTTGGTTTCATAGCGGTGGTAGCTGGTGAGATCGACGCCGAGGTCCGCCATGAGCTTCTTCGAGGTGAAGCTATAGGGGAACGGCGATTCAATGCTCATCGTGCCGCCGTAGGCAAGGATCTTGCGGCCTTCGTAGGTGAACTCGTTGCGCTTGGCGTGGCCGCCGAAATCGTCGTGGTTGTCGAGGATGAGGATCTTGCGGTCGTCGCCCAGCGCCTGCCGGTAGAACCAGGCCGCCGCGAGGCCCGAGATGCCGCCGCCGACGATGACGAGATCATAATGCTCGCCGCTATCGTCCGCCGCGAGGGACCCGCTGAAATCACCATCGCGCGCCATGTGGGCGGCTTCGAACGAACCGGGATACTGGCCGCGCAGGCCTGTGAGCGCAGGGGGATAGTCCGCCGTGCTGGAAGCGGATGCTGCCGCCTGCGCCATGACCTTGGGCGCAGCAGCCAAAGCCGCGCCCGCCGCAACGCCGCCGATGAAATCGCGCCGCGCAATCGGCAGATGGAGCCCCAATTCCTTGTCAGACCATTCGCCCATTGCATCGCCCCCGTTTCGTCACGCGTCAGGCCATGGTTTGTAATCGCAACGCGGCCTTGCGCAATCGCCCAATTTGCGGCCTCATCGCAGCAGACCCCACAGGAGACCGCCGATGCACCGTCCGCTGCTTGCCACCGCCCTCGCCCTGCTTCTCGCCGCCCCCGCTGCAGCCCAGGCGCCTGCATCTCCGGCGGATACCTGCCGCAACGACCCCAAGTTCCGCGAGCAGGATTTCACGCTGGGCAGCTGGGACGTCTATACCGGCGAGAAGAAGACCGACGAAGTGACGATGAGCCTGATCCTCAACGATTGCGCGATCGAGGAGCACTGGAAGAAGACCGACGGCCACCCCACCGGCAACGGGATCGGCCTGTTCAACTATTCGCGGCTGCTGGGTTCGTGGGGCTATACCTGGGCGACCGATGACGGGGCGGCCACGGTGTTTCGCGGCAACCTCGTGAAGCCGGGCGAGATGCGCTACGTGACCGAGAAGCCCCTGCCGGGGGGAAAGGTGCGGCTGCGCCACTGGACGCTTTATGCGATGCCGGATGGCACCGTCCGCGAACTGGCCATCGGCACTGAAGATGGCGGCAAGACGTGGACGACGGATTATGACCTCAAGTGGGTGCGGCGGAAGTAACCGGCTTCAGCGCCCCGCGAAGAATGGCAGCGGAGCCCCTGCCCCGGCGTCGAAGGCCTTCCAGTCTTCGCCCAGCGCGGAGAGCGCGCTGGCGGCGATCTGGCTCTGGGTGAGGCACGCGCTGCCGGGCGCCGCGGCGTGGACGCCAGGACCGACGGCGGCGAGCCAGATCGCGTCCGAGCCGGGGAAGCCTTCCGGATCGGCAATCGTGTAGTCAGCCGGAGCAAGCTTCCACGCGGCGGCGCTGCCGTGTTCGGTCCAGGCCGCGCCGGGCTTGGCGCCGCGCCCGTGGTCGGTGGTGACGATCAGCGTGGTGCGCCCGCGCCACGCTGGGTCTGCCTGCGCCATGCGCCAGAGCTCGGCGATGAAATCATCGTCGCGGTTCATTGAGGCGAGATACTGCGCATAATCGCCCTCGTGCGCGAACTCGTCGGTATCGCCGAGCGCGACATAGAGCACGCGCATATCAGCCGCGGAGCGCAGAGCCGCCTGCGCATCGCGCATCGTGCGGGTTTCGGTGGGATGCGCGCCGGGGCTTTCCCCGTTGACCGGCACGCCGCTGCGCTTGTCGTTGATGATGTAGGGGAATACGTCCCACGTGCCGTACATGCGCACCTTGCCCGCGAAGCCGGGTCGGCGGTTCAGCCATTCGAGGAAGGTGACGTTCCGGTTCCAGTTCTTGTCGTTGGTGGTGATCGCGGGATCAGGGCGGCCGGTGAGCAGTTCGTTGTAGCCGGGGTAGGAGAACCACATCGGGTTGGTGACGCGCATGCACTGGCCCGCATCGCGGTTGCCATGCAGCACGCCGCCCTGCGCGGGCAAGCTGTGGACGAAAGGCATGACCGCAGGCCCGGTCCCCCACGCCTTCTCGACCGTTTCCTTCCAATCGGGATGGGTGAACTTCGGCTCCGCCACCAGCGCTTTGTCCGGCCCGCGAAAGACGTCCTGCCAGCGCGTGCCGTCCATCGTGACGAGGATGAGGCGCTGGCCATCTGCAGGCGCTTCCGCGCGCACAAGCGTAGGAACGAACAGCAGCGCAAGCGCCATCAGCGAACGGATCATACCCAAGTCTCCCATCAGAAGCGCCGCCCGACGCGAAAGCTCACGAAGCGGGGGCGCAGCGGGTAGACCACCACCGAGCCCCGCCCACAAATCGAAATCGCGCAAGTGGCCGTGCGGCTCTGCTGCGCGCGCTTGTCACCCAGGTTCTCCACGGTGAGCGAGGCGGACCAGGTGTCGCGGCTGATGCCGGCGGAAAGGTCGACCGTGCTGTAGCCGGGCTGGAGGCCGATCAGGCGCGCCTCGTCGACGTCGAGCGAGGAGGAGACGCTGGACTGGTGGAACGCGGCGGCCTGCAGGAAATAGTCGAACCTTCCGAGGGTAAACTCGTAGCGCATCAGGCCGGAAAGCTTGAAGCGCGGACTGCCGGCAAAACGCGTTCCCGCCGGCGCGCGCAGCGCATTGGGATTGCCCGATGCGCTGGGGATCGTGCAATCGAACGCGGCATTGGTGTATTTGCAGAGGTCCGTGGTGATCACCGCATCGGCATAAGTGCCCGAAACCTGGAACGAGAGCCCTTGTGCGGGGCGGACGGTCAGATCGGCCTCGACACCCTTCGACCGCGCGCGGCCGGCATTGACGATATCGGTAATGCCGTTCTGATCGCTGGTGACGGCAAACTGCGCCTGATTGAGCTTTTCAAGGAACAGCGCACCGTTGAACAGCACTTTGCCGCCGAGCCAGCTCGTCTTCCAGCCGATCTCGTAATTGGTGAGCTGCTCGACCGCATAGGCCGGTGCGGTGGGGCGCCGGTTGATGCCGCCGGGGCGAAAGCCGGTGGACCAGGTGGCGTAGAGCAGCTTTCCGGGCGCGGCCTTCCAGCTGAGGTTCAGCTTGTGGCGCACGCCCGAGCCGGTGGCCTTGGCGTCGATGTTGTCGCAGGGGCGCTGGGTTCCGTACGAACCAATGGTGCCGGGAAAGCACAGCGCTTCGCCGACCGCGCTGCGGGTGCCATTGAAACCGAAGAAGCCGATCACGTTGTTGTCGTACTTGTAGGCGCGCAGGCCGCCGGTGAGCGTGAGCGAGGGCACGATATCGAACGCGGCCTCCGCAAAGGCGGCGTAGTCGCGGTCCGTGCGGAACTGGATGTTGGCGTAGTTCACTCCCGGCAGGCCGGTGACAGACTGCGCATCGGCAAGACCCGGCACGGTATAGAGATTGCGCCAGTTGTTGGTCTGGCGCTGGTAGAACAGGCCCGCCACGATCCGCAGCCGGTCGCTCGAGGGCGAGGCGATGCGCAGTTCGTGGCTCTGTTTGGTGAAGCGCTCGTCCTGGCTGACGATCTGCGCGGGATTGATCAGGTTCCCGGCGTTGTTCTTGAAATTGTTGCCGAAATAATCGGGCGTGCTGGCATAGTAGCTATCGTAGAGATAGGCGTAATCCGAATAGTCGGAGGTATAGGCCGCCTTCCGTTCGAAATATGCGCCCGCATAGGTGAGGTCAAAGGAGCCAAGCTTGCCTTCGATGGCGAGGCTGGCCTGATACCATTCGTCCTTCTGTGCCTCGGGAAAGAACCGGGTGGTCTTGAGATCGCCAACCGAGGGCTTGAACGCGAAGTTTCCGTTCGAGGTCTGCCGCTGGCCCATGACACTGGCTGTGGCCGTCCAGTTGTCGTCGAGATCGACCTTGAGCGCGGCGCGCCCGCCATAGGCCTCGATCGAATTCTGGTCCCGGCCAACGAGCGCCTTGTTGTCGCGCACCACGCCCGAGGTGGGATAGGTGACGCCGCCGGGGGCGCGGACGTTGTCGATGTAGCCGCCATCGTATTGGTAGAAGCCGACGACACGCAGCGCAGCGCGGCTGGAGAGCGGGATGTTGAGATAGCTTTCGGCGATTCCGCCCGACTTGCCGTGCGCGACGGTGTTGGCGGTGAGATCGACCGAGCCCGAGAAGGCCTTGGTATCGGGCTTGTTGGTGATGATGCGCAAGGTGCCCGCCTCGCTGCTCGCGCCGAACAGCGTGCCTTGCGGACCTGACAGCGCCTCGACCCGCGCGATGTCGTAAATATGGACGTCGATGGTTGAGCCGATCGTGGTGACGGGCTGCTCATCGAGATAGACGCCGACGGTGGGGAGTGAGCCGGTGGAGAGCCGGTTGCCGTTGGAAAGGCCGCGGAAATAGACCTCCGCCTGCCCCGGGCCATAGCTCGTGTAGGAGAGGCTGGGCAGGAACTTGGCGTAATCGTTGAAATTGCGCACGTTTCGTTCGGCCAGCGCTTCGGTGGTGAGCGCGACGATCGAAAGCGGGACGTCCTGCAGTTTTTCGCTGCGTTTCTGCGCGGTGACGACGATCTCGCCGGGCGCGGCGGGCAAGGCCGCAGCCTCCGGCGGCAGGCCGTTAACACCTTGTGCCCGCACCGTTACTGCCGAAGCGAGCGCCAGCAGCGAAACACCGCCAGCCAAGATCCGCCTGTCCATCATCGCCGCATTCCCCCTTGCCGGGCCCCTACGGAATTAACTAGCCGTGATGACGGTGCGATTACAGGGCAATTGCGCAACGATCACAGACCGTTTGCGCGGCAGGAGCAGGGGCATTTTCCAAGCCTCTGCCGGTTGTTCCAGATCAATGCGCGTGGACTTTGGTCCGTTATGGTGGGATTAAGCATTAAAACTTATTTTGCAACTGGAGACGACTTTCGTGAGAAGCATGACCGTTCTGGGCGCCGCGTTGGCACTCGCTCTGGTTTCCGCACCTTCCTATGCCGCCGCGCCCGCCCCAACCGCGCCGCCGAGTGCGGGACAGCAAGCCTTCCGCGATCTTTACCGCGAACTGGTAGAAACCGACACCTCGGTGGCGACGGGCAGTTGCACGCTGCTTGCGCAGAAGATTGCCGATCGGTTTCGGGCGGCCGGGTTTGCAGAGGATCAGATCACGCTGTTCCGCGACGGGGACTTTCCGCTCGATGGCGGGCTGGTTGTCACCGTGCCGGGCAAGTCTGCCAAGGCGAAGCCGATGCTGCTGCTCGGCCATATCGATGTGGTCAACGCGCGGCGCATCGACTGGCAGCGCGATCCGTTCAAATTCATCGAGGAGGACGGCTACTTCTACGGCCGCGGTACATCCGACATGAAAGTGCTTGATGCGATCTGGATCGACACGCTGCTGCGCTTTCGCGCCGAAGGCTTCAAGCCGAAGCGCACGATCAAGCTGGCGCTCACCTGCGGCGAGGAATCGGGTGCGCGGATGAACGGTGTGCAGTGGCTGGCCACGTACCGCCCCGAACTGCTCTCTGCCGCGTTTGCGCTCAACGAAGGCGGTGGCGGCACGACGGACGGGCACGGCAAGGTGCTCAATCAGGCGATGCAGATCGGCGAGAAGGCCTATCGCAACTTCGAACTCGAAGCGCTCAATCCCGGTGGCCACAGCTCGACCCCGGTGGATGACAACGCCATCTACGATCTGGCCGATGCGCTCCAGCGGGTGCGCGCGCTCAAGTTTCCGGTGCATTTCAACGATACGACGCGAACTTATTTCGCCAAAGTCGGCGCTGCACGCGGCGATGCGCTGGGGGCCGCGATGGCCCGCCTCGCCGCTGATCCGGCCGATCATGTGGCCGAAGCGGCGGTTTCGACCGACCGCACGCTCAATTCGATGCTGCGCACGACCTGCGTGGCCACCCTGATTGAAGGTGGCCACGCCTCCAACGCTCTGCCGCAGCGCGCCAGGGCCACGATCAATTGCCGCATCGTGCCCGGAGAGGACACGGAAACGACCCGCGAGGCGCTGAGCAAGGCCATTGGCAACCCGAATATCCTGATCAACGCGTCCGGCCGCATCCGGCCCGTGGCGGTGCCGCCAGCGCTGGATGCGAAGATCGTCGGGCCTGCCGAAAAGCTGGTCGCGCGCTACTATCCGGGCGTGCCGCTGGTGCCCGCGATGATGACCGGCGCGACGGATGCGACCTACCTCGGGCCGCTCGGCATTCCGACTTATGGTGTGCCCGGACCGCTCGGCGATCCCGATGGCAACGGCCTCCACGGCCTCAACGAGCGGCACTCGGTGGCATCAGCCTATATCGCGCGCGATTTCCTGCACGATCTCGTCAAGGTCTATGCCGCGCAGGAATGAGCCGCGGCCCACGCGCTAGGGCCGCACCAGCAAGTTGCCGGTGTGACCGCCGGCAAACAGCAGCAACAGCGCCTCGGCGAAGTGATCGATGCCTTCCACGACGTGCTCGGGCAGGTCGATCTTGCCCTCCTGCATCAGCGCGGCGATTTCCGCCTTCGCCTCGGCGAAGCGGGCGGCATGGTGGGTGACGACGAAGCCCTTCATTGCCGCGTTGCGCTCGGCAAGCTTGAGGTAGTTCCTGGGTCCGCGCACGTTGCCGAGGTCCGAATACTGCGAGATCGCCCCACAGATCGCGATGCGCGCATCGGCGGGCGCAAGGTTTGCCAGCGCGACATCGAGGATTTCGCCGCCGACATTGTCGAAGAACACGTCGATTCCGCCGGGGGCTGCCGCTGCCACTTCGGCAGCGAGGTCGGCATTCTTGTAGTCGATGGCGACATCGGCGCCGAGCCTTTCGGTGAGGAAGCGGCACTTGTCAGGCCCGCCGGCGATGCCGATCACCCGGCCCCCGCGCGCCTTGGCGAGCATCACCACCATCGAGCCGACCGCGCCCGCAGCGCCGGACACGAGGACCGTGTCGCCCGCCTTGACCTCCGCCACCGCAATGAGGCCGACCCAGGCGGTGAGGCCGGTGGTGAGGCCGAGCGGGCCGACATAGTCCGCGGGCTTTAGGCTGTTTGAAAGATCGAGCTTGGTGAGCGCGGCAGCGGGCACCAGCGCACGGGTCTGCGCGGCGAGCATGCCATAGACCCAGTCCCCCGCAGCGAGCGATGGATCGGCGCTTTCCACGACCTGCCCGACGCCGAGCGCGCGGACAGTCGAGCCGAGCGGCGCGGTCTCGTGGAAGCTGCCCGGAGTGAGCGTGGTGCGGATCCATGCGTCCATCGAAAGCGTATCGACCTTCACCACCGCGTGGCCTGCGGGGACGTTCGCGATCTCGACATCCTCGATGCCGAAATCTTCGAGCAGCGGCATCCCCTCGCGGTACTGCCGGATGAAGACGCGGCGGTTGGTGTGCGGCATGGGAAACTCCGTGGCGGGTGGACGAAGCTTCTGGCTAGGTGGCGGGCGCTGGCATCGCCATTGCCATTTTGACTAGCTCGCCCCGGCGGCGCAGACTGGGGGCGCGGCTGAAGGAGGAAACCATGATCATGCGCACGAGGACAGTCTGGCTGGGGGCGGCCATCGCGGCGCTGATGGCGGGAACCGCAGCGGCACAATCGGCGCAGGATGCGGGTGCCTTGCTGGGGCGCATTCTCGGCCCGTCCGCGCCGGCGAGCACTGCGGCCAACACCGCGCCGCCGCCTGGGGTGACCAGCAGCGAGGCTTCGGGCGGGCTCAAGCTGGCGCTGGGCAAGGCAGCGGAGCGGGTGGTTGCGCAGCTGGGCCGGCCGGGCGGGTTTGCCGATGATCCGCGCGTGCGTATCGGCTTGCCGGGTCCGCTGGGCCGCCTCAACGGGCTGCTCGGGGCGCTCGACCGTGCGGGCGTGACCGATGGACTTTCGGGCAAGCTCAACGCTGCAGCGGAAGGCGCGGTGGGCAAGGCGCTGCCGCTACTGAAGAGTGCGATCTCGCGGATGACGGTGACAGACGCGCTGGGGATCGTGACCGGCGGCGATACCTCTGCCACCGATTACTTCCGCCGCACGATGGGGCCGGACCTGCAGCAGACGATGACGCCGGTGGTTGCAAAGTCCCTGTCGGGCGTGAAGGCGTTTCAGGCGCTCGACCGGTTCAGTGCGAAGAACAGCCTGATCGCGGGCCAGTTCGGCGCGCGGGACCTGACCGGCTATGTCACCCAGAAGGCGATCGACGGGGTGTTCCTCTACCTTGGCGAGCAGGAGCGCGAGATCCGGCGCAATCCGCTGGGGACCGGCAGCAAGCTGATCGCGAAGATCTTCGGACGCGGTTGAAGTCTGGCTTCACCCAACCTTGCGCTGGTTCGCGAGGGGATCGGGCAGCGGTGCCAAGGTGGACTTGATCGCCACGGCAGCAATGCGGCCGTCCTCGTCGAGGCGAAGGGGCTGCGAGAATTCGACACCCATGCGGTCGTCGCTCGCCCAGCGGCAGGTGGCAGTGACAATGTGGCCGTCTGAAAGCTGGATGCGGAAGATCGTGCCGGCCGGTACGTTCCACAGCCCCTCGATCAGCGCGCCGGTGAGCGACATGTTGCGCACGGTGCCGTTGTAGCGATGCCCGGCGTGATCGAGCACCACGCGGCGGAGCATGGCCTGGCGCGCGGCGCGGGCCGAGCGGGGGCCGCGCGCGATGGCCATGAGGCCTGTGGCAAGGCGGGTCAGCGTGGCAGGCGCGGAGAGCGGGCGTTCGTAGATATAGCCCTGCACATGGCTGCAGCCGAGCATGCGCACGAGATCGAGCTCGTCGAGGGTCTCGACGCCCTCGGCGGTCGTTTCCATGCCGAGCGCTTCGGCAAGGCTGACGATCGAGGCGATGATCGCGCCATTGCGGCTGCCGGCCTGCGTCGCGCCGCGCACGAAGGACTGGTCGATCTTGATCTTGTCGAACGGCGCGCGCTTCAGATAGCCGAGCGAGGAATAGCCGGTGCCGAAATCATCGAGCGCGAGGCGGACGCCGATACCCTTGAGCGAGCGGAACATGGCCTCGGTCCCGGTATCATCGCCGAGGAAGACGCTTTCGGTGATCTCGAGTTCGAGCCGGTCGGGCTCGACCCCAGCCGAAGCCAGCGCGCTCGTGACCATCGAGGGCAGCGCCGGATTGGCAAACTGCAGCGGCGATACGTTGACCGCGACGCGCACGTCCGAAGGCCACTTGGCGAGATCCTGGCAGGCGGTGCGCAGCGCCCATTCGCCGATCGAGACGATGAGGCCGGCATCTTCCGCGATCGGCACGAACTTGGCTGGCGAAATGAAGCCGTGCTGCGGGTGATTCCAGCGCAGCAGCGCTTCGAAGCCGGTGATCCGCTCGGTCGCGGTCTGCACGACGGGCTGATAATAGAGCTCAAGATCGCCTTGCGTGATCGCATCGCGCAGGTCTTCTTCCAGCTGGCGGCGTTCTTCCGCATCGCTGTGGAGATCGGCAGCGTAGAAGTGGAAACGCCCGCGCCCACCATCCTTGGCGGCATAGAGCGCAAGGTCCGCGTTGCGGATCAGCGCCTCGCTGGTCAAGCCGTCATCGGGCGCGAGCGCGATGCCGACGGAGCCGCCGATCATCACGCGGCTGCCATCGATCGAATAGGCCTGGCTGATCTGTTCGATGATGCGTTCTGCCAGATGGGCGAGCTGTTCGCGCGCGATCTTGCCGGCAAGGATGACCTGGAACTCGTCGCCGCCCAGGCGCCCGACGCGGCCGACGGTGCCGATGACGCGCTCAAGGCGCTGCGCGACCTGCTTGAGCAGCGCATCGCCGGCGGGGTGGCCGAGCGTATCGTTGACCTGCTTGAACCGGTCGAGATCGAGAAGGAACACCGCGCAAGCGCGGTTCTGCTCATTGGGCGCGGTGAGGATCTTCTCCAGCGTCTGCGACATCTGGAATCGGTTCGAGAGGCCGGTGAGCGAATCGAAATGCGCGAGGCGCGAAGCATGTTCCTGCGAGCGGCGCTTTTCGGTGAGATCGGTGCCCGAGCCGCGGAAGCCCTGGAAGTTGTTGAAGGCGTCGTACGTCGGACGTCCGGTGACCGACCACCAGCGTTCCTCGTCATAGACCGCAGCGCGCACCGCCAGTTCGGAGAAGCTGGACCGCGCCGAGAGATGGAAGGCCAACGTGCGTTCACCCTCGCCCGATTTCTCGGAAAGGTTGAACAGCTCCGCAAAGGGGCGGCCGATGAAATCATCGACCTTGCGGCCGAGCACGTCCGCAACCGGCCGCGATATGTAGGTGATAAGGCCGCGGCGGTCGGTTTCCCAGAACCAGCCCTGCCCCGTCTCCTCATAATCGGCGAGGATCTCCTCGGCGCGGGTCTGGATGCGGACGCCTTCTTCCACCGCGAGGCGGACCTTGAGATCGATCTCGCGCTGGCGCAGGTAAGCGGCCACCGCGATCACGCCGCCAATGAGCAGCGACAGGATGCCGGCCCCGAAATGGGAGACCCAGGTAACGCCGGACCACATCGCGACCTGGGCGGTAAGCATGCCGGCAAGGCGGCCCGATTCGGTCACCGTGGCCAGGAGCGAGATGGTGACCAGCAGCGCCAGTGCCTGCACCCAGGGAACCACGCCGCTGCCCGCCCACATGCCGATGGCATAACCATAAATGAACAGCGGAATGCCAATCGAGGCCCCCATCAGCGCCATTCGCACGGCGGTCGAGTGATCGCGGCTTTCCTCGTAGTTCGAGGTGAAGCGCGCGACGAACAGCAGCGCAGAGGCCAGCAGCGCGAGCAGCGGCGCGATGATCGGGCGGATCGAGAAGTTGGCGAGGGCAAGACCCAAGACGCCGAGCACCATCGGCAGCGCCATGTGCGGCCATTCACGCGCGATCAGGCCGCGGCCAGGCCCGGTGCCGAACAGGAATGCCGCCCCGGCCACATCGGCCCGGCTGACGGCCGCGGTCGGCACGCGCTCGCGGCGACGCTGCGTACGCGCGAAATCGCGCGCGGCGCGCGTCGGTTCGGCCTGCGATGCGGCGTTGTCCTCGGGCGATTGGCTCATCATCCGTCAATTGCGCTTAACTGCTTTGAGAAACCGTTAAGCACCCACCCAGATCGGACCTTTTTTCCGCAGAATTCCTTAGGTTTGCTTTTGCTCGTCACCGTGCGGTGCTAGGGCGCAGGCAACGCTTTGATTTACCTGATTACCAAGGAATTCGCGTGGCCACGACTGCCAGCTTTACGATGATCGGCGTCGCCGGGCGGCGTCTGCGGGTGGGGCAATGGCATGTCCAGCCCGCAGCCCAGAGCAAGACCGCGCGCGCCGCGCCGCGCCCGCTCGTGATCCTGAGCGGCATCGGCATGAACATGGAAATGCTCGAGCCGATTGCGAGCCGCCTGCCCGATCGCCGCATCATCAGCTTCGACATGCCGGGAATCGGCCAGTCGCCCGATCCGATCTTCCCCTACACGATCCCGCACATGGCGCTGACACTCGCCGCGCTGCTCGACCGGCTGCGGATCGATTCGGTCGATCTGCTCGGCATCAGTTGGGGCGGCGCGGTGGTGCAGCAGTTTGCTTTCCAGCACCGCGCGCGCACCGGCAAGCTGGTGCTTGCGGCAACCTCGGCGGGGGGCACGATGATCCCCGGCAATGCCTCCATGCTTAGCCAGATGCTTGATCCGATGGAATATTCTGTCGAGAAGGCACTGCGCCGCAACCTTGCGATGTTCTACAACGGCGGGGGAGCGGACCGGGTCTCGCTCAATGCCGCAACGGCGCCCTCACCGCTGGGCTGGAGCTGCCAGCTGGCGGCCTATGCGGGCTGGAGCAGCGCGCCGTTCCTGCCGCTGCTGAGCATGCCGGTCATGGTCATGGGCGATGAAGACGACCAGCTCATCCCGCCCGCCAACCTGCATTTCCTCCACAACGCGATCCCCGGCAGCAAGCTGGAGTTGAGCGAGGGCGGCGGGCACCTGTTCATGCTGGCCCGCCCCGATGCTTTCATCAAAAAGCTGACCGGGTTTCTCGACGCGTAACCGCGAATAGCCGCGGGCGTTGACCCCGGCACGATCCTCTGACTTAATCGGCCAGTTAAACGCGACGGCCCTCCGCGATGAGTCGGCTGCGCGGGGATAGAGGAGCCTGCTGATGCCGACCTATGACCTCATCATCCGGGGAGGAACCATCGTTGATGGCACCGGCCGTCCGCGCTTTACCGGCGATGTGGCCGTGCAGGGCGGCCTGATCGCCGCCGTGGGCAAGGTCTCCGGCACCGCGAAGCGCGAGATCGACGCGGGCGGCAAGGTCGTTGCGCCGGGCTGGGTCGACATTCACACGCATTATGACGGGCAGGCGACCTGGGATCAGGAAATGGCGCCGAGCTCGTGGCATGGCGTGACCACGGTGGTCATGGGCAACTGCGGCGTGGGCTTTGCGCCCGCCGCAACGGACCGGCATGAATGGCTGATCGGGCTGATGGAAGGCGTGGAGGATATCCCCGGCACCGCGCTGGCCGAAGGGCTCAAGTGGGACTGGGAGAGCTTCCCCGAATACCTCGATGCGCTGGAGCGGTTGCCGCGCAGTGTGGACGTGGCAACGCATGTCCCGCACGGCGCGGTGCGCGCTTATGTGCTGGGCGACCGCGAAAAGCCGGGTGCGATTCCGACCGACGAAGACATCGAAGCCATGGCCAAAATTGTCGAAGAAGGCGTGCGCGCGGGCGCGCTCGGCTTCTCGACCAGCCGCACGGTGATCCACAAGTCGATCGACGGCGAAGTGGTGCCGGGCACGACCGCCACCGCCGAGGAGCTGATCCGCATCGGCCGCGCCATGGGCCGCGTGGGCCACGGCGTGTTCGAGATGGCGAGCGACATGAAGCGCGAATGGGACGAGTTCGGCTGGATGGGCGCGATGAGCCGCGAGACGGGCCTCCCCGTCACCTTCGCCGCGCTGCAGTCGATCGCCAAGGAACTGCCGCTTTCCGAACAGATCGAGGAAATGACCCGCCAGAACGCGGCGGGCGCAAACATCGTCGCGCAGATCGCGCTGCGCGGCAACGGCATCGTGATGAACTGGCGCGGGACGGTGCATCCCTTCATGTTCCGCCCGACCTGGGCCGCGCTTGCGGCGATGCCGTGGGAAGACCAGCTCACCCACCTTGCCGATCCGGTCTTCAAGAAGATCATCCTTTCGGAAAGCAACGTCTATCCCGAAAGCGACATCGTCCACCTCTACCGCGTGATCGGCGAAGGCTGGGCGAACCAGTACGAGATGGACGAAGGCTTCGACTACGAGCCGCAGGCGGACGCGAGCATCGCGGCGCGGGCGGCGGCGGCTGGTGTGACGCCGGAAAGCTATGCCTATGACCTGATGCTGGCGGATGGCGGCACCGGGTTTATCTATCTGCCGATCCTCAACTACGCTGACGGAAACCTTGATTTCCTTGAGGAACTCCAGTCGCGCGATGATTGTGTGAACTCGCTTTCGGACGGCGGCGCGCATTGCGGCACGATCTGCGATGCGGCTTCGCCCACCTTCATGCTCCAGCACTGGGTGCGGGATCGCAAACGCGGTGGGCGGCTCAGCCTTGAGCAGGCGGTGAAGCGCCAGTGCCACGATACGGCGCGGCTCTATGGCATGAACGATCGCGGCGTGATCGCGCCCGGCGCGCTCGCAGATATCAACGTGATCGACATGGAGGCGCTGAAGCTGGGCAAGCCTTGGCTGGCGTTCGACCTGCCGGCAGGCGGCAAGCGGCTGCTGCAGAAGGCGGACGGCTATCTCTACACGATCAAATCGGGCGAGGTGACCTTCGAGCAGGGCACCTGGACGGGTGCGGTGCCGGGTGTGCTCGTGCGCGGGCCGCAACAAGCCGAAATGCTGGAGGCCGCAGAATGAGCAATGCAACGATCCGTATCGGCGCCCCGGCGACGCTCGACAGCCTCTACCTCGATCAGGTGCCCGATTGCGGCGATCCCGGTCCGGGCGAAATCCGCGTGCGCCTGCGCGCCTCCTCGCTCAACTTCCATGACTTCGCGGTGGTGACAGGCATGCTGCCAGCTCCCGCCGGGCGCATTCCGATGTCGGACGGCGCGGGCGAAGTTGTGGCGGTGGGCGATGGCGTCACGGCTTATGCGCCGGGCGATCTTGTCGTCTCGACCTTCTTCACCAACTGGGATGACGGCACTCCGCCAGCCACCGCCTTCACCACGGTGCCCGGCGACGGCATCGACGGCTATGCGCGCGAGGAAATCGTCGCGCCGCAGGGCTGGTTTACTCGCGTGCCCAAGGGCTATTCCGCCGCCGAAGCGGCAACGCTGACCTGCGCGGGCCTGACCGCGTGGCGCGCGCTGTTTTTCGATGGCGCGGTGAAACCGGGTTCGACCGTGCTGGTGCAAGGCAGCGGCGGCGTTTCGATCTTCGCGCTGCAGTTCGCCAAGGCGGCGGGGGCGCGGGTCATCGCGACCAGTTCGTCGGACGCCAAGCTGGAGCGGATGCGCGCGCTGGGGGCGGACGAGCTGATCAACTACAAGGAGGTGCCCGCCTGGGGCCTCAAGGCGCTGGAACTGACCGGCGGCGCGGGTGTGGATTGCGTGGTCGAGATCGGCGGCGCTGGCACGCTCGACCAATCGATGATGGCGACTCGCGTGGGCGGCCATGTCGCGCTGATCGGCGTGCTGGCAGGCTTTGCCGGGCCGGTGCAGACCGCGCTGCTGATGGCCAAGAACCTGCGCGTGCAGGGGCTGACCGTGGGCAGCCGGGCAATGCAGCTCGACATGATCGCCGGGGTGGAAGCGAACGGTATCCGCCCGGTGATCGACAGCCATTTCCCGCTGGCGAGCCTTGGCGATGCCTTCCGCCATCAGGCGAGCAACACCCACTTCGGCAAGATCGTCGTCGATATCTGACGGGCTCAGGCGGCGCGGCGAAGCTCCGCCGCGCCGACCTGACCGGCATCCGCTAGCGCAAAACGGCCGACGAGCGCGGCCATGCGATCCGCCTCGCCCGCCAGATTGCGCGAGGCGGCGGTCGCTTCCTCGACCATCGCTGCGTTCTGCTGCGTCATGACGTCAAGCTCGCGCACGGTCTCGCGGACGTGGCCGATGTTGGTGGCCTGTGCGCTGGCGGCTGAGGCGATGTTGCTGGCAAGCTGCGCGATTTCGCCGACCTTGCGCACGATCCTCGCGAAGGAATCGCCGGTCTGGCCGACAAGCGCGACGCCGCGTTCCACTTGCACCGAACTCTGCCCAATCAGCGTCTTGATATCGAGCGCAGCTTCGGCAGAGCGCTGAGCGAGCGCGCGGACCTCGTTGGCCACGACCGCGAACCCGCGCCCGGCATCCCCGGCGCGCGCCGCCTCGACCCCGGCGTTGAGCGCGAGAAGATTGGTCTGAAAGGCGATGCCATCGATCACGCTGATGATCTTGCCGATCTCTTGCGCGGAAACGGAGATGTCGGTCATCGCCTGGACCGCTTCGTCGACCACGCCGCCGCCAGCCTGCGCGTCGCCATGCGCGGCCTGCACGGAATCGTGGAGATGCGCGGCATCGCCCGCCGTACTGCCGACACTGGCGGCCAGCGCGGTCATCGCGGCAGAGGCTTCCTCGAGGCTGGCGGCCTGCTGCTCGGTGCGCCGGGCGAGGTCGTCCGACGCCTGCCGGATCTCCTGCGCGCCGACGTCGACCGCGCGGGAAGTCTGCGCGACATCGCCGAGCGCGGTGCCGACCTGCGCGCGCATCGTCTCGAAATCATTTTGGATCGCAGCGAATTCGGGCGGCAGCGCTTCGAGCGGCGTGCTGAAGTTGCCATCGGTCATGCGCTGGAGTGCCGCGCCAAGGGCATCGATAACCGCGCGCCGGCGCTCCTCCTCCACCGCAAAGTAAGTCTCGACTGCGATTTCCATGTCGAGCAGCGCCATCTTGATAAGTGTGGCGATCCGCTTTGCCCTGCCGCGCGAGAGCGGGCCGACCATCGCGCCAATGATGGGTTCGAGCACGCTGGCATAGGCCCCGATGTACCACTGCGGGGAAAGGCCGATGCGCGCGTGGACTTTGCCGACCCGTTCGGCGCGCTGGAAATAATCGGCCGTCGCACCGCCCGCGAAGAGGGCCTGCCAATGGGCGATCTGCTTGGCCTTGGCCGATCCCATGGCAGCTTTCGAAACAAAGAAGCCGGCCGTTTCGGGCGTGGCGGCGATCCGGTCGTAAAGCTTGTCAAGCGCAGCTGGTCCCGCGCTGGCGACGGCTTTCCCCACTCCTGGAAGACGGACCGTGTCGTCCGGGCCGATAGAGAAGAAGGCCAGCTTTTTTGCGATGTCGCGGTTGTCCATCGTCGTTATCCATCCGGTTTGTGTCCGGTTCGGATAAACTGGCAACACTTCGAAACGCCAAAATAGCAGCTACGCGCCAATGCCTAGCGGGCCATGGAAGCAGCCAGTCGGTGACCGGCGAATTGCCCGCGAGATTCAGCGACGTTATCGATTAAGAGTTACTTCCATCGGCCAAGCCTGCCCTTTCGGGAAGGTTCGCGTGATCAGAGTCGGTGCCGGGAGCCTTGAAAAAGCCCCTGCACCGCCCGCGATCACACCCGCATCGGCATCAGCACATAGAGCGCGGGCGACTTGTCGTCCTTACGGATCAGCGTCGGCGCGCCAGCATCGGCGAGGTGGAGTTCCACGATGTCCCCGTCGATCTGGCTGAGGATGTCCTTGAGATAATTGGCGTTGAAGCCGATCTCGAAGCCCGCGGCGCGGTATTCGGCGGCGATCTCTTCGGCTGCGGTGCCGTTTTCCGGGCTGGTGACTGAGAGCGTGACCTTGTCGTTCTCGAGCGCCATCTTGACCGCGCGGGTCTTCTCAGTGGCGATCGTGGCGACGCGATCCACGCCTTCGAAGAAGCTGCGCGGATCAAGGCGGAGCAGCTTGTCGTTCCCGGTGGGGATCACGCGGCTGTAGTCCGGGAAGGTGCCGTCGATCAGCTTGCTGGTGAGCACCACGCCGTGTTCACCGCCCAGCGTGAAGCGCACCTTGCTGGCCGAAAGATCAAGCAGCACGGCGGTATCAAGCACATCATCGAGCAACTTGCGCAGCTCGCCCACGCACTTGCGCGGCACGATCACGTCCGGCATGCCCTCAGCGCCGTCAGGCCGGGCAATGGTGTAGCGTGCAAGGCGGTGGCCGTCGGTCGCGGCGGCCTTGAGCACCGGAGTCGCCTCATCCGCCACGTGGAGGAAGATGCCGTTGAGATAGTAGCGGGTTTCCTCGGTCGAGATCGCGAAGCGGGTGCGGTCGATCAGTTCGGCGAGGACGCGCGCGGGCACTTCGAAGCTCGTCGGCAGATCGCCTTCGACGATCACCGGGAAATCATCGCGCGGCAGCGTGGGCAGCTGGAAGCGGCTGCGTCCGGCCTTGACGACCATGCGGCCATCGGCGGCATCAAGGCTGACCTGGCTGCCATCGGGCAGCTTGCGCGCGATATCGAAGAGGAGGTGCGCGGAAACCGTGATCGCGCCGCCACGCTCCACTTCCCGCGCAGGCATCGTCTCGATGATCTGGAGATCGAGGTCGGTTGCCATGAGGCGGACCGAGCCATCGGGCGAAGCCTCGATCAGCACGTTCGAGAGGATCGGGATGGTATTGCGACGCTCCACCACCGATTGCACATGGGACAGGCAGCGTAGCAAGGTCGCGCGTTCGATCGTGGCCTTCATTCTCGTCTCGTGTCCCCCGCCCTTGCGGGTCCCGGCACGGGACCGTTGAGGGCTGTGTAGCTGGCGTCTCCGCGCCTAAGGAATCGCGGGCGAAGACGGGTTGTTACTGGACTATCTTCCTTAACGCACGCCCCGCCACGGGCAAGCGCAAGCCGCCTTCGCAGCGGCGAAGCTGTGCATAAATGCAGCGAAAACGGCGGGCTTGCTCCGCAACCTCAATCGAGCACCCGCAACGCATCGAACATATGCGCGGTGGCGGCAATCCATGCGGTAATCAGGCCCCAGCCGACAGGGGTTACCTTGGCCGGATCGCGGCCGGACTCACTGAGCGCAGTGGAGACGCGGCGCAAGTCTCCCTGCGTGACTTGCGTGGCCGGGTTGTTGGCATTGCCGGGGCCGATATCGAGCGCCTTGTCGATGAGGTCGGACGGAATGCCCTCAGCCTTCAGCCGGGAATCGAGCCCATCGCGCGCCATCCGGCCGAGCACGTAGCCGAAATAGGCATCGCGCTCCTTCTCGCCGAGAAACTGGTCTGCCGCGCAGCGATCGACGAGGGCATGGAGCGTATCCAGCGCGGGCTTGCTGCGCGCCTCATCCAGCGTGAGCATGCTGTCGGCGAGCTGCGCATCGAGCCCTTCGGGCGCGGCAATCACCGCGCAGGCAAGCGCCTGGGGCGCGCGGGCCTGCGCTGCAAAGGGCATGGCGGCCAGCGCCAGCAAGAGCGGCGCCAGAGAGGCCAACGGGCGCCGCATGGCGATCAGGAGAGCATCGCCATGCCGCCATTCACGTGCAACGTCTGCCCGGTCATGTAGCCAGCATCGCGGCTGGCGAGAAAGGCGACCGCCGCGCCGATATCGCTGCCCTCGCCCATGCGGCCCATCGGGATGCGCGCGTTGAGCGCGTCCTTCTGTGCATCGGGGAGCACATCGGTCATCGCGGTGCGGATGAAACCGGGGGCGACGCAGTTCACGGTGATGCCGCGCGTGGCGAGCTCCTGCGCAAGGCTCTTCGACATGCCGACGAGGCCGGCCTTGGCCGCGGCATAGTTGACCTGCCCCGGATTGCCAGTGGCACCGACCACGCTGGTGATGGTGATGATGCGCCCGAAGCGGGCCTTCATCATCGGCTTGGAGGCCGCGCGCATCAGGCGGAAGGCGGCTTCGAGATTGACGCGGATCACGGCGTCCCATTCCTCGTCCTTCATCCGCATGGCGAGGTTATCGCGCGTGATGCCGGCGTTGTTGACGAGGATATCGACCTTGCCGAGCGTATCGATCGCGGCAGGCACCAGATGCTCGACCTGCTCGGTGTTCGAGAGATCGCAGGTGATCTCGACGTGGTCGTGACCGTAGGTGTCGTTCAGTTCCTCGCGGAACGAACGCAGCTTGGACGGGTTGGTGCCCGAAAGCGCAAGGCGTGCGCCCTGCTTTGCGAGGGCATGGCTGATCGCCGAGCCGATGCCGCCGGCAGCGCCGGTGACGAGGGCGGTCATGCCGGTGAGATCGAAGAGGCGGTGTTCCATGGGTTGCTCCTGAATGGTTTTGTTTCTCGCAGAGATGCAGAGAAGAAGGAAGATCGCGGAGAGCTCACGCGGGCGTGTAGTTGTTTACGAGCCGACGAATCCCTTCTTTCATTGTCGCGCCAGAAAAATTCAGAAGCAGCCCGACGGGCTGCTTCATCAGTCTCAGATAAGTGATCAATTGCCTCTCATGCGCCTTGGTCAGTTGCTCGACCGCCTTGATCTCCAAAACAAGGCACCCTTCGATCAGCATGTCGATCCTGAATGCCGCATCGAAGCGTTGACCGTCAAACTCGACAGGCAAGGTCATTTGGCGGTCAACACGCAAACCCCTCGCCTCGAGCCGACCCGCCAGGATGCTTTCGTAGACGGACTCGAACAATCCCGGGCCTAGCTCTCGATGGATACGAATTGCCTCATCGACAACCGTTGCGCTGATCTGATCAACCCGCATTCCTTGCTTCTCTGCGACCTTCTTTCCCTTAGCGTCTCTGCGAGAAACAGCCTAGATTTCCTTCGCGAAGGCTTCGATATCGGCCATGCCGATGAGGCTGGCAACTGCGACATCGCTTACGGTGCGAGTGATCATCGGGCCGACGACCTTGCCGCCAAGCTCGACGAAGTGCTCCACGCCCGCCGCGCCCAGTGCGACCATGCTCTCGCGCCAGCGGACGCGGCCGGTGACCTGTTCGACGAGGAGACGGCGGACTTCGGCGGGGTCGGTCACGGCGGCGGCGGTGACATTGGCCATGAGGGTGACGCGCAGAGGGCCTGGCGGGGTCTGCGCCAGCGCCTCTGCCATGGCATCGGCGGCGGGCTGCATCAGCGGGCAGTGGAAGGGCGCGGAAACGGGGAGAAGCATGCCGCGCTTGATGCCGTGCTCCTTGACCATGCCGATGGCGCGCTCGATCGCAGCAGTGTGGCCCGAAAGCACGACCTGGCCGGGCGCGTTGTCATTGGCGACGGTGCAGACCTCACCTTGCGCGGCGGCTTCAGCCAGCGTGGCGGCCTGATCGATCTCGGCGCCAAGCAGCGCGCACATCGCACCCTCGCCCACCGGCACGGCGGCCTGCATCGCGGACCCGCGCAGGCGCAGCAGGCGGGCGGTATCGGCGAGGCTGAAGGCTCCGGCGGCGCAGAGCGCGGTGTACTCGCCGAGGCTGTGGCCGGCGACGAACTGGGCCTTGTCAGCCAGGACGAGGCCGCATTCCTTTTCCAGCACGCGCAGCACGGCGATGGCATTGGCCATGATCGCAGGCTGGGCATTGGCGGTGAGGGTCAGTTCGTCTTCCGGTCCCTCGGTCATCAGCGCAAAAAGCTTCTGGCCGAGCGCGTCGTCGACTTCCTCGAAAACTTCACGCGCGGCGGCGCTGGCGGCGGCGAGGTCTGCGCCCATGCCCAGCTTCTGGCTGCCCTGCCCCGGAAAAACGAATGCCCGCATCAACACACTCCTGCTGTGACGGAGCGCGCCTAGTGATTCGCGGGGGTGCCCTCAAGCCCGAATGCGACAATCTTGTTATCAACATCATGCCCGATATCGGCGCGGCCCAGATAGGGAATGCCGCTGCGGGCGCACCAATCGCGCGCAATCGCCTCCTCGTCGGCGCCGAAGGGGACATCGTTTTCGGGCACATCGCCGACGCGGCCAAGCCGCAACCCGGCTATGCCCTGAAGCTGCGCGGTCACGTGGAAGAACAGCCGGTCCACTGCATAGAGATGCTCGGAGACTTCCTCGACCATCACCACGTGCCCTGAAAGATCGGGCAGCAGCGGCGTGCCGCAGAGCATGGCGAGCGTGGTGAGATTGAAGGCGGCGCGGGGGCGGCCATCCTGCGCCCGCTCGACGCCGGAGCGGTCTCCGGCAAGCCAGTGCAAGGTGCGCCGCACGGCCTCATGCCCGCCCTCACGGCGGATATCGCCGGGCATCGGGGCGTGGACGGCCTGCCCGACACCCGCGCGGTAGAGCGCGGCGAGGAGGTAGCCGGTATCGGAATAACCTAGATACGTCTTGCTGCGGGCAGCTTCGCCCAGCCCGGCGACGGCAGCGGCGGCGATCCGGTTGGAGCCATAGCCGCCCCGCGCGAACCAGACGGCATCGAACGAAGGATCGTTCGCGCATTCGAGCAAGGCTTCAAGGCGCTGCACATCGGTGCCGGCGAAATGCCCCGCTTCCAGAAAGCACTGCGGATGAAACGAAAGCGCAAGGCCCGGAATGTCCGCCGCCAGCGCGGAAACGGCTGCGGCGTCCTGCTGCGTGATCGGGCGGGCGGGCGCGCAGATGGCAATCCTTGGCATAGCGCTTCCTAACCCGGTTGCGCCCGGGCACAAGGCCGCATACCGCTTCGCGCCATGAGCATCGACGACACGGCGAACGAGAGTGTGAACCTCACCGCACAGCCCTGGTTCTTCTGCGGCATCGGCGGTTCGGGCATGCTGCCGCTCGCGCTGATACTGAAGGGCCAGGGCGCGCAGATCGCGGGATCGGACCGCAGCCGCGATCAGGGGCGCACGCCGGAAAAGTTTGCCTGGCTGGAAAGCCTTGGCTTCACGCTGCATCCGCAGGACGGCAGCGGCATCACGTCGGCGGAGCAGATCCTCGTCGCCTCCGCCGCGGTGGAGGATACCGTGCCGGAAATGGTGCGCGCAGCAGAGCTGGGATGCCGCCGCATGCGCCGGGCCGAACTGCTCTCCACCCTGTTCAACGCGGCGCCGATGAGCATTGCCGTGGGCGGGACCAGCGGCAAATCGACCGTGACCGGCATGCTCGGATGGATCCTCACCGCCTGCGGGCGCGATCCCACGATCATGAACGGCGCGGTGATGAAGAACTTCGCGGGGCCTGACGCGCCCTTTGCCAGCGCGCGGGTCGGCGCGCCGGACGGCCCGTTCGTTTCGGAGGTCGACGAAAGCGACGGTTCGATCGCCGCATACCGGCCGAGCATTGCGGTGCTGAACAACGTCAGCCTCGATCACAAGAGCCTGGAGGAACTGCGCGGCCTGTTTGGCGATTTTCTGGCGCGGTCCGGTACGGCGGTGGTCAATCTCGACGACGCGGAAAGCGCTGCGCTGGCCAGCCGGGCGTTAGACGACGCGCTCACTTTCGGCATAGGGGCGAGCGAGGCCGATCTCGGCGTGGTGGAGGGCAGCGTGGCCGAATCGCCCCTTGGGATTTCAGCCTTGATCGAGCTGCGCCGCACCGGCGAACGCCATGCGCTGGCGCTGGGGGTACCGGGTCGGCACAATCTCTCCAACGCGCTGGCGGCGCTGGCCGCGGCACACGCGGCGGGCGTGCCGCTGGGCGATGCGGTGCAGGCCTTGGGAACCTACGCAGGCCTTGCGCGCCGGTTCGACGTGGTCGGGACAAGCCCGGCCGGCGTGACCGTGATCGATGATTTCGGGCATAATCCGGAAAAGATCGCCGCGACGCTGGCCACGCTGAAAGCACATCCCGGCCGGGTAATCGCGTTCTTCCAGCCGCACGGCTATGGCCCGCTGCGCCAGATGGGGGCGGAACTGGCGGAAGTGCTGGCAACGCGGCTCTGCGCCGGAGACACCGCGATCCTGTGCGATCCGGTCTACTTCGGCGGCACGGTGGACCGATCGGTGGGCAGCGAGCGCATCGTGGACATGATCCGCGCCCACGGCGGCACTGCCGAGCACATCCCGGCCCGCGCCGACTGCGCCCTGCGCATTGCCGAACTGGCTGCGCCCGGTGACCGCATCGTGATCATGGGCGCGCGGGATGACACCTTGTCGGCCTTCGCCCGCGACCTGCTGGCGCAACTGGCCTAGGCCATCAGCCCAGCGGACCGACCGCGTCGAGCAGCGATGTGGTGAGCCGGAGGCCCCGCGTTGTCAGGCTGACATAGCGGCGGCGGGCATCTTCCTGATCGGCCACGCGGACGATCAGCCCCTCACGCTCAAGCCGGGCTATCCAGCGCAGAATGGTGGTCGAAGGCAGGCCCGCGCCTGCACAGACGCTGGAAACCTGCAAGGCCGTGCGGGTCTTGCGGGCAATGAACAAGTCCAGAAGAATATCCCAGCCGGGCTCTCCGAAAAGGCCCTTGACCGGGCTTGCCGCATCGCGGCGGCGGCGCGCTTCATAAAGCAATTTTGCAATGCGGAGTGTCTCCGCATCCAAATCGACATGACCGTCCAATGCCAACTCCTCGCATGCCAAGGGACGTTCGCCGCCAAGCTCTTTCGCCCCCGCCGCCGGGCTATCGGAAACATGGCGCTGACTGTTTTCGCGGTCAGTCTTGTCGTTACGCGACCCTTGGGAATCTTATGATCAATCAGCTATCAATCA
Organism: Novosphingobium sp.; assembly: GCF_027486195.1. Taxonomy (GTDB): domain Bacteria; phylum Pseudomonadota; class Alphaproteobacteria; order Sphingomonadales; family Sphingomonadaceae; genus Novosphingobium. Next base: position 54,466 of record NZ_JAIXPP010000087.1, read on the forward strand.
GGCTATATATGTAACCATGTTGCCCAATATTGGTAAGCCTGCCGCCAAGAAATCTGGTCCAAATTGGTTGCAACTTTAGTTATTTTTCATAACTCATCGATGTCAGGTTGGTGATACGGTATCCGGACCGGGTTTGAGCACCTGCCACTTGGCAGAGAACGGCCGCTGCGGCATGAGCAGCGCATGATCGGATTTCGCCGTCCCAAGCCCGCTACCCAGGATGCCCCTGCACTCGCCAAAGTGGGCGAGCGGGTGCGCGCGCGGCTTGAGGCTGATCCGAGCGTCTATCGCCTGCCGGTCGATGGAATCGAGATCTATGGCGTGGCGGATTTCTTCACCGCAGAAGAATGCGCGCGGCTGATCCGCATGGTCGATGCGGTGGCGCGGCCCTCCCCCACCTATCATGGCAATGCCGATAGCGGCCGGACGAGCTACACCGGTGATGTCGATCCCGATGATCCGTTCATCCGCATGCTGGAGCGCAGGATCGACGATCTCATGGGGATCGAGCACGCGCATGGTGAGGTGATCCAGGGCCAGCGCTATGAGCCCGGCCAGCAATTCCGCGCGCACTTCGATCACTTCGATACCTCGGCCAGCTATTGGCCGACCGAGGAGGGCCGCGGCGGGCAGCGCACGTGGACGGCGATGGGCTACCTTTCGGACGTCGAGGCAGGCGGCGCGACCGAATTTCCCAAAGTGCCGATTTCGGTCCCGCCGCAGAAGGGCGCGCTGCTGGTGTGGAACAATATGGGCCGCGACGGGAAACCGAACCCGCTGACCTTGCACGCCGGGCGGCCGGTGGAGCAGGGCATCAAGTATATCGTGACGAAGTGGTACCGCGCGCGGCCTTGGTGTTAGGGGCGTGAATTGGCGGGCCGCAGATAGCCTTCAACACTAGAGCTTTGGTCGGAGCGCGGTGCCAGATGGGCGCCAACTAAAGCCCAGGCACCTCCGCCAAGCATGGCCACGGCAAGTAGCGAGGCCCATCCAAGTTCCGCCCAAAAGCGAATTGGGTTTTGGCTCCTCGCAATACCCTGACGCGTGCCAAATAGAGCGCCGACGTAACGGATCGGCACTATGGAGCCAGTCTTCAGGGCCTGGAGCACAAACCAAGCAAATTGGCCTGCAAGAGCAATCGCCAAAATGCCCGCGAAGCCCATGCCATTGCCCATTCGCGCCCCCCTTTAGCGTCATTGCGGTGACGCAGTATGCCTCGCCCTCACCCCTCCGGCAGTTCCACGCCTTCCAGCGCTTCCGCGATCAACCGCCGCGTCCCCTCGATCCCGTAGAGGGCGATAAAGCTGCCCATGCGGGGGCCTTGGCTCGAACCCAGCAGCGTTTCGTAGAGCGCCTTGAACCAATCACGCAGCGCGCCGATGCCGTAGTGCGGGTCCTTGCCGATCTCGTAGACCATGGTCTGGAGGTCTTCGGCGGTGGCGCTGTCGTCGGTCGCGGCCAGTTCGGCATCGAGCGCAGCGAGGGCGGCGGCCTCATTGGGTTCGGGCTTGCGGCGCTTCAGCGTCGGGGCGACGAAATCGCGGTTATACGCCAAGGCTGACGTGACCAGCGTATCGAGCGCGGGGTGCGCGGCGGGATCGGCGTTTTCGACATAGTTGGCGAGGTAGGACCAGACTTGCGCCCGCGTCGCCTGCGCGCCGAGCACGCCGACGAGGTTGAGCAGGAGGCCGTAGGTGACGGGCAGCGTATCGCCGTCTCCGCCGTGGTAGCCATTGGCGCGCAGCAAGTGCCAGACCGGGTTGCCGAGCTGCTGCTCTGTGGGCTGGCTGGGCAGCTTTTCGCGGAACTGCCAGTATTCATCGACCGCGCGCGGGATGATCCCGGCGTGGAGCGACTTGGCGCTCTTGGGTTCGCGGAACAGGTAGAAGCCGAGGCTCTCCTCGCTGCCGTATTCGAGCCATTGCTCGATGGTGAGGCCGTTGCCCTTGGACTTGGAAATCTTCTCGCCGTTCTCATCGAGGAACAGCTCGTAGATCAGGCCTTCGGGACGCTTTCCGCCAAGGACCTGCGTGATGCGGGCCGACTGGGTGACGCTATCGGTCAGATCCTTGCCGCACATCTCGTAATCGACGCCCAGCGCGCACCAGCGCATGGCCCAATCGACCTTCCACTGCAGCTTGGACTTGCCGCCGAGGATCGACTGGACGACCATCTCGCCCTGATCTTCAAAGCGCACGAGGCCAGCCTCGGCATCGACGACTTCAACGGGCACCTGCAGCACTTCGCCGGTCTTGTCGCTGATCGGGAGGACGGGCGAATAGGTGCGGCGGCGCTCTTCGCGCAAGGTGGGGAGCATGATGCCCATGATCGCATCGAACTTGCGCAGGACGTTCTTCAGCGCCTCGTCAAACGCGCCGGAGTTGTAGCGATCGCTCGCCGAGACGAATTCGTACTCGAAGCCGAACCGATCGAGGAAATCGCACAGCATCCCGTTGTTGTGGTGCGCGAAGCTTTCGTGCGTGCCAAAGGGATCGGGGATGCGGGTGAGCGGATGACCGAGCTTCGCGGTAAGGACGGCCTTGTTGGGCACGTTGTCCGGCACCTTGCGCAACCCGTCCATGTCGTCGGAGAAGGCGATCAGGCGCGTGGGGTGGCCGCCCGTCAGCGTCTCATAAGCGCGGCGCACGAGCGTGGTGCGCAGCACTTCCTGGAACGTGCCGATATGCGGCAGGCCCGAGGGGCCGTAGCCCGTCTCGAACAGCACGGGGACGAGATCACCGCTCGCATCGCGCTTGCCGCCGGGGAAGCGTTTGACCAGCTTGCGTGCTTCCTCAAACGGCCAGGCCTTGGAGGTCTGGCTGGCGGTGAAGACATCAAGCGGGGCGGCGGTTTCAGCGTTTTCCATAGCGGGGTTCCTTTTGCGGATGGCCCCCCAAAGCGCAAGCGAAAGCAGCGCAAGGAAAAGCTTGTGCGCAGGGCTGCGCAATCGCTACCGGACTGGAAAGAGAATGTGGGGAGACGGTATGGAATACGACGAAGTCATGCTTGGGCGCCGCAGCATCAGGGGCTACAAGCCCGATCCGGTGCCGCAGAAGCTGATCGAGGAAATCCTGGCAATCGCGATGCGCGCGCCCACTTCGATGAACACGCAGCCCTGGAATTTCTACGTGATCACCGGCGAGCCGCTGGCCCGCATCCGGCGGGGCAATACCGAGCGCATTCTTGCCGGGGAGCCGGATTCGCGCGAGTTCCGCAAGGGCGAGCCGTTTGCGGGCGTCCACCGCGAGCGGCAGATCGGCGTGGCGAAGCAGCTGTTTTCCGCAATGGGCATCGCGCGCGATGATGCCGCCATGCGGCAGGATTGGGTGCTGCGCGGCTTTCGCCAGTTCGATGCGCCGGTCTGCGTGATCGTGACCTATGACAAAGTGCTGCAGGGGAGCGACGATACGCCGTTCGATTGCGGCGGGGTGGTCAACGCGCTGGTCAATGCCGCGTGGTCGCGCGGGCTCGGCACGGTGATCAACAGCCAGGGCATCATGCAATCGCCAGTGGTGCGCGAACATGCCGGGATCGCCGACGATCAGGTGATCATGAAAAGCATCGCGCTCGGCTGGCCGGACGAGAGCTTCCCCGCCAATGCCGTGGTCTCGGAGCGCAAGACCGTGGCGGAGGCGGCGACGTTCGTGGGGTTTGAATGAGGCTGTAACGACCTCCTAACCGGCGCGTGGCAAAATGGGGCGCATGGAGACCCAGACCATGCCGCCGCCCGAGCTCGATTCGATCCTGCGGCGCGAGCTTTTGCCCGGTGAACGCCTGCTGTGGAGCGGAAGGCCCGATCCCTCGCGCCTGCGCGCGGTCTTCGCGATCTGGTTCTTCGCGGTGCCGTGGACGGCCTTTGCGCTGTTCTGGGAGGCCATGGCCCTGCTGCCATGGATGGCCAGTTCACACACCCCGCTCGGCATCCAGTGGAGTTTCGGGATCATCTTCCCGCTGTTCGGCCTGCCCTTCATCGGCATCGGCCTTGGCATGTTGTGGATGCCCTTCAAGGCCCGGCGCAAGGCGGCGCAGACGATCTACGGCCTCACCGATCGGCGAATGCTGCGCGTGACCGCCGGCACCAAGCGCGAAAGCGCCAGCGTGCTGATCGGCCAGATGGGCCCCATCGACGTAACGGCCGATGCCGATGGCTATGGAACCTTGCGCATACAGACCGGCACCCGCCTCGACAGCGATGGCGACAAGGTGACCGAACGCTTCGAGGTGCTCGGCGTGCCCGGCGTGAACCGGCTCGAAGGCCTGCTGCTGGAGCAGAAGTCAGCGCAGTAGGCCCCCCTCTCCCCACCCTCTCCCCAGTCCTTCGACAAGCGCAGGATCAGGGGGGAGAGGGCAGCAGCTTACTTCAGCAGCGAGAGGACGTTCTGCTGGGCCTGATTGGCCTGCGCAATCATCGCGGTCGAGGCCTGGCTGAGGATCTGGGCCTTGGCCATGGCGGTCGTCTCGGCCGAATAATCGGTATCGAGAATCCGGCTGCGCGCGTCCGAGAGGTTCGTCACGTTGTCGGTGAGGTTGTTGATCACCGATTCGAGGCGGTTCTGGCCCGAACCGAACTCCGCGCGCGCGACGTTGATCGCGGTGAGCGAGGCATCGACGTTGTCCATCGTCGTGCCGGCCGCCGTGGCGGTGCTGACGTCGATGGCCTGCGGGCTCGTGGCGGAATCGTAGGTGGTGTTGGTGCCGCCAAACAGCTTGGTGCCGTCGATCGCCTTGCTGCGCAGGTCCACCGTGTCGGAAGTGTTGCTGCCCGTCTGGATCGAGAACGTGGCATCGTCCGAGCCATCCGCCGCAGGAGTCGCGCCGACTACGGTGAACAGTCTGGTGCCGTTGAACGTGGTTTTTTCCAGCACTTCGCTGACCTGCGAAGTGAGGTTGGCGACTTCCGACTGCATCGAGGTGCGGTCGGTGTCCGTATAGGTCGCCGACTTGGCCTGAATGGCAAGCTCGCGGATGCGCTGCAGCATCGCGGTCACTTCGTTGAGCGCGCCGTCGGCGGTCTGCGCGAAGCTGATGCCGTCGTTGGCGTTGCGGATCCCCTGACTCATGCCCTTGATCTGCGAGGTCATGGTGGTGGTGATCGCAAGGCCGGCGGCGTCGTCCTTGGCGCCATTGATGCGCTTGCCGGTCGAGAGACGCTCCATCGCGACGCCCGCCATCTTCGAGGCAGAATTCGAAGCGTTCGACGCGCGGATCGCACTGATATTGGTATTGATGACTGCCATGATTCCCATTCTCCACTATGGGCCGGAGCGTGGGGCTCCGTTCATGTCCCGATAGGCCAGAACGGCCGAACCTTGCCGGGTTTAAGGCAAGCGCCCTGCAAGCTGGTGTGAAGTCCATGGGGGAAAGCACGTAAGCCCCCGGCTTGCCCCGCTCCGGGCTTTCCTCTCTAGTGCGCGGGCGATGGCTGCCACTTCCCTCCCCGCGATCCCCGTCCCGGCGATCCACGCCAGCCACAGTGGCTGCTGGCTGCGCGACTTTGCCGGCACCCGGCCGGTGGGCAAGGGCGAGGCGATCATGGCGGCGGCCGATACGCCGCTGCTGCTGCTGAATGCGCCGCTGGTGGCGAGCCGGCTGGGCTATCCGGACCTCTCCGGGCTCGATCTGCTGGAACTGTTCGCGTTCATCCACCCGGCGCGGTTCATGGTGCCGACGCCCAAGGGTCTGGCGCAGGCGCTGGGGCTGGCAGAGCCTGCGAGCGACGACGGCGTGCCCGCGTTGCTGCAGGCGGCGGCGGATGCGCTGCTCGCTGTCTGCGAGGATCCCGCTTGGCCCGAGCGCGAGGGTGCGTGGAGCGCGCTGCAATCGCTGGTGCGGCTGCGCTGGCCCTGGGCGGGGCTGCTGAGCCCCCGCATTGCGCAGCCGCAGCGCGCCGAACGCTGGCTCTTCTCGCGCCTGCCGGAATGGGAGGAGGCGCCAGAGCGGCCACAGCCGGCGCAGATCACGCTCGATGAGGATGCGATCACAGCCCGCCTCGCCGAACTGACCGGCAGCGGGGCGGAAGCGCGCCCGGCGCAGCAGGCCTATGCGCGGGCGGCGGGCGCGATGTTTGCGCCGCGCGGGCACCAGCGCCAGCCGCACATGGTGCTGGCGCAAGCGGGAACGGGCACCGGCAAGACCTTCGGCTATCTCGCACCGGCATCGCTTTGGGCCGAGCGTTCGGGCGGGACGGTCTGGGTTTCGACCTACACCAAGGCGCTGCAGCGGCAATTGCGGCGCGAAAGCAGGGCGGCCTTCCCGCCCGAGCGCGCGGTGCAGGCCGGACGCTCCGGCCCGCCAGTGGTGGTGCGCAAGGGGCGCGAGAATTACCTCTGCCTGCTGAATCTTGAAGACGCGCTGCAAGGCGGCTTTACCGGGCGGCCAGCGATCATGGCGCAATTGGTCGCACGGTGGGCGGCCTATAGCCAGGATGGCGACATGATCGGCGGCGATCTGCCGGGCTGGCTTGGCACGCTGTTCCGCAAGCGGGGGATCACGGCGCTGACCGACCAGCGCGGCGAATGTGTCTATGCCGGGTGCCCGCATTTCCGCAAATGCTTCATCGAGCGCGCGGCGCGCGCCTCGGCTGGGGCGGAACTGGTGATCGCCAACCACGCACTGGTGATGATCAACGCCGCCCGCGCGCGCGAGCAGGCGCAGCGGCCGACGCGGATCGTGTTCGACGAAGGGCATCATGTGTTCGAGGCGGCGGACAGCACCTTTGCCGCCGCGCTGACCGGGGCCGAAACGGTGGAACTGCGGCGCTGGGTGATCGGCCCCGAAGGCAGCCAGCGCGGGCGGCGCCGGGGCCTTGCCGCGCGGCTCGCCGATGTTGCGAGCTATGACGACGAAGGTGCCCGCGCGATCGCCGATGCGCGCGAGGCGGCCAGCGCATTGCCGGGCGATGGCTGGCTGGCGCGAGTTGTCGAAGGCGGACCGTTCGGCCCGATCGAGGACCTGCTCGCCGAAACGCGCGAACTGGTGCTCGCGCGCGACGAAAGCGGCGGGCAGGAAGCGGGATACGGGCTGGAGACCGAAGCGGCGCAGCTTGGCGGCAGTTTCATCGAAGTGGCGGGCCGCGCGCAGGAAGCGCTTGAGGCGCTGCGCCAGCCGCTGATGCGCCTGGCGCTGCGGCTGGAAGCCTTGATGGAGGACGGGCCGGACTGGCTCGATGGCCCGGCGCGGGCGCGGATCGAAGGCGCGCGCGGCGCAATTGGCTGGCGCACCGATCTGCTCGCCGGATGGGTCAGCCTGCTCGCGCGGCTTGGCGGACCGGGCGATCCCGAATTTGTCGACTGGCTCGCGCTGGAGCGATCCGAAGGGCGCGAATGGGATATCGGGCTGCATCGGCGCTACCTCGATCCGATGAAGCCCTTTGCCGAGGCGGTGCTGGCTGGCGCGCACGGGGTGATGATGACGTCCGCCACGCTGACCGACGGCGCGGAGACCCAGAGCGGCGATTGGAGCAGCGCCGTTGCGCGCAGCGGCGCGCCGCATCTCGATGTGCGGCCGCAAGTCTTCGCCGCGGCAAGCCCGTTCGACTATGCGCGCAATGCCGAAGTGCTGATCGTGACCGATGTGCCCAAGGGCGATATTCCGGCGCTGGCGAATGCCTATGGGCGGCTGATCGAGGCTTCGGGCGGCGGCGCGCTCGGCCTCTTCACCGCGATCCGGCGGCTGCGCGCGGTCTATGGCCGGATTGCCGACCGGCTGGCGCGCGGGGGGCTGCCGCTGTTTGCCCAGCATGTCGATCCGATCGATACGGGTACCTTGGTGGACATCTTCCGCGATGATCCGCGCGCCTCGCTGCTCGGCACCGATGCCTTGCGCGACGGGGTGGACGTGCCGGGCCATTCGCTGCGGCTTGTGGTGATGGAACAGGTGCCCTGGCCCAAGCCCTCGATCCTCCACCGCGCGCGGCGACTGGCCCATGCGGAGAAATTCGGCGGCGATCAGCGTGGTGGGGGGCAGGCGCATGATGACAGGATCATCCGTGCGCGGTTGGCGCAGGCCTTCGGCCGGCTGATCCGCACCGGAACGGACCGGGGGCATTTCGTGGTGCTCTCCTCCGCCTTTCCCTCGCGCCTCCTCTCCGCCTTTCCAGCAGGCACGCCGGTCCGCCGCGTGACGCTCGATGCGGCTTTACAAAGCGTGGCGGGCCGTGTTTCAGAGAGCGTCGCAGCACCTGCGCCGACCAGCCCGATTGACGAGACCCGCCTTTGAAAACCCTGGCTCTTCTGCGCCACGCGAAGTCCGACTGGTCCGATGCGCGGGCGCGAGATTTCGACCGGCCCCTGAATGCGCGCGGGGTGCGCGGGGCGCAGGCGATGGGGCACTATATCAAGAGCACCTGCCTGACATTCGAGCGGATCCTCGCCTCGCCCGCCGTGCGCGTGGCAGAAACCATCGAGGAAGCAGGCAAGGCCTGGGGGCACACCTTCCCGGTCGAATGGGATCGCCGCATCTATCTGGCGAGTTCGGCCACGCTGATCGACCTGCTGCGCGAGCTATCGGGCGAGCCTGACAGCGTGCTGATGATCGGCCACAATCCCGGCCTCGAAGACCTGATCTTCGACCTCGTGCCCGACGATGGCACCAGCCCGCTGCGCGAGGAAGTGGAAGTGAAGTTCCCCACCGCAACCTTTGCGGTGATGGAGCTGAACATCGAGCGCTGGGCCGATCTGGAGGAACACTGCGGGCGGCTGATTTCGATGAAGCGGCCGCGCGATCTTGATCCGGACCTGGGGCCGACGCTCAACGATTGAGGTGGTGCTGGAATCTGTTTCTCGCAGAGACGCCAAGCGAAAGAAGAGCGCAGAGAGCTGATCGGGGCGGCGAAGCTGCTCCAAATCGACTGTACGGCGGCAGGTGCAAGCATCGAAAAAACAGGAGCCTTTGGCTTAGCGCATCATCTTTGTGCGCTCTGTTTCCTCGGCGTCTCTGCGAGAAACGCTCAACTTTCTTTGAGCCCTCAATCCTCTAGCGCCGCGGCCAGCCCGCCCCGGATCGTTTCGAGGTGGCGGCGCAGGACGCGAAGGGCGGAGATGATTTCGTCTTCAGCCGGCATGGTGCCAGCGCTCGTCGCAGGCTCGGAAACCGGCGCGGGCGCAACTGCAGACTTGGCGCCGCCCTTCCCCGAAAGCGCCTGCAGCGCGCCGCGGATGGTGTAGCCTTCGCGGTGGAGGAGCTGATCGATTCGCGCGACGAGCGCGACGTCTTCAGGGCGATAGTAGCGGCGGCCGCCCGCGCGGGTCAGCGGGCGGAGCATAGGGAACTGTTCTTCCCAATAGCGCAGGACATGCTGCTTGAGGCCGAGCGCCTTCGCTACCTCGCCAATCGTGCGCAGGGCATCGGGCGCCTTGCCGTCCTGGAACGCAGGAGCGGTGTTTGGCGCGGAACCCGGGGAATCAACTGCTGGCAGCAATCCGGTCCTTCAGCATCTGACTTGCGCGGAACGTCATGACGCGGCGCGGGGTGATGGGCACTTCGACGCCGGTCTTGGGATTGCGACCGACGCGTTCGGCCTTGTCCCGTAACAGAAATGTTCCAAAACCGGAAATCTTTACATTCTCGCCCTCGGCCAGCGCCTCGCACATATGGTCGAGAATGGACTCGACCATGCCGAGCGAATCCGCCCGAGACAGGCCGACACGGCGATTAATGCTCTCTGCAAGATCAGCGCGAGTAAGAGTCCCCACCGAACGCATCCCCGATTCCCCCGATAAAAAAGCGACAAGCTGACTTGACACAATACAGTGTCCGCCGCGCTTTACAATCCGCTTTCCACACTATTTTATCGGCCAATGCATTGGTCCGCAACGAAAACTGTAGGGCCACAGCTTCCACTTTGGCTGAATCAGACGCGGACGAGGCTCGCTCCCCACGTAAATCCGCCGCCCATCGCCTCGAACATGACGAGATCGCCGGGCTTGATCCGGCCGTCACGCACGGCAGTATCGAAGGCCAGCGGCACCGAGGCGGCGCTGGTATTGGCGTGGCGATCGACCGTGATGATCACCTTTTCCTCGGGCAGACCGAGCTTGCGCGCGGTGGCATCGAGAATGCGGGCATTGGCCTGATGCGGCACGACCCAATCGATATCATCCGCCTTGTAACCGCTTGCCACGAGCACTTCCTCGAGCACCGCGGCGAGGTTCACCACGGCATGGCGGAACACTTCGCGGCCCTTCATGCGCAGCTTGCCGATCGAGCCAGTGGTGGAAGGCCCGCCATCCATGTGCAGCAGATCGCCATGGGCGCCGTCGGCATGAAGGCGGGTGGCGAGAATGCCGGGTGCCATGGGGTCGCTTTCATCCACGTCCACAGCTTCGAGCACGACCGCGCCTGCGCCATCGCCGAAGAGCACGCAGGTCGTGCGATCGTCCCAATCGAGCAGGCGGCTCATGGTTTCGGCGCCGATCACCAGCGCGCGCTTGGCCGCGCCGGTGCGCAGCAGCGCATCGGCCGTGGCGAAGGCGTAGAGGAAACCGGAGCAGACGGCCGCCACATCGAACGCAATGCCGCCGCGGCAGCCGAGCGCGTTCTGCACGATGGTCGCGGTGGCCGGGAAGGTCTGATCCGGGCTGCAGGTGCCAAGCACGATGAGATCGATCGAGGCGGCATCGATGCCGGCAGCTTCGATCGCCTTGCGGCAGGCCTCAGTAGCGAGGGTGGCGGTAGTCTCGCCCTCCCCCGCGATGTGGCGGTTGCGGATGCCGGTACGCTCGACGATCCACTCGTCGGTCGTATCGACCATCGTCGCCATTTCGGCGTTGGAGACGGCGCGGGCCGGAAGCGCCGAGCCGCTGCCGCGAATGACCGAACGCAGTGTCATGCCGGAGCCCCTGGCGTTTCAGGCGCAGGCCGCACGCGGGTGGTCGCGCCGCGCATGGCTTCCTGACCGGCCTGGGCAAGGTCTGCCGCGATCCGCTCGGTCAACCGTTCGGACAGGAGCCGCGCGGTGACCGCGACGGCATGGGCAACGCCCAGCGCAGATGCACTGCCATGGCTTTTCACGACGACACCGTTGAGACCAAGGAACACCGCGCCATTGTGATTGTTGGGATCGAGATGATGCTTGAGCAGCTCGGTCGCCGGTTTGGAAATCAGGAAGCCGAACTTCGAGCGCAGCGAGCTTGAAAAGCTGCGGCGCAGCAGATCGGCGACGAACCGCGCCGCGCCTTCCATCGCCTTGAGCGCGATATTGCCGGTGAAACCGTCGGTCACCACGACATCGACATCGCCGCGCGAAAGCTTGTCCGCCTCGGTGAAGCCATCGAAGCGAAAGGCGAGTGCCTCACCCGCCTGCTTGAGCATCGCGGCGGCATCGCGCAGTTCGTCGGTGCCCTTGATTTCTTCGGTGCCGATGTTGAGCAGGCGCACACGCGGTTCGGCCAGGCCGTGGACGATCCGGGCATAAGCCGAACCCATGATGGCGAACTGCACGAGATTGCGGGCATCGCAATCGGTGTTGGCACCGAGATCGAGCATGACGAGATCGTGGTCGCCCAGCGTGGGCAGAAGCGCTGCCAGCGCGGGCCGGTCGATCCCCGGCATCGTGCGCAGCGCGACTTTCGACATGGCCATGAGCGCGCCGGTGTTGCCAGCGCTGACGGCGGCGCCGGCACTGCCGTTCTTTACCGCTTCGATCGCAAGGCCCATCGACGTGGTCCGCGCGCGGCGGAGCGCCTGTGTCGGCTTTTCATCGCCGGCAACAACATCGGGTGCGTGGAGAATTTCGGAAGCGGCGCGCAAATTCGGGTGCGCTTCGAGCGCCTGCTTGATGGCAGTTTCATCGCCTACCAGCAGGAACTTGAACTGATCGTGCTGGCGACGCGCGAGTGCGGCGCCCTCGATCATGACGCGCACTCCCACATCGCCGCCCATCGCATCGACGGCGATACGCGGCAAAGCCATAATGCGGCTGTCTCCCCCCTCAGCCGAAATCAGAGGCCGACGGCGATGATCTCGCGGCCGTTGTAGTGCCCGCAAGCACCGCACAGCATGTGAGGGCGCTTGAGCTCACCACAATTGGAGCACTCATGGAAGGCATCAACCTTCAGCGCATCGTGGCTACGACGCATGCCCCGGCGGGAGGGCGAGGTCTTTCTTTTGGGGACGGCCATCGCGGCACCTGTTCCTGATCTTGAATTCGTCTACGGGCAAGCGCGATAGGCAAATCCGGACCAGCGCACACCCCCTGTTGGGGCGCCTTTTGGGTGGCGGCCCGACTGAAGATCGGCAGCAAGCTGGAATCGCCAATCGCGGGCGAAGGCGCGCCTATACGGATTTTTGGATGCTTTGCAAGCTCCAGGCCGCTAGGAGGACCGCGGGGTGTAACAACAATACCAAAGGGGAGATAACCTGATCATGACATTGCCCATCACGCTGCCAATCACTCTGGCCGCCGTTGCCGCGGCCGCGCTTATCAACATCTGGCTTTCGATCCGCTGCGGCCAGGTGCGCACAGCCGAGAAGGTCTCGGTTGGCGACGGCGGCAACGACAAGCTGATCCGCCGCATGCGTGCGCATGCCAATTTCAACGAGAACACCCCGCTCGTGCTGGTGATGATCGCCGCGCTTGAATTTGCGCACCCGGCGAGCACGCCGCTTGCCGCCGTCGCGGGTGTGTTCATGCTTGGCCGCGTGGCGCACGGGCTTGGCATGGACGGGGGCAGCTTCGGCATCGGCCGCATGATCGGCACGGTGATCACGCTGCTGACTCAGCTTGGCCTTGCCGTGTGGGCGATCATGAGCGCGATGGCATAAAGCCTACTGCATCAGATTGTAGTCGCTGACAAAGCTGTTGGTCTGACGTTCCCGGCCGAAGGTGCTGTTCGGCCCATGGCCGGGAACGAACATGATATCGTTGCCGAGCGGCCAGAGCTTCTCGGTGATCGAGGCGATCAGTTCCGCATGGTTGCCCATCGGAAAATCGGTGCGCCCGATCGAGCCCTGGAAGATGACGTCGCCCACCACCGCAAAGCGCGAGGGCTGGTGGACGAACACCACGTGGCCGGGGGTGTGGCCAGGGCAGTGGATCACGTCGAGTTCAACCTCGCCCACCGTCACCTTGTCACCATCGCCAAGCCAGCGGTCAGGCTCGAACACTTCGCCGCGGATGCCCCAGCGCTTGCCGTCTTCATCGAGCCGCGCAATCCAGAAGCGGTCCGCCTCGTGCGGGCCTTCAATCGGCACGCCGAGTTCCTTGGCGAGCACGCCGGTGATGCCGCAGTGATCGATATGGCCGTGGGTGACGAGCAGCTTCTCGATCGTGACGCCCGACTTTTCGATGGCCGCGCGCAGCCGCTCGATATCGCCGCCGGCATCGATGAACGCGCCGCGCATGGTCTTGGTGCACCAGATCAGCGTGCAGTTCTGCTGCAGCGGCGTGACGGGGATGATGGCGGCCTTGAGCGGCTGCTGGGTGGTGGTTTCGGTCATGGGGCTCAAAGTGGCGGCTGCCACGCGCCAAAGCAAGAGGCAGGCTAAGGGGTAAAAATCCTAGATGCGCCCACCCTTCCACACCACGCGGCCGAGCACGGCGACTTCGGTGCGGGGGCGCTCCATGCGCGGGTAGGCGGGATTGTCGCTGATGATCTGGACCGTGCCTGCAGAGCCCGGCTCAAGCCGCTTCACCAGCAGAACATCGTCGAGCCGGATCACATGGAGCCCGCTGCGCAAGGGGCGCGGTGAGCGGTCGACGAGGATCTCGTCGCCATCGCGCAAGGTGGGCTCCATCGAATCGCCCTCGACCTCGATCACGCTGAGCATGGCGGGCTCCAGCCCCTGCTGGCGCAGCCAGCGGCCCGAGAAGCGCAGGCGGTCAACCGGCGCGGCATCGAGTGCCAGCGTGCCCGGCCCGGCGGAGGCGCCGAGTGGCAGGCGCGGGATATCGGCCCAATCGGCGGTGCGGGCAGGCTGCCCTGCCCCCACCGTGAGCACGGTCTCGCGCGGCGGCGCGCCGAGTTCAGCCTCATCGACGCCGAAGAATTCGGCGAGGGTGCGGCGGTCGTTTTCCTCCAGCTTGCGCGGCGATCCCTTGCGCACGAACTGCTGGAGATAGGCGGCATTGCGGCCAAGCAGGCCCGAGAGCGCCGAAAGGCTCACCCCCCGCTCCGCCGCCAGCGCGATGAGGCGCGCGCGGGCGGGGTCCATCGGGGTTTCACCGGATTGCTGCGTCTCGAATCGGGAATTCATGGCCTAGCTCCATATTCGAAGGATTTTTCCTAGACCTGTAGGATTAACACGTCAACATAAGAAAAATCTTACATCGAGTCGTCACGGAGGTTCAGCCATGCTGATCAGGAAGATCGAACGGTTCCTTTCCCACCATGGCATGCCGCGCACGCGCTTCGGCCGCCTCGCCGCGCACGACCCGCGTTTTGTCGACGACTTGCGCAATGGCCGCGAACCCCGTCCCGCGACAGAAGCACGTGTAGAACATTTCATGAACACTTATCGGAGCGCCCGCCATGTGGCTTGATCGACTGTTCCCCGCCCTGCCCTTCGAGCGCAAGTCCGAACCCGAACCGCAATGTGCCCCGCACCCGCGCGTGCGGATCAGCCCCGGCGAACGCCTGCTGCGCGCGGTGGTCGCGCTGGCCGGCCCGCTTGCGGAGCTGATGGAGCACAGCGAGGCGCCCTGGGCGAGCGTGACCTTCGCCGGCACGCGCCACACCATCGTGCTGCGCTACGCGGGCTGGGAAGCCTGCGATGCGGCGGAAGAGTTCATGGCAACCCTGCCCGAGCACGAGTTCGCCATTCCGCGCACGCTGGTGGCCGATGCGGCGGTGGTGCGACTGGATCAGGTGCTGCTGCCCGAACCGTGCATGACGGTGGAGCTGGGGCTGCTGCTGCTGGACGATGTGTGAACGGACCCTGATATCTTCCTGCCCGTCATCCCAATCCCGCTCATGCCGAGCTTGTCGAAGCATCAGCCACACCGGTCGCGCCGGCACCCTTCGTCAGGCTCAGGGTGAGCGGGGTAAGAGCACTTTCCTGCCAATCCGGGTCACTTTGATCAACTCACGGCCGCGCCGCCATCAGTTGCGGCGCGGTCTCCGCCCCCACCCACAGGCTCATATCCACCGCGTTGCTCACCTTGAACGGCGTGCCGGACTTGCCGAGGAACAGCGCTTCCATCTCCTGCCGGTTGAACGGGCGCGAGCCGAGGCGGCCGAATACCGCGATCTGGCCGCCGGTCTCGTCCACGCCGCGATCACGGTCGAGGCCCTTGGAAAGCGCGACCGCGGGGCTTGGGATGCGGGCCCAGGCGATCAGTTCGGGCTTTGGTTCGGGCGAGAAGCCGTAGAAATTGGGCTGGCTGGCGGGTGAGGTCAGCTGGAGGACCTTCATCCCGTTGCGGCCATCGGCGACATAGGCAAACAACGAGGCGTTGGTGGAGGCGACGATCACGTCCTCCGCATCGTTGAGCGCGCCGCCCGCAGTGAAGGCCTGATAGATCGATGGCCGCGTCGGCGCGGTAACGTCGACAATCACAAGCCCCTGCTGCTTCGCCGCGACATAAGCGTATGTGCGCGCGAGATAGACGCGGCGGGCATCGGTGAGCGGCACTGTGGCAGACGGCACTGGCTGCGGCTTGGCAAGATTGGTCACGTCCATCAGCTCGAGGCCGTTCGCGGTCGTCACCCAGAGATAGCGGAACTGCACCGCCGTCGCGCGCGGATCGCGCAAGGGCACGACCGAGGTGATCTTCGGATCGAGGCAGGTCTCGCCGCCCTTCTTGTCTGAAACCTCGCAGGGGCTTGCAGGTGACCCCAAAGCGGGCTGGGGCTTGGTCAGGCGCACCGTCACCAGCGCCTTGTCGGTCAGGATATAGGCATAGTCCCCCGCGAGCGTGATGTGCCGCGCGCCGTTCAGCACGCCGTCCGGATTGAAGGTCAGCGCGCGGCGGAAGAAGTTGTTGCGGAACTCGCCGTCGGCCAGCGTATCGACGTTGACCGCGATCAGGCCCTCCACCGCATCGGTGACGAAGGCGTAGTGGTAGATCGGCGAGAACGGCTGCTCCTGGTTCGCCTCGCGCATATCGGGCGTGTTGCGGGTAGGCGCGATCGACTGGTTGGTGGGGAGCGCCATGCAGGTGGCGTTGGTGGTATCGACATGCGTATCCTGCCCGAGCGGCGAGAACGGCGCGGTCACGATGCGTTCGGAGAAGCCTTTGTCGCCAATCGCGGCGATATCATAGGCGCGGAAGCCACCCTTGCCTTCAGCGACGAACATGTATTCGCCGCGCATCTGCAGGCAGCGCACCGCGTCCGAAGTGCCCTTGGTGACGTTGGTGAACTCTTCGCGGCCCGTGGTCTCGCCCGCAAGGTGCTTGTCGAAGATCGCGCCGCGGGTCCAGTTCCTGAGCTCGCGGCCATTCTTTTCGACATGCTGCTTGTAGAAATCCGGATAGGCATAGCGGTGGAGGTAGCTGCCGATCACTGCCTGCGGCTCCTCCCACTCGGTCACGCGCACGGCTTCAAACCCGCCATCGAGCCCGAACCAGGCGTTCATGCCGACGAAGTTGACGGTATTGGTGCCGAGCAGCAGCAGTTGCGCCATGATCGCGTTGTTGTCGTCATCCTTGCTGAGGTGGCAATCGGTGCACTGCTTGGTTTCAGCCGTGCGCACGGTGTGCGGGAAATGCGGCGCGAAAGCCTGGCTGGAATAGCCGGGCGAGGAAATCGGCGGCTGCTGCACGTAGATCCGCTCGCGGTTGATATTGGTCGAGGAGAGTATCAGCGCCGAGGTCGAGCGGATCGGGGCGGTGATCGCCTTGCCTGATATCGGATTGCCCGAGGCATCGAACTGCACCGGATCGGAGCCCGAAGACTTGCTCATCTGGTGCTTGCCGAGCTGGAACATATCATCGCGCGCGACCTGCGGGTTATAGGTCGCGTAGTTGCGGGTGTAGTCTTCCTCGTACTTGTGCGTGGCGGACTTCCAGTTGGCCTCGATCGGCAGGTGGCAGCCAGCGCACGATGTGGTCCACGAGAGGTGGCAGGTGAAGCAGGCCATGTCGTCGTCGCCATGCGCGCGCTCGGCCTTGGGCACGCCGAGGCCGAAGCGGAACAGGCCGTCATCTGCGCCGGACTTGCCCATCAGCTTGGCACGGGCGGCCTTGGGGTTGAACACCGGCTTGCCACTCGGCTCGGTTAGCCCGGCATACTGCGGATCGACCGATTCCTTGACGAGGCTGACGCGCCACGAAAGCCGCGGATCAATGATCGAGCGCTGGATGAGCACGCGGCGGCCGCTCTCGGTGCTCCACTCGAAGCGGCGCTGGCCGTCCATGTTGCGCAGCAGCGCGAGGTTCTCGCCCTTCTCCGGCGCGGCGAGGTTCGAAGTCATCAGTGTCGGGTAGGCATCGGGCGTGCCGTGGCAATCCTTGCAGCCGATCGAGACGGCATTGGCGACTTCACCGTAGATCAGCCCGTTGCCGTGGCTGTCTTGCGCGAAGTGACAATCGGCGCACTGCATGCCCAATTGCGCATGGATATCCATCATGTGGACGGACTTGCCGGGATTGTCCGGCCCCGGCTCGACGAACTTGCCTTCGCCTGCCTTGCGCCACTTCTCGGGATCATCCGGCGAAATGATATGCGCGGTGTCGGTGCCATACGTTGACATGTCGCCGCCCGCATCGAGCAGGTTGCCGCGCCGGTCGCGCTTGAGGATCGCACGGAAGTTCCAGCCGTGGCCGTGGTAGTCGGCGAACTGGGTATCCTTGTTGTCCTTGTTGAGATCATAGACGTTGCGCAGGAATTCCACATCGCGCCACAGGCCGCGAGGAGACGCACCCTCGGGGTTGCGGTCGAGCACTTCGCGTTGCTCGGCCATGTTGGGGTAGACCTGCTTTCTGAACGCCTTTTGCCAATCGGCATCGGAAACGCCCGTCGGCCTTGGCGCGGTGTTTTCCGGTCCCGGCCACATGCGCGGCGCATCGGATTCATAATCCCACATCGTGTAGCCGAGGAACGAGTTCAGGAAGATGTTGGGCTGGTGCATGTGGCAGTTCATGCACTGCGCGGTGGGGATCGCGCGGGTGAAGGCGTGGACCAGCGGGTGGCCGCGTTCGCGCTCGGCCATCGGGACGGGGCCTGCGGCGTGCCCACCATGATCGAGCCCGGCGGCGGCGTGCGCTTCGGCCTGGCTGAGCTTGTGCTCGTCCGTCGTGCCGTGCGGCGCAGGGCCTTCGGCGGGGGCGTAAACCAGCTGCTCGGCGCTGGCGATGGCGCGGGCGCAATCGCCAGCGCGGTCGGCGCTTTCCTCGGGATCGGTCGCGTCGCCGCCCAGGTACTTGCCATGGCCGCCGAGCACGGTGCCGCGTACACGCTCCTCATGCGGATGCTTCGCCGCGTCATAAGTACCGTAAGCGCCGCTGCGATGCTCGCCTTCGCGCAGGGAATTGATCGCGGGGTCGGCGGTGATCGTCTGCCCGTCTCGCCCGCACTTCGCGTAGTTCAGGCTGTGGCGCGGTTCGCGGTCGTTGGCGTAGATCACGTGGCAGGCGGCGCAGCCCGAGGAGCGGTAGTCGCCCGGCTGGTCGTTGGTGCCCATCTGGAACAGGAACGGATCGTTGAGCCGCGTCTTGTGGATGTTGAGCACCGGGATCGCGACGCGCAGGCCGGTGGCGGGGCCGCGGTTGGACTGCTTGAGATCTGGGCGGCCCGGTTCCTCCAGCCGCTGGATCGCGCCGGTGGAGTTGGGCAGGCCGATTTCGGGGAACTGCGGGTTGATCGTGCGGCCGCCATCCTCGAACACGCGGAAGATGTCGCCCGGCGGGATCGTGTGCCACGTGGGCAGGGGATAAAGGATCGGCAGCGCGCCGCGCGCCTTTTCGGCTGGCGTCACAGTGCCCCACATCGGTTTGCCATCGGAGCCGATCTGCTTCGAGGCGGACTTCAGCAGGGCGGGCTCGCCGCCGCGCGTGAAGCTCTCGCCGAACATGTAGTTTTTGAAGGGCACGATGCCGTTGTTATAGGCCGCGCCGCCCCACAGCATCGCGCCGGTGCTCATCAGCGAGCGCTCGGACGCCTCGATGATGCCCATGTGGCACGCCCCGCAGGAATCGCGCGCGACGCGGTAGTCCGAGGGGTTCACGAAGCGGATGAATTCGGGGCTTTCGCGCGCGAGCAGCGCGTAGGAGCGCTTCGGGTTTGCCGAGCTGGGCCAACCCCAAGCCACAGGGAAGCGCGGCAGGACATGCGCGTCCTTCATCGCCGCGACATAGTCCATCGAGCCGCGCGGCCACTTGCGGTCCGCCACGACCCGCGTGTTGCCGCCATGGCAATCGGCGCACGAAAGCACCACGGCGGGGCTGGCGTGCATCGTGCGGTGATCGCTCTTCGTGTGGCAACTCACGCAGCCCGCGTTCTGCTGGTCGACATAGGCCCATTGCTCGGCCGCCGTCTCACCCGGCTGGCCGCGCGGTGCGGGCGGCGCGCGGGTGTAGGTGATCTTCTGCGCCGCTTCCTCGCCCGAGGCCCGGAGCGCACTCGGCACCGCCAGCGCGCCGGACAGCAAGGCCAGCCAGACCAGCAAAGTCTTCATGGTCGGCCGGTTGCCCATCAGAACGCCAGCGTCAGGTTGCCGAGCACGGAGTAGAACTGCGTGCCGTGACCGCGCTGGTCGAACAGGTCACGGAAGCCCTTGCCCGCCTCCAGCACTGCGCCGGACAGGCGGAACACCACGTTCTGCGCTGCCATTGGCCGCCATGTGGTTGCGAGCGAAAGATCCCAGCCGATCGAGCGGGGAATCGAGCCCTCGTTGCGCAACTCCTGCAGCACCGCGGTATTGGCGAACCACAAGTGGTTGGCATTGGCAGTCAGGCGGAAATTGGGGGTGAGATCGAAATCGCCGCCCACCCCGGCCAGTGCGGTGCCCGGATTGAGGAAGTTCGATTGCCCCTGCTCCTTGGACGAGCGCAGCGAATTGAGGATGCCGTTGCGCCCATTGATCCCGATCACGCGCCCGCCGCCGGCAAAGGGGATCGTCTGGCGGATCCAGTAGGAAGTATCCGCGCCCGCGAACTGCGGGTTCTCGAAGATCGCGTCGAAGCCCTTCTCGACGTTGTCGTAGGGATCACTGTCACCGCTGGCATAGAGCGCCGAGACGCGCAGGCGCGCCCAATTGCGATCGTAGCTTAGCTCCGCCGCACCGAAGAAGGCGCTGATCCGCGCAGGCTCGCTGGTGAGGACGTTGTTCCGGTCCTTGCCGAAAGCGCAGTAGAACTGCCCCGTCAGATTGAGCCGGCCCACATGCCCGTCCACCCCGTAGCCGAGGTAGAGCACATGGTAGCGGCGCGGGCGCAAATCGCCGATCAGTGCCGGGCGGACCGGGAAGCCATTGGCATCGGTGGTGATGCGTGTTTCGCGGTTAATGTTGTAGGTTGCGGAAATCTGGCTGGTGAGCCCGACGAACGGGAAGTCCTGCCGATAGATGTTGCCGGTGAGGATCCAGTCCTTGCGCATCGGCGCGGCGATGTTGTTGAGGCCGGAATTGGTTTCCTTCTCGATCCGCCAGAACCACGCCAGATTGAACTGCATGCGGTTGTTGTCGCGGTTGCCGAACATCCGCACGCCAAGCTGGTTGTCGTTGAACAGGAAACCGCGAAAGTCCGCCTGGAACGGCTGGATGCCCATGCGCAACGAGACGAAATCGAACCGGCTCGAATCGAACCGGCCGAGGTGGTAGTCGATGAAGGCTTCCTGCAGGCCGATGAAACCGTCGGTGCGCTTGGTCCCCTTCGACGGCTCGACATAGAGCACGCGCCGCTCGGGCACCTGGACATGGTTGATGTTGCCCGCGATGGCCACGCGGTATTCGACCACCGGCGGCTTGAACGCCGTCTCACCCTTGAGCAGCGAGAACCCGGCGATGAAGGTCTGCGACAGCACGAGGCTGTGGCTGCGGCCGAAGGTATCGTTGAAATCAGGGTCGGTCGTCGTCTGGTTGCCGACGGGAATCGGGAAGCTGCGCGGCTCGACCACGGTGTCGGACACGGCATTGGCGATGAAGTACCAGTCATCGCCCTTGAGGAAGCCCGGCTTCTTGCCCGCCGCGAGCGGACGGTCGCCTTTCAGCGTGTTGTGATGGAAGGGATCGAGCCCGGAATGGCAGACATGGGCGAGGCGCGGGAACAGCGTGTAGAGCGCTGAGTTCACCTTCCCGGTGGCGGTGTCCTTCTTCGGGCAGAGCGAGGACGTGATGCGCCAGCGATCAGGCACGCCGGTATCGACGACGAGGTCCGAGGGCGAACCCTCCCCGTCCCACTTGTCGTAGAATGCTTCGGGCGGCGGGGCATTCACCGCGCCGGGATTGTCCTGCTCGACCTTGTCCGGCAGCGTCTTCTGATATCCGGGGCGGCGGCGGCCATCGATCAGCGCGCCATCGGCGGTTGCAGGCCCGGCAGCGGGCGCATCGGCTGGAGGCGCATCGGCTGGAGGCGGGGCAGCCTCTGCCACCGGCGCGGCGAGCGCGAGCATCGGGGCAACTAAGGACGCGAACGCGCTCACAGCCCGTCGCAGACGTTTTGCGCCGAGGTATCGAGGAATGGCGCAAACGGGCAATTCACATAGCGCAGCCGCACGCCGACGCCCACGTTCACCACGATCCGGTCCGACCGCATGGTCTTGGGCGCATTGCCGATGCTGCCCACCTTCTTGCCGCCGTTGCTGGCGCCGAGGAACGCGATCATGTCGTCCTGATCGATGCCGTCACCCGAAACACCGATGGCGCCGACCAGTGTGTTGCCGCGGTAGATCGGCACCGCGCCGGGAAATATCTGGATCCCGTTGGCGAGGCGCTGCTGGCCGCTGGGTGCCTTGGGTACGTTGGTGCAGATGGCCGAACCCAGCGTTTTCGCGATCAGCGCAGTCTGCAGCCCGGTGGCAAAGGGGCTGTACCGGGCAATCGGCACCGAAAGCGGGCCGTTCGGGCGGCCGACTTCGCCATCTGGGAAATAGGGCCGCGCGAGGAGGCCGACCGCGCGGTTCGAGAAAGCGGACTTGCCGGTGAGCGCGGCATTGTCGGCAAGGAAAGTGCGCGTCGCCGCGACCGTTGGCGCGACCCCGAGATCCGGGTCGGCAAACAGGAGCGTGCCAGCCTTGCTGTTCGAGAAAAACGCCACCGTGCGGGCCTTCTGCAGCGAAACGTCCGTGCCGAAGATCGGCGCATCGGGGCTGCGGACAAGGCCGAGCGGGGTGCCCCACGTGTCGACCACCGAGATCGAGACTTGCGCGGGCGTATCGAGCGGGCGGCGGATCTGCGCGCGGGCTCGGCTCATGATTTTGAAGGCCTCTTCCAGCACCGCGCGAACCTCGGCCGGGCTCAGCGCGCTCCCGACTTCGGCGGCATCCGCGCCGCCACGGATCGGGAAGCGGTTCGCGCCGTTCCCATCGCTCAGGACGAAAGCCTCGGGATTGGTGAATTCGCTCGCCCTTGCGACGCGGATGCCGCTCCGCTCCGTGCCATAGGCAGCGCCGGGGAGAATGGCCGTGCCGGCGTAGAAACCCGCGACCGCAATGAGCGCCCCGGCCCCCGCACCGAGCGCCGCGAAGCTTGATTGCAGCGGGTGCAGCTGGCTCGTCGTGGCATCGGAGAACCGCAGCGTGGTGCCATCGACCGGGATGCGGTCAGCCCGGATCGTGATTGGCGGGACAAAGCCCTGTTCGCCTGCCAGAGCCACGACTTCGTCGAGGTCCTTGTCGAAATCGAGCACATTGGGATCGAAGCCGTAGATCCCGTCCGCCATCACGCCGATGCCGCCGACGACCACACCGCGCTTGTAGAGCGGCAGACCGCCCGGATCAGCCGCAAGGCCGAGCGGCGAGCGCTTGGGACCGATCATCGCCGTCGGCACGGCGGGATTGCCGGGAAAACGCGTGTTGAGATCGGAGCACGGCAGCTGGCTGAACTGCACACCGAACAGCGGCCCGCTTTCCAGCCCCGGCGTGCTCGGCGCGGGCGGGAAATGCTGCTGCACGATCATCGAGGCGGTGCGGGTGGAAAACGCGTTGCCGCCCGAGGAGAGATAGGCTGCGGTGATCGCCTTGGCGATTGCGCCCGCTTCAGAAGGGAAAGTCGTCGCGGGAAGCTGGGTCGGCGCGGTGATGCGCATCGTGGTGCCCGCGCCGGTCATGCGATACACCGCGAGCACGTTGCCCACCCGGTCAACCACCGCAATCGTCGCCTTGGCGCCGCGCGCTCTGGCCTCGCCCACAGCCTGCGCAATGACCTTCTGCACATCGGCAATGGTCAGCGCCTCAAGCGCGGGCGCGGTGTAGACGGCGGCAGCGGCGCTGCCTGCCGCGACCGGAGCAAACCCCGACAGGACCATGCCGATCAGCGCGAGCCAGGCCGCCAGATGTGCGGGCAGTTTGCGAAGGGCCATCAGCGAAGACTCCGAATGGAACGGACCGCACCGCCGAGCGCCCGGCGGAAGGCAATCGGCTGGAAGGCGTTGGGATCACGCACCGCGGCATAGGCCTGGTTGATCTGGATGCGCAGGTTGCCAGCGCTGCCGACCGTCACCATGCCAGCGTTGACCATGCCGTTCAGCAGCGTATCGAGCGCCATGACCGACTGGACCGAGCCTTCGTAGTCGGTGAAGCGCTCGGAAATCGCGTCGCTGGCGATGGTGTCGATCACGGTAAAGGCCTGATCGCGGCTGAAGGCGGTTGCGGCAAAGCGCGCGGAGAGCGCCCCGGCTGTCTGCCGCAGCGCCTGCGCCGCCGCCACAGTCTCGCTGCGGCCCATGCCCATCGCGCGATGGAAGGCCTTGGAGCGCGCGTCGAACGTCGCCGCTTCGCCGGGCGCGACAACACGCGCTGCTGCGAGCAGCAGGATCATGTTCTCGTCATTCCAGGGCGGCATGCCGGCGTGGATCGGACGGCCCGGATTGGGCACCGCGCTAACGCTTGCCTCGTCGCCGTCGGTAATGCGGCGGTGGCACGAATGGCAATCGTAGAACGTGAACTCGGGAAAAACGCCGTCGCTGGCCTTGGCTGGTTGCAGATAGAGCGAAAGCCCGCGTGAAACCGCCTCGGCCTGCCCGATCGCCCACATCTGCATCGAATTGGTCTTGCGCCCCTTGCGCTGGGCATAGTCCGCGTCCTCATCGTGGTGTTGCTGCAAGGTGCTGAACAGATCGAGTTCGAACGAGATGCGCGGGTGGCCCGCCGCCATGATGCGGTGTGCGATAAACTGGCCCTGCCCATCGCCCGAAAGGTGGCAATCGAGACAGACCCCAGCGCGCACGCGAGGCACCGTCAGGTCGGTCATCCCCTGCGCCACGTTGCGCGCATGACTGGTGCCCACAGTGTAGTGTGTGGCGAGCCAACCGCCGCCGGGGCCCGCGCCGGCATTGCCGTGGCATGCCTCGCAATCGACACCGTCCGCCAGCTTGGCCGCGCCTTGTGAAGCATGGCAGCCGGCGCATTCGCGCACGAGCCCGGCGCTATCCAGCCCGAGGCGTCGGGCAATCGCGACTCCGCGCGGTTCGCCGATCACGCGCCAGGCACGGCTATGCGCGCCGGTGGGGGAGCTTTCCTCCTGCCAGCGCAGGAGTTCATCCTGGCGGATCGGGGTGCCGCTGGCGACGCTGCGGCCATGGCAGGTCGAGCCGGCGCAGCTTGCCACGCCCATGTGCGCGCGCGCCGTGCCGCCATCGGAGACGGTCTGCGCCTTGAGCGGTGCAGGATGCAGCGCCAGCGCCGCGCCTAGTGCAAGCAACGCGAGCGCCAGACATGCCAAGCCTGCCATGAACGGGGCTCTCAGCCCACCGCGAAGGGCAGCCTCGGACGGCCGCGCCAATGTCGAAATGCCCCCCATTGCCCCTCGTTTCCTGCGCCCGGCGCTCAGTGCGGAGGAACCATTGCGGCCCTCACCGCGCGCAGGACGCGACCTGACAGGGCGACCCTTGAACCACTGGTTACGCCAGACCGCGCATGCCGTTCAAGCGGCGAATGGCACCGGCTTCCTCCATTTGCGAGGTACTTGCCGGTCAGACCCTGCGGATCACCAGATTGCGGATCTCGCTCATGTCTTCCATCGCGAAGCGCACACCCTCGCGCCCGAGCCCGGAATCCTTGACCCCGCCGTAGGGCATGTTGTCGACGCGGTAGCTGGAGACGTCGTTGACCACCACGCCGCCGACCTCGAGGTGATCCCAGGCCTCAAGCACCTTGTGAATATCGCGGGTGAAGATACCTGCCTGCAGGCCGAACTTGCTGTCGTTGACCTCGGTCAGCGCTTCGTTCCAGTCGCTGAATTTCGAGAGGAGGACGACCGGGCCGAACGCTTCCTCGGTATAGACCTCCATGTCGCGGCTGCAGCCTTCGAGCAGCGTGGCTTCCAGCATCGCGCCTTCGCAGCCGCCGCCCGCCAGCAGCGTCGCGCCGCCCGCAACGGCTGCATCGATCCAGCTCTTGAGGCGCTGGGCTTCCTTGGCCGAAATCATCGGACCGATGAAGGTATCGCGCGCCTTGGGATCGCCGGAGATGAGGGTTTTCACCTTGGCCGCCAACATGGCCCGGAAGGTATCATAGATGCTTTCGTGGATGATCACGCGCTGCACGTGGATGCACGATTGGCCCGATTGGTAGTAACCGCCGAACACGATGCGGGCGAGCGCATGATCGATGTCGGCATCGGCATCGACGATCACCGCCGCATTGCCGCCGAGTTCGAGCACGACCTTCTTCTTGCCGGCCTTGGCCTTGAGATCCCAGCCGACGCCCGGCGAACCGGTGAAGGAGAGCAGCTTGAGCCGCTCGTCGGTGGTGAAGAGCTCCGCCCCGTCGCGAGTGGCGGGAAGGATCGAGAAGGCGCCTTCGGGCAGGATATCGCACTCCGCCAGCACTTCGCCCATGATGATCGCGCCGAGCGGCGTGAGGCTGGCGGGCTTCATCACGAAGGGGCAGCCCACCGCGATGGCGGGCGCGATCTTGTGCGCGGCCAGATTGAGCGGGAAGTTGAACGGCGAGATGAAGCTGCACGGCCCGATGGGAACGCGCTTCCACATCCCCATGTAACCCTTTGCCCGCGCAGAGATATCGAGCGGTTGGACCTCGCCGTAATTGCGCGTTGCTTCCTCGCTGGCGATGCGGAACGTATCGATCAGGCGGGTGACTTCGCCTTCCGCGTCCGCAATCGGCTTTCCGGCTTCAACGCAGAGCGCATAGGCCAGTTCGTCGAACCGTTCGATGAAGCGCCGCACGCAGTGGGCCAGGACATCGCGCTTCTCGTAACTCGCCAGCCGCGCCATCGGCTCTGCCGCGCGCACCGCGCCGGCAATCGCCGCGTCGATCACATCGGGCGTGGCGAGCGCGGTGCGGAACGCGACCTCGCCGGTGAACTTGTCCGTCACGACAAGATCGGTGTTGGGCTGGACCGCCTTGTTGTTGAGATAGAGCGGGTAGACGTCCTTGAGGTGGGTCATGGCTTGTGGCTCCCCCCTCCCGCTTGCGGGAGGGGCCGGGGGAGGGAATGTTCGGGAACGACGCAAACACGCCCTCCCCTGGCCCCTCCCGCAAGCGGGAGGGGAACAACGTGCGCTTACAGCGCCCTCGAAAGCGCCTTGATATCCTTGTTCAGGATCTGGTCGTTCTCCGAGTAATCGACCGGGCAATCGATCAGGTGGACACCAGGTGTATCGCAGCAATGCGCGAGGAGTTCCTTGAGGTGCGCGGCGCTTTGCGCGCGGTGGCCATGCGCGCCGTAGGCCTCGGCGTATTTCACGAAGTCCGGATTGCCATAAGTCAGGCCGAAATCCGCAAAGCCCATGTTGGCCTGCTTCCAGCGGATCATGCCATAGCTGCTGTCATTCAGGATCAGCACGGTGAGATTGAGCCGCAAGCGCACCGCGGTTTCCATCTCCTGGCTGTTCATCATGAACCCGCCATCGCCGCAGATCGCCATGACCTTGCGCTGGGGATAGAGCATTGCGCTCATCATGGCTGAAGGGAGCCCCGCCCCCATCGAGGCGAGCGCATTGTCGAGCAGCACGGTGTTCGGCCGGTAGGCGGTGTAGCCGCGCGCGAACCAGAGCTTGTAGACGCCGTTGTCGAGGCAGATGATCCCGTCATCGGGCATGCACTCGCGCACCTGCTGAACAAGATGCGGCGGGAAGATCGGGAAGCGCGCATCGGCGGCGAGCGGGGCATTGTGCGCCAGTTCGGCGGCGCGATATTCCAGCATCTTGCCGCAGGTCCAGCTGCCATTGGGGACAATGTCCTCCTTCATCTGCCAGATCGCGTTGGCGATATCGCCGATCACTTCGATATGCGGGAAATAGACCGGATCGACTTCGGCGGTCTTGGACGAGACGTGGATCACCGTCGGCCCGCCCTCACGCATGAAGAACGGCGGCTTTTCAATCACATCATGGCCGATGTTGACTATGCAGTCGGAGTCCTCGATTGCGCGGTGGACGAAGTCTCCGGCAGAGAGCGCGGCGCAGCCGAGGAACTTGGGGTGGCGCTCATCGATCACCCCCTTGCCAAGCTGGGTAGTGAGGAAGGGGATGCCGGTCTTCTCGACGAACTGGAGCAGCATGCGCCCGGTCATCGTGCGGTTCGCACCCGCGCCGATCACCAGCACGGGGGACCTCGCCGCCTCCAGCGCATTCACCGCCTGGCGCACCGACTTGGGATCGGCACTGGGGCGGCGGACCATCGAGCGCTTGAGGGGGTGTGCCTCCGTGCGCTCGTCGGCGATATCCTCTGGCAATTCGATATGCGTGGCGCCTGGCTTCTCTTCCTCGGCAAGGCGATAGGCCTCGCGCACCCGGCTCGGGATATTGTCGGAGCTCGCCATCTGGTGGGTGAACTTGGTGATCGGCCCCATCATCGAGACAACGTCGAGGATCTGGAAGCGGCCCTGCTTCGATTTCTTGATCGGCTTCTGGCCGGTGATCATCAGCATCGGCATGCCGCCCAGCGTGGCATAGGCCGCCGCGGTCACGAGGTTGGTCGCGCCCGGTCCCAGCGTCGAAATGCACACGCCGGTCCTGCCGGTGTGGCGGCCATAAGTCGCGGCCATGAAGCCCGCGCCTTGCTCGTGGCGCGTGAGGATGAGCTTGATCTTCGTGGAGCGCGAGAGCGAATCGAGAAAGTCCAGGTTTTCCTCTCCGGGCACGCCGAAGATGTATTCGCACCCCTCTTCCTCGAGGCATTCGACAAACAGGTCAGAGGCTTTCTTGCCCCCGGAAACATTGCCAGCGCCGTCGCTCATATGCTTGCTCCACCGCGGGAGCCCGCAGCCGCGCCTCCCTCGGTCCAATACGGCCAAGACCACCCGGCGGTTACAGCAAGCTGCCTCGCCGACGGATACTTGAGGGGTATCAAAGGCAAAGGTGCGAGTCACCCCCGCACGCCGGTTCAGTAGCCGAGCGTCAGATCAACCTGATGTGCGAGCGCGTCACCCCGGCCATAGCGGGCGAGATTATCGAGGAAACGTGCGGCGGAGCGTTGGAACATCGCGGTCTGCGCCCGCCCTGAAAGGTGCATGGTGACATGCGCATTGGGCAGGCTCCACAGCGGATGATCCGCCGGAAGCGGCTCTGGCGTGGTGACGTCAAGGAAGGCGCCGCCGATGCGCTGCTCGGTCAGCGCGGCGACGAGCGCGTCCTGATCGACCACACTGCCGCGCGCGACATTGACCAGCACGGCGCTGGGCTTCATCGCCGCAAGCTCTGCCGCGCCGATCATGCCGTCGGTTTCCGGCGTGGCGGGCACAGCCAGAATCACCCAGTTGAACTCACCCAGCCGCGCGCGCCATTGGTCTGGCAGCAGCGTGCCTTCCCCGGGCGAGCGGCGCACCTTGGTCACCTCCACTTCGAAGGCCGAGAGGATCTTGTCCACGCGCTGGCCGATCGCGCCATAACCCAGGACCAGCGCCTTGCTGCCGGCGAGTTCGACCTTGCCCGGCGAATCCGCCAGCCATTCGTGCCGGTCCTGCGCGCGCACCACTTCGCGGTAGCCCTTGGCGATATTGAGGATGCCCATGACGACATATTCGGCGATGGTGATCGCATTGATGCCGACGCCATTGGTGAAGACGACGCCGCGCTCGGCCATCATCTGCAGCGGAAAACCATCGACCCCGGCATAGATGCTGGAGAGCCACTTCAGGTTTTCCGCGCGGGTGATCGCCTCGACCATCTTGGCCTTGTCATCGAGATCGAACCAGCCGATCTCGGCCTCAGGCGCCATTTCAATCAGTTCGGCGGTGTGGCGGAAGAAGCGCGGCTCGATCCAGTCCGGC
Organism: Novosphingobium sp.; assembly: GCF_027486195.1. Taxonomy (GTDB): domain Bacteria; phylum Pseudomonadota; class Alphaproteobacteria; order Sphingomonadales; family Sphingomonadaceae; genus Novosphingobium. Next base: position 83,734 of record NZ_JAIXPP010000087.1, read on the forward strand.
AGATGCGGCTGCAGCACGGGCGCGGCGAGCGCGGGCATCACGAGAATGGTCTTGGATGGCGTTGTCATTGGCACTCCGCTCCGGCAGTCTGGTTTTCCGTACGATAGCGAGGCGAGCGACGACATGAAGCTATTGTTTACAATGATGAGCATTGCGCTGGTCACCACGCCGGGTCTGGCCATGGCGCAGGCCGACGAAGTGATCGTCACCGCCCAGCGCAGGTCGGCCGACGACTACAATTCCGCCCAGCCCGCCGTCGGACTCAAGCGGACAGCCGATTTCGCGGTGCAGGAAGTCACCATCACCGGCGACACGCGCGATCCCAAAGGCCGCTCGAACGAGATCTACGCAACCCTCGCCAATGCCATCGCCCAGGCGCCGAAATCCGGCGTGCAGCTTGCCTATGGCACGCAGACGATCCAGCCGATCACGCTCAGGAACTACCGCGATCTGACTTTAGCGCGCGATAGCCGGCCCGATTCGCAGAAGCTGACCCTGCTGATCAAGGCGCCGCTGCAGAACGGCCGGGACGCGCAGGCCGCAGAGGCAGCGATCACCGCATTCGTCAAGGCTGTCAGGCTGGAAGGACGTGCGCTGATGGAGACGAGCGACGACCTAACTTTCTCGATCGTCGATCCAGACCAGTACCGCCCGGCGATTGCGGATGTGATAGCAGCGGATGCCAAGGCCATGGCGGCCAAACTTGGGCCGGACTACGGCGTGGAGATCGAAGGGCTCAACCGCCCGGACGAATGGAACCGGGCGGGCCTTTCGGAAGTGCTGCTGTTCATTCCCTACAAGCTGGTGATCGTGCCCAAGCGCTAACGGGGGCGGCGCAGCGCGATATCGGCGGCGGTTGTCCGCAGCAGGGTCGCGCGGAGACCGCCTTTGAAGCCGCTGGCATGAATATCATCGATCAGCCAGCGATCACCAGAGCGTTGCAGCACGAAGCGCAGCACCTCGTGCCTGCCCGGCGCCTTGCCGAGCGACACCGTCACCCGGAGCCGCCCCCGGCCCTGCCCGCGTAGGCCCGTGATCCGCTCATGAAGGCCGCCCGCATCCCAGTCCTGACATTGGCACAGCCAGTCGAAATCGGAGAGATCGTCGACTTCATCGCTGGGCGTGACCGCGCGCCACTTCGCGATCAGGGCCTTGAGGCGCGGGGTGAAAATCGGGCGCTCCCACGCCGCATCGTGCATTTCGGCGCGGCGAAAAGGGGCGTAGATGGCCATAATCGCGGCCTGAGGCGTGTCTAGAGGCGCGGCGGCGAGAGCAAGCGCGGCGAAGATCATCACAGACCAGCTCCATAGATGGCGCGCATCGGCGGGGTGTGCAGACAATCGGCAAAGCTGAAAGGGCGCACCGCGAGTAGGCCAGCCTGCCCGGCATCAGGGTGGCACGGATTGAACAGCACGACGTCGCCTTCGGGAAGCACTTTCGATGCAACCGCTGCAACCAGCGAGCGGCGTTGCACAAGCCAGTCCGTTACCCACGTCTGGATCTCCGGCTCGGCAAGGCCGGCAGGCACCCGTTCCGGCGCTGCTGCAATGTCGATCCAGCCCAGCACAAGGTCCGCCGCGCCCTCGTCCGGATCGGTCGGCTGATAGCGCAGCGCGATCAACACCGCCAGCGCGGCCTCGGACGCGAAGTGAACCACCGGGAGACCCGGCGGCGAATAGCGCCCGCTGTGCGCAAGCGCGCCTGCGCCATCAATCGCGGTATGAACGGACCGAGTGATCCGCCAGAGCTTCACGGCACAAGCTTCCACTCCCAACCCAGCGGATCGCCGTCCATGACCTCAACGCCCTTGGCGGCGAGTTCATCGCGCAGCGCATCGGAGCGGGCGAAGTCCTTGGCCGCGCGAGCCTCCTTGCGGGCGGCGAGGGTGGCTTCGATTTCGGCTTCGTTGATCTTAGCGGACTTGGGGCGGATGCGCAGATCGGTGCGGGTGAGGTTCAGGAGATGGAGGCCGAGGACGGAGTCCATGGCGGCAAGTGCAGCGAGCTTCTCCGCCGGATCGACCTTCTTGAGCACCGCAACCTCTTCGAGCACGGTGAGCGCAATGGCCGTATTGAGGTCGTCCGACACCGCCGCGTCGAACCGTTCGAGGAAAGGCTGGAAGCGTGGACCGGGTGCAGTTGAGGAAGTGTCCTCGTCGCGCGCTCGTAACTGCTCGACCGCCATCACCAACCGCTTGAGCCGCGTCAGCGCTGCCCCCAGCCCTTCCCAACTGAACTCCAGTTCGCTGCGATAGTGCGCCTGCAGACACAGCAGCCGATAGGCCAGCGGATGGTAGCCCTTGTCGATCAGCAATTGCAGCCGCAGGAACTCGCCCGAGGACTTCGACATCTTGCCGCTGCGTTCGACGAGGAAGTTGTTGTGCATCCAAATGTTCGCGCCGGAATTGCGCGGATCATCGAGGCCATTCGTGCAGCAATGCGCCTGGTTCTGCGCGATCTCGTTGGGGTGGTGAATCTCGCGGTGGTCTATCCCGCCGGTGTGGATATCGAAAGGAAAGCCCAGCACCGCGCCCGACATGACCGAGCATTCGAGGTGCCAGCCCGGAGCGCCCTTGCCCCAGGGCGAATCCCACTCCATCTGCCGCGTCTCGCCCGGCGGAGTCTTGCGCCAGATCGCGAAGTCGGCAGCGTTACGCTTGCCTTCCACAGCCTCGATCCGGCCCTCCCCGTCTTCGGTCTGCGCACGGGCGAGGCGGCCATAATCGGCGACGGTCGAAACGTCGAAATAGAGCCCGCTTTCCAGTTCATAGCAGTGCTTCGCCGCGATCCCCTTCGCAAACTCGATCATCTGCTCGACGTAGTCCGTCGCCACGGTCCACTGCGCGGGCTGGCGGATATTGAGCGCGCGCACGTCGGCCCAGTAGGCCTGCTTGTAGTGCTCAGCGATGTCCCAGATCGATTGCTTCTGTGCGGCTGCCATCCGCTCCATCTTGTCCTCGCCATCGTCCGCATCGTCGGTCAGGTGGCCGACATCGGTGATGTTGATGACGTGGGTGAGCTTGTAGCCCTTGAAGCTCAGCGTCCGCCCCAGCACGTCGGCAAAGACATAGGCGCGCATGTTGCCGATGTGGGGGTAGTTGTAGACCGTCGGCCCACAGGTATAGACGCGCGCCTCGCCCGCGTGGACGGGCACGAAGGGCTCTGCGCGGCGGGTCAGGCTGTTGAAGAGCATGAGGGGAGCAGTCGTTTCCATGCCCCGCGCTCTGCCAGCCCGCGCGCCTGCCGGTCAAGCGCGCGCGCATCCCGATAAATGGGGACCGTCCCTATTTATTCAGCCGCCACCGGAGCGCTTGCCAGCACATCGATCTGGGCGGTGCAGCCCTTCTCCGCGAGCAGCGCCGCCACCGCGACGGGGTCTTCCGGCACATCCGCCAGCAGCCGCATGGTGATCTTCACCGTCTGGCCGACCGGGCTGGTGAAGCGGTAGGTCTGGCCATCCACCACCGGCAGCGCCGCGACCGGCCACAGCTTGATCGCGCTTCCGGCGCGGAAGGTCACTTCGGCGGGGGTGTTGTCCGCGCCGTAGAGCGTGCCGTTGCCGGTCTCGGCGCGATTGGGCCGCCAGAGCACGACTTGCGCGGGATCGGCAATGCAGACGGTGCCGCCGCGGCTGACGTCGACATACCAGACATTGTCGGGGCGGACGGCTTCGGTCGGCTCTTCGGTATCGCCGCGCACGGCCCCGGTGCGGGTGCGCGCGCCGCCGCGTGCGATGAGCGCGGCGAGCGCGCTGTTTGCACCGCTTGCAGCATCGCGGTTGACGGCATTGTCGATGCGAAAGCTGCCCGGGCCGGACAGCACGCGCGAGCCAGCCTGATCGATCACCGTCACCTGATCGCCCGCCTTGAGCGTGACCGCCGCACCCGCCGGCAGCTTGCGCCCCATGGGATAAACCGCCGCCGAAGGCCCGGTCGAGCGGATCACCACGGCTTGCGCATTGGCCGCCACGGTCCAGCCGCAGCTGGCAGCCATCAGGGCGGCGCCGGCAAGGGTGCGACTAGCCAAGGACATAGCTCTCTCCATCATCCAGTTCCGCCAGGCGGCGCGCCAGATTGGCCAGCGCAGGATCCTTGTGGCCGTCCGCACCGATTCGCGCTGTGAGCGCCTGCACAGCCGCGCGATTGCCCGCAGCATGCGCGGCGACAAGGTCTTCGGCAAGCGCGCGGGCGGAAGGATCGCCCTCCGGCACCGGCTCGAACACCTCTACCGGCGTCGCCCGTCCGCGCAGGCGCACCGTGCCCATCGGGCGGAAGCCATCGAGGCCAGAGCGCTCCAGGGCCTCGCGGCTGACAAGGATCGTGGTGCCCAGCGGCTTGTTCGCGCCTTCAAGCCGGGCGGCAGTGTTCATCGCATCGCCAAGCGCGGTGTACTGGATGCGCCCCTCGCCGCCGAAATTGCCGACAATCGCCTCGCCGAAATGGACGCCGACACGGGTGCGGCCAATCGGCGGCACTCCGGCAGGCGCATTGCGGCGGAAGTCCTCGCCCGCGTGATACATCGCGATGGCCGCCCTGACCGCGCGCTCCCCGTCGTCCGGATAGGCAATCGGCGCGCCCCAGAACGCGACAACCGCATCGCCGACGAACTTGTCGAGCGTGCCGCCGTGTTCGAGCACCACCGCCGAAAGCCGGTCGAGATAATCGTTGAGGAGGCGCGCGATCATTTCCGGTTCGACCGCGTGGGTCAGCTTGGTGAAGCCTTCGAGATCGCTGAACAGGCAGAAGATCGCCCGCTTCTCGCCATGCAGCCGCAGCCGCTCCGGATTGCGCAGGATTTCGCTGGCGACCGAGCGCGGCAGGTATTTGCCGAGTGCGCCCTGGGCGAACTCACGCTGCGCCGCGCCCACTGCGCGCAGCGCCGCGCTGACGGCGACATAGGCGATCAACCAACCCACCGGCCAGCCGACCGCCGGGAAGCCCAGCGTATCGAAGCCTGCTTGCGCGACAAGGAACGGAACCGCCGCGAACGCGAGGAGTTGCGCCGCCACGCCGAGCGCCAGCTGCCAGGGGCGCGCGCGCGCAGCAGCCGTCATCATGCCCAGCAGCACGGCAAGCACCGCGCCCAGCGCCTGCGCCCAGCCCGGCACGCCGCTTGGGCGCGCCTTGTCGAGCAATTGCGCCAGCATCGCGGCGTGCACTTCCACCCCGATCATCCGCGCATGCCCGCCGCGCGGATCGGCGGAGAGGCCAGTGCGGGTGAACGGCGTGTCGAACTGGTCAAAATCGGCGAAGTCGCCGCCGATCAGCACGTAGCGGCCGCGAATTGTATCGGCAACGAGCGGCGCGGTGGCAGGATCAGCGAGGAGATCGATGGGGATTTTCTCGAAGACCGGGCGGTCCTTCGCGCTGGGCAGGCGGTAGCGGATCGGCCCGGTGAACCCCGCAAAGGCCGGCGCAGCGTCGGGCGTAGCCTGCGTCAGCGCTTCGGAGAGCAGCGGCGGCAGGCCGGGATAATGGCGCGGCCAGCGACGCGCGGCGCCGTCGTTATCGGTGACGAGGAGGATGCTGGCGGGCTTCGTCGTATCCGTGCGCACCGCCGCGATATAGCGCCTGAGGTCCCGCTCCTGCTCCCAGGTGATCGCCTCTGGATTGGTGCGATTGCTGGCAAAGGCGAGGTAGACCGGCGTCGTCATGCCGCGCAGCGCAGCCTGAAGCAGCGGGTCATCGTCCTGCGCGCTATCGAGCAGGATATCGATGCCGATGCCTTTCGCGCCCTCCCCCGTTTCCTTGAGGCCTTCAATCTGCGCGAGGGCCTGCGCCAGCACGGTGCGATCGACCGGGGAGATCTGCCCGGTCTTGCGGTTGGTATCGTCAGTATAGACGACAAGGACGATGCGCTTGTCGGTATCCGTGCGGGGCGCGAAGCTGGCGGCGCGGAGGTCGTAGAGCGCATTTTCCGCATCGCCCAGAATGGGCAGGTGCCAGCTACGCAGCGCGGTGAACAGCGCCAGCACAAGCAGCAGCGCCGCCACAGCCAGCCGCTGCCAGCCGAGCTCGCGCAGCCCCTGCCGCAGCGCCTGCGCCGATGTGCCTCTGGAATCAGGCATCGCCACCCCCCCGCGTTCTGCGGTTGATTAGCGCCCCCATGCGCCACTGCCTATGCAGTGGCGCATGCAATCCCATCAGAAGCCGAGGAACTTGACGTTGCCGTCCACCGGCTCGCGCTCGCGCGCGAAGTTGTTAACCGGGCTTTCCTCCTCGCGGTAGCCGATAGCGATGCCGCAGAAGAAGATATGGGTTTCATCCGAAACGCCGACGAAGTCCTTGATCAGCTTGGCATAAAGCGAAAGCGCTTCCTGCGGGCAGCTATCGAGCCCTTCGCCGCGCAGCAGCAGCATGATCGTCTGCAGCCACATGCCGACGTCCGACCACTGCGGCGGCCCCATGCGGCGGTCGAAATAGCACAGCAGCACCGCCGGCGCACCGAACGAGACGACATTGGCGCCCATGAACTTGTTGCGCGCTTCGACATCCTCGCGGCCAATGCCCATCGCGCTGTACATCGCCTTGCCCACGCCGTGGAGCCGCGCCTTGCATTCAGGGATCACTTCCGGATCGTCCCAGCTATATTCGCGCGGGTTCTGCGGCGGCGTCGCCATCATCTTCGCCTGCAGTTCCTTGAGCGGCTCGCCGGTGACGATGGCCGCTTCCCACGGCTGGAAATTGCAGCCCGAAGGCGCCCAGCGCGCGGTGTCCATCACCCGGCGCAGCACGTCGAGCGGAACGGGCTTGTCCTGAAACGCCCGGATCGAACGGCGCGTGAGTACGGCTTCGGCAACATTCATGGGCAATCTCTCCGGCTTATGAAGACATCCCTGCGCCAGTGCCAGTGCCAGTGCACGTCGCTGGCGCAGGGATGTGGGTTGGAGTTTAATTGACCGATTAAGGCAAGGCGGTCAACCGGCATGGACGGTTGGCCGCCTTGCCGTGCCGCGCTCTCAGTTGGCCGGAGCCGCAGGTGCCACCGGAGCCGGCGTGGCCGCAAGGGCAGCTTCGACCTGATCCGCGCGCAGTGCGCCGGGCGCTGGCCCCATATCATCCGCATCGACCATCCGGTTGGTGCCGGCCTTGGTGAATTCCTCTGCGGTCGAGGGGCGCAGGTCGGGCCGTCCGGCCATCACGCCCATCTTGATCCGGCACATGGCGTACTGCGTCTCGTCGGCCTCGACCTCAAGCGCGAGCACGTCCTTGGCCTCGCTCTTCACGGTGTATTCGTGGCGGCCCGGATCGGTCACGAGGATGAAATAGCGGCCCGAGCCGAGCGAACTGATCTTCTGGCCGCCTTCGTTGACAGCGCAGCCCATTGCCGCGCCCATGATCGTACCGGTGCGGTAGAACACGATCTGGCCTTTGCCTGCGGGCGGCGCAGGGATGCGCACCGGGGGCTTGTCACCTGCGTGGGCGGACGTCGCCATCGTGGCCGTCGCCAACAGGATCAGTCCCGCCCTTGTTGCTGCCTTGATCATCCTGCTTCCTCTCCTCTTATGGTCCGACGGGCGGAGTTGCCGGCCGGGTTGATTGATCCGATGTCGCCCCGCTGCCATCCGGTGGCGGCACCTGGAAGACCTCTGCGGTCTTGGCGATAGCCGGGGTTCCCTTGGGGAAAACGTTGTTTCGGCCAGTGATGGCAAAGCCCACCAGGGCCACCGGCACCGGGCTCATCACGGTGGCGGCATTGAAGGCATCTATCTTGCCAATCGCGTCCTCGGACCGCTGGGCGATATGCATGGAGCGCAGCCGCAGGCGCTGTGAGCCGACGGAAAGGTAGCGTGCGGCCAGCACGAGTTCGCCCGCCGTCCCGCTGCCGCCCGCCTTCTTGGCGTGGATCACTTCCCCTTGCCCCGGCGTCCCCGCAGGCACGAGTTCGTGCCCTCCGATCACGATCGGTGCAGCAAGGTGGAAGGAAAAGGTCTCACCCGTCTTGCTGATCTTGCTGCCCAGATCGGTATCGAGCACGAGGTCGACCGGCGCGAGCGCAGGAATGCACCGTTCGCAGGGCAAATCCGGGGTATCCGCAACCGCAGCAGCGGGGGGGTCAACTGGCTCCGCCGCTCGAGCAGGCACCGGTTGTGCAGGCAGGCAAGTCGGTGCGGAAAGCAGCAGCAGCGCTGGCACAACCCCAATTCGACGGCGCATCATCTTTCCCCCGCGCACGGCGTATCATCATTTCCGGCGCGCGGCATAGCGCGAAAAACGCCCGCGCCCGGCCTGGCGCGATTTCCGATCATTCAGGGTATTGCGGCGCAAAGGACGATCCGGACCGACCGATCAGTCGTCGTCCTCGAACAGCCCCGCCAGCTGCTCGACCATCGTGCCGCCGAGCTGCTCGACATCCATGATCGTCACGGCGCGGCGGTAGTAGCGCGTCACGTCATGGCCGATGCCGATGGCGACGAGCTGGACCGGGGACTGCTTCTCGATCCAGTCGATCACGCGGCGCAGGTGCTGTTCGAGGTAGCCCGCCGAATTGACCGAAAGCGTCGAATCGTCGACCGGCGCGCCGTCCGAGATGACCATGAGGATGCGGCGATCCTCCTGCCGCGCAAGCAGGCGTGAATGCGCCCAGAGCAGCGCCTCGCCGTCGATGTTTTCCTTCAGCAGCCCCTCGCGCATCATCAGGCCGAGGTTCTTGCGCGCGCGGCGCCAGGGCTCGTCCGCCTTCTTGTAGACGATGTGGCGCAGGTCGTTGAGGCGGCCGGGGTGCGCGGGCTTGCCGCCCGAAAGCCACGCCTCGCGCGATTGGCCGCCCTTCCACGCGCGGGTGGTGAAGCCGAGCACTTCGGTCTTCACCCCGCAGCGCTCCAGCGTGCGCGCCATGATGTCAGCGCTGATCGCCGCGATCGAGATGGGGCGGCCGCGCATCGAGCCGGAGTTATCGATCAGCAGGGTGACGACGGTATCCTTGAACTCGACGTCGCGCTCGATCTTGTACGACAGCGAATGGCCGGGCGAGATGACGACGCGGGCGAGCCGCGCGGCATCGAGCAGGCCTTCTTCCTGATCGAAATCCCACGAACGGTTCTGCTGCGCCATAAGGCGGCGCTGCAGGCGGTTGGCAAGGCGGGTGACGATGCCCTGGAGGCCCTTCAATTGTGCATCGAGATAGGCGCGCAGGCGGGTGAGCTCTTCCTCGTCGCACAGCTCGGTGGCGGAGACGACTTCGTCGAACTGGGTGGTGTAGGCCTTGTATTCCCAGCTATCCGGCAGATCGGTCCACGGTCGGTTGGGGCGCGTGGGGAGCATGCCTTCCTCACCCTCGTCGGCCATGTCGGCGTCGGCAGAGTCCTCCGATGTCTCGGTCTGCTCCTGATCTTCGCCCTGTTCGTCGCCTTCGGTGGTGTCCCCGGCGACTTCGCTCGGCTGCTGCTCGGCGCCGTCGTCCGAGGCGTCGGGCTGGTCTTCGGCCTCGTCGTCGGCCTGCTCGCCCTCGTCCTCATCGCCGCCGTCATCGGCCTCGTCGGGGGACTTGGTGAGATCGAGGTGACCGAGCATTTCGAGCGCGAGGTTCTGGAACGCCTTCTGGTCATCCAGCAGATCGGCAAACCCTTCGAGATCGGCCCCGGCGCGCGCTTCGATCCAGCTGCGCACCATCGCGGTGCCGATTTCGGCGGCGGGAGGCACGGCCTGCCCGGTCAGCTTCTCGCGCAGCAGCATGGCAAGCGCGGTGGGCAGCGGCACGTCCTCGGGCCGGATCGCGCGGGCGATCGGATCGGAGGCGATGCGCATGGTCGTTGCGGCATCGAGGTTGCCGCGGATACCGGCGTAGCCGTCCGAACCCAGCGCCTCGTAGCGCACCTGCTCGATTGCATCGTAGCAGGCGCGGGCGAGCGGTTCGGTGGGGGCACTGCGGTTGTGCAAGGTCTCGTTGTGCAGACGCAGCTTGAGCGCCATGCCATCGGCAAAGCCCCGCGCTTCGGCCACTTGCGCGGCGGGCAGCGCGCGGCCCGGCATCGGCAGGCGCAGGTTCGTCCCCGTCTGGCTCGGCGCATCGGCGGTCCAGGCGACTTCGAGTTCGGGCACATCGGCCACGGCGCGCGCGGTGCCGGCGAGAACCGAGCGGAACTGGTCGAGGGGGCTTTCGTCAGGCAAGGTCTGTCTTCATCCGTCGGGTTGAGTTTCAGCCGATTGCCGACTTCACCCGATTGTCTGCCCCGTCTTGGCCCAATCCGCAAGGAAGCCTTCGATGCCCTTTTCGGTCAGCACATGCTTGAACAAGCCCTTGATCACGGCGGGGGGCGCGGTGATGACGTCGGCGCCGATCTTGGCGCTTTCGAGGACGTGGACGCCGTGGCGGATCGAGGCGACGAGGATTTCGGTGCCGAAGGCGTAGTTGTCGTAGATCAGGCGGATATCGCGGATGAGATCCATGCCGTCGAAGCCGTTGTCGTCATGCCGCCCGACGAAAGGCGAGATGAAGGTCGCGCCGGCCTTGGCCGCCAGCAGCGCCTGGTTGGCCGAGAAGCACAGCGTGACGTTGACCATCGAGCCGTCGCTGGTGAGCGCCTTGCAGGTCTTGAGGCCATCGATGGTGAGCGGGACCTTGATGCAGACGTTGTCGGCAATCTTCCGCAGGATTTCCGCCTCGCGCATCATGCCTTCGTGATCGAGCGCCACGACTTCGGCCGAGACCGGGCCGCTGGTGAGGCCGCAGATCTCGCGCGTCACTTCGATGAAATCACGCCCAGCCTTGGCGATCAGCGAAGGGTTGGTGGTCACGCCGTCGAGCAGGCCGGTGGAGGCAAGGTCGGCAATCTCGGCGGTGTCGGCGGTATCGACGAAAAACTTCATGGGGAACGTGTCCTGTATCCGATTCTGCGAACCCTATAGCGCGAGGGCGGGCGCTGTGTAGCCTGTCATTCTTCCCCAAGCGGGTGGCGGTGAGCCTTTGCCCCCAAGGCCACCAGTCCCTAGATGGGGTGCATGACCCGCGTGCGCTGCATCGTTTTCAACGCCGCCCTCGGCGCGCTCGACTACCGGGTGCCCGAGGGAATGGATGCGCCGCCCGGCAGCGTGGTGGTGCTGCCGCTGGGCCCGCGCCAGATCCTCGGCGTGGTGTGGGATGATGGCGATCTGCCGCGCGATAACTACCCCGAGCACAAGCTGCGCAGCGTTCTCGAAGTGCTGCCGGTGCCGCCGCTGCCCGCGCCCTTGCGCCGCCTGATCGCTTGGGTTGCCGACTACTACCTCGCGCCACTCTCTGCCGTGGCGCGTATGGCCTTGTCGAGCAGCGCGGCGCTGAAGGGTAGCGGGACGGTCACCGAATACCGCCTCACCGGCGAAGAACCGGCGCGGATGACCCCGCAGCGGCTGCAGGCGCTCGATCTGCTGCAGGGCGAACAGGCGACGATGCGCGAGCTGGCGGAGATCGCGGGGGTTTCCGAAGGCGTGCTGCGCGGGATGCTAAGCCAGGGGCTGCTGGAGCCGGTGCTGGTCGATAGCGACCGGCCCTACCCCGCGCCCGATCCGCTGTTCGCCGCACCGGCGCTGGCCGAGCAGCAGGCCGAGGCGGCAGCGGAGATGGTGGAGGCCGTCGCAGCGCATAGGTTCCAGCCGTTCCTGCTCGATGGGGTGACGGGCTCCGGCAAGACCGAGACCTATTTCGAGGCCGTTGCAGCGGCGCTGGAGGCTGGGCGGCAGGTGCTGGTGCTGCTGCCCGAAATCGCACTCACCGCCGCGTTTCTGGGCCGGTTCGAGGCGCGGTTCGGGGTGACGCCCGTCACCTGGCATTCCTCGCTCAAGGCTTCGGAGCGGCGGCGGGCGTGGCGGCAGGTGGCGTTCGGCGGGGCGAAAGTCGTGGTCGGAGCGCGCTCGGCGCTGTTCCTGCCGTTTGCAGATCTCGGCCTCGTGGTGGTCGACGAAGCGCACGAGGTAGCGTTCAAGCAGGACGACGGCGTGCGCTACAATGCCCGCGACGTGGCGGTGATGCGGGGGCACTTCGAGGGCGTGCCGGTGGTGCTGGCAAGCGCGACACCGGCGCTGGAGAGCCTGCAGATGGCCGAGGCGGGGCGCTACAAGCGGCTGGTGCTGCCGAGCCGGTTCGGCGGGGCGCAGTTGCCGAAGATCGAGATCATCAACCTGACGGAACTGCAGCCGCCGCGCGGGCGCTGGCTGGCGCCGCCGCTGGTGGAAGCGCTGCAGGACCGGCTGGCCAAGGGCGAGCAGAGCCTGCTGTTTCTCAACCGGCGCGGCTATGCGCCGCTGACGCTGTGCCGGCACTGCGGGTTCCGCTTCAAGTGCCCCAACTGTTCGGCCTGGCTGGTCGAGCACCGGCTTTCACAACGGCTGGCCTGCCACCACTGCGGGCACGAGGTGCCGCCGCCACCAGTCTGCCCGGAATGCGGCGAGCCGGACTGTCTGGTCGCCTGCGGCCCCGGCGTGGAGCGCATCGCCGACGAGGTGGGCGAATTGCTGCCGGGGGCACGCGTGGCTGTCGTCACCTCCGACACGCTGGCGAGCCCCGCCGCTGCTGCCGAGTTCGTGGCGCAGGCGGAAGGGGGGGCGATCGACGTGATCGTGGGAACGCAGCTCGTCACCAAGGGGTTTCACTTTCCCGAACTGACGCTGGTCGGCGTTGTCGATGCCGATATGGGGCTAGATGGCGGGGACTTGCGCGCGGCGGAGCGGACGTACCAGCAGATCGCCCAAGTCGCCGGGCGGGCCGGGCGCGGGGCCAAGCCGGGCGAGGTGCTGATCCAGACGCGCCATCCCAAGGCCGAGGTGATCGCCGCGCTCGCCAGCGGATCGCGCGACGCGTTCTACGCGGCTGAAACCGAGGCGCGGCGCGAGGCGGGCGCGCCGCCATTTGGCCGGTGGGCGGCGATCATCGTTTCGAGCGAGGACGAGGCCGAAGCCCGCGAAGCGGCCCGCGCCATCGGCGGCACGCGGCCGGATGAGCCCGGCGTCCTGATCCTAGGCCCCGCCCCTGCCCCGCTTTCGTTGCTGCGCGGGCGGCACCGCTACCGCCTGCTGATCGCGGCGCGCCGTTCGGCCGAAGTGCAGAAGCTGATCCGCAGCTGGCTCGCCCCGCTGCGCTTCCCGCCGGGGGTGCGGGTGGCGGTGGATATCGACCCCTATTCCTTCGTCTGAAATCCAACGCAAGTTGACACAGTTTACACTGTCCTGAGCACAATATCCGATCCGGTTGCATCGTTCTATTTCAGCGGCTTGACGATTCAAAGAGCAGAGAGCCGATGTGCCATGGCCGGGGGCGTGTAGGAAAATGGATTCTGCGGCCCCCTCTCCTGGCCCTCTCCCCTGAAGGGGGGAGGGCTCAAGGTTGCGTCTGGGGTATGGTGTAGCGGACTGTCTCGACCGTATGGTCCTCCCCCAGCGAGACAACCACGTCAGCCCGCTCGGGCAGATCGGCCAGCAGGTGCCGCGTGATCCGTTCGTAGTGCATCACGAAGCGGGCCAGTTCGGCATCCGTCATCCCCCCGCCGGTGCGGGCGCGCAGTTTGCTTTCCTGCAGTTGCCGCCAGCCGAGGACGGCTTCAAATCCGGGGGCGGCGAGCATGACGAGGTAATCGGGCGCATCGAACAAGGCGCGATAGGGGCCGGCGAGCGCGGCGTTGACATAGGCGCGCCAGGTGCCGTGCGGGTCTTCATCGGCTTCAAGGCGGTTGATCGGGGCGGCGAGATCGGTTGCGGATTGGGGCGTGGCGGCCATGCACCAGCCTTCGAACAGCAGCACATCCAGCGGGGCTTCGAGCAGCGGCCACCGCGTTTCGGGCACGCGGTCATCCGCCCCCTTGTCGAAGCGCGGGAGGTGGATGCCAGCCTGTCCTGCGCGGACGGCATTCAGCAGCGAGAGGCCGAGCGCCACATCATGCGTGCCGGGAACCCCGCGCGTGGCGAAGAGCGGATGGACCGAAGCGGCGAGTTCGGCGCGCGCAGTGCGGGTGAGATAGAGATCATCGAGCGAGAGCGTGGCTACGCGAAGGCCGTGGTCCTCGGCGAGGAGCACTTCAAGCATGCGGCAGAGCGTGGACTTGCCGCTGCCCTGCGAACCGCTGACACCGACGATGAGCGGCACGCCGGTGGCCCTTGCTGCGATGGCGGCAGCAAGGGGGCGCCAGTATGTCTCGATGGTGGCGCGGTAGGTTTCCGGCAACCGTTCAGCCGCCATGAAGGCTGCGATTGCGGGGCTTTGCTCCCTCACCCCTCCAGCAGCGCAGCCGCCTGCAGCAGGCGGTTGCCGTGGTCGGTTTCTTCCCGCCCGTTGGCGCGCAGGAGGGCGGCAGCTTCTTCGTTGCCGATGCTGACGGCCCAGCCTTCGTAGAGCGTTTCGCCGTCGAATTCGGTCTGCGCGAGCTTGCGCAGCGCGGGCGGGGTGAGTTCGCCGATGGGGAACACGCCGCTGGCGAGATAGGGGTTGGCGTCGGCCTCGGGCGGCGTGAAGTCCTCTCCCGTCAGCACCTTGAGCACGGCGGCAGCGCGGCGGGCGTGGACGAATTCCTCATCACCATTGGTGCGCAGGAGATCGGCGACGGCGGGGTTCTCTGCGCCCGCAGCGGTGGCGCGGTAGAGTTCCTTGCTGGCGGCTTCGACGAGGCACATGACCTTGATGTCCATGACCGTGGGCGCAGTGACGGTGCCGATGTGGGCGAAGGCCTCACCGATGGTCTGCGGCATTCCCGGTTCGAGCGTGACGGTGGGCATGTGGGGTCTCCCTTGGTGTTCTGGTTCCGGGGGAGCGTACATCAGGGGTGGGCGGAATGGGAAGGCGATTTAATCGCGCGGCTAATGTGGTGCGGGATGCTTCGACAAGCTCAGCATGAGCGGGGGTTTGTGCTCTGCCAATTTCCCCTCTCGCGGGCCCTCTCTCCTGCCCTTCGACAAGCTCAGGATGAGCGTGGGAGAGGGCTTAAAGGAGCAGGAGTGCGCCTTCGCGCTGGAGGAGCTTGGCCTTGATATCGAGGCCCCAGGCATAGCCGCCGAGGCTGCCATCGGTGCGGATCACGCGGTGGCAGGGGATCAGCAGCGAGACGTGGTTGGCGCCGTTGGCAGAGCCTGCGGCGCGCACCGCGCCGGGGCGGCCGACTTCGGCGGCGAGCTGGGCGTACGTGCGCGTCTCGCCCTTGGGGATGCGGCGCAGCGCCTGCCAGATGTCCTGCTGAAAGGGTGTGCCGGCAACATCGACGGGGATGTGGCTGAAATCGACCTCGCCGGGGGCTTCGGCAGCGGCGACGATTTCAGCGAGAAGGCGCGCGAAGTGTTCACCGCCCCGCACGCGTTCGGCCTTGGGAAAGCGATCGGCCAGAACGGCGGGATCCTCACCGAAGGAGAGGCGGCAGACGCCCTTGTCCGTCGCGGCGACGAGCATCGGGCCGAGCGACGTCTGCGCGACATCCCAGCGGATCACTGCGCCGCGGCCGCCATCGATCCAGGCGGAGGGGGTGGGTTCGGTCCGGCTCATCGGCGTGCTCCTGCTGCGGGTGTGGGCAGCCTTGTAGCGCCGCCGATACCGGCAGGCTTCCCGCCGCTTGCGGTCAATTTGCCGGGTTGGTGCGGCGGATGGTCAGCGCGATGGCATGCGCCTCGTTCATCACCGCCTTGATCCCGGTGTCCGGCCGATTGTCGTAGACGTTGACGTTGACGAGCTTCTCGCCAACGACTGTCATGCAGGTGGCGACAAGGCCGGGCTTTGCCGGCTTGCCCGCCTCGAAGGCAATGGCCACGCGGCCGCCCATGTAGATGCAGTCTGCATCGCGGCTGATATAGCCGAAGTCGCTTTCGACCTTGGTCTGCAAGCCGGTGACCTTGTCGATCCCCTCCTTGGCCATGCGATCGAAATCCCCGTCGAACTTGGGCGAATCCGGCCCGGTGAGCGTGGCGTTGAGCGACGCGAGCGTATCGTCCTTCGGCAGTCGCATGAGCAGGACCTGGGTGGGCACCTTGAGCAGGACATAGTGCGTGCCCGCCTGCTTTGCCGCGCCGCAGGTCCAGAAATCGGCCACGGTGACGTTTCTGCCATCGGCGGCGGCGGTCATCTGGGCAATGGCCGCCGAGTCTCCGGTCGGGAGGCAGAGCCCGGCGGGAATGGGCATGGCCATGGCCGCCTCGCCGATGCGGAACGGCGCCTCGGCCGGCTGATCGGCTGCGGCCGCGGCAACCGGTGCCGCGAGCAACAGCAAGGCCACAGCGAGCCTGCGCGAAATCTTACCTGAACCCATGGAATGCCCCCACCTTGCGGAACCCAAGGTGTAATGCGAAACCGCTGCTCTGCAATCCCGGTCGCCAAAGGAACTTAGCCTGCATGGACTTGCTGCGCCGAATCATCTGCATCCTTGGCGCCATAACGCTGGCGTTGGCCGCGCCCGCGCTGGCCGATCCGGGCGATATTGCCGCCGCGAGCCGGGGCGTGGTGCGGGTGGTGCTGATCCAGTATGATGGCGGCGCAGCGCGGCTCGTAAGCCACGGCACCGGCTTTGCCATCGCGCCCGATCTCGTGGTGACCAATGCCCACGTCGTGGAAGACCTGCGCAGCAGCGACGGGATCGTGGCGGGCGTCGTTCCGTCCGAGGGGCGCGGAGGCTATGCCGCGACGATTGCCGCCTATTCGCCCCAGCGCGATCTGGCGCTGCTGAAGCTGAAGCCGGGCGCTTCGCTCAATGCGCTGACGCTGTTTTCCGGCGCGCCGACCGACAGCGAGGAAGTCTATGCGGCGGGTTATCCCGGCAACGTCGATATGGCCGAAGGGCTTTCGATGGGCGACCTCGTCAGCCCGCAGGCGGCGGTGAAGACGCGCGGCTATGTCTCGGCGGGGCGCTCGTCGAAGGCGTTCGACACGATCCTGCACACGGCGCCGATCGGTTCAGGCAATTCGGGCGGGCCGCTGCTCGATGCCTGCGGGCGGGTGCTCGGCGTCAACAGCTTTGGCACGGTGAGCGAGAACACGACCGATTCGGCGTTCTACTTCGCGATCTCGATGCGCGAGCTTTCCGCGTTCCTGCAGGAGGCCGGGGTGAGCCCGCATGTGAGCGGCGCGCCCTGCACTTCGCTCGCCGATCTCGACCGGGCGGATGCAGCGCGCGGGGCCGAGGATCAGGCGCGGCTGGCGGCAACGGCGGAAGCGCGCAAGGCCGCGCAGGCCGAATTTGCCGCCAAGGCGCAGCATGATGCGGAACTGCAGATCCTTTCCGAACGCGACAACGGGCTGGCGCTGGCGGCGGTGCTGCTGGTGGCGGCGGTGGCGGCGGGTGCGGCGGCGTTTGCCTTCCTCCAGCGCGGCAAGCAGCGCGAGCTCAGGATCGCGGGCGGCGCAGCGGGGGTGCTGGCGCTTGCCGCAGTGGCCGTCTGGCTGCTGCGTCCGCCGCTCAGCCTGATCGACGAGCGGGCCAAGGACATCATCGCCGAAACGAAGGCCAGAGCCGAAGCGAGCCCGGCGGCGGATGCCAGCGCTCCTGCGCCGGAAAGCCCGCAAAAGCTGGTCTGCGTGCTCGATCCGCAGCGCAGCCGGGTGACCGTTTCCGACGTGACCGACGTGCCGCTGAGCTGGGCGCCGGGCGGTTGCGTCAACGGGCGGACTCAATACGGGTTGGCGGGGGACGGCTGGAGCCGGGTGCTGGTGCCGCAAGGCGAAGCGACGATTTCAGTGACGCGGTTCGATGCGGATCGGCGCGAGTACACGGTCGAGCGCTATCTCATGGGGCTCGACGCGATGACCGCCGCGCGGGCGGCGCGAGCGAAGCTGAGCGCACCGGCCTGCGGGGTGGACGAGGCGGCCGCGCGCGCGCTGGGCGAGGCGCAGGGGTCGATCCGGGCCTTGCTGCCGGCCGAACCCAACGAGCGACTGCGCTACACTTGCAAGCCCGCGCCCTGATCGCGCGCGGAAGATCATGCGAGGCATCTGACAGCCCGGAGGGGCCTGCCTGAAAGGGCTTGGTTTTCACACTGTCCCGGGAATCGGCAACTGGCATCTTGTCAGGCAGGGACTTGGTTGCTAGGCGCGCCCCCATTGCGGGCCGCCGTGCTTTGTGCGCGGCACCATGGCCCATGCAAGCTACATTTGCGATCCATCCTGGATGAAGGGGACCAAGGCGCGTGGAGATTTCCGGCGGGATTACGGCCAGCTTGGCGGGACGTTATGCGGCCGCGCTCTATGACTTGGCGGGCGAACAGGGGGTTGTGACGGCGGTCGAAACCGACCTCGACACCCTTGGCGCGGCGGTGCGCGAATCGGCTGACCTGGCCGCACTGCTCAAGAACCCCGAAGTCTCGCGCGATGCCGCCGCGAAGACGATCGACGCGGTTGCCGACTATCTCAAGCTTTCGGGCCTCACCCGCAAGTTCCTCGGCGTGCTGGCGGCTAACCGCCGTCTCGCCTCGCTGCCCGATGTGGTGCGCGCGTTCACCGCGATCGCCGCTGCGGCGCGCGGAGAGGTGACCGCCGAAGTGACCACCGCGCACCCGCTTGACGATGCGCAGCTTGCGGCGCTTGCCGACAAGCTCAAGGCCCGCGAGGGCCGCTCCGTCACGGTCAAGGCTCATGTCGATCCGGCTATTCTGGGCGGCCTCGTCGTCCAGATTGGCAGCCGCATGATCGACGGTTCGATCCGCACCCGTCTCAATTCGCTCGCCCAGGCCATGAAGGGCTGAAGCTCCAAAAGTTTTACGAAAGGCGTTTCCATGGAAATCCGCGCAGCTGAAATCTCGAAGGTCATCAAGGACCAGATCGCCAGCTTCGGCACCGAGGCGCAGGTCTCGGAAGTCGGCTCGGTGCTGTCGGTCGGTGACGGTATTGCCCGCATCTACGGCCTCGATCAGGTCCAGGCCGGCGAAATGGTCGAATTTGCGAACGGGGTGAAGGGCATGGCGCTCAACCTCGAAGCCGACAACGTCGGCGTCGTGATCTTCGGCTCGGACGCCGAGATCAAGGAAGGCGACCAGGTCAAGCGTACCGGCACCATCGTCGACGCCCCCGTCGGCAAAGGCCTGCTCGGCCGCGTGGTCGACGCGCTGGGCAACCCGATCGACGGCAAGGGCCCGATCGTGGACGCCGTCCGCACCCGCGTCGAAGTCAAGGCGCCCGGCATCATCCCGCGCAAGTC
>NZ_JAIXPP010000086.1 GCF_027486195.1 Novosphingobium sp.
AACCGTCAGCGGGTTGTGGGACCTGATCGGCAGGCTCGTCGACATCTTCCAGCCAGACGAATGCGCCAACTACTTCAAATCATGCGGCTATGAACCGGAATGAACGGAAACCGCTCTAACGTGGCAAAGACGTCGTCCAGACCCTCGAGGTGACCTGCGCCATGGTTGGCTATCCGAAGACGATCCGGGTCGACCAGGGCTCCGAGTTCATCAGCCGCGACCTGGACCTGTGGGCCTATGCCAACGACGTCACGCTGGACTTCTCCCGGCCCGGCAAGCCGACAGACAATGCCTACATCGAAGCGTTCAACGGGCGGTTCCGGGCGGAGTGCCTGAACACACACTGGTTCCTGACGTTTGCAGATGCCCGCGAAAAGTTGGAGGAGTGGCGCAGATACTACAACGAGGATCGGCCGCATGGTTCCATCGGCAACAAGCCCCCGATCACGCTGGTAAATCCCGGTGGCGCACCCAGCCCGTCACCGTGATCAAGGCCGGGAAACTCTAACCCCGGGTGGTCCTGAGAATGGTGTAGGATCAGCAAGGCGGAAAACTCTAGACCGGAACGGTCCAAGGTTGGGCAGTAGTGTAGAAGGAGCCGGACTCTACCTCTGAATGGTAACAATCAGGGGCGCACGTCATCTGGTCCGACCGCCTCGACCTCGATGCCGAAAGCCACCTGCCGCTGCACACAAAACTGCAACTGTGTATCTGTGTCCGAATAATGCACAGGGGCCTATCCGAATAATTCAGCGCGGAAACCACCGTCGCGCGAAACGCCTCGAAATCAACAACCCGCGCCAGCACTTCCAGCGAATCGCCATCCGCCGACAACATCATCTTGTGGTCCGATAAGCCGAAAAGCCCCGATTGCCGCATCATTCGATACCATGATACGGAGCGATTGAATCATCCGTCAGCCAATTGGCGAGCGTTGAATAGAAATGTTCATTTGTGAAAAAGTTTCATACTATCTGCTAATAATATCGCCTGGACGCGATTTTTAACTCCAAACTTGGAAAATATGTTGTGGACATGCCATTTAACTGTGTCTTCGCTAATTCTGTGTTTTAGGGCGATCTCGCGATTTGAAAGACCTTCTTTGATCTTCTGGAGAATTGCCAATTCCTTTCTCGTAAGGATAGCATTTTTGATTTCTTTTGATGTGAAGGCAGGATAATCATTTAACTCGATGCGGTGGCTGCCAAAATCCTGATCGCCTGGCAGGAGATCGAGCAGCGGTATCGAGCTTGGTCCTAAAAATTCCAGATATTGACGCTCGTCAAGCAACGTTCGAAAACATCCCTTTCGTGCGGCGATATCGATGGCATCCGCTACGCGTTGCTCGGCAACCGCCAACCTTTCTGTTGCCGCATTGGCGCCTGCGAGGCACATCAGAGCTGAAATTTCCAGCCTGTTCGATTGGCTGCGACGCGCGTGATCCAACGTGGCGCTCGCTAACCGGCTCGACAGATGATGCTTCCCTTTTCGCGCTGCGATACGAGCTTCCGCGAGCGACCTCATGGCGCGTAAACATGGGCCGTGTGATGTCTGAAAAACAGGCTCGCTTTGCGCCGGCAAGATCGCAATGGCCTCGTCGGGGCCATCCAGGACCAGTAGATTGGCCAGGGCAAGACGCGCGAGCACATCAAGACGCGGGAAGGTGCATTCCCTTGCGATCAGGCGCGCTTCCCAAAGGAGTTCGCTGGCGACTCTCCGGTCGCCTTCGCGATTGGCGATGGCTGCCGCAGTACGAAAGGCCGAAAAGAGGAAATCGACCACGCCGTGTTGACGTACGAAATCCAGAATATTATCAACCCGCGAAGCGATACCGTCAAGTTGGTTCGTCTCGTATCGTAGTTCAAGCTCCAGTATTTCCAGGAGATTGGCAGAGAACGGTGTGGCATTGATCTGGGCTATGTTGTCGTTTCGCGCACATCTAAGGCGCTCGGCGGCGCCTTGCATATTGCCCCGCGAAATGTCGCTGTAGATTATCGCGCTGTGAAGCCAGCCGAGCGCATACCGATGGTCGGCGACGATGTTGACGGCGGATGCTTCAATACTCAATTTTTCCAGGTCGTCAAACCGCCGTTCGCTGGCCGCAATAAAACACAGGCATGTGAGGATTGCCCCCCTGGAGACGAGATCAGCATCACCATTCAACTTTATCCATAACTCGCATTGCCGTCTGCTTTCGGCAAGATTGTCCGCGGTTGCTTCGCCGATCGCGGCGACGAGATCGCACCACCACTTCGTCCGCCGCCGGGCCGTTTCGTCGGAAAGGCCGGCGCTGAGGGCGCGAAGTTCCGTCAGCAGCGCGGCCGCCTGTTTCTGGTCGTGACTGAAAATCTGCGCCCAGGCCGATCCGACAATGATCGTTGGGTCAGAGACAGCCTCGGAGAAGCTGCGCCGCCATAACTGGATCTGATCCACCTCGCCTTGGCGCAACGCGATGTCTATCATGCTCGTTGACGCGACCTCGGCCGCAGCGTCCAAATCGCCCGCTCGCAGATAGAGGCTGATACTTTCGCGACTATGACCGCTTGCCCGCTGCCATTGAGCAGCCCGGGCGAACAGTTCCGATTTCAGGCCGTGAAGCTCTACCGCAAACCTGTGCTCGAGAAATTCGCGGAGCAGCGGGTGAAATTCATAACATAACTGTGTTCGGTCCTGTGGGGTAAGCAGCATGCGTTCGGCGGAGAGCTTTTCGATGAAGTAGGCCCCATCGCCCCTGTTGAAAACATGGTTGAAGTAGTCGGCGGAGATCACCCCAAGGATCGAGGCGCGGATGCAGAACTCCCGCACATCACTCGGGAGACTGGCGAGTATGGCGCTGCGAAAATATCGATCCAGATCGCTATCGCGACCGGTAACACGATCGACGACCAGACGTCCCGCAGTTGCATGATTCGTTGAAGCGGCCTGTAACAAAAGGCATAGTGGTTCCGCCCAGCCTAGTGTTCGTTTCCAGAGCAAATGGATGTCCGGTTCCGAGATGAGAATTCCGGGCTCGCCACGCGCGACTGCATTCGCTTCGACAAGCGAGAAGGCGAGCGCATCCGTCCCGACTTCCCGGAGCTGTCGCCGGGCGGCGATGCGCGCAAAGCCGATGCCCGCAGTCGTTGCTGCCACGATCTCGACGTCAGCCGGCGCAGTCAGCATGAAGTCCTCGATCTCGTCCGTCAAATCCGGATGAAACCCGATGTCGTCAAAACAGAGGAGAATAATCGATTTCGTTTGATCAATGAGTTCCTGCAACCAGGCGGCGAGAGCGTGGAGCGTCTGAGGAACGGCGCCCGGAAGCGGTGGAGGGTCATTCCCGGTGGCGCGGTATGCTGCGACTATCTGCGCATGGATGCGCTCTGCGAGCAGACGGGGATTATAATCGCATTCCTTGGCGGACGTCCAGGCCACATAGGCCCCGCCTTGACGGCGATTGGCCCAGAACTGGGCCATCGCGACACTCTTTCCATAGCCAGAAGGCGCGCGAAGGAGGTGGCGGCGTCTAGCTTCATCAGCCATGAACAGGCGCGGGCGCGGAAGGCATCCAGACGCGAGCCTCGCTACCCGTTCATTGACACCATCCATGATCGTCGAACTTCCTCTCCTGCTCTAGCCTGCCTTTTCCGTCGGCTCTCAGCGGCACAACCGAACTCCTATATTACAGAGATTGTCATTCCTGCCAAACCCAGCCGGAACGCTGGTGACCATTCCCCCGCAACGCCTCCGCCGGCGATGTGCAAGGCGGGTCAGATGACGGCCTCCTTCAAAGGGATGGCGGGATTGCTCAGCTTGCTAGGGTCGATATTCGTGCGCGCGCTGATGAATTGCTTACCAACCAGGAAATCCTGTGGCGAATTGATCGCTTCGACGCACTGGATCCGATCGCCCTTCAAATGGAAAATCGCAAAGCCTGCGGCACACGGGGTGCCTCGCAGAAGGACATTGTCGACATCGGTCGCCTGGCCGGCGATCTGCAGTTTCATGTCATATTGGTCGGACCACTGCCAGGGGACTTCGTGGGTCGACGAGGGGCCGCCGACAATGGCGTTGGCGGCCTGTCTGGCTTGTTCGAGTGCATTGGGCACGCTCTCGAGACGAGCGACGTGGGCGTAGTGGGGGATGGGGCGACGGGCGACGTCGCCGATGGCGAAGATGGCGGGATCGGATGTGCGCGCTTCAAGATCGACGAAAATGCCGGCGCCTGTATTCAGCCCGGCATCCCGCGCGATTTCATCATTGGGAACGGCGCCGACGCCGACGAGGACGGCATCGCACGCGATCGTTCGACCATCGTCGAGACGCACACCGCTTACACGCCCATCATGACCTTCGAACCCCGACACGGTGACACCCAGTTCGAAGTGGACGCCCTGTTTCGCATGGTATTCGTGAAAGAAGGTGGAAAGTTCTGGGCAGGCTACGCGGGCGAGCAGCCGCAGGTCGCGCTCAATCACCGTTACTTCCGCTTCAAGCGCTCGTGCGGACGCGGCCACCTCCAGGCCGATGTAGCCGCCGCCGACTATGGCAAGGCGCCGGCCGGCTCGCAGGGCGTTTTTGAGTCGTTCCGCGTCGCCCGCCGTTCTCAATTCCATAACCCCGTCTAGGTCCGACCCCTCTACCTGCAGCTTGATCGGGCGAGCGCCCGTCGCGATGATGAGATAGTCATATTGCAGAACCTCGCCGGTCGAGAGTGTCACCGTCCTGGATTGGCGTTCCAGCTTGTCCGCCCGAATACCCAGGCGCAGGCCGATCTGGGATGCTTCGTAGAACCCGGCCGGTTTCAGGAGTGTCGGAGCTTTACCCGGTTCGGCCCGGAGCGAAGCCTTGGAAAGCGGCGGACGATGGTAGGGAAGGAGGGATTCTTCACCAACGAGCGTTATCAGCCCCTCGAATCCAAGCTGGCGAAGGATGGCTGCCGCCGTTCCGCCCGCGTGGCCCGCCCCCAGAATCACGACATGTTCATCCGCTCGGCCCATAGATGCTCTCTCCTGAAACGCTGTGGTTTGACCGGCAGGGCGATCATTCTGATCTTCAGGCTCATTCGATAGAAAATTCGGATAGGGATAAAACCCCACTTTAGTTGGGTTGTTCCACGAGATGAAGTAGCCAAGAATACAAAGCGGCACGACTTGCCCAAAGTTAGAGACGCAGGAAGTGCGTGCGCATCGAGAGGAAATGTCCATGAGCACAACCATTTTGAGTGACGGCGCGCCTGATCGCTATGTCGACAGGAAGCGTTATCTTTGGGTATTGTCGGTCGTTTGGCCGGCAGCACCGCTAATCGGGCTTTATCTCGTCCACCTGACGGGATGGAGCATCTTCTACGCATTCACTCTGTTCGTCTGGTACGGCGCAATCCCGGTCTTCGACGTCCTCTTCGGCAAGGATCCGAACAATCCTCCCGAAGCGGCAGTTGCCCGCCTCGAGGCAGACCGCTATTATCGAGTTCTCACTTGGCTTACCGTTCCGGTGCACTATGCTTCGCTGATCGGCTGTGCATGGTGGATCACGACGCAGCCGATCGCGTGGTGGGAGGTAGTGGCTCTCGCTTTCTCCCTGGGGATCGTCAACGGGCTGGCGCTGAATACTGGCCACGAACTCGGGCACAAGAAGGAACCCTTCGACCGCTGGATGGCCAAGATCGTTCTCGCCGTGGTTGGCTATGGGCACTTCTTCATCGAGCACAACAAGGGCCATCATCGCGACGTAGCGACTCCCGAAGACCCCGCCACTTCTCGCATGGGCGAGAGCATTTACAAATTTTCGCTCCGCGAAATTCCGGGCGCGTTCCTGCGCGCGTGGAATCTTGAAAAAGTGCGGCTGGAACGTGTCGGAAAGGGTGTCTGGAGCCTCGACAATGAGATCATCCCCCCGCTAATGATTACCTTGGCAGTCTACACCGCGCTTGTTCTGGCTCTCGGTCCCAATCCGAAGTTGCTGGTGTTCCTGCCCATTCAGGTCGCCTTCGGCTGGTGGCAGCTCACCAGCGCGAACTATATCGAGCATTACGGACTGCTGCGCCAGAAGATGGCGGACGGACGGTACGAGCGCGCTCAGCCGCGTCACTCGTGGAACAGCAATCACATCGCGTCGAATCTCATCCTCTTCCACCTTCAGCGGCACTCCGATCACCATGCTCATCCGACGCGCAGCTATCAGTCGCTGCGCGACTTCAAGGGCCTGCCGGAACTGCCCACGGGATATCCGGGCATGTTCTTCATGGCGATGATCCCGCCGATATTCCGGTCAGTAATGGATCCTCGCGTTGTCAAATGGGCCAATGGCGATATCGACAAGATCCAGATTGATCCGGCGCGCAGAAAGCGAATCGCCCGCAAATACGGTGCATCGCAGGGTAGCCGGCTTCCCGTAACATAAGTTCATACCGCAGGCGATCTGACTCGACTCGATCGCCCTTCAGAAGGTCGGACGTTCCTCCCAGTAGCGATGCTGGATGCAAGACCTGGCGACGGCGCCCCAGGCGGCGTCGCCTTTTCTCCGGAATTCGTCCACCGCTTAACGCAGGAAGAAAGCAGCGCGATGACCGAATATAAATGCCCAGACTGCGGCTACATCTACGACGAAGCCAAGGGCAACCCACATGAGGGCTTTGCACCCAACACGACATGGGCGCAAATTCCCGACGATTGGGCATGCCCTGACTGCGCCGTTCGCGACAAGGCGGACTTCATCCCTCTGCTGGCGCAGGGCGCGAGTGCGACGGCGATCGAGGCTTCAACAGACGCCGAACCGTTCGCGAAATGGCACTGCGTGACCTGCGGTCACATCTATGACGAGGCGGTCGGCGACCCGGCGACAGGTCTGCCGCCTGGAACCCGATGGTCCGATGTACCTGCGGATTGGTACTGCCCTGACTGCGGCGCGACGAAAGAAGATTATGAGCGTCTCGACTTCTGATGGGCGCCGGGTGCCGCGCTGTGGCTCTGGTCGCTGCGTCAGCTTGAGGGGAACTCCATGAATATCCAAGCATTCACGCGCGCCATTTCCGACTCGGGCGGCGGCATGAAGGAGGTTCAGTCCCTTTTTGCCTGTCAACGCGAGGCAGCCGAACGGGACAGAGCGCGGTTCGGCCTGCAGGAACGCCTGGATAGCCTGACGCGGCTGAAGAATGCGATCAAGCGGCGCGAAGGCGACATCATCAGGGCGCTAGATGCTGATTTCAGGAAGCCGGAACCTGAGGTGCGGCTGACCGAACTCTTCCCGGTCTATCAGGAGATATCCCACGCCCGGCGGAACCTGAAGTCCTGGTCGAAGCCGCACAGCGTTCGAGGCTCGCTCGGCATGTTCGGCACGACCGCGCAGGTTCGCTACCAACCCAGAGGCGTGTGTCTGATCATCGCGCCCTGGAACTATCCGGTCAATCTGACCTTTGGACCGTTGGTATCCGCCTTGGCCGCCGGTAATACGGTCATGCTCAAGCCGTCCGAGCTGACGCCGGCGACATCAGCCGTCATCCGGCAGATCGTGGAGGAAACCTTCCCGGCGAATCGGGTTGCCGTCTGCGAGGGCGACGCCTCGGTCTCGCAGGCACTGCTCGACCTGCCTTTCGACCACATTTTCTTCACCGGTAGCCCACAGGTCGGCAAGATCGTGATGGCGGCAGCCGCAAAGCACCTGACCTCGGTGACACTCGAACTCGGCGGCAAATCCCCAACGATCGTCGATTCGACAGCCGATATCGACGATGCAGCGCGCAAGATTGTCTGGGGGAAGTTCTCCAACAATGGCCAAACCTGCATCGCACCCGACCACATCTATGTCGCACGCGATCAGGCGAAGCCCCTGGTCGATGCCCTCCGCCGCGAAATCCGGGGCGTATACGGGGAGACGGAGCGCGATCAGAAATGCGGTGCGGATTACGGGCGGATCGTAAATTCTCGGCATTTCGATCGCCTCAGCGCGCTGCTAGACGATGCAACCTCGCGTGGCGCGCTGGTCCTCGAAGGCGGGGTCCGCGATCCGGATCAGAAATATCTCTCGCCAACGCTGATCGGGGGGACCGACCCCGAAATGGCAATTTCGCGGGAAGAAATTTTCGGGCCGATTCTGCCAGTGATCGAATATGACGATATCAGCCGCGTTATCGATACAATCAACACCGGCCCCAAGCCGCTCGCTCTTTATATCTTCAGCAAGCATGCCCCAGCTTGGGAATCAATCATCGAAAGGACCAGTTCCGGCGGTGTTTGTATCAACCAGAACGTCGTCCAGTACCTGCACCCCAATCTGCCGTTCGGAGGGGTCAACAACAGCGGTATCGGAAGCGCGCATGGCTTCCACGGCTTCAAGGCATTCTCGCACGAACGCGCAGTGTTGAGGGACAGGTTCTCTGTTTTGCGGCTTCTGTTTCCGCCCTACACGCCCGCCGTGAAGCGATTGATCGATATTACGGTTCGCATTCTAGGCTGAGCGCCCAGACAGAGAGTGGTCTTGGCACTACAGATCGGAGACATGGATGTTTGATTATATCATAGTGGGTGGGGGATCCGCTGGTTGTTTGCTAGCAGAGCGCTTGTCGGCAAACCCTGACATAAAGGTCTGTCTGCTCGAAGCGGGGCCGCCGGACCGCAGCCCGCTGATCCACATGCCCATCGGGATCGCGCTTCTTTCCAAGAGCAAGACGCTCAACTGGGCCTACGAGACTGAGCCGCAGCCCAACCTCGGCAACCGGAGACTGTTCTGGCCGCGTGGAAAGACACTCGGCGGCTCAAGCTCGATCAATGCAATGGTCTATATCCGTGGTCATCGCGAGGACTATGACGCCTGGGGAGAGGCGGCCGACCCAATCTGGTCCTTCGATAATGTCCTTCCGTTGTTCAAGGCGATGGAGGCGAACGAGCGATTCGGATCCGACGCGCACCACGGCGGTTATGGCGAGCTTCATGTCAGCGATCTTCGGACCGTCAACCGGCTGAGCGAAGCATTCGTGGAGGCTGGGCAAGAAGCGCAGTATTCGCACAACGCCGATTTCAATGGCGACACGCAGGATGGGATCGGCTTCTACCAGGTTACGCAACGCAAAGGGCGGCGTTGGAGTTCCGCCCGAGCCTTTCTGTCAGGCGCAAAAGGGCGGCCTAATCTCCGAATAGTAACCGGAGCGCGGGCAACGCGGATCATTCTGGAAGGGCGCAAAGCTGTCGGGGTGACCTATGCGTCGGGTGACAAGCTCACCGACCTGCGCACCAGGGGCGAGGTCATTCTGTCGGGCGGTGCGATCAATTCACCACAGTTGCTGATGCTTTCCGGCATCGGCGACGCGGCAGAATTAGGGGTGTTCGGCATTCCGGTCGTCGTCGATCTGCCGGCGGTTGGAAAAAACCTGCAAGATCATCTCGACATCACGATCATGCACGAGGCGAGCGATCGCACGCCGATCGGGGTTGCCCCATCATTCATCCCGCGAGCGCTGGCTGGCGCATTATCCTATGTGTTCCAGAGGCGGGGGTTTCTGACGAGCAACGTTGCCGAATCCGGCGGATTCGTCAAAAGCTCACCCTCACAAAGTCGCCCGAACCTGCAGTTTCACTTCCTTCCTACTCTGCTGAAGGACCACGGCCGCCAGATCGCCTTCGGCTATGGCTACACGTTGCATGTCTGCGATCTGTTGCCGAAGAGCCGGGGACGGATCGGGCTAAAGAGCCGGAATCCGCTCGACGATCCCTTGATCGATCCCGCCTATCTCTCGGCTCCCGAAGACATCGAGACGATGGTCTGGGCGGTAAGGATCGGGCGTCAGATCCTGTCGGCGCCGTCGATAGCGACCTTTTCGAAACGCGAGCTGGTTCCCGGATCGTCAATCGAGAGCGAAGCTGACGTCATAGCGGACATCCGCCATCGGGCCGAAACGATCTACCACCCGGTTGGGACATGCCGGATGGGAAGAGATCCGCATTCCGTCGTCGATCCGGCGTTGCGCGTCCGCGGGGTGGAGGGCCTTCGTGTCGTCGATGCCTCCATCATGCCCACCCTCGTCGCCGGGAACACCAACGCGCCAACGATGATGATCGCGGAACGGGCCGCCGAACTCATTCTCGGGAAAACAAGGCTCATGGCGGGCACGGAGGAGGGATCATCCTCCACCGTATCGCTAGGTGCCAGGCAGCGAAGTCAGGTCGGATGAACGGGCATTCCGACGGCTGATCTGGCCGACAAATTACAGACGACGTCCTGCAGTGGCGGCGCATCACAAGGAGAGGAGAATAACATGACCTTCATTCGTAAGCCTGCGGATCCAACGGCTTTGCCGCTTGCCGGAGCATTGTTCCTACTGAGTGCCGTTCTTGCCACGCCCGCTTCCGCGCAGGACTCGCCGAAACTGAAGCGATGGGCTGTCACTGTGAATGCGACCGAGGTTTTTGTGGATGAGAACGCCCCGAACATCACTCTGGCGGGCGCACCTCTACCCGGCTCTAACGTGCGAATTGGAAACGCGACTACGCCGACTCTGGACGTCGGGTATTTTTTTACGCCGAACATCGCCGCCAATGTGTTTTTGGGGGTGCCCGCACCTGCCGAAATCGACGGCACCGGCAGCATCGGACCGCTCGGGACACTGGCCAAGGTCCATTATGGACCAGTAATCCTTTCGGCTCAGTATCATTTCAATAGCCAGGGCAAGCTTCATCCCTATGTGGGAGTAGGCGTCGGCCGTGTCCTGTTCTTCAACAAGCACGACGGAGCATTGAGCGATTTCAACATCCGCGACAGTTGGGCGCCGACTGGGCAATTGGGCGTTCGGTACGAACTCAATAAATCATGGATGCTGAACGCTGACGTTCGGTATGTTCCATTCTCCACGCACGCGTCAGGTTCGCTAGGTGGAGCGCCCGCGCTGACCCGGCTCGACATCGATCCCATTCTGACGAGCGTTGGGGTTACCCTTCGTTTTTGAATATATATTCGAATACATCGCATGGAAAACTATATGTTGACCCTAATGATGCACCGCCCATTGCGTATCCCGCAGGTCATTCAACATATGACGGAGTAAAATGACGATGGTGGAATTGTTGCCTAGTCGATCTAAGGGGGTTGTCAATGGTCTGGGTGAGGAGGCACAGGCCGTCACCTTTAAGATTTGATTTGTGCTCGCCCCGGCAAGCCCCTGCGAAACTGATCTTCCGAGAATGATACTATGACTATTTATACCGCTCCCGTCGCGGATATCTCCTTCCTGCTGCGGCGGGTGTTCGGCTTCGACGCGATCATGGCCAGCCTACCTGGCTATGAGGAGGTGAATACAGAGCTCGCCGTCACTATTATGGAGGAGGCTGGCAAGTTCGCAACCAGTGTACTGGAGCCGCTGAACCGCCCAGGTGACGAGGAGGGCTGCACGCTCGAAAACGGTGTCGTCACCACCCCCAGCGGCGTTGCTGCCGCTTACCTCGCTTTCGCGGAGGCTGGCTGGTGCTCGCTCTCGGGCGACCCTGCCTATGGTGGCCAGGGTCTGCCGCGGGTGCTACAGATTCTGCTCGACGAGATATTGTCCTCGGCCAACCTGTCCTTCGGACTGTTTCCCGGCCTCACCCGCGGGGCGGCAGAAGCCATCGGCCATCATGCTTCAGCGGAATTGAAGGCAGCCTTCCTGCCGAAGATGATCTCCGGCGAGTGGACTGGCGCCATGGCGCTGACGGAGTCCTCCGCCGGAACCGACCTTGGCTTGCTTTCGACCCGGGCCGTGCCGAACGCTGACGGCTCCTTCGCTATCACCGGCACGAAGATTTTCATTTCCTCCGGCGATCAGGATTTCGGCGGCAACATCGTCCATCTGGTGCTTGCCCGCCTGCCGGACGCGCCCAAGGGCGTGAAAGGCATCAGCCTGTTCCTCGCCCCGAAATTCCTGGTGAATGCCGACGGCAGCCTTGGTGCACGCAATTCCATGAGCGTCGGTGCACTGGAGCGCAAGATGGGCATTCATGCGCAGCCCACCTGTTTGATGAACTATGATGGCGCTACCGGCTGGCTGGTGGGACAGCCGGGCCGCGGACTGAATGCCATGTTCACTATGATGAACGCGGAACGGCTGTTCGTCGGCATCCAGGGCCTCGGCATCGCCGAAGCAGCCAATCAGAAGGCCGTCGCCTATGCCAAGGAGCGCCTGCAGGGCGGCGGCAGCGACGGCACGCCAGGCCCAGTGGCAATTATCGACCATCCCGACGTGCGCAAGATGCTGCTGTCGGGGCGCGCCTTCGCCGAAGGCGCGCGCGCCCTCGCGATATGGACGGCGCTGCAGATGGATATCGCCGACCGCCATACGGATGCCGCAGTGCGAAAGGAGGCTGACCTCCTCGTGGCGCTCATGACGCCGGTGGTAAAGGCCGCCTTCACCGATTTCGGCTTCGAGACCGCGGTGGCCTCCCAGCAGGTGCTGGGGGGGCACGGCTACATCCGCGAATGGGGAATGGAGCAGTATGTGCGCGATGCCCGCATCGCCCAGATCTACGAAGGCACCAATGGCGTTCAGGCCATGGACCTCGTGGGACGCAAGCTCGCCCTCGACGGCGGCACGCTGACCCAACGCTTCTTCGCCCTGATCCGCGCAGAACTCGACGCCGCGCTGCCAACCGCCGGTGAAGGGCTGGTGGCGCCCGTGGCGCAAGCCCTGGCGCGGCTGGAGCGGGTGACGCAGCGCCTCGCCGGGAGTGGCGGTGGAGCGGAACTGGGTGCGGCGGCCACTGACTATCTGCGCCTGTTCGCTCTCGTCTCCTTCGGCTGGATGTGGGTGCGCATGGCCGCCGCCGTGCCGGCCCTGGACGAGGCGACGGCTGTGGAAGTGCGCAAGACCGCCCTTGCCCGCTTCTTCGTAGAGCGCATGCTGCCGCAGACGCTCGGCCTGGAAGCCGCACTCGCCAGCGGCGCGTCCTCGCTCATGGCGCTCGACGCCGACGCCTTTTGAAGATCTGGCCGAGACGACCGACGCCCGGAACCCACGCACAAGCACCAAATAATCGGAGGGAAACAATGCTCGGAACCATGATGGACGTGCCGCTGCTGGTGTCAGGGATACTGAGGCATGCTGAGGCGTATCACGGTGACGCCGAAGTCGTATCCGCCACGATGGAAGGCGGCCTCCACCGCTACACCTACGCGGACCTCGCCCGGCGCAGCCGACAGCTCGCGAGTGCGCTCGCGCGCATGGGTCTGGAGACCGGAGACCGCGTCGGCACGCTGGCGTGGAACGACTATCGGCACATGGAACTGTATTACAGCGTGTCCGGGTCCGGCTTCGTGTGCCACACCATCAACCCACGGCTATTCCGCGAGCAGATAGCCTACATCATCGAGCATGCTGGTGACAGCGTGCTGTTCTTCGACCTCACCTTCCTGCCCGTCATCGAGGAACTGGCGGACCAGTTGAATGGCCTGAAGGCGGTGGTGGCGATGACAGACACAGCGCACATGCCTGAATCCGACATCCTCGCGCAGAAGCTGCCAGACCTGAAGTGCTACGAGACCCTCATCGACGGCGAGCAGGACAGCTTCGACTGGCCAAGCTTCGACGAGAACACTGCCTCCGGCCTGTGCTACACCTCGGGCACCACGGGTGACCCCAAGGGCGTGCTCTATTCCCACCGCTCCAGCGTGCTGCACGCTATGGCCATCACTGCGCCGGATGCGCTGGGGCTCTCTGCCAATGACGTGGTGTGCCCCATCGTCCCCATGTTCCATGTAAATGCATGGGGCCTGCCCTTTGCAGTGCCCATGGTGGGCGCCAAGCTGGTACTGCCCGGCGCGCGGCTCGACGGGGCGAGCCTGTACGCATTGTTCGAGGCGGAGGGCGTCTCGTCCACCGCCGGCGTGCCCACCGTGTGGCTCGGCCTCTTGGATTGGATGGACGGCCACGCCAAAGAGTTTACCTCTCTCAAGCGGGTGATCATCGGCGGGTCGGCGGTACCAGCCATCATGATCAGTCGATTTCACCACAAGGGGGTGGAGGTGCGACAGGCCTGGGGCATGACGGAGACCAGCCCTCTGGGCCTTTCCGCGGCGCTGAAGCCCAAGCACCGTCTCCTGCCCGCAGAGGATCGTTTGGCGCTGGAATGCAAGCAGGGCCGGCCGGTGTTCGGCATGGAGTTCCGTGTGGTCGGCGGCGAAGGGCGCGAGGTGACGCACGATGGCAGGAGCTTCGGCTCGATGCTGGTGCGTGGACCGTGGGTGGCCGCGGCCTATTTCAACGCCGCCGCTGGCTCCGCCCACGAGCAGTATCCAGGCTGGTTCGACACCGGCGACGTGGTGACCATAGACAAGGACGGTTTCATCCAGATTGTCGACCGCACCAAGGACGTTGTGAAATCCGGTGGCGAGTGGATCTCCTCAATCGATCTGGAAAACATCGCCCAAGCTCACCCAGCCATAAAGGAGGCGGCCATCGTCGCCCGGCCGGACACCCGTTGGGGAGAGCGCCCGGTGCTGGTGGCAGTGCTGAAGCCCGGTGCCGAATTTAGCCGTGCCGAAATGCGTGCCCATTACAAGGGCAAGACCTCCAAGTGGTGCGTGCCGGATGATCTTATCATCGTTGACGAACTGCCGCACACCGCCACCGGCAAGCTCTCCAAAAAGGACATCCGGCAAATTGTATTGGAAGACCCTCGTACCTTTTCCTCGGAGTGGCGAACATGAGAACGGATTACTTGCAACGTTTGGTGTCCGCGCCTGACGGCGGCGATGTTTGATCGGAATCGGCTTTCTAGACGAAGGGGTGCGGGTCATAGGTGTTGTTCCGAGATAAAACAGTTGATGGCGTCCTGCAGATCGACGACGGAGTGGAATATGCCGTTTTTCAACCGCCGTCGGGTGAGCTTGGCATAGAAGCGTTCGACAGCATTGAGCCATGAGCAAACGTTAGCAAATCCTATCCCGGTTTCCACCAACCCGGCCGCAGGCCAGTCAGTGTCTCCCTCAATCCGAGCGCTTGGTGGTCAGTTCGTATCAATTGCCGGATTTGCCGGTGACGACGCGCCATCGAAGATCCGGGGTGCTTCATATCCGCAAGAACCTCTCGTAAAGAAGGGGTACGACAAAGATGGTGAGCGCGGTCGAGGCAAGCGTACCGAAGATAAGCGAGATGGCGAGGCCGCCGAACACGGGGTCGGGAAGCATGATGGCCGAGCCCAGCACAATGGCAAGCGTAGTCAGCAGGATCGGGCGCAGGCGCACGGCGCCGGCCATGCGGGCAGCCTCCGCGAGAGGCATGCCATGCTTCTGGTTGTCCTGAATGAAGTCGATAATGAGCAGCGAGTTACGGATCACCACGCCGGAGAGTGCGATGATGCCGACGATCGAGGTCGCGGAGAAGTCGGTACCCAGCAGCCAGTGCCCCGGAAAGATACCAATGATCCCGAGTGGCACAGCGGACATCGCGATCAGCGGAATGAGGAACGACTTGTAATAGGCGACGAGCAGGAAATAGACTGCGGTCAGCGCAGCGCCGAGCGCCATCAGCATGTCGCGGTAGATATCGAGCGTCATGCGCATTTCACCATTCCAAAGAAGTTGGTAGCCGTTGATGATATCAGGCGCGGCCTCGCTGAGGCTGAGATTACCGATGGCGAGTGGCTGGCCGTCGGGCGCGTGCATCCTGGACAAGCGGCGGTTAAGATCGAGCACGGCATAGACCGGCACGCTGTGCGAGAGTTCTCCCCCGATGAAGATCACGCGCTCATTGTCCTTACGCTGGATCGGCTTGTCGGCCTCGGTCGGAGTGCGTCGGACGAGTTCGGCCAACGGAATCTGACGTCCCTCCCGACCGGTCACATAGAGACCCTCGAGTTGGGACGGCGCAGGCTGCTCTGCTCGCGGCACATAGGCCCGGATCGGAACGGGATTGCGCTCAGGATCGATATGCGCGCGCCCGACTACCTGACCATCGTAGACGAGGCCCAGGACATTAGCGATATCCGCGGCCGATACGCCGGAAAGTGCCGCTTTTTCACGGTCTGGCACGAAGCGCCATTGCGCCACGTCGGTGGGCTCGCTGTTTGAGATATCGACCATGTCGTAGGTCTTGGCAAACTCGGCTTCGACCTGTTTAGCCAGTCGACGCAGGCCTACCAGATCCTCGCCGTGTAACTCCGCCAATACCGTGGCGCGCACAGGCGGCCCCGGCGGATCTTCGACCAGCCTCACCTGGGCGCCCGGATAACGGGCACGGATGGCATCGACCTTCGTGCGCAACTCGCGAACAAGCATGATCGAACTTTCCGAACGATGTTGCTTGTCCACAAGGTTGACGCGGATTTCGGCGACATTCTCGCCCGTTCGAAGCGAGCTGCCCTGCATCAGCCCATTGAAATCCGGGACGCCGGCCTGTCCGATCCAGTTCTGATAGTTCGTCACCAGCGGATCAGCGGCAAGAAGTCCGTCGATCTCATGGACCATCCTGGCCGTGTTTTCGACCGGGCTGGCTTCGACCATGGTGATGACGATGTTGAAGGTGTTCTTGTTGTCCTTGGGCAGAAAGCCCATGGCGACGCCGAGCGGGGGCACTGGCCCGCCCACGCCGGATGGGCGGATGAACTGCCAACCGCCTTGCGCCGCCGATAGGAGCAGAGCGAGGATTGCACCGATCATCAGGGCCCGGCGCGCGCTCGAACGCTCCTGCAACGGCTTGATCAGCCAGAGATAGACGTCCCGCAACTTGTCGGGCTTGCGCTCCTCATGGGTGTTTGCCTCTGATTCTGCCTCGCTTCCATCATCCAATATGCCGCCGGTCGGAGCCGGTCGCTTGACCCAGCGGTTCGCCGCCCATGGGGTGACGATATAGGCGACGACGATGGAGGCGAGCATCGCGATCGGGACATTGTAGGCGATGGGGTAGAAATAATCGCCAGCCATGCCGGTCACGAGCAGCAGCGCCGCGAACACCAGCATCACGGCAAAGGTCGCGAGATTGGTGGCGCCGCCGATTTCGTTGGTGGCGAGGACGGTCACGTCCTCCTTCGCGGCCGTAGAGTGGCCATGATAATGGCGGTGGATGTTCTCGATGACGACGATCGACGCATCGACCAGCAAGCCCAGCGCCAGGATCAGCGCGAACAGAGTGATGCGGTTGATCGTCACCCCGCCAAGCAGATCGGCGCCAAGGGTGATCGAGAAGATGACGGGCACCGTCACCGAAACGATCAGCGCCTCGCGCCAGCCGAGGAACAGCAGCATGATGAAGCTGACGGTGATGAGCGCGATCGCCAGATGCTCCATCAGCCCGTCGACGGCCTCGTCGGCTTTCTGGCCGTCGTCCCGGGTGGTGACGACATGGACCGCGCGGGGGATGAAGCTCGCCTGCATCCGTTCGACTCGGTTGGCCACGGCTTCGGACACGGTGACGGCATTCTCACCCTTTTTCTTCGCCACGGCGATGGTGACCGCGGGCATTTCGCCTTCGCCCAGCTTGGCGCGAGGGTCGCCAGCCGCGAAGGCGAAGCGGCTGAGATGCATGATCTCGTCGCGCGGGCCGTCCGACACCGTGGCGACATCGCCGATCTTGATCGTGCGGCCGTTGCGCACGCCGATCACCAAGTCACGAACCGCTGCCGCCGATCCCAGTTCGCCGGCATAGCGTAGTCGTTCGAGTTTGCCCGCCTCCACCGGTCCCGACAGGTTAAGGCCTACATCGGAGGCGGCCAACGCTCCACGCGCTTCGGCGAGCGATATCGAGAAGGCTTGGAGCCGGACCGGATCGAAGGCGACATCAATCTCGCGGTTGCGGCCACCATAGACGGACACCACCGAGACGCCTGGCGTGCTCCGAAGCCGTTCGGCCACCGAATCCGCCAGTCGCTTGAGTCCGTAATCGTCATAGGTGGGGGAAGCGAGCGTCACGGTGACGATGGGCACGTCGTCGGCGTCGACGGCCTGGATCAACGGGATACCCGCGTCCGCTGGAAGCCGGCCACGGTTGGCGATCACCCGGTTGTAAAGCTTGACCAGCGAATCTTCGGGCGGCTGGCCGACCTTGAACTGGACCTGCACCATGCCGACGCCGGGCTGGGCCACGCCATAGCTGTGATCGACGCCGGTCATTTCGCTGAGCACGCCTTCGAGTGGAGCGACCACCAGCCGGTCCACCTCCTCGGCAGTCGCGCCAGGCAGCGCCACTGTCACCATCGCGCCCGGTACCACGATTTGGGGATTTTCCTCGCGCGGGGTCAGCGCTACGGCCAGCGTTCCCAGCAGCAGCGAGGCGAGCAGGAAGACGATGGTCAGCTTGGAAGTGATGAACGTCTTTGCGAGGCGGCCCGCGAGATTGAGCGGGGCTTCTGTCATCGCGCCGCTCCGTCGGCAAGGCGCGCGCCGTCTCGGACAGTCGGGTCGACGCGGGCCAGGATGCGCTCGCCTGTCGAGAGGCCGGAGGTCACGACGACACGATCACCAACAGGGTCGCCCAGCCGCACCCATCGGAAGGTGACGCGCTGGTCCTTGCCGACCACGAACACGCCGGTCAGCCCGCCGCGATCGGCGACCGCGGCGGCAGGGACGGAAACAGCGCTTCCGCTATTGCCCTGGTCGCCCACCGAAGGAAGCCGGACACGTCCGAACATGCCTGGCATGATCCCGCTATCGGCGGGAAGGACGACCTCAACTGTATAGCGCCGCGTCGCGGGATCGGCCGAGGGGACGACGCCCCGGACCCGGCCGGTCACGGGGCGATCCTCTCGCCCGTCGAGCAGCACCGGAACCGTCGAGCCGGGCGCGAATAGCCCGAGGCTCGCCTGGGGAGCGGCAAAGCGGAACAATAGTCGACCCCGGCTTTCCACGGTCACCAGCGGCGAACCGGGCATCACCATGTCGCCGTCGTGAATCTGCCGGGAGACGACGACACCGTCGATCGGGCTGACGATGGAGGTATAGCTGCGATCCGCTTGCGCTGTGGCGAGCGCCGCCTGTGCTTGGGCGACTCCGGCCACCGCCGCGTCGTTGCGGAGCTGCTCCTTGCGATAGGCATCCGTTGCGAGGGCCCCGCTCTGGGCGAGTGGTGCATCGCGCGCGACGTCGCCACGTGCGTCATGCTGCTCGGCGAGAGCCGCATCCAGCCCGGCGCGTGCGCGGCGAACCGCGGCCTCGGCTTGCCGGGCGTCTATGGTCGCCAGGATCTGTCCGCGCCTGACAGGCTGGCCATCGTAGAGACCTGCCGCACGGATCGTACCCGAAGCGCGAGCGACGAGTTGTGCCCGGTCATCGGCTTCGACGGTGCCGCTTGCCGTGGCGCCGTCCATCGATGCCGCCGGAGAAGCGGTCGTCACCGGAAGATCGACCGCCGGAGGTTCCGCCGATTGCGACGCTTCGTGTCCGCTGCCGCAACCTGCGAGCAGCAATGGGAGTGACAGGGCAAGCGCCTTCATCGGCGGGAAATCGCGGCCCATGTCAGGCCTCCACCGTCGCGGGTTGGATCAGGGCTAGGAACCGCGCCACCACCCGATCCACTGTGTCGGCTGTCTCGCTTTCTCCGGTCAGCCCGGGCGCTAGAGGCAGAACCAGTACTTGCCCCAGGGCGAAGCCGACTAGCGACAGCGCGACTTCCCTGGCGGGCACGTCCAACCTGCCTTTCCGCACTGCCGCGACGATGGAATGAAACGGCTTTTGGAGCACTGTGCGCGAAAGGGCGGCGATGCGGGCTTCGTCCCCGTCCAGCAATTCCCGATAAAGCAGACGGGCGAAGATCCGGTCGGTCATGAGCATCTGGACGAACCATCGAACGAAGGCTTCGATCTGGTTCGAGGGATGCCGGGCCAGCCACGCATCCAGCTCCTGGGCGCGGGCCTCGAACACCGAGGCAAGCGTGGCCTCGATCAGGTCGGCCTTGTCCCGGAAAT
This sequence comes from Novosphingobium sp., assembly GCF_027486195.1. Classification (GTDB taxonomy): domain Bacteria; phylum Pseudomonadota; class Alphaproteobacteria; order Sphingomonadales; family Sphingomonadaceae; genus Novosphingobium. Next base: position 19,833 of record NZ_JAIXPP010000086.1, read on the forward strand.
GGTAATAGAGGTTGGCCTGCGTCACGCCGACCAGCTTGGCGATGTCCCGCATCGACACGGCCTTATAGCCGCGCTCCGCGAACAGGCGGGCGGCTGTGTCGAGCAGTTGGGATCGCATATCGGACATCAGAAAAGCTCACTTGTTGAACGACCGTTAAGTGCGCTAGTAAGCGATTCGCCGATGGCTGTCCAGCGGGCTTGTGCCGAGGCGATCCGAACCGGAGATTCTGCCAATGCGTGTGCTTCCTCTTGTCCCGCCGCTCCTGCTGATACCGATGCTCGGTGGATGCATGATGGGGCCGAATTTCCATGGGGCACCGCCGCCGCCGGCTTCGATGAGCAAGACCTTCGTGCGCGCCGATCAGGCCGCGATGCCGGTACCGCCGCAATTGACGCCATGGTGGCGGACCTTGAACGACCCGCTTCTCGATCAGCTGATCACACGCGCGCTGTCTTCGAACCCGTCCATCGAGGTGGCCGAAGCGCGCGTCCGACAGGCGCGATCCCAGATGCGCGGCGCGCGCGCGGCCCTGGCGCCGGTTGTCGGCGCCGGGGCCGGTGCGGGGAATATCCAGGCACCGGGGTTGGTGACGGGCGGAGAGGCCAAATCCTCGTCGCTGTTCCTCGCGGGGTTCGACGCGCTGTGGGAGATTGATCTCTTCGGCGGCGCGCGACGGAACATCGAGGCGACGCGCGCGCAATTCGGCGCGGCGCAAGCCGATGCGGACGATACGCGTCTCACTCTGACTGCAGAGATCGCGCGCCAATATATCGCGCTGCGCGCAAGCCGGCAGCGTCTGGAGATTGCCCGCTATTTGCTCACCAACCAGCAGAAGATCGCCGATCTCACCGCGCAGCTCGAAGGGGCGGGCAAGGTGTCGCGTATCGAGCGCGAGCAGACCGACCGCGGCGTGGAGGCCAGGCGACAGACGGTTGCTGCCCTGGAAGCGGAAGTGAACGATCACAAGGACGCGATCGCCGTGCTGGCGGGAGAGGCACCGGGTGCGCTCGACACCATGCTCGATGGGCCCGGCACGGTTCCGCTTCCTCCGGTCGAGGTGGCGGTAGGCGATCCTGCGGCCATGCTTGCACGGCGTCCCGACATCAGGGCAGCCGCGCAACGTCTTCACGCCGCAAACGCCGGTATCGGCGTGGCGGAAGCTGCCCGGATGCCCAGGGTCAGCCTTGCCGGCGTAGTCGGTCTTGGCGGCGCGCTGAAGGGCGATATCACGAGTGCGGACAATCTCTGGTCGGTCGCGGGCCCGACGATCCAGTGGAATCTGGCCGACTTCGGGCGCGGGCGGGCAGGTGTGGATCAGGCTGTCGCCGGTCGCGATGAGGCTGCAGCAGGGTATCGCGCCACGGTGCTCGCCGCCCTCCAGGATGCGGAGGGCTCGCTCAACCGGTTCGGCGAAGCCCGCAAGATGTTTGCGATGCAGGCGCGCAATGGCCTATCAGCCGTTCACAGCAATGACCTTGTCCAGCAATCCTGGCGCGTGGGGCGATCTTCCGCGCTCGTGGCTCTGGCCGCCGAAAATGAGCAATTGGCGGCAGAAGATCTCCTGGTCCAGGCTCGCATGGCTCTGACAACGCAGTTTGTTGCGCTCCAAAAGGCGTTGGCGATGGGGGTGAACTGATAACCGTCGAGTCTGGGAGATGATAACGGATTGTATATCATCTTCTCTGGCGGCTGCATGTTACATGGTATTTGATGCGGGTGATCTCGTGTTCGTCGGCTTTTGCATCGTAAGAGCGGTGTCTCACACCCACCTTGTGCGTGTGGGGGTGAGTGCTGTGGCGCGTCGCCATGGGTTGGATCCGTCGCAGATTTGCGCCTGGCGCAAGAACTTGCATCGGCAGTTGGTGGACCACAGATTGGCGCCGTTAGCGGCAGAGCCGGTCTCCGAAACGTTTGTGCCAGCACTGATCGAACCGACCGTTCCACCGGCACCTGCCGCTTCTCCAACTCCGGCGCGACGCGGCAAGCGGCGACGGCCATGGAACTGGAGATCGACGGCGTTGCGGTGAAGATCGCGAGTGGCGCCGATGCTGGAATGATTGCGGCCGTGATCGAAGCGGAGGGCATAGCGTGGAAAGTACGCTAAACAACGCTAAGCGAGAACGCATGGCGAACGCTCGATGCGAACGGACGGGCGCTTAATCAGGCGGGCCGTTCGATTCCCATCCTACGCATTTCGCGATAAATGGTCGATCGGCCGATGCCGAGTTGCCGCGCTGCTTCGGTAGGCGAGATACGAGCTTCGACCAGCTTGATGGCCGCATCCACTTTGGACATGTCCAGCGGCTGACGGCCAGGCTGTTTGCCCTTAGCACGGGCGGCGGCAATACCATCTCTGGTTCGCTCAGAAATCAGCCGTCGCTCAAAATGGGCGATGGCCCCAAACACATGGAAGATGAGCTCGCCGGCAGCTGACGAAGTGTCGATCTTTTCTTCAAGGCTCAGGAGCGCGATGCCCTGACCGCGTAGCGTCTCAACCGTGGTGAGAAGTTCGGCAAGCGAGCGCCCAAGCCGATCGAGGCGGACCACCGCCAGCGTGTCACCCTTGCGGGCATAGGCGATTAGCTCAGCCAGACCGGGCCGTTCCATGCTCTTACCTGAAATGACATCGGTGAAGATTTTGATGGCGCCAGCCTTCTCCAGACGCATGGTCTGGCCCGCAACGTCCTGATCGCCGGTGCTGACGCGGGCATAGCCCAGAATATCACCCATGCCGCACGTCTCCCAAACGGTCGTTCTGTGGACGCTATGGAGGGCAGCCGCTGCGCCCCACCCATATCCGTCCACATACTATGTCTCTTTACTCCTCGCTGTCCATAGGCCCAGATGACCTTTTGTGGACAGGAAACGGCATGACGAAGCGCAAGCATCAACTCCTGACCGAGAGCGAACGCGATCAGATACTCGCCATCCCGACCGATCGCGACCATTTGGCCCGGCTCTATACCTTCGAGCCTTCCGATATCGAGATCATCGGCGCGCGACGGGAGCGACGGAACCAGTTGGGCGTGGCGCTGCAACTCGCGCTCCTGCGGCACCCGGGCATCACGCTTGCGCAGTTGATACAGGACAGGGGAGCAATACCCCATGATCTCGCCGCTTTCGTCGCGGAGCAACTTGGTCTGCACGTAACCGAGCTGGCCAACTATGCGGCGCGGGATCAGACAATGACGGATCATGCCCGTGAGCTGGCGGCGCGTTTGGGGCTTCGGGGGCCAACCCGCGCCGATATTCCCTTCATGGTCGAGGCGGCCGCGAGAACGGCATGGGCGACCGACAAGGGGATGACGATTGCGATGGGCGTGGTCACCGCCCTGCGCGAGGCCCGGATTTTGCTGCCGTCCATCTCCACCATCGAACGCGCCAGCAGCGCGGGACGTGCCCGCGCGCGCAAGCAGGCCGCCCACGCCCTGATCGCCGATCTCAGCGCCGAACAGGTCCAGGCCCTCGATCAGCTCTTCGACGCCGCCGGCGGCATGAGCCATCTCGCCTTGCTTAAGACCATCCCCGTCGCGGCCAAGCCCGATCACGTCCGCCAGATCCTCGACCGTCTGAGGCAGGTGCGGAAGATCGGCATTTCCCCCGACGTCGCGGGCCGCATCCACGCGGACCGATTTCGGCAATATGTCAGGGAAGGCCGTGCGTCGCCTGCCTATATGATCGAGCGCTATATTCCCTCCCGGCGACGCGCCACGCTCGTTGCCTTCCTGCTCGATCTTGAAGAACGGCTGACGGACAGCGCCCTGGAGATGGCGGACAAGCTGATCGGCGGCATCTTCACCCGCGCGAAGAACGCCCAGGCGCGCAGCTATGCCGCCACGTCGAAGAACGTGGCCCGGCTGATGCTGATCTTCCGCAGGACGATCGACGCGCTCACCGATGCAGTCGATACTGGCGAAGATCCTATGGAGGTCCTGGATGCCTCAGTAGGATGGCACACCCTCCTGAAGGCCAGACCGGAAGTGGCGACGATCGCGGAAACCGCCAATCTTGATCCGCTGAGGGTCGCGGCCGACCGCTATGCGACGTTGCGCAAGTTCGCCCCTGATCTGCTTGAAGCGCTGCAGTTCAGGGCCGGAAAGGGCAGCGCGAAAACGATTGCCGCTATCGAGATGCTGCGCGACCTCAATAGGTCGGGCAAGCGCGATCTGCCTGCCGACGCTCCGATGCCCTTCCGCAAGGAATGGCAGAAAATCGTCATGGGCGATGACGGCAAGATCAATCGGCGGCTCTGGGAAATCGCGACTATCGCGCATCTGCGCAACAAGCTGCGCTCCGGTGATGTCTGGGTGGAACGATCGACGGGATACCGCCAGTTCGACAGCTACCTGCTAAGCGAACCGAAGGCCAAGCCGATCGTGTCGGCTCTTGGTCTGCCACCCACAGCCGGCGAATGGCTCGAACAGCGGGGCCGCGAACTGGACTGGCGGCTGAAGAAATTCGCCCGGAGCCTGAAGCGCGACGCTCTGGAGGGTGTGCGATACCGCGACGGCCGCCTCCAGATATCCCCCGTTCGCACGATCGCAACGCCCGACGCCGAAGCCCTGGCCGACCGGCTCGATGCGATGATGCCACGCATCCGTATCACCGAACTGCTACATGAGGTGGCGCAGGAAACTGGCTTTCTTTCGGCGTTCACCAACCTGCGCACCGGCGAGCTATGTCCCAATGAAAATGCGCTGCTCGCCACGATCCTCGCCGACGCCACCAATCTCGGCCTGTCGCGCATGGCCGCCGCGAGCCAGGGCGTCACGCGCGATCAACTCCTATGGACCCATGACGCCTATATCCGCGACGAGAGCTACCGCGCGGCGCTCGCCGTCCTCATCAACGCGCACCACCGCCTGCCATTCTCGCGGGTATGGGGCGACGGCACAACGTCCAGTTCCGATGGTCAGTTCTTCAGGGGCGCGAAGCGCGGCGCATCGGGCGGCGACATCAACGCCCGCTATGGCGTCGATCATGGCTTCAGCTTCTACACCCATGTTTCCGATCAGCGCGGGCCCTACCACGTCAATGTGATCTCGGCCGCCACGCATGAAGCGCCCTATGTCCTCGACGGCCTCATCAGCCATGGCACCGATCTCAGGATCGTCGAGCATTACACCGACACCGGCGGAGCGACCGATCATGTCTTCGCCCTGTGCGCGATGCTGGGATTTCGCTTCTGCCCGCGCCTGCGCGACTTTCCGGACAGGCGGCTTGCGCCGATCGCGCCGGTTTCGGCCTATCCGTCCATCGCCCCGTTGTTGGGCAAGCGTATCCGCACCGACATCATCAATGAACAATGGGACGACGTGCTGCGCCTCGTGGGGTCGATCAAGGCTGGCCACGTCGCGCCGTCGGTCATGCTGCGAAAGCTCGCCGCCTACGAACGGCAGAACCAGCTCGACGTCGCACTACAGGAGATCGGCAAGATCGAACGGACCCTGTTCATGCTGGACTGGCTTGAAAATCCCGATCTGCGCCGGCGATGCCATGCCGGCCTTAACAACAGCGAGCAGCGCCATGCCCTGACGCAAGCGATCTACACCTTCCGCCAGGGCCGCATCATCGACCGCAGCCATGAAGCTCAACAATATCGGGCATCAGGCCTCAACCTAGTCATCGCGGCGATCGTCTATTGGAACACGATCTACATGGCCGACGCCGCCCAGCATCTGCGATCGGCAGCGGCCCCGGTCCCCGATGATCTGCTTGTCCATACGTCGCCGGTTGGCTGGGAGCATATTGCCTTTTCCGGCGATTTCCTCTGGGATCGAGCCGCCGCTTCCGCTGGCCGCAAGGCCCTCAATCTTCCGCCGGACAGCCGCGCCGCCTAAGCGTTCCTCGGTTGTTCTCCCTTAGCGTTGTTTAGCGTACCTTCCACGCTATGCCCTCAGTTTGCTCTTGGCGCTGACCTGCCGGAGCCGCGCCTCTAGGAAGACGTGCAGATCATCGACGATGACCCGGGCCCGTTCGGCACGCACGGCACGGCGCTGCTCCGCCGAGGTGCCACGAACCTCGTCCTCGATCGCGTAGAGCATGGCGATCCGGCGCAGCACCTCGGTCGCGACCGGGGAGCTGTCAGCCAGCTCGTAGAACTTGCGCCTCACGTGTGCCCAGCAGAAGGCCAGGCTCACCTGCTGCCGGCGCTTGGCCAGAGCGGCATAGCCGCCAAAGCCGTCGACCTGCAGGATCCCGGCAAAGTCACCGAGATGGGCTTCGGCCCGCTCGCCCTTGCGGTCAGCGGCATAGACATAGGCCACCATCGGCGGATCTTCCCCGCCCCATGGTCGATCGTCCCGGGCATAGGCCCAGAGCTGGCCCGTCTTGGTCCGCCCGCGCCCGGGATCGAGCACCGGCGCCGTGGTCTCATCCGCGAACAGCCGCTCGGATCGTCGCAATCGCTCGAGGATGTGATCGCGCAAGGGGCGCAGGTACCAGGCTGCCCGACCAACCCAGTCCGCCAGGGTCGAGCGATCGAGCTGGATGCCCTGCCGGGCGTAGATCTGGGCCTGGCGGTATAACGGCATGTGATCGGCGTACTTGGCGACCAGCACCTGCGCGATCAGAGCCTCGGTGGGGATGCCCCCCTCGACGATGCGCGCCGGGGCCGGCACCTGCACGATCGCGCCCTCGCACGAGCGGCAGCCATAGCGCGGACGGCGCGTGACCAGCACACGGAAAGTGGTCGGCACCACGTCAAGACGCTCGGCCACGTCCTCACCGATCTGGTGGAGCGCGCCGCCACAGCACGGGCAGGCCCTGACGCCGTCGACTTCCTCGACATCGACGATCTGTTCGATCCGCTCCAGGTGAGCAGGCAGAGAGCCGCGGTTGGCCTTGCGCGGGCGATCCGCCGATGCCTTGCTTGCCTTGGCCACGGCGTGCTGGGCGTCGGCCAGAGCTGTCTCGACCTCCTCCAGGGCAAGCTCGAACTGGTCGGGATCGAGTTGCTCGGACCGGCGGCCGAACCGGTGCCGCTGCAGGGCCTCGATGATCGCCTTTAGGCGTTCGATCTCGGCCTGGAAAACCTTCAGCGCATCAAGCTCGCGGGCCTGCTCGAGGACGAGCGCGCGGAGCGCTTCGACGTCGTTGGGAAGGTCCGCTTCCATGAGCATGGAAGGAGTGAATCAGCAGGAGGAACCCCCGTCAACCGGCAATCTGCGGGGCGATCGGACGGCGTCCGCCATGCACCCGGCGCCAGTCCAGACCCTCGAGCAAGGCCCCCAGCTGCGCCGCCGTCAGCCGCATCACACCGTCCTGGATCGCCGGCCACTTGAACCCGCCAGACTCCAGTCTCTTGGCCATCAGGCACAGTCCCGTGCCGTCCCACCAGACGAGCTTGATCCGGTCGCTGCGCTTGGCCCGGAACACGTAGATCACGCCGGAATAGGGATCGCCGCCATACTCCGCACCCACCAGCGCAGCCAAGGCGTCGGGTCCCTTGCGGAAGTCCACTGGGCGGGTTGCCACCATCACCTTGGCACCTGCGCCGGGTCCGATCATCGGGTGGCCCGGAGCGCTTCGATCACCGCGGCAATCACCCCGGCATCCGCGCCGCGGCTGATCTTCACCGCCACGCCGTCGATCTCCAGTTCCACTGCGCTCGCCTTGGAGCGCCGCCGACGCTTCGGACGCTGCATCGCAGCTGCTGGCTCCTCTGCCGGAGCAACATCGACGATAGCGGGGACGAATGCCGGGACGCCTGCGCCCTCGCTCTCCATCTGCTTGCGCAGTTGCCGGCGCCAGGTGAACAGTTGCGATGGGCTCATGCCGTGCCGCCGCGCAACCGAGCAGACCGTCTCCTGCCCCGAAAAGCTCTCGGCCAGGATCGATGCCTTCACCTCTGGCGGCCAATCCCGCCGCCGCCCCGCGCCAGTGAACACCTCGAAGCGCATTGCCCGGCTAGTGCCAGCATCATCACATGGCATCGTCATAGCACCAGCGCCCTCCACCCGATCAGGGCGCGGAGACTCGGCGCTGTGCTTCAGCCCCGCAAGGTGGGGCCAGGCCGACGCTTACCGACATTCGCAGAAGCGTTGCAGTGCGTCGAGGATGGGCCGCCTGATAAAGGGTTTCGCGATAACTTCGGCATATCCGCAAGCCTTGGCGCGCCGCGTCAGGTCATCGCTGCAATAGGCCGTAATCAAGATGGCGTCCCCGTGCCAGCCGGTTTTCCGGAGCGCTTGGAGTAAACTGAGGCCATCGATATCAGGCATGTTGTAGTCGGCGATGATGCAATCGGCCGAGCGCGCCTCGTGATCTGCCAGTAAGGTAGACGCGGTGGTGTAACAGTGCGCGTCGTAGCCCTTCGCGTGCAGCAAAAGTTGCAGCGATCGGCGAATGCCAGCTTCATCGTCGGTGACGAGAACCTTGAGCCGCTTAACGTCGAGATTGATGAGTCCGTCGGACATGGGTTCCGAGATTGTGAAAATCGATACCAGCGACAGTCGCAGAGTGCGCGAAAGCAGTCCGTACGTAGATATCGCAACCGCGGCTCGAATCCGCTAAAGGCCCGCTGCAATCGCTATTCGCAGAAGATCGGAAAGGCTGTGGACGTCCAGCTTCTGCATCAGGCTCGCCCTGTGCACTTCGACCGTGCGGGACGAGCAGCCAAGGTCATATGCAATCGTCTTGTTCGGGTAGCCCTTGGCGAGGCCTTCGAGAATTTCCCGTTCGCGCGGTGTCAACGCTGCAATCTTGGTGCGAGCCTCCCGCTCTTCGATTTCACGCGCGTCATTCTGCTCTAGTCGCCCGAATGCGCGCTCCAATGCATCGAGCAGTGAGGCCTTTTCAAACGGCTTTTCGAGAAACTCGACAGCGCCGGCCTTCATGGCCTGCACAGCCGTGGTTACATCACCATGTCCGGTCAGAACGATGACCGGCATGTTGATCCCGCGCTCGGCCATCACCCGCTGAACCTCGAGCCCATCCATGTCCGGCATTCGCACGTCCAGCAAAACGCAGCCAATTGGAGCGTGTTTTGCGTGCTTGAGAAACTCGACTCCAGAGCCGTGGGGATGAACCTTGAACCCGGCCCGGGACAGCACAAACCCGGCAGACTTCCGGATTGCCTCCTCGTCATCCACAAGGTGCACAACGCGGTCAGCGTTCATCATCTTCCTCCGCATCGGCATCGATCAGGGTGAACTTGAAAATGGTGCCGCCATCGTCCGGATATTCTGCTGCAATGCGTCCACCGTGGGCCTCAACGATCGTCCGGCAAATCGATAGCCCCAGCCCCATCCCGTCAATCTTGCTGCTGACGAAGGCTTCGAAAAGGCGGGGCCTGATTTCTGCGGCGACACCCGGCCCCGTATCCCGAACGCTGATTTCGATGAATCCGTCGGGACGCTTGCATGTTGCGATATGAAGATCCCGTACTGTTGACGAGGCCATCGCTTCGACAGCGTTTCGGAGCAAATTGACCAGGACTTGCTGGATCTGGACCTTGTCCACCAATACATGCTTGGCCAGCGGATTAAGGTTCACGAGCGTGCGAACACCACTTTCCTTGGCGCCCGCAAGCGCCAGCTGGGCTGCGTCGTCGATAACTAGGCGCAGATCCTCAACAACCTTGTCGACTTCACCGCGCGCGACAAATTCCCGCAGACGTCTGACAATGAAACCCGCCCGAAAGGTCTCCTTGGCTGCCTCCGACAGGGCCTCCTGAACTATGGCCATCGGGGTGCCTTGAGGATCGGCGAGAATGTCTCTCGTTTCCTCAAGGTAATTGGCAACTGCTGTCAGCGGCTGATTCAGTTCATGCGCCAGGGTGGATGCCATGGTCCCCATCGCGCTGAGCCGCGACACATGGATCAGTTCGGCCTGCAGCTCGCGCATTTTGAGATCGTCGCGTTCTTTCTCAGAGAGATCTCGGATGAAGCCAGTAAAGACGCGGTCTCCGTGATGCCCGGCGACGCCGACCGAGAGATGCATGGGAAAGTCTGTTCCGTCACGACGACGGCCTGTCACAGTGCGTCCGGTCCCGATAATACGAGGCTCTCCTCCTTCTCGGTAATGCCGGATATAGTCGTCATGCCGCTCCTTGTCGGGCGCAGGCATCAGGCAGCTCACATTGCAGCCCACGACTTCACCCTCTTCATATCCGAAGAGACGCTGTGCCGCGGCACTGAAAGACACGATCACTCCGAGCTCGTCGATGACGATCATCGCGTCCGGGACGGTATCCAGGATCGACTGGAGGTGCTGCTCACGCGTGTCATTCGCCGCCCGGATGGCCGCCTCGTGCGTGATATCCCGGGCCATGACATGGAAGCCGTGCAGAGTGCTCTCTTGTTGCAAGGCCGTAATCGTCATTCGCGACAGATATTCTGTGCCCGAGCGCCGTAAACGCCACATTTCCCGCTCGTAGCCACCCTCGCGCGCCGCTGTGGCCAGATCAATATCCGGCAGGCCCGCGGCCTTTTCTTCAGATGAATAGAACAACTCGTGCGAGCTGCCCACGCACTCGGCAGACGCCCATTGGTCCGCTCGATGGCCTTCGCCATTGAGCGCGAGGATCTTTCCGTGCGGATCAAGAATGAGCTGAACGTGCTTCGCCGATTGCGCAAACGCAAGGCGCACAAGATCGCTCAGTTCCGCATTGCCGCCGGCAATTTCATCCATGCCCCTTTGTTCGCCTCCAGATTAAAACCAGAACCGGACGCCCGCCACGAAGCTTGTGGCGTGAACATCTTCCCCGCGAGCCCTCGCGTAGCTGGCTGTGTCTCCAAGTTTGCGGTAATACGAAACGCCAATGTAGGGCGCGAACTGACGCTTGATCTCGTATCTGAGCCGCGCGCCGAGTTCGACATTTGACAGGCCAGAGCCAATCGCGATCTCAGGAATGTCCTGCGCGGAGAAATTGAGCTCGACGCGTGGCTGGAAGATGAGGCGCTGCGAAATGCGCTGGTCGTAATAGCCTTCGACCCGTCCAATGACCTCGCCCTTGTTCGACAGGAAGACGCCGCCTTCGACCTCGAACATCCCGGGAGCCAAGCCCTCAAAGCCGATGGTTGCATAGGTACGGCGCGGCGATGGCCCTATATCCTGTCGGATACCGGCCTGCAGATTGAAGTAGGGGTCGATGGCATGGCTGTACAGAAGTTGCACTTCGCCACTGTCCAGACCACGGCGAAGCTCGCCTTCACCTTCGCTCTTGATCCACAGCCGATTGATGTCGCCGCCGTACCAGGCCTCACCATCCCATCGATAGCCATCACGGCCGCGATGGGCCTGATATTCTGCGATGTTGAGAAGTGCCGCGCCGAAATTGAGCCCCCCACTTTCCTTCATCATTTCCGCATGAGCGCGCGCCATTTCTCCGGGAGGGAATTGACGGTCCGCATAGCGATCCGTTGGGACAGGGGGTGGCGGCGCACTTCCAGGAGGCAATGCCGTGCCCGACATCGCCATGCCTTCTGCGGCCGCTTCGCCTTCCGCAGCTGGCATCGGCATTTCGCCCATCGCCCCATGGTCGATCACGGTGTCGCTTGTTGGTCCGTGGTTCATTTTGCTGTGATCGACCTCAGGTGCCGCAGGCCGGGCTGCAGGTGCCGGGGGTTTCTCGACGGGAGCAGGCGTCGCTCGCTTTGGTTTTGCGGGAGACGCCTTGGCTTTTTTGGGGGCTGCCTTTTTTGGAGCCGGCATTTCCATGCCCGGCATGTTGTCCATCGAATGGTCCTGTGCCCACGCCGGAACGGACAGGCCTAAGGTGGCCGCCGTTATTAATGCTGTGCGAAGCGTGCTCATGCCGCGTCTCCCTTGGGACGGACACTGACAACGCGCATCATGCCAGCATGCATGTGGTAAAGGAGATGACAGTGGAATGCCCAGTCGCCGACAGCATCGGCCGTGAAGTCCCAAGTGGCGATCCCGCCAGGTTGCACGATAACTGTGTGCTTTCTTGGCGCACGGTCGCCATGGCCGGTGACCAATTCGAAGAAGTGTCCATGAATATGGATGGGGTGCGCCATCATGGAATCATTGATCAGATTGACGCGCACCCTCTCGCCTTCGGTGAAAGGGATCGGCTCATGAACGTCTGACATCTTCCGCCCGTCGAACGACCACATAAAGCGTTCCATGTTCCCGGTAAGATGGATATCGAGGCTGCGCGACGGAGCCCTGACGTCGGGATTTCGCTCGAGTGCTATAAGGTCTGTATAAACGAGCACCCTGTGGCCGACATCCTGCAGGCCCTGTCCCCGGTCCCCCATGCGATCGACTGGCATGGGGGAGATTGTCTGGACTCCAGGGTCACGCTTGACTTGCGGCGCATTGCCGAAGTCGCGCATATTCATTGATCCCATCTGGTGGCCTGAATGGTCCGCCATCCCGGACGCTCCATCCATTCCCGCCATGCTGCCATGGTCCATGCTGGCCATCGAGGAGTGATCCATACCCGACATGTCCGCGGGGCCGGATGGCCCACTCGTGGTCCCCATCTCCATCGCCGATCCGGCAGCGGCAGCAGCCGTTGCCAGACCTGCGGACGCGTTCTGTTCAGCGGTTGGGTCGACTCCGCGACCCTTCATGTCCATCCCCCCCATGCCGGGCATGTCCATTCCCATGTCCTTCATCGTCGCCAATGGGCGCTTGCGAAGGGCCGGAACCGCAGCGCTCATGCCTGGGCGCGGAGCCAATGTGGCACGGGCCATGCCGGAACGATCAACGGCTTCGCCGACAAAGGTATAGGCCAAGTCTGCGGTGGGGCGGACGACAACGTCGTAGGTCTCGGCAACGCCGATTTGGAACTCGTCAACATCGACAGGCATGACATTTTGCCCGTCAGCCTGAACAATTTGCAGGGTGAGACCCGGAATTCTGACATTGAAGGTGGTCATGGCTGACGCGTTGATTACCCGCAGGCGCACGCGCTCGCCCGGTTTGAAGAGGGCCGTCCAATTGTCTTCCGGTCCATGCCCGTTGACCAGGAATGTATAGGTCGAGCCGGTCACGTCAGAAATATCGGCCGGATCCATGCGCATCTGACCCCAGTCGAGACGCTCCTTGAGGGGCTGATCCTTCCCTCCGAGCAGGCCTGACAAGGTCTGACGTTGAAAGTTGAAATGGCCCGGATTGGCCTTCAGCCTACGGAAGATCGCAGCAGGAGTAAGCGGGCTATGATCCGCAAGCACTATGACATGCTCCCGGTCAAATTGGACAGGATCCGCCCCCGCCGGATCGATCACGATCGGTCCGTAATGGCCTTCCTGTTCCTGCAATCCCGAGTGGCTGTGGTACCAGTAAGTGCCGTTTTGCTTTACATCGAACTCATAAAGATAGCTTCCGCCTGGCTTGATCCCGGGAAAGGATACCCCGGGCACGCCATCATGTTCCGGAGGAACGAGCAGACCGTGCCAGTGGATCGAACTGTCTTCCTCAAGCTGGTTGTGGACGTGCAACCGCACCCGCTGACCTTCGCGCAGCCTGATCAGGGGCGCTGGAACCGTGCCGTTCACACCGATTGCGCGGAACGCCTTCCCGTCAATCATCATCGATTGGCGGGCGATTGTCAGCTTGATGTCTTCACCGCTGACGGTGGGAAGCGGCGCTGCGATGCCGGAGGATACAGGTTTGGCCCAGGCCGGAAAGAAGGAGGCAAGTGCGATACCCCCTCCCACCAGCGCTGATCCACGAAGGATATCTCTACGTCCGACGATTGTCGTCATGGGGGTGTTTCTGCCTATGGGGTTTGGAGCCACTGCAAATGAATACGCACCCCGATGCTCAACCCCTCAAACTTTTTTGAGTTTGTCCATCAATCGCGCCCGCGCCCGATAAACCCTCGCTTCGACGGCCTTCTCGCTCAATCCGAGGATCTGTGCGGTTTCCGCCTGTGTGTGCGCATCAATGGTCCGGAGGATGAGGGGTTCGCGCAATGAAGCGGGCAATTCGGAAATTGCCTTCAGGATCACTTTTAATTCGGATCGGTCGGAGGCCGCTATGTCAGCTCCTGGAGCCGGATCAGCCACCTCTTCAGCTTCCGTCAAAGGGGCTGCTGCAAGCATAAACCTGCGCACCAGCGCACGCCGCCTCCAGTCCTTGCACTTGTTCAAAGCAATACGAGCCAGCCATTGCTTGAAAGGGCGCGCCCGATCGAAGCGGTCAAGGGCGCCAAACGCCGCGATGAATGCCCCCTGTGTGACATCCAGGCTTTCATCCGCATCGCCGATCTGCGCGCGAACAAGCCTGTACACCCAATCACGATGCCGGCGGACAAGCTCGCTACAAGCGGTCTGGTTTCCGCCGATGGCTAACGAAGCCAAGTCCTGATCTTCAAGCTCAGAGAGTTGCCCTGTCACCGCTCCCTGCCTGTGAGCGCCTTGACGATCGCCCGATCAAATTTGGACGCCTGTTCCGGGGTCAGGACGGATCGCATCGCAAAGATATGTTCAAGCGTTTCTTTCTGCATCTGCCCCATCGCATCGTGCGACCGGTCGATTGCCTCGGACACCTTTGGGCCATATCCATGCTCGGACTCGATCGCCTCGGCGAGACGTGCGTTGTCCGCGCGAAGTTCCAGTTCCAAAGCCTGGCGACGCACCGCAAAACGCTGCTCGATTACTTCGATCTGCGCTTCCTGTTTGGCATCGAGTTCGAGTTGGTGGTGCAGCATCTCGTGCAACTCGCTTTCCGGCGAGGCAGTTCGGATCAAGGCCTGACCCGCAAGTGCCCCGATAACCGCGAATGCGAATGCAACAAGCGCGAAAACGAGGGTCTTTCGCCAAGCCATTTCAGCGCGACATCAGCAAGGTTGAAGGCGCCAAAGCGGCCGGAACGCCGAGAGGGGAAATGGGTGCGGCGTCGGCAGGTGCACCGGACAACATCGAACCACCAACCCCGATGAACAAAGCGATCGCTGCCGCGAGGCTGAGGCCCGTACGGTTGATGGGAACGATGGCCCGCCGTCTGGCGAGCTCCGTCATGACCGCGTCGTCGATCAACGCGAGGCGCGCGGGCGGCGGCTCGTTGCGCAGTCGTTCCAGAAGTTGATCAAGGTCCGTCATGGCTCATTTCTCCCATATCCATGGTTGAATACGCAGCAAAGGTGAAATGCCCTCATATGGACGCAGAAATTTTTGAGGGGTGTCCAAGCGCGGCGCGTATTCAACACGGGCAACCTGAGCCCGCGAAGGAGCCATTCATGAAAAAGTTTCGCAGTTTGATTGCAAGCGTCCTGGCCGCCGGAGCCGCGATTGCCACGCCGGCGCTCGCCCATCCGAAGCTCGTGACGGCACAGCCGGCCGACAAGGCCGCCACCGCCCCGACCAATCGCATCACCCTGACGTTCAGCGAGCCCCTTGTTGCCGCTGTTTCGGGCATGGAAGTCACGATGACCGGCATGCCAGGCATGCCCAACCACAATATGAAAATGACCGGATACAAGACCTCGGTCAGCGAGGATGGCAAGACCCTGGTCGCTACATTCGGGCGGCCCCTCATGGCAGGAACTTATAGCGTGCAGTGGCACGTCGTCTCGAGCGATACGCACCGCATCAACGGCACTCTCGCTTTTACTGTGCGCTGATCGCGTGGAGGACTGGGGGATCATAGCCCTGAGATGGGCGCTGTTCGTAAGTCTTGGCCTATTGTTCGGGCTGACCGCATTCAAGCGCCTGTCACTCGGCAGTGATCGCCCGTCCGATGCAAATGTCCGACATGCGGTGGCATTGCTGATCGTCGCAGCTTCGGCGGCGGCGCTGTCGGTTCTTGGCTTCGCCGTGCAAGTCAGCAGCATGGCCGGTGTACCGTTTGCCGAGGTGGACAAGGCCACTGTTCAATCCCTGCTTGGGGAAACAGCTCTAGGTCTGGCACTCAAGGTCCGCCTCGCCGCTCTATTGGCAGTGATTATCATGGCTGTTGCAGCCGCCCTGTGGCGTTTGTCCAGTTCGGCGGCCCAGGCATCGGCAAGCGGGGTGGCTTTGGCCACCCTAACCTGGTCCGGTCACGGTGCAGCGACCGATGGGACGGTCGGATGGGTACATTTGGCAGCCGACATACTTCACCTCCTCGCAGCCTCCACCTGGATCGGCGCATTGGCAGGATTCTTGTGGATGCTGTTTCGCGCGGGAAGTGGTCAAGTTGACGAGGCAAGGCAGACGTGCAGGGTGCTTGCCGACTTTGCAACTGTTGGATCTTCATTGGTTGTGATTTTACTGCTGACGGGTCTCGCAAATGCTTTTTTCATTTTGCGCGACGGAGATCCCTGGGCCGCTTTGGCGGCACCTTATGGCCAGTTGCTGGCCCTGAAAATGGTCTTGTTTGTGGGCATGCTCGGGTTGGCCGGAGTGAACCGGTTGCGGCTCACGCCGGCCCTCTCCGCAGCCGTCGAGAATGGTGATCCTGAGCGAGCGCTAAAGCCGCTGCGACGGAGCATTGTTCTGGAATTTGGCTTGGGGATCGGGATACTGGTCCTGGTAGCATGGCTCGGGACGTTGGCACCGAACACAACGCCGGTAGCATCGTGATGCCTTCTGATGAGCGCGGCAGCTGGAGAACAGACACATGACTCCTAATCACTCTGGCGGCCATCAGCATGGCGACAATGGACTCGCTGCAAATCACCAACCGGTTTCTGTACGTGATCCTGTTTGCGGAATGACTGTCGATCCGTCCGTGACCCTTCATCATGCACATCATGGTGATCAAGAGTGGCACTTTTGCAGCGCCAAGTGCCGCACCAAATTTGTTGCTGATCCCGAGCATTACCTGACACCGCCCGAGCCCGTCGATGCGCCTGCTGGGACGATCTGGACCTGTCCGATGCACCCC
Source organism: Novosphingobium sp. (assembly GCF_027486195.1). Classification (GTDB taxonomy): domain Bacteria; phylum Pseudomonadota; class Alphaproteobacteria; order Sphingomonadales; family Sphingomonadaceae; genus Novosphingobium. The sequence goes on from NZ_JAIXPP010000086.1 coordinate 36,616, forward strand.
GAGGTGCGGCAGGATCACCCGGGGGCTTGCCCTATCTGCGGCATGGCACTTGAGCCTGCCGAAGTCGGTCTCGACAGCGGGCCCAGCCCCGAACTGATCGACATGACCCGGCGGTTCAAGATCGGCCTTATACTGGCGCTGCCCGTGCTGGTGCTGGAGATGGGCGGCCACATTTTCCCCGCGCTTCATCACATCGTACCGATGCGGCTCTCGACCTGGATCCAACTCGTGTTGGCTACGCCGGTCGTGCTTTGGGCGGGTTGGCCCTTTTTCGTGCGGGGTTGGGCATCGCTCAAGACCCGAAACCTCAACATGTTTACCCTGATCGCGATGGGCACCGGGGTCGCATGGGTCTACAGTATGTTCGCGGCGCTTGCGCCTGAGTTGTTCCCACCGGCGTTCCGCAATGCCGATGGCAGTGTTGCTGTCTATTTCGAAGCCGCCGCGGTGATCACCGTGCTGGTTCTTTTGGGCCAGGTTCTGGAACTCAGGGCCCGCGAACGCACTTCTGGCGCAATCAAGGCATTGCTTGGCCTTGCACCCAAGACCGCGCGCCGCCTTCTTGCCGATGGCAGCGATGAGGAGGTCAGCCTCGAAGCTATAGGGGTCGGTGATCGCTTGCGTGTCCGTCCTGGCGAAAAGGTGCCTGTCGACGGAATTGTCGAGGACGGCCGCTCGTCGCTTGATGAATCCATGGTCACCGGCGAATCCATGCCGGTCACCAAGGCCAAGGGCGATAATGTCATCGGCGGCACGCTCAACCAGACCGGTGCACTGGTCATCTCCGCGACCAAGGTGGGCCGGGACACGATGCTCGCCCGCATCGTCCAGATGGTCGCCGAAGCCCAGCGCTCGCGTGCGCCGATCCAGCGCATGGCCGATCAGGTCTCGGGCTGGTTCGTGCCTGTGGTGATCGCTATCGCCGTTCTTGCCTTCGTGGGATGGGGCATTTGGGGACCAGAGCCGCGCTTTGCCTATGGCCTGGTTGCGGCGGTCGCGGTGCTGATCATCGCTTGCCCTTGCGCACTTGGCCTCGCCACGCCGATGTCGATCATGGTCGGCGTAGGACGAGGCGCTGGCCTTGGCGTGCTCATCAAGAATGCCGAAGCGCTGGAGCGCATGGAAAAGGTCGACACGCTCGTTGTCGACAAGACCGGGACGCTCACGATGGGGCGTCCGGCGGTCACCGCGATCGTGCCCTCACCGGGTCACACAGAAGAGGATGTTCTGCGTCTTGCTGCGGCGGTCGAGCAATCGTCCGAGCATCCGCTTGCGCTCGCCATCGTCGAGGCCGCAAAGGCGCGCAGCCTCGTGCTGGCGCAGGTTGCCGAGTTCGACTCCCCCACCGGGCGCGGCGCTCTGGGCACAGTCGAGGGCAAGCGGATCGTACTCGGCAACGCACGTTTTTTGACGGAGCAGAACATCGACACGGCTGCGCTTACGGCAGCAGCGGACGATCTGCGACGCGAGGGCGCGACGGCTATCTTTGTCGGCATTGATGGACAGGCCGCTGGTGCCATCGCGATCGCCGATCCGGTGAAGCCGACGACACCCGAGGCACTTGATGCCTTGCGCCGCGAAGGCATCCGCGTGGTCATGCTGACGGGTGACAACCGGACCACGGCAGAGGCGGTCGCGCGCAGGCTCGGGATCGACGAAGTCGAGGCGGACGTTCTCCCCGATCAGAAGAGCGCTGTTGTCGCGCGCTTGAAGAGCGAGGGCCGCGTGGTTGCCATGGCAGGTGACGGCGTGAATGATGCCCCGGCGCTTGCGGCGGCCGACGTTGGGATCGCCATGGGCTCAGGGACTGACGTCGCCATCGAAAGTGCCGGCGTCACGCTGCTCAAGGGCGATCTTATGGGCATCGTTCGCGCCCGCCGCCTGAGCCAAGCGACAATGTCGAACATCCGCCAGAATCTGGTGTTTGCCTTTATCTACAATGCCGCCGGCGTGCCGGTGGCGGCAGGTCTTCTCTATCCGCTGTTCGGCATCCTTCTCTCACCAATGATTGCGGCGGGAGCGATGGCGCTGTCATCCGTTAGCGTCGTGACGAATGCGCTTCGACTTAACCGGGCCACCATTTGAGCAAGCCGCGACAACAGGACGTCAGATTTTCATGAGATCCCTACGTACCAGAGTGCATTTGACAGCAAGCCGCATGCACAAATGGCTGTCTCTGATTATTGGATTGCAGGTCCTCATCTGGATGACGAGCGGCCTTGTGATGAGCGCATTGCCGATCGAGCGCGTGCACGGAGAACACCTTGTCGATCGCAAGGCACAGCCGCCAATCACGGGTGTTTCGGCGGTGCGTCCACTTGGTGAACTGCTATCCAGAATACCAGGCCCAGTCGAGGAAATCACGCTTCGAATGGGTCAAGGCCGCCTCTTGGCCGAGGCAAAGTCAGGCGGAAGGACCTTTTTGTTTGATCCGTCGACCGGCGCCCGAATGCTACAAATCTCGAAGGATCAGGCTGCCAGGATCGCCCGCGAAAGCTGGAAGGGTGGCGGGAATCCTGAGATCAAGGTCACCGAAGTCGAGAACCTGTCGCCAGAATTTCGGGGGCCGTTGCCGGCTTGGCAGGTCACTATCAACGATACGACACACGTCTATGTTTCAAGAGATACCGGAAGGATTCTCGCGGTCCGTAGCAGCACATGGCGGCTCTACGATTTCTTCTGGAGCCTGCACATCATGGACTGGAAGAACCACCAAAACTTCAACACATGGTGGCTGCTCTGCTTCGCCATCGGTGGATTGATTTCTGGTCTGGCCGGCACCGTCCTGTTGTTTATGCGATGGCCAGTCCGGCGTCGGCGCAAAGTTCTGCGGGGGACTCCGGTCAGCGCGTCCGATCCGCACAATACAGCCGAGGAGTTTACGAGGCCATGAACAGCCCAGATGCGCTTGATCAAAACGGGGCGCCTACGCTTTCCGATCTGGCCAAGGTTCCAGCGGTAACGCTCGGTTTCTGGGTCATCAAGATCCTCGCGACCACGCTTGGGGAAACCGGCGGCGACACGGTCAGCATGACGATGAATCTGGGCTATCTGGTCGGCACCGCGATTTTCCTCGGACTGCTGGTGCTGCTGGTCTGGTGGCAAGTGCAGGCAAGGCGATTTCACCCCGTTCTCTATTGGGCAACCATCATCGCTTCAACGACGGCCGGGACGACCATGGCCGACTATGCGACCCGTTCGATCGGAATTGGCTACACCGGCGGCTCGCTGCTGCTACTCGCCTGCGTTCTGGCCTCGCTCTATGCATGGCACAGAACCTTGGGCACGATCTCGGTGGAAAGCGTCCACGAACCGCGGGCCGAGACATTCTACTGGATCACGATAACCTTCTCGCAGACCCTAGGAACCGCGCTGGGCGATTGGCTGGCTGATACGGGAGGTCGTGGTTATGTCGGAGCCGCAGCCATCTTTGCAGCGATGCTTGCGGTGGTGGCGGTGCTCTTTTTCCGTACCACAATCAACCGGACCATCCTGTTCTGGAGCGCCTTCATATTGACGCGCCCGCTCGGCGCGGCAGTGGGCGATTTTCTCGACAAGCCGGTCGATCATGGCGGACTTGCTTTGAGCAGACCCATGGCGTCGGCGGCTTTGGCTGTCGCCATCGTCGTGCTGATCTTCGCGCTTCCCCAACGTGCCGGAAATCACCCGGCCAATGCAGCTTCATAGTTAGAAGGAAATCCGTCGATGAAAAGACTTGTTCTGGCACTCATGCTTTTCGCAACCCCTGCAATGGCTGCGTCCGACATTGTCATGCACCGTGATCCCGGATGCGGATGTTGCGAGCAGTGGGCAGCCCAGGTGCGTTCCGCGTTCGGACGCAAGGTCAGCATCGTCGATGATGCAAACCGCGCCGCACTCGATGCCCGTTTAGGTTTGCCTGCCTCGCTGTCAGGGTGCCATACCGCAATCATCGACGGTATGGCGTTCGAGGGCCATGTGCCGATTGCTGACATGCGGCGTGCCCTGGCGGCGAAACCTCGCGGTGTTCGTGGGCTCGCGGTTGCCGGAATGCCGCTGGGATCGCCAGGCATGGAAGTGCCCGGCCGGCCGGCGGATCATTACAATGTGGTCGCGTTCGGTCCCGGGGGAACGTATGTCTATGCGCGGCACTGAACAGGTGGCAGTGGACGGCTCGCTCAGCGCTCCTTCCGCAAGCTGCTGAACTGGAACTTCTGGACACTGCCGCCTGGTGTCATGTGGTCGTAGCGACGCTCATCCAGCAGAGTGAAGTCTGGCCCCAGCACTATCCCGATAGTGGCCGCATCGTGGCGGGCGACGGCCAAGTCGCAGCATTTCTCCGGCCCGTCGGGGGCGAAAGTCCCGATGATTGCGACACCACCCGGATTGAGCGCAGAGGTGAGCGCCTTGACATAGGCAGTCTGCTCTTCGGGGGTGGTGAGAAAATGGAAGGCCGCGCGGTCGTGCCAGAGGTCAAACCGCTTGGCAGGCTGCCACTGGGTGACATCACCGACAATCCACTCGGCCGCGCTGGCAAGCGGCCCCAGCCTTGCCTTGGTAATCTCGAGCGCCTGCGCAGATAGATCCAGCACGGCGACGTGGGCATGGCCTAGGGCGAGCAGCGCATCGACCAGTCGCGAAGCACCGCCGCCGATGTCGATGATCGAACCCAGACCGACCCCGGCCGCCTCGATCAGTTCCAGAGAAACCGCCGGGGACTGCTCGAACCAGCTCACGCTGTCGTCGGCCTTGGTCGTGTAGACTTTGTCCCAGTGGGCCTGGCGCGTTTCTGTCGTCAACCGATTCCTGTTCCCGTTCGGCCCGGACCATGGAAAATGATCATGGCGCCCAACAGGCAAATCGCAGCACCGGCCGTGTCCCAGCGATCGGGCCGAATGCCTTCCACCGCCCAAAGCCAGACCAGTGACGCCAGGATGTAGATACCCCCATACGCCGCATATGTGCGTCCCGCCGCTGGCGCTTGGCTTAATGTCAATGCCCAGGCAAAACCAGCAAGCGAGGCCATTCCGGGAAGCAGCCAGAGCGGTGAACGATCAAGCCGCAGCCATGCCCAGAAGGCAAAGCAGCCGCCGATTTCGGCCAATGCCGCAACGAGATACAGGGCCAATTGCTTCATCTGGCATTCCGCTTCTTCCAGAACCTGTGGGACAGACGGACCCGCAACTTTTGCCCACTGTGCAATCAAGGGCAAGGCGCAACAGGCGACGCAGGCTAGGCCGATACCGAACAGGGCCTCCATTCTCATCGCAATAGTCCGTTGCAGTTTGCATGCGAAGGACGGGTCACTGCGATCTCGGATCAGGCTCTGATGCAAATGGAAATTGTAACAGGCTACCGTTCATGAAATGCTCAGCGGCGCCGTGGGTAGCGCATTTGGCTACACCATCTTGACCATCCGCTGTTCCGAGGCGGTCGGCTAATACCAAGGTGCATTGATCAGTACCCATGTGCCCAATGGCGCATTCCGATGGACATGATGCGCCAGGGCTGATCGACGAGCTTGTTCCATGCGAAGCAACAATGGTCGACGATGTCGTCGTAGGATTTGAAGATGCGGTTCGACAGCCAATTGTCGCGCATGAACTGCCAGACGTTCTCGACCGGGTTGAGCTCCGGACACCTCGGCGGCAGCGGCATCAGCGTGATGTTGGGGGGCACGACCAGTTCGGCCGATCCATGCCATCCGGCCTGATCGAGCAGAAGGACCGCATGCGCCCCGGGCGCGACGTGGAAGGCGATCTCCTCGAGATGCATGCTCATCGCCTCGCTGTTACAACGGGGCATGACGATGCCGGCAGCCTTGCCTTCAGCCGGACAGATCGCGCCGAACAGCCATGCCGAGGAGCGACGCTGATCCTTCGGCGCTGATGGTCGGGTTCCGCGCTTCGCCCAGCGCCGGGTGAGCTTGGTCTGCTGGCCGACACGGGCCTCGTCCTGCCACCACAGCTCTATCGGCGTACCTCTCGGGAGCCGCCGCTTGATTTGCGCCAGACGGGCGACGAACCTTTTTTAAAATCGGCAATGTCATCGCTCTTCTGGCCACGGTGGCGTGGCCGGGCCGTGAGCTTGCGGTAGCCCATAGCGCGAAGCTCGCGCCCGAGGGTATGGCGTGTGACCGACAACTCGAACTCGTACCAGATCCACTGCGCCAGATCGCACAGCCGCCAGCGTACTACCCCATGCGCTGCAGGAATTGGCCCAGCCTCGACGATCTCGGCAAGCCGCGCGCGCTGCTCATCGTTCAGGATCGAAGCCCGCCCCGGAGCCTTGCGCGTTGCCAGACCGTCGGGACCTCCCTCGTTGAAGCGCAGAACCCAGTCGCGCACGATCTGCAGCGTCACGCCGGCAATCTTCGCCGCTTCGCTACGGCTCCTGCCGTCCAGGATCAGTGCAACAGCCAACAGACGCCGGACCTGATCGGCATCGCCACTTCGTCGCGCAAACCCACGCAAATCCGACGATGTGTAGTCAGATCGAACCCCAATCGCTGCCGCCATCGCAAGCCTCCATGTGCCTGCAACGTCGAATCAGATTTTCATCCGCTTGGGAATCCCTGGCGTGAGTCAGGCTCAGCGCGCCTTGGTATAACTGCCTGAAATGGTCAGGCCGTGCGCGGCCAGTCAGGGTGAATGTCATCGATCACAAAGGCATGGGCCGTGGATTGGCCGAGGCTATGATGCTCGCGCAGATGGACATGGTCTGGCGGCAGGTCGTCATGGCTGTGCGCGAGCGATTCGGGCTCGTGCGACGGCCAGAGCCATAGGGCTGCGACCGTTCCAATCCCCGCGACCAGCGCCAGCACAGTGAAGGCCGCAACCTGGCCCAGCACGGCACCGATTTGTCCGGCGAGCGGATAGCAAATCAGCCAACAGCCGTGGCTCAGCGCGAATTGCGCAGCAAAGACCGCAGGCCGGTCGTCGGCATTGGCCGAGCGCCGCAACAGCCGGCCTGACGGGGTCACGCTCATCGAATAGGCAATGCCGAGGACGAACCAGCCCGCCAGCAGCAGCGGCCAATAGCCCGCGCCTTTACCAAATATTGCGGTCAGCAGCGCCATGGCCGCCAGACCGGTGGTCAGCAGCGCCGCCGCGCTTAGCATAAGTGTCCGATCGCTGACCTTGTCGAGCAGGCGCGGAATGAACAAGGCAGCGAGCATCGACCCGAAGCCATAGGCCGCAAGTGTGAGTGCCACTTCACGCTGGCCGAAGCCGAGCCCACCGCGCACGATCACTACAGTATTGACGATGACCATCGAACTGGCTGCCGCCGAGGCCAGGCTGAGTGCAAGCAAGCCCTTGAGGCGCGGCGTCTTGAGGTAGATTCGGAGACCCCGTGTTGTCTTGGTCCAGATCCCGCCCGGGCGCGGCTTGGCCGGCGAGCGCGGCAATGTGACCGAAACCACCAGCAGCGCCGAGCTGATGAAGCCGACCGAAGTCCCCGCGAACAGCCAGTGAAAACTGATCACCGAAAGCAGGGCTGCCGCAAGGATCGGGCTGACAAGGCTTTCCATGTCATAGGCAAGCCGCGATAGCGACAGCGCGCGGGTATAGTCCCCTTCGTCGGGCAGCACGTCGGGGATCGTCGCCTGAAAGGTCGGGGTGAACGCGGCAGAGGCCGATTGCAGCACGAAGATCAGAACATAGATCTGCCAGATCTGATCGACGAACGGCAGGTTGAGCGCTACGGCGGCCCGCACCAGATCCATGGCGACAAGGAAGGCGCGGCGCGGCAACCGGTCTGCAAAGGCGCCGACCACAGGCGCAACACCGATATAGGCGACCATCTTGATTGCCAGTGCGGTTCCCAGCACGGCCCCGGCGTTGCCTCCGGCGATGTCGAAAGCGAGCAGTCCGAGCGCAACCGTCGCGAGCCCCGTGCCGATAAGCGCGATAACCTGTGCGCTGAGGAGATGACGGTAGGTGCGATTGGCAAGGACGGACAGCATGTTCGTACTCTTGCCCTCGCTACCGGCACCGGGCAAGCACGATAGTTGTTCGCCATATATCTGCCTTGAGAAGCTCGGAAAGTTCATCCGCCCGAATGCGCGGGTGGCGACGAGTTTGGCCATCAGCCCCCCGGTCAGCACCATGCGCAAACCCCAGAGCGTGGTCCTGAGCGTGCGCCGCTCGGCCTAGACTTTTTGCGTCCGGTGGGACCGTCATGCCATGATCTCCTCGATAAGCAGGAGCACGAGGAAGCCGACGAAGAACATCGCACTGATCAGAGGCGAGTCTGGCCTTTCGTGTGCCTCAACCAGCAGCTCTTCGATGACGAGGTAGAGCAGCGCCATCAGGCCGAAGCTCAGGAATCCGGTGATCCATATCGGTGCCAGCAACGCCACCGGCTGCGCGATCAGCGTACCGATCGGCACTAGCACCGCCAGCGCGCAGGTAAGGCCGATCGCCTTTGCTTTGCGATACCGGCCTGCCAGATCGTTGGTCAGGGTCAGGGCCAGAAAAAGCACTTCGAGGGTCAGTGCGACGGCCAGCAGCGAACCCGCCTTCTCGCCCGCGATGAAGGCGAGGCCGAGGACCAAGCCGTCTATTGCCAGGTCGAGCCCGATTGCGGCGAGCAGCGCGACCGGTCCCTTAAACCGGCTTTCCGCCGCCTTCAGGCCGAGCATCACGGCGACGCCCAGCGCCCCACCGATCAGCGTTGCCGTCGGAGAACCGCCGTGCATCACCAGCGGCAGGATCTCTGTCGCAGCGGCGGCGAACACCACGCCGGCCGCGAGGTGTTGCATGGCCGCGACCAGCTTCTCACCGGGCGTGCGCCATCCGGCGACCAGCGCGCCGATGATGATCGCGATCATCGGGATTAGGGAAAATTTGAGCGCTGCCATCGTCAACGCCTCTCGGTGCCGGGTTGGTTGGTCACAAGCTGGTTGCCTTCCTGCACAGGACCGAACGCTTGTCCGCTTCCTCGATCTTGATTTCGTTGCCTGAGAAGGTAGCGCTCATCGTGTCGCCGACATATTGCAGCCCGGGTGCCGGCGCAGTCAGGACGATCGGCGCCGCCTTCGCATCGCGGCGCAGTTCGAGCGCCAGGCCGTCATTCTTGAAGTCGATGAGGAGCGCGCGATTATCATCGCACTGATACGGGTGACGTCCCGGCGTTCCGCTCCCGTCCCCGCTATCGCTCGCGTGGATCTCCTGTTCGGTAGGTGCCTCCTTGCGAGGCTGTTCTGAACAACCCGATGACACCAACACAATGCACAGGCTGGCGATCCCAATCCGCAAGGGCTTCATTTGTACCTCTCCCGATCAGTGCTTCAAGCACCGTAAATTCCGCCATCTTCCGATCTTGCGCCATCGAGGCGACATACTCGAAGACCTTGCGATCGCCGACATAGGCAGGTTCATCTATATAGATCCGCAGCAGTTTCCGGGCCGGTTCTCCCATCATGCTTCTCCGTTCAGGGGGCCGGGTTCATCGCCATGCGGCGTGCTCGCCCCTTGCTCATTCTGACGCTCGGTTCGCCCGAGGATGACCTTGGCAATCGCGGGCAGCACGAACAGTGTCAGGATGGTGGCGGCGACGAGACCGCCGATCACCGTGACGGCGAGGGGCTTCTGCACCTCCGCGCCGGTTCCGTGGGCGAGCGCCATCGGCACGAAGCCGATCGCGGGCACGAACCCGGTCATGATGACCGCTCGCATCTTCTCGGCCATGCCGTGGCGGATCGCTTCCACCACCGGCATCCCGGCTTCGCTGCTCTCCCGGATTGCGGACATCACCACGAGGCCGTTCAGCACCGCCACGCCGGCAAGGCAGATGAACCCGACCGCCGCCGACACCGAGAAGTTGATGCCGGTCAGCAGCAAGGTGAACACGCCGCCTGCAAGCCCCAGCGGAACCGCCAGGAACACCGACGCCGCCCTGCCGAACCCGCCGAGTGCCATGTAGAGCAACCCGAAGATGAGCAAGAAGCATAGCGGCACTACAATCGACAGCCGTGCGGACGCCGCCTGCAGGCTTTCGAACTGACCGCCCCATTCAAGGTAGTAGCCCGCCGGCAGCTTGAGCTGCGCGATCTTCGCCTGCGCCTCGGCCACGAACGACCCTGCATCGCGCCCGCCCAAATTGACCTGGACGACAACACGACGCTTGCCGTTCTCGCGGCTGATCTGATTCAGACCTTCGGTCAGCCGGATTTGCGCGACCTGCGCGAGTGGCACCTGGCCGCGCGCCCTACCCTCGATTTCGGGCAGCAGCACCGGCATCGAGCGAATGTCGTCGAGGTTGGCGCGGGTCGCATCGGGGACGCGAACGGTGACGTCGAAACGACGATCGCCCTCGTAGACCAGCCCCGATTCACGCCCGCCCAAGCCCGCGGCGATCGTGTCGGACACGTCGCGAACCGTGAGGCCGAGCCGTGCGATCGCCGCGCGGTCGAGCTTCACATCGAGCGTCGGCGCACCGCCCACTTGGTCGGCCTTGACGCTCGCCGCACCCGGGATGCCCTGCAGAATGCGGACCATCTCGTTTGCGCTCTGCGTCATCTTGTCGAGATCATCGCCGTAGAGCTTGATCGCGACATCGCCGCGCACGCCGGCGATCAGCTCGTTGAAGCGAAGCTGGATCGGCTGACTGACCTCATAGAGGTTGCCGAGCTGACTGGCCCCCGCTTTTTCGATGCGGGCGATCACGTCCGCCTTGGTCTTCACGCCGTCGGGCCATTCCTCCTGTGGTTTCAGGATGACGAAGCCGTCCGAGACGTTCGGCGGCATCGGGTCGGTCGCGACTTCTGCGGTGCCGGTCTTGGAGAACATCGTCTCCACCTCCGGCAAACGCTTCACCGCCGCCTCGACGCTGCGCTGCATGGCAAGCGACTGTTCGAGACTGACCGAGGGCACGCGGGTCGATGCGACTGCGAGATTCTTCTCGTCAAGCTGAGGGATGAACTCGGAGCCAAGCAGCCCGAACGCCGGGACTGCTGCCAGAAAGAAGGCAAGCCCGCCAAGGATAAACGGCCACGGCCGCGCAATCGCCTTGTCGAGGAGCGGCAAGTACCGCTCCTTCGACTTGCGGATCAGCCACACGTCCTTCTCGGCGACCTTGCCCCGGATCATGATGGCGACCAGGGCCGGCACCAGCGTGATTGCCAGAACGAACGCCGCCAACAGTGCGAGCATGATGGTGATCGCCATCGGCGAAAACGTCTTGCCCTCGACACCCGTGAAGGTAAGCAGGGGCGCGAACGCGAGCAGGATGATGGCTTGGCCGAACACGGTCGGCTTGATCATCTCCTGCGCGGCCCGCATCGTCTCCTCTAGCCGTTCCCTCAAAGCGAGGAGCCGCCCCTCGTTTTCCTGTCGATGCGCCAATCTGGCGAGGCAGTTTTCAATAATGATGACCGCGCCATCGACGATCAGGCCAAAGTCGAGCGCCCCCAGGCTCATGAGGTTGCCCGGTACTTTGAAGGCGTTCATCCCCATCGCCATCATCAGGAACGAAAACGGAATGACCAGAACCGCGATGACAGCGGCACGCCAATTGCCGAGCAGCAGGAACAGCGCCGCTGCAACGAGGATGGCACCTTCGGTGAGGTTGCGCTGGACCGTCGCCACCGTCGCGCTGACCAGCTTGGCCCGGTTGAGCACGACTTTGACCTCAATCCCCGGGGGAAGGGTTTTGGCGACCTGATCGAGCTTGGCTGTCACCTCTTCGGCGACAACTCGGCTGTTCTGACCGATCAGCATCAACACTGTGCCGATGACCGCTTCCTGGCCATTCATGCTGCCCGCGCCGGTGCGCAGATCGCCGCCGATCCGGACGTCGGCAATCTGGCCGATCGTGATCGGCGTGCCGCCCCGAGTCGCAGCGACTGCGTTGCGGATCTCGTCGACCGTCCGCACGCGGGAATCGACACGCACGAGATAGGCTTCGCCGCCCTTGTTGAAGTAGTTGGCACCGACCGCGAGGTTGGCGTTTTCGAGCGCTTGCCCCAACTCGCTATACGAAATGCCGAAGCTCGCCAGCTTTACGGGGTCCGGCGCGACGACGAAGGTCTTGGCGAACCCACCGATGGAATCGACGCCGGCGACGCCGCCGACCGACTTGAGCTGCGGACTGATGATCCAGTCCTGTACCGTGCGCAGATAACCCGCCTTGGTGATCGGATCAGTCAGCCGTTCGCCTTCTGGCGTCAGATAGCTGCCATCGGGCTGCCAGCCCGGTTGACCCGTGACCTTCTTCGCACCCTTGCCGTCCGGATTGGCGAAGCCGACCGTATACATGACGATCTCGCCGAGACCGGTCGTCACTGGCCCGATCTGAGGTTGGACACCAACGGGCAGGTTCTCCGTCGCCTGTCGCAGGCGCTCGCCGACCTGCTGACGCGCGAAATAGAGGTCGGTATCATCGGTGAAGATCGCGCTGACCTGGCTGAAGCCGTTGCGCGAGATGGAGCGCGTCGTCTCCAGCCCGGGAATGCCGGCGAGTGATATCTCCACCGGGTAGGTCACGAGTTTCTCGATTTCGACTGGCGAGAGCCGCGGATCAATGGTGTTGATCTGGACCTGTTTGTTGGTGATGTCGGGCACCGCGTCGATCGGTAGCTTTGTAAGCTGCCACACGCCAAGTCCGGCAATGACGAGGAACAGCGCCAGAACCGTCCATCGTGCGCGGACGGAGAGCGCCATGAGATTGGCTATCATGGTCTATTCTTCCTCACCCGCACCCTTGCCGAGTTCGGCCTTGAGCAGGAATGCATTCCTGGTTGCGACCTGGCTGCCGCTGGCGAGGCCCTTCAGGATTTCGACGCGGCCGTTGCTGCGCTGCCCGATCGTGACGGTCTGAGCCGTAAAGCCCTGTGCAGTCCGCACGAATACGACGTCGCGTCCCTCGAGTGTCTGCACCGCATCCTCCGGCACCACCATCCCGCTGGACGTGCCCGCACGGCTTGGCAGCAATCGGACCCGCACCGCGAGGCCCGGCTGAAGCGCCCCGGGTACATCGAGGACTGCGGTGGCCAGACGCGTATCGTTGGCAAGTCCCGGCGTGACGGCACGCACCTTTGCCTCCACTGTCCGACCATCGGGCAATTCTATGATCGCTCGATCACCTGGCGAGAGCCGCTGCGCCTCAGTTGGACCGACCGACGCTTCTATCTGGATCTTCGACGCATCCGCGACGCGCATCAGTTCGGTCTCAGGCTGGACAAAGGCGCCGAGGCTGACATTCTCTGAGGTAACACGGCCCGAGATAGGGCTCGACACCAGAACGCCGCGACCGTCCGGCGTCACGCGCGCTGCGCCTGCCGCCACATTGGCGCGGCGCGCCTCTGCGGCGGCCGATGCAGCCTCCGCTTCCGCCTGTTCCAGTTCGACACGTGCAGAAACCTTCTGACTGAACAGATATTGCACGCGCGCGAGCGCCTTTTGCGCAAGCCTGTATCTGGCAGCGGCAGCGGTGCGATCGGCGGCAAGCTGCGCCGCGTCGCGGCTTTCAACGACTGCGAGCGTTTCCCCGGCACGCACGGGATCGCCGAGCCGTTTCAGAAGCCGCGTGACCGCGCCGCCTGCCCGAGCAGTTATGATCGCCTCTCCTTGCGGGGATGCGCTGACGGTCGCCTGCGCGACAATTTCCGCGTCGAGCCCTCCGGGCTTGATCGTCTCTGTGGTGATGCCGGCTTGCCGAACTGCTTGCGCGCTTATCACCACCGTATCAGGGGCCTTTACTTGCCCCGCCACTGCATTGCCGCTTGTTGCTTCCGTTGCGGCGGGTGCGTTTCCGGTCCAGCGTCCGATCCCGAAACCGCCAAGTGCAGCGACAATCGCGACGATCGCGCCGCCTCCTAAAAGGCGCTTATCCAACATCATCGATCATCTCCGGAAGTTGCAGGGGCCGGCGTCGCGAGCCGATCGAGCCTAGCCCGCGCGTCGTGATACGCAGCAAGCGCATCGACGTATGTCTGGCGGGTTTGTGAAAGCGTGCGCTCGGCATCGAGAAGCGCGATCTGGTCGAACTTGCCCTGCGTCCAACCGATCCGGGCGATACGGGCGGCCTCCTGCGCGGCGGCGAGGCCCGGGCCGCCTGCCGCTCGCGCGGTCGCAGCAGCATTTGCGACCTCGGTTTGTGCGCTGGCAATCTGTTGGCGCGTATCGACCACCGCGAGATTGCGCAGCGCAATCGCCTGTGTCTGTTCGGAGCGGGATTGCGCGACAAAGGCGCTACCATTGTTGAAGAACGGGATCGGGATTGCGATACCGACGACAGCGGCGGTGTCGTTTGTCGCCTCCAAGCGGCGGGCAAAGGTGCTGACAGTCAAGTTCGGTACGCGCAGCGATCGTGCGACGCGTACCTGCGCTTCAGCGGTGCGAACATCAGCTTCCGCTGCAGCGAGCGCGAGCGTCGCTTCGACATCGACCGGACGCGGTGGCCCATAGTCATCGATCCGCTCGAACCAGGCGCGATCGAGCGGCCCGGTCACTGGCGTCGCAAGCAATGTTTCAAGATTGGTTCGTGCCGCCTGTGCCTGCCGGGCAGCGCTGTCGGCCGCAACCCGCGCGTTGATGCGCAGCACGTCGGCGCGCTGTTGCTCGATGGGACCGACGTCGCCGGCCTTGACGCGCTCGCTAGACACGCGGAACGCGTTGTTGGCGATTCCGGCCTGTTCGCTGAGCACCTCGGCGCGGCGTTCGGCAGCTGCGGCTTCGATATAGAGCTGCGTAATCCGCAAGCGGAGATCCGCTCTCGCGATTTCAACCTGAAGCTGTGCACGGCTCAGCCGCGCAGTCGCCAACGCGACACGTGCCGGCCGCTTGCCTCCCAACTCCAGTGGGAGTGAGACACCCACCGTCGTTTCGGCACTCCGCAGACCCCTGTAGACGCCGCTGCCAGCGATGTTCTCGACCTGCGCCTGCACCTCGGGGTTTGGGCGCACGGCGGCAACGCGCCGCGCCGCGGTCGCGGCGTCAACGCCGGCTGTAGCCGCCGCGACCGAAGGAAGGGGTGCCAAAGTGATGCCTCTTGGCTCCGATGCTATGCCGCTGTTGATGGCCGCCGTTGGGGCTGATGGCACGCCGCCAGCAGCAAGGGCATTCTCGAGCGAGAACGCATCAGCCGTTTGCGACGAAGTGGTCGCCGCCGGGACGCCGGGCGGCGGTGTTGTCTGCGCCTCGGCCGTACCGGCCAAGGTCGCCGCGACCATAACGGCCGCGATTGTGCGATACATAGATAATGACTCCTGACGAACCGAGTTCGCCCCGCACGGCCTTGGCCGGCGGGGTCAGCGGATCGTCAGGCTTGCGGGGGCCTTAGCGCCGGGTCGGCGGTAGAAAGTGGCCGCATGGAGTGACTCGCGACGATAGGGGCGAGCCGCTGATCGCGCATGAGTGCGGCATTGCTGGCCTTAACCGGCGCTGCGACGTGGTCGCCGTGGCAACCGCCGTGATGGTGAGGATAGCCTTTGTCGCCATCGGATGGCACCTGATCGGCGTCTCCAGGCACATGACCTGGAGCCACTTCGTCAACGCCTGTCACACTTGATAAAACGCTGACTTCCGGCCGTTCCAGCACGTGCGCTGTCGCCGTCGTCCCCAAGGAGAGGACAACCAAGCAAGCAAGGATGATCAGCAGACGTCGCACACACGATGCTCTAACAGCAAAGCGGATCGCGGGATAGTCCCGCACACGCCATGAAGAAAATGAAGTGGTCACCGCAAAATCTCGGGCGAGACCGAGCGCGTTTCGCGCCACGCCGGAATCGCTTTTGCCAGCACCCGCCACGCTGATCGCAGGAAGATGATCGCGATGATTCCACCGACCGCGATATCCGGCCATGCTGCGCTGGTCGCCGCCACCAGCCCGGCCGCGATCAGCACGCCGATGTTGGATGCAACATCATTGCGCGAGCATTCGAACGTGCTCGCCATATTCACGTTCTCGGACCGGAACCGCCACAGCATGGAGAGGCACATCAGATTGGCGACGAGCGCGGCACTACCGAACGCGAGCATCAGGGTCGACGAGGGCGGTACGCCGTTCACCATCTTGTCGATGATCTCGACAACTACCGCGATGCCGAAGAAGAGGATGATGCCGCCCTTGACGAGCGCGGCTCCGGCTTCCCAGCGAGGCCCGCGGGTCAAAGCGTAGAGGCTGAGCGCATAAACAGCGGCATCGCCGAGCATGTCGATCGAGTCCGCCATCAGCGCGGACGAACGCGCGAAGACGCCGCCGCCAAACTCGGCCACGAACATCACGAAATTGATGGTCATGACGATGATCAGCACACGCCGCTGATCGGCCTTTTGGCCGAGCTGCGCGATCGTATCGCCTTTTCTGGAACAACAGTCGTCCGCCACCATTTCACTCGATTCCCGTGTCAGACCCTCTATATGAACCCTCATGTCACTAGAGGGTCAAGGGTTTTTGCCGTGAAGATTGGCTACATTGCAAAGCGGACCGGATTGAAGGTCGAGACCGTTCGCTTCTACGAGGCCGAAGGATTGGTCGAAGCGCCGCTCCGCAGCGGCGGCAACTATCGACTTTATGATAAGTCGCATCTCGATCGTTTGTCGTTCATCAAGCGGTCACGCGATCTTGGGTTCACGCTCGATCAGGTTCGTGACCTTCTGCGCTTGGCGGATGACCCTCGCGGATCATGCGATGCGGTCGACGCGATGGCCGTGATGCACATCGCGGAAATCGATCGCAAGCTCGCCGACCTGCATGCCCTGCGCGACGAGATAGCCAGATGGGGTCGCTGCGACGCCACGACAATCGCCGATTGCCGGTTGATCGACGCGTTGTCGTCGGGTGCATCTGATCGCCGACGGGTGTAGCAATTGGGGGGTCTGTGCCCCCCCTGTGAGCTTCGCTGTGGCGGCTTGCCAATTACGCGTCCGCCAGCTGGGTTGAAGGTTCTTTGGCAGCCGTCCGTTTTGCCAATATTCGGAACATGAGCGCCGAGATTGCCGGAAGGACGAGCAGCGTCAGCGCCGTCGAGGTGATAAGGCCTCCGATCACCACAGTGGCCAGCGGCCGCTGTACCTCCGCTCCGGTGCCGGTAGCGAGCGCCATCGGGATGAAGCCGAGGCTCGCAACCAGAGCCGTCATCAAAACCGGCCGTACACGTTCCATCGCGCCGCCAATGATGGCTCCGTCGATGTCTTCGCCGTCGTCAAGCTGTTTGCGGATCGCGCTCATCATCACCAGTCCGTTGAGGACCGCGACCCCCGAAAGCGCAATGAACCCGACCGATGCGGTGATGGAGAAAGGTATCCCCCGCATTGCCAAGGCGAACACACCGCCGGCCAGGGCCATAGGAACGGCCGTGAACACGACCAATGCCGGCCAGGCACCGCCCAGCGCCATGTAGAGCAGCGCGAAGATCAGGATGAAGCAGATCGGCACGACGATCGCCAATCGTTCGGAAGCGGATTGAAGGCTCTCGAACTGGCCGCCCCACTCGATGAAGGTACGTCACATCAGCGATCTTTGCCTGCGCTTCAGCGACGAACCCG
This sequence comes from Novosphingobium sp., assembly GCF_027486195.1. Classification (GTDB taxonomy): domain Bacteria; phylum Pseudomonadota; class Alphaproteobacteria; order Sphingomonadales; family Sphingomonadaceae; genus Novosphingobium. Next base: position 54,087 of record NZ_JAIXPP010000086.1, read on the forward strand.
CCGAGATCGCGGCCACGCACATTGGCTTGAATGACAACCATGCGCTTGCCGTTCTCTTGGCTGATCTGATTGAGGCCCTCGGTGTAGGTGAAGCGCGCCACTTCGCTGAGCGGGATGGAACGCGCGTTGCCGGCACCGTTGGACGGTAACATGACCGGGATCGAGCCCAGCGTTTCGATATCATCGCGCTGCGCGTCGGGGAGACGCACCACGACATCGAAGCGACGGTCCCCTTCGAATAACATGCCGGCTTCACGTCCTCCCAAGGCAGCCGCAACCGTCGCCGCGACCTCTTCGACCGACAGGCCGAAACGGCCTGCAGCCTGGCGATCGACCTTGATGTCGAAGGTCGGCGCGCCCGACGTCTGTTCCGCCTGCACGTCAGCCGCGCCTGGAATTGTCCGCAGCGCGGTCGCGATGCGGCCTCCCGCCTCGCTCATGGCATCGAGGTCGTCGCCATAGAGCTTGACCGCAACATCAGAGCGGACGCCAGCGATCAGCTCGTTAAAGCGCATCTGGATGGGCTGCTGGATCTCCGTGCGGTTGCCGATCAGCGGCTTCATCCGCTCCTCGATCCGTCGGAGAATATCCTGTTTGGATTTGACTTCGGCGGGCCACTCCTGCTCCGGTTTGGGGATGACATAGGTGTCCGAGGCGTTCGGCGGCATCGGATCGGTACCAAGATCGGCATTGCCGTTCTTTGAAAATACCAGCGCGACCTCTGGCATCGTCTTGAGGGCATTTTCGATCTGGAGTTGCATCGCCGTCGACTGGTCGATCGAGGCGGACGGAATACGAAAGTTGGTGACAGTGATGTCCTTCTCGTCGAGCTGCGGCATGAACTCTTGCCCAAGCGTGCCGAACAGCAAAGCTGCTATCGCAAACACGCCCGCTCCGCCGAGAATGAATGGCATTGGCCGCGCGACGGCGCGGTTGAGCGCCGGCTGATATCTCTCCTTGAACCAGCGGATCGGTTTGACCTCCGTCTCACTGACCTTGCCGGTTACCAGCAGCGCGATCATCGCCGGTACGAACGTGATCGAAAGAATGAACGCGCTAGCGAGCGCCAGCATCAAAGTGATGGCCATCGGCGCGAACGTTTTGCCTTCCACGCCCTGGAAGGTGAGCAAAGGTATGAACACAAGGAAGATGATCGCCTGGCCATAGACGGTCGGCCGGACCATCTCCTGCGCGGCGTAGGTGGTCTCGGTCAGACGTTCGAGCTGGCTCAGCAGCCTGCCTTCCTTGTGCTGTCGTTCGGCGAGGCGCCGGAGGGCGTTTTCAACGATGATGACGGCGCCATCGACGATCAGGCCGAAGTCGAGCGCGCCGAGACTCATCAAATTTCCCGAAACGCCCAGTTCGTTCATGCCCGCTGCGGTCATCAGCATGGTGATCGGGATCACGGCCGCCGTAATGAGAGCTGCGCGGATGTTGCCAAGCAACAGGAACAGAACGACGATGACCAGCAACGCGCCTTCGATCAGGTTCTTCTCGACAGTGGCGATGGTCGCATTCACGAGCTTCGAGCGGTTGTAGGCTTGGCTTGCGACAACGTCCGGCGGCAGCGCCTTGTCGATCTCGACCAGCTTGTCGGCGACGCGATTGGCAACAATGCGGCTGTTCTCGCCAGTCAGCATCAAGATCGTCGAGATGACTGCCTCCGATCCTCCAACGCTGCCCGAACTGGTACGCACCGCGCCACCGATGACGACCTGGCCGACATCCTTCACGCGCACCGGAACGCCGGCGCGTGTGGCAATGACCGCCTCCTCTATGTCGGAGACTGAACGCAACCGCGCGTCGGCCCGGACGAGGAAGGATTCGCCGGCACGGCGGACGTAGTTAGAGCCTGCCGACAGGTTCGACCTCTCGAGCGCATCAGCCAGTTCCGTGACCGGGATACCGTAGGAGGCCAACGCCGTGAGATTGGGCTCGACGACATATTGCTTCACATAGCCCCCGTTGGAATCGACTCCGGCGACGCCCTGAACGGTCCGCATCTGCGGGCGGATAATCCAATCCTGGACCGTGCGCAGATAAGCCGCCTTGGCGACCGCCGTGGTCAGTTTCTCGCCCTCGGGCGTCAGATAGGAACCATCGGACTGCCATCCAGGCTGGCCATCGACGACCTTCACACCCTTGCCGTCGGGATGTTCGAATGCGACGCTGAACATGAAGATCTCGCCAAGCCCCGTGGTCATCGGCGCAAGCTGGGGCTGCACACCGGCGGGCAGACTGTCCTTGGCTTGGGCGAGCCGTTCGGTCACCTGCTGACGCGCGAAATAGATGTTGGTGCTATCCTTGAAGACGGCCGTGACCTGGCTGAATCCGTTGCGCGTGAGCGAGCGGGTCATCTGCAGACCGGGAATGCCGGCAAGCGCGGTCTCGACCGGGAAGGTGACCTGCTTTTCCATATCGACCGGGCCAAGGGTGGGTACGAAGCTGTTGATCTGCACCTGGCGGTTGGTGACGTCGGGGACCGCGTCGATTGGTAGCAATGTGATCTGCCAGGCGCCGAACATGACGACGAGGAAGGTGATGAACGCGACAGCCCATCGCGCTCTGACCGAGAGCCCTAATATCCGCGCGATCATTCCGCCGACTCCTTGCCGAGCTCGGCTTTGAGCAGGAAGGCGTTGGTGGTGGCGACCATCGTGTTTGCAGGGAGGCCGGAGACGATCTCGACCATGCCGCCGCTGCGCGTGCCAACGCGGACTGCCTGCGCTCTAAATCCCTGGCGGGTTCGCACGAACACCACGGTGCGATCCCCGATCGTCTGGACCGCATCCTGCGGTACGCTAACCCCCAATGCCGCATCGCCGCCGCTGGCGAAGATACGCGCTTGGACGAGCTGGCCCGGAACGATCAGACCCGCATCACCGCTCGGCGTCACGACCACCGTTGCTTGCCGCGTCTGCGGGTTGATCACGCCTGTTGCTGAGCGAACCCGGCCTTCGACCTTCTGCCCGTCCTTTGTCGTAAGCTCGACCCTGTCCCCCGCCTTCACGCCTGACGCATCCGCTGCCGGCACGCTCGCCTCGATCTGAAGGCTACGCGGATCGGTGACCCGGAATAACTCGGTTTCGGCCTGGACGAACGCGCCGAGATTGACGGGGGCGGACGTTATGCGGCCAGAGATCGAGCTGACCACCGCAACCGACCTGCCATCGCCCGATACCTTTGCCGCACTGGCTGCGGCGCTTGCCTGGCGCGCTTCTGCTTGGGCTACCGCGAGATTAGCCTCGGCTGTCTCATAGTCGGCGCGCGGAGACACGCCCTGCGCGAGCAAAGTGCGTTCTCGCGCCAACTGTCGGCTTGCAAGCGTAACCCGCGCGGCAGCGGCACTGCGATCGGCTGCAATAGCTGACGCATCGCGGCTCTCGACCAAGGCGATCGTTTCGCCTGCCCTGACCGGATCACCGATCCGCCTGAAGATGCGGGTGACGGTGCCGGCTGCCCGGGCGGTGAGCACCGCTTCGGCGTCGGGCGTTGCTTCGACGGTGGCGCTGGCGAGGATGATGCTGGCGACGCAACCGGCGGCCGCTGGCGCGACGCGAATCCCCGAAATCTTGATACCGTCCTGCGTGATCGCGAGGGTGTCGGGTGAAGTGGTGGAGGCCGTTGCTACCGTCTCCTCTACCGGTGCGGAGGGTCCGGTCAGACGGGCGACGCCGAAACCGGCAAGGGCGGCGAGGGCGAGACCGATCGCGGCCCCGGCATACAGCGTGTTGCGTTCGGGGTTCATTGGATTTCATCTCCGGAAAGGGTGCGGCCCTGAAGGCGAGCGAGTTGCGCGCGCGCCTCGAAACGGGCGACTCGGGCGTCGAGGACGATGCTTCGCGCCTCTCCGAGGCCGCGACGGGCATTCAGCAATTCGACGAGCGGGGACTTGCCGGCTTCATAGGCAATGCGTGCGAGGCGGTAGGTTTCTTCCGCAGTGCCTTGCGCCGCTTCTGCAGCGGCAACCCGCGACTGTGCGGCAACCGTCTGCGCTTGTGCCGCCCGGGCGTCGGCAATTGCATCGTTGCGCGCCATGGCTAACCTGGCGGCGGCGGCCTGTGCCTCCGCTTGCGAGGCGGCGATATTACCGCGGTTGCGATCAAAAATGCTAAGCGGGATCGAGACCCCTGCGGTCAATGCGGTTGCATTCTCGTAATCGAGACGCCGTACCCCGACGATCGCTGTGACATCGGGGATTGCCCGCTTCTGTTCAGCAGCCAAACGTCGCTCGGCGGCCTCTCGCTCCGCCTGAGCCGCGAGATAGGACGAACTCGTCATCGGATCGACCGGACCATAAGCGGGTGCCAAAACGGGCGTGGTCAGCAGGGACTCTGACAATCCAGTAAAGGTCTCCTCGACGCCGGGGAGCGCAGAGAGCTGTGCATAGGCCGCAATGCGATCCGCTTTTGCCCCCTCGAGATCGGCGCTGACTGCATTTAGCGCGGTTTCAGCCTGCAGAGCGCGGAGCCGCGCTTCCTTGCCTGCATCGACCAGGGCGCGAGCGGCCCGCACAATGTTCTGCGCCTGCTCGACCTCGCCTTCGGCCAGAAGCATCCTCTGGTCCGCTACTTCCGCCGCTGCATAAGCGCATGCAAGATCATAAGCATAGCGGATCTTTGCATCCCGATCGCGGGCGCGCGACGCGACGACCCCTGCTTCTCCGGCTGCCATCCTCGCCGAACGCTTGCCGCCGATTTCCAGCGGTTGGCTATATTGCATTGTTGTCTCGGCGCGATCGACCCCGCGAGAAGGCGAGGATCCCGCGACATTCTCGGTGAGAATGCTGACGCTCGGATTGGGCCGCGCGCGGGCTTGGCGCGCAAGGCCTTCAGACCGACGAATATCGGCTTCGCTTTCGACCCGTCGGGGTGCGTCGGCGGTCTGCCGCAGAAGTGTAGCGAACGGCGGCGCCACTTGCGCCTGTGTGGGTCCGCACAGCGCCGCGATACACGTCGCCACCATCATGCCGGACACCACGCGACGCGGCAGCCGGCCCATAAAGGCTCTCATAATCTCATCCCCGGAAAAGGCTGCAATGACGGCACGCGCTATGCGCGTCGGGTCAGCCTCGCGGAGGTCGCAGGATAGCCAAGGGAGCTATAGGGCGGGCCGCTTTGGCTGCCGCAATTGTCCAGATTTCGGAGACTGGCTTCATGAATGCCGCGACCACAAGTGGTGAAGGCACAACGATGGTCTGCAGCACTGCGTGAGCCGCAAGATGGATCAAATCGGCCGTGTCCGGCCGCTCGACCGGAGTGTAATCCGGATGATCTCGATCTGTGGTGGCTACCTGGTCAGGACCCTGGACGTGCCCTTCGACGTCATGCCATGTGGTCAGCGAAACCATCCCAAAAAGTGCCAGAATGGCCGTTAGCACGATAAGTTTTTGGCTACCGAAGGCCCGCACGGAAGTGTGCAATCTGATCGATGGAGCCAACACTCAATCAAATTTATCGGAAACACGGTCGACCCACAAGCGCGCCGCTCGGTAGCGATCATGGTGGTCCAGCGGCCGCTATTGCCGGAGCCCAAGCTGATCGAAGTCTTCTCTGACGAAAGCATATGCTTGTGCCTCGTAATGATCACCGCGCGGATGAGATCGATTTCGACCGGGCCGCGTGATGTACTCATGTGGCTAGTCAATATTAACCATTCTTTAATTCAACAACAATCCAAATACTTCCCGGAGTTCTTGACATAAGCCCGATGGTAGCTTCCTGATATCTGAGAGATATCTGCTATAGAGTGAAGTTACCAAGCTCGAGCATATCAGAATAGTTCAGAATTGATTGATTCATTCCAATTTATGTGTTGAAAACGAGATCGTTTTAAGTTAGAGTTCTTGATCTTTGATCTCCACAACTGGTAAAAACTTATGGCATAGAAGCAGGCAGGGTTAGAAATGCGCTGAGAGCGTTTGTTGTCAAGCAGGGCGAGAAAGTGACGTGGCGGGCAAAGTTCTACCGTAGCTGCAAAGCATACTTGCTCTCGCTTTTCATGCTGGGTAAGCTATCTCTGCGGTTCCCAAGCCATGCCGAAAGGTGTGGTTATGAAATTCTACCTCAGCGCAGCGCTTATCGCGCTTAGCTCCCAAGCGGCAGGCCAAGAGGCCAAGCTTGAAGATTTCTCGAGCAGCACAGCTTCCGAATTCTCGCTCCTGGTGCCCGGAATGGCTGTCAAAAGCCCGACCGCGCAGCCGGAGGTGAAGCAGCTCGTTCCCGAGAGTGAAACGACTGCCTTTACGGGGGAGGCGATCACGCCTGTCAGCCCCGCGACGCCGTTGTTCTACATCCCGTCCTGGATGAGACGCGGAAGCTCTGCCGTCATTCCCACGCGGGTGAACGCATCCGACTTCGGGCCAGATCCCGATTGCCTCTCTGGAGGCTATTTCCCGCGCTATGACCTGTCCGATTTGGCCCAATTGCGCCGCCATCTCTATTTCCGCCACGTCGCTGCAGCAGCTTGCGAAGCCGGCGTTCCTGTGCGGCTGTTTGACGCGCTCGTTGCTCATGAAAGCCGCTACCAGCCCTTTGCGCGCAGTCCTGCCGGTGCGATGGGCATGGCACAACTGATGCCGGGGACCGCAAGCTATCTTGGCGTTTCAGATCCTTGGGACCCTGTCGAAAACCTCCGCGGGGGAGCGCGTTACCTGCGTGAGCAGCTCGATCGCTATGGCTCGTGGCATCTTGCTTTGGCTGCGTACAATGCGGGTCCGGGCAACGTCGACAGGCATGGCGGAGTTCCGCCCTTTGCTGAAACGCGGAGCTATGTCCGCACCATACTTGCGTCGCTCAGCGGCGGCACTGCCGCGCCAGTCTCGCTTGCCCGACTTGGAGCGGAGAACCCCTTCAGGTCGGTCAGCCTTCTCGCGTTCGCTGGACGGTCAGATGTCCCAGAAAACTGAGAAGCCGATGGTGGAGGCATAGTACAGGCTGATGGCCAGGATCACCGGTGTGCCTGTGAGATAGTTGGCTTGCCAGCGCAGCCATAGCTTCGGAATTAGCAATGCCTTGTCGAGCGTGCTGGCGCGAGGCGGAGCCCATCGGCCAGTGCGCCAGTCATTGAGGGTCACGAAGGTCGAAAGTGCGGCGCAGATCAGCGCCATGATGCCGACCGCAATATAGAGCGATGTCCAGGCAATGAGCGCTTCTTGCTTCACCGGCAGACTGGTCCCTGATCCTCGAGCCGATTGCTCCGCAACGCGAGCTTGGCGGCGAACATGTTCCAAGCTGTGTGACCATATCACCAATGGATCTGCGACGCTTCTGCTAAGCGTGGGCGCTTGGCTGATGCTGCAGTTCGCTTGCTCAGCCGAATGAGCGGTCAAACAGCGCAGGGTCGTGCCGCCGTGCTTCTAGCGCTGTATGGTGCCTGGCTATAGCGCTCGAGGTGCGCTGCGCGATGCCGTGGCAAAGGGCTTCGCGGATCGGCTCAAAAGTCCCATCGCACGCGGCCATCTCTTCGCTGAGCTGGAGCGCCAGAGCAATGGCAAGTTGGGCAGAGGTTTCGCAGCAGGGGTCTTCATAGGACTCTGGGCTGACAAAGCAGTGGACAGCGATCGCTGCTCTGACGGGATCGATGCCAAGCCGTTCGTTGATCCGATTAAACTCGGCTGTCGACACACTGCCATCAGCGATGCGCTCGAACAGACCGCTGCGGTGGCTGCTCTTGATGATCCCCTCATCGACAAGCTTACGGAGACTGACGCCCTGCCGGTTCATCTGGTACTTGATCAAATCGGCGTACTCAGCTTGCAGCTTATGACAGCTCTTGCGCTCGTTTGGGTTCGCCCCCTGACCCATCCTTGCCTCCGTCAATTCTCCCTATGCAACTGCATGATGTGAATTCTAAAACGCGGCGTTGGCAAGAGAAATTTGGCGCAGACTGATGGCGAGGGCGCAGAAGATCACCGTCTCACGCACACCGCACTGGTCTCCCGTGACTTCTCCGAGGCGGGCCTTGAGGGTGTCAAATTCGGCATTCAGAGCGCCGCTTAATCTGAGATAGATCCTTACCCGCCCATCGCAGGGCCGGTGCCGGTTGAATGCGGCGAGCAACTCCTGATTGGAAAGATCTGGGGCGCGGATCACATCTGTGATCACATCTCTAAGGCGCTGAAATTTCGACCGTTCTATTGTCAGCCATTTGATGGCGTCCGCAATGATCACAAAAGCATCCCGACTCACCAGCAGTTCGTGGACGACCTCTTTTCCGCTGGCCATTGCGTTTCCTCCCGCCATTGTTCGCTACTGATCGGGGCCCCTTGGCGTCGGTTCCTTATCGCCTCGCCGAGCGGCTGCAACGATTCGGACCGGTGGTATGAGAAACAGACCCACGTGGTCATGGATTCAGGACCAGGGTGGCGTGCTGGTGATACCACGTGGTCCTGAATCCATGACCACGTGGTCCTAAAAATCGAGCCACCCGGTATCAAAAATCGGACCACCTGGCATCAAAAACAGTGATTCGCGGACTTCTCCGACTTCGCTCTACACAACAGTGATTGAGAAAACCTTTCGGCTGCGGCCCCTTTGGTGACGACGCACCGCGTCATTTGGTCAACCAGAAGGGGAAGACAATGAAGGTCCACGATCTCAAGCAGGCAGGGGGGACGTTCGCCGTCGCCCTTGCTGTCGCCGCCGCCATGAGCGTCTTCGGTATCGAAGCTGCCATGGCCGGCACGGATGCCACGTTCAATACGGCGCTCACGCGGTTCACCGGCTTCCTTCAGGGGTCGGGCGGACGGATCATCACGGTGCTTTCGCTCGCCGGCGGCATCGTTGCCATGGCCAGCGGGCGTTTCTCGCTCGGCCAGGTCGCGATCCCCGTCGGCGTCGGCGTGGGCGCTGGCACCGGCGTGCCGATCGTCACTTCCACGGTCACAGCGACGATCTGAGCAAGAGCACAGGTCATCGCGAACGGGGGCGCTGCTCCATCACCCGCATGGGAATGGCAGCAAACCTTTCTGGCGGAGACGATCTTTGGACAAGTATTCCATCCCAAAGCATCTCGACGATCCCGAACTGATCGGGTTCTGGTCGCTTGATGAATTCCTCGTGCTGGTGATCCCGTTCACCTGGGGAATTCTGGCGCAGCATGTTGTCATAGGCCTGCTTCTGGCCGTTGCTGCATGGCTTGGGTACCGCAAACTCAAAGCTGGGCGCTCGATGTATTGGGTCCTGCATTTTGCCTATTGGCATTTGCCGGGTGAATTCTTCGGTCTGAAGGTCGCTCCGCCTTCCCACTTGCGTGTGATGGCGGGCTGACATGGAACTTTCATTCGCACACGAGGCGTCGCAGCGGACCCTCAAGCAGCGCAACATTCTGGCTCTGGCCTGCATCATTCTGGGCGCCCTGGTGCTGGTGATGTTCGTCGCGGCAACGACGCGGGACCGGGAGGTTGTCCTTCAGCCGATCCTCCCCAGCGAAATGGTGCTGAGCTCAGCGGCGGTCAGCCCCGAATATCTCGAGGCGGTGACCCGCGACACGGCACAGCTTGCGCTCAATCGGTCACCTGAGAACCTGCAGTACTGGCTCGACGGGCTCATTGCGATTGCCGCGCCCGAGGCGCGCGGTCCGCTCAAGGCCAACCTTCTCAAGATCATCGATGAGCAACAGGACTCGCAGGTCACCCAGTTCATCACGATCGACTGGATCCGCACGGACCCCGAGAACCTGACCAGTCAGGTCGGCGGCGTGCTCCATACGATCGTCGGATCGCGCGACGTCCGCCGCGAACACAAGATCTTCGAATTCCATTGGCAGCACACCGGCGTCTCGCTCCGCCTCAAGGGCTTTGGCGTGGTCGTCAAGAAGGAGCAGGAACAATGAACCCGATTGTGCCTTCGTTGCTGATTGCGACCGGCAGCGTCCTCGCTTCCCGCATTGACTGCCAGCTCCTTCGCTTGTGCGGGGTCGTACTGGTCGGCGGTGCGCTCGCTCTGACCGCCGTTCCGGCTCTCGCCGACGAGCATATTCTGGCAGCCGACAATGGCGAGGTGCGCTGCCAGGCGTCGAAGTCGGACCTTACCCGGATTTCGCTGAAGGATGACCAGTTCGTCTCGGTCTCGCGTGTCCAGGCGGGTGTTCCGCAGGAAGACTTCTCGATCGTGCACGAGCCGACCCGCGGCGACATCTATCTTTCCGTTCCGGACGGCTATTCCAAGCGAAAGATTTCGTTCTTCGGGACGACGCGCCGTGGCTTCGTCTACAAGTTCGACTGCGAGGTATCGGGTGAAGCGGCGCTGCAGGTCTTCATCGCCAATGCGGATCTCGAAAACCCACAGGGTGCGCCGCAGTCGATCGAGGCCTCTGCAACGCTCGATGACCGTGCGGTCTCGCTCGTCCGGGCCATGTTCGAGCAGCGCCGCGTTGCGGGTTTCGAGATCAGCGATGCTGCCCGTGCCCCGGTCAATGTCGGCGATCTCAAGGTCCAGTTGGTCAGCGAGTATCGCAGCCCGGCCATGACCGGGAAGGTCCTGCGCATCGAGAACAATGGCTCTGAGCCGATGACGCTCAAGGAAGAGATCATCGCCGGAGACGGCGCGATCGCGGTCAGCATTTCCAATCCCAACCTCGCCAGCGGCCAGGCCACCGCCGCTTACGTCGTCGTACCGTCAGGAGGGTAAGTCAGATGGATTTCCTCAAGCGCAAACCCAAGGACCTCGATGCCAGCGAGGCTGAGGAACATGACACCCTCGATGCGAGTGGTGCCATTGCAGAGAACTCACTGGTCCAGAAGCGGCAGAAGATGCTGATGTTCGGTCTTGCCGGCGTGATCGCGGTGGCTGGGGCCATGTATGTCCTCGACACCGAGGAGACCATCGAAGAGGCGACGGAGAAGGGGGCCAAGACAACTGTCTCGACCGATGCACTTCTGAACCGGCAGCGCGTCGATCAGGAATGGGTCGCGATGTACGAGGGCGAGATGAACTCGACCGACGTGCGTCTCAAGGGCCTTGAGGCGCAGGGCGCGCAGTTCGCCCAGATGCAATCCGAGATCGAGGCGCTGCGCGGCGAAAATGCGGCCATGGCGCGCGATGGCCAGCGTGTCCTTGAAGCCTACGAGCGCGAGAACGAGCAACTGCGCCAGCAAGTCCAGAGGGGCAACGCGCGGCCGACAGCGCCAGGACCTGTCGCGGCGGCCCGCGAGATGGGCGTGCCGGCGTCACCAGAGGCCGGAGCGGCAGAAGCCCCGCCCGTGCGCCGCGGTAGCGACGTCCAGATGGTCTCGTTCACGTCAGCAAGCGGGACGGCATCGCGTATCGACCCGACAAAGTCGCCCGCCGTCTATACGGACTCGCCCAACTATCTGCCCCCGAATTCGATTGCCAAGGCAACGGTGGTGGTCGGCGTCGATGCCACGACCAATACGCGCAGCCAGAGCGATCCGCTCCCCGTCCTGCTCCGGATCACCGGGCCCGCGCGCTCGGTCTACGGGGATGGGAAGCTCCTCGCGACCCGGGTGCAGGGGTGCATGGTCAACGGAGCAGCCTACGGGGACCTCTCCTCGGAGAAGGTCTATGTGAAGCTGCAGCGTATGACATGCGCGCAGCCGGGCGGCCGCTTTGCGGTATCGGAGGTCAAGGGGTTCATCGCGTTCGGCGGCAAAGTGGGCGTGCGCGGCCGCGTGGTTAGCCGCGAGGGCTCACTGACCACCCAGGCTTTTCTGGCAGGTCTCGTGAGCGGCGTCGGTAACGCGCTCAGTGAAGGGTTCAATCAGCCGATCATCGCGGGCGAGGGCCGACGGACCCCCGGCGCTGGCGAAATCGGGCTGCGTGCCCTGGGCGGCGGCGGACAGCAGGCCGGCACTACGGTCTCTGAATATCTCATCGAGCGCGCCGAGCAATATCAGCCGGTTGTCGAGATGCCCACCGGGGCCGCAGTCGAGGTCGTCTTCCTCGACGGCACTTTCATCAGAAACTGAGGGGACCACCATGGAGCGTAAATGGAAGACATGGCAGATCGCGGCAGCCGGAGGACTGGCAGCCAGTGGCTTAGCCGCGATCGCGGCCGTTGCTCATGCCTCGGCGGCGAGTGACCCCGCTTCGATCCAGGCAGCGCTGACCAAGCGCCTGCCCAAGACCGAGATCACATCAATCGACTGCAAGTCCATCGACGGCGTCTGCGAGATCCAGGCCCGCCAGAACCTGTTCTACATCGACCATAGCGCGCGCTACCTGATTATCGGGCGCGTCTACGACATGGAGACCAAACAGGACCTCACGGCTGCCCGTCTCCTCCAGATGAACCCTGACATGCTTGTCGGCGGTGCCGGTGCAAGCGATGAGCCCGAGGCCAAGCCGCAGGCAGGCGCTACTGGTTCGCCGTCAGCAGCAACCGATGCCCGGATTGATCCGGCAGCCCTTGCGACCTTGCCGAAGAACGGCAGCATCGTGATGGGCCGTGGAACCAGGACCATAACGGTCTTCAGCGACTTTCGCTGCGGCTACTGCAAGCGGCTTCACGAGACGCTGGGGACCCTCAATGTCAAGGTGATCGAGCGCCCGATCTCGGTGCTCGGCACAAGGCCAATCTCGGAGGCCGTGATCTGCGCACCCGACCGGCGCCGGGCAGTAACCCAGGCGTACGAGGGCGGGGCGGTCACATCTGCAGGATCGTGTGACACCAGCGGGCTCGATGCCAACGAGGCCTTCGCAAGGCAGCACGGCTTCAGCGGGACGCCGGTCATCGTCCGCGAAGATGGCGCGGTTCTCCACGGCTACCGCCCGCGCGACTTTCTGCTCAGCTGGATCGAAGGAAAAGCATCATGATGCACAGAAATCTGCGTTCGCAAGCTGCCATGGTCGCTGCGGTCCTCGGGGGCCTGCTGTCGGGTTGCTCGACGCTTGGGACTAATGTCAGCGCGAACTTCCGCTGCAATGCGCCCGACGGCATCTGCGCCCCATCGTCCGTGATCGACGATACTGCGCTTGCCCGGATCGAAGAGACGAGTTCGGCCGACCTTCTCAATCCCGCCGGCCCCTACCGGATGGATGACGGGATCGATGCGCCTGTCCACGACACGCATCTGGCAAGTGCGGTGCCTTTGGCGCGCAGCGCCCCGCGCTATCAACTCTCTGTGGTCTTCCCCGGTTTCACCGATGCCAGCGGCACGACGCATGCGCGCCGGGTCGTGAGCACCGAAGCACTGCTTCCCGGACGCGGGGACGCGATGGAACAGATTGCTCAGCGGGGTCCGAAGGTTGCGCGCAGTCGCGGTCTTCTTGCCGCAGCAGAAAGCGCTCCGCCTTTGCTCGCGGCGTTGCCGGAGGGGAGCGACGCAAAGCCCGATCCTCGCAAGGGCGCGGCCGGGACTGAGGTCGCCACGGCCGACGCGAAGAATCCGATCGCCGAGATTCAGGCGGAGGTTGCGCAGCGGCTTTCTGCCAAGGGATCCCGCGCCCGGCCCAAGCCTGCCGCTTTCAGCGGCGTCGTGGAGTAAGGCGCGATGTTGGGCTCGCTCGTCGATCTCGTTGTGGGAGACAGCCGCAAGCCGGAGCGCAGCGCCCGCGCGCCTGATGTGCCGATGCTGTCGCATTTTCTCGGCTATCGCTCCTTCGACGAGGAGAAGCGCATCTTCCACCAGGTCCGTTCGAAGGGCTTCATTCTTGAGCTTGCACCGCTCGTGGGCGCGAATGACCGGGTCAGTGAGATCATCGGCACGATCTTCTCCGATATTCTTCAGCCCGGAACGCGGTTCAGCGTGACCAACTTCTCAAGTCCCAGGGTAGCCGAGATGCTGCAGGCCTGGGCGCTGCCCCGCTTCACGGCTTCGGGCGTCTTCCGGACATTGGCACGCCACCGCCTCGACAAACTGCTTGGCGGTGCCTGGTCAACGCTCGCGAGCGATGGACCATTTTTCGTGCGCAATTTTCGTGTCGTGATGTCGGTGGGCATTGGGCAAGCGTCCAGTCTCACCAATGATGACCTCGTCACGATGCGCGACGGGATCATTTCGGCGCTGGAATCGATCAACGTTCCGGTCCGGCAGTTCGCGCCGATCGATCTCATCCGCTTGTTCGACGAGATCCTCGCGCCATCAAACGGTGCCGGAGACGAGGTCCCTGACTACAACCGGTTCGATCCGATCAACGAGCAATGTGTCCGGCGCGACCTGGTGACGCATGTCGAGAAGGACCGCCTTGTCCTCCATGCTCAATCGCTGCGGCCGACGGGGGCGGTCGCATCAGGTGTCCCCGAACTGAAGGACTTTGTGCCCGAGCGGTTCGACGTCCGTACCATGGCCGTGCGAGGATTCCCTGATCGCTGGGCACCCTGGGATACCCAGAAGATCATCGGCGACATCTTCAATCCCAAGCTCAGTCTTCCCTGCCCGGTGCTTCAGACGGTCTGCGGGATCATCCCGGGCCCGGAATCCTCGGAGGCAAGGGCAGGGTACAAGTTCGCGCGAACGACATCGCTGGCCGATGGCAAGGGCGTCAAGCTCGTCCCCAAGCTGCGCACCGAGGCCGCCGAATGGCAGTTCGTGGCCGACAGGGTCAAGCAGGGCGAGAAGCTGGTCTCCTGCTACTATGCCGTCTCGATCATCGCGCCCAAGGGCCGGGGCGAGCCCTGCGAGCGCACGCTGAAAGCGCTCTACAAGGCCACGGGATGGGACCTGATCGACGAGACCCATATCCAGTTGCCCGCCTTTATGGCGCACTTCCCGCTGCTGCTTGCCGACGGGCTCGACCATGATCTGAAGCGCATGAAGCGCCTGCGGACGATGCGCTCGGCCAATGTTGCAGCGATCGCGCCGATCCAGGGAGAGTATGTCGGGGGGAATATTCCGCATCTGCTGTTCATTGGCAGGCGCGGTCAACCGCAGTTCTGGTCGCCGTTCCAGAATACTGCCGGCAATCACAATGTTGCGATTGCAGGCAAGTCCGGTTCGGGCAAATCGGTTCTCCTCCAGGATCTGACAGCGAGCTTTGCAGGGGTTGGAGCCAAGACCATCGTGATCGACGATGGCCGCAGCTTCGAGCATATGGCCAAGGCTCTTGGCGGCACGTTCACCGAGTTCAAGCTGTCCTCGGGCATCTCGATCAACCCGTTCCGGATGATCGATGAGCATCTTGCGCGCGAGGACGATGACTATCTGGTCGACTGCCTCGCGATGCTCAAATCGATCATCGCCCAGATGGCGCGCAATGAGACCCGGCTGAACGACACCGAACGGGGGCTTATCGACCAGGCGGTCAACCTCGTCTGGCAAGAGCATGGCCGTGACGGGACTGTCGACCATGTGATCGCGGCGCTCGGGGAGGCCCGGCACCCTTGTGCCTATGATCTTGCAACCTCGCTCCTGCCGTTCGCGGCCAAGGGCACTTTCGGCCGCTTCTTTCTGGGCGATGCCAACCTTGACCTGTCCGCTGATCTGACGGTTTTCGAGCTCTCTGATCTTGCGACCCGCGAGGAGCTGCGCGGCGTTGTTCTCACGTCGATCATGTTCATCGCCTCGCAGGTCATGCGCCGGATGGACCGCGCGACGCCGAAGCCTTTGATCATCGATGAGGCCTGGCAGATGCTCAAGGGCGGTGCGATGGCCGACTTCGTCGAGACCTATTCGCGCACGTGCCGAAAGTACGGCGGGGCGCTGATCACGGCCACCCAGTCGATTCACGATTACTACAAGTCGGAAGGCTCGCGGGCCGCGCTCGAAAACTCTGACTGGTTCCTGATCCTCCAGCAAAAGGGCGAGACCATCTCGGACTTCCGCAACTCGGATCGCTTCGAGATGGACAACCTTACCGAGGCGCTGCTGCGCTCGCTGAAGCGCAATGGCACCGATTATTCGGATATCTTCATCCGCGGGCCCGATACCGAAAGCATCGGACGGCTCGTCCTCGACCGCTATTCAGCAGCACTCTACTCATCGAGCCCCGACGTCTTCGCGCGGATTGAGGCAAACATCGAGCGCGGGATGGCGATGCACGACGCGATCGAGGCCGTCGCATTTCCTGAGGGACACCAGCAAGCGGAGGCGGCGGAATGATCGCGTTGCCTCGTACTGGGCAGAGGGCGGATCTTGTCCAGCGCGGCCAGGACACGCTGCTTGTCGCCCTGCGCCTCGCAGGGTGGGGCGCGACGACCTTGCTCGCGGCGCTCGGCACGGGGCTGCTCGTGTTCGTTGCGCTGGGCAGTTTCACCTTTGCAGGGCTGATGCTGCAGCTCGGCAACCTCGCATCGCGGTTCGCAGCAGCTGGCCCTGCCAGACAGAGTGAATTCGAGGCCCTCGTGCTGGCCATCTTCGCGACTGTCGTGGCGCTCACCGCCTTTTTCCGCCGCGCGAGCCTTCGCGCTGCCCTTACCGTGCCTCTTGTTACTGGGGGAGAGGATCAATGAGAGATCTGTTTGATGAGCTGCCACCGGCCCACGAGGCTGTCTCGACAGCGGCGCGAAAACCGACCGGAACGCTCATGCGACGCCGTTTTGCCGGCATGTCGACGCGGGAACTGGTCTTGCTTGTAGCCGGCATCGCCATGTTCATCTGGGGCGCCTGGGTGACACGGAACATCGCAGCTTCGCCGGACTCGAGGCAGGAGTTCGTCCAGCTGCAGCTTCAGGGGATCATCGGCGAATATCTGCAGGCGCAGTCCCGTTCTAGCGCGGACGAAACGACGGCTGCACGCGAGACGGCTGTCTTCATGGCGGCGCTCGATGAAACTGTCGCCAGCCTCTCCAAGAGCGGCAAAGTCGTGCTGGTTCACGAGGCCATCGTTGGCGGCAATGTGCCGGACGTGACGCAAAGCGTGAAGGCTGCCGTTTATGCCAAGGTCCCGCGGCCGACGCCCGCTCAAGCGATGCAGGGCATGGGATCGGGCGTGAGACCAAAGGGCTCCGCTGCAAATGCGGCCCGCGTCGAATCCGAGATGCAGGCCTTCATGGCCGCGAATGGCGGAGGGCAGGGTGGTGGAGCGCGCTGATTCCAAGGGCCTTTCGCTCGTACAGAAGCTCGCGGTCATCGCCGTGCTGAGCTCCCTCGCGATGGGCTTCAGTGCGCTGGCCCGGTGGAGCGGAACGCACGCCCTCATGGTCAATGCTTCGGACTCGCTTCCAAACTGGGCCTTCCTGGTGGAGAGCGGCCGCTTCCCGAAGCGCGGCGACTACGTGATCTTTCATCCGGGCCATGACCGGGTGACGACCAAGTACTTTGGTACCAACCCGCCTCCTTTTGCGAAGATCGCGGTCGGTTTGCCGGGAGACGTCGTGACGCGGCGGGGCGCAGACGTTCTGGTCAATGGTCAGCTGGTTGCATCGCTGAAGCCTGTGACCAAGCGCGGCGACGCGCTCGAGGCAGGCCCTCTGGGCATAGTGCCAAAGGGCTGCATCTTTGCAGCGACCTCGCACAAGGACGGGTTCGACAGCCGCTACGCGCATATCGGCTTTGTCTGCCGCGACCGTCTGGTTGGCACCGGAAGGGCAATCCTGTGAGGGGCGGGCCTGTGAAGCGCGGAATCCTTCTTGCGGTGCTGACGCCGTTCGCGATCGGTGCAGGCGTGCCCGTTCCGCCCACGCGCGTGGGCGTCGATCATGGACAAATGGGTCAGACCTGGCCCGTTATCGAGCCTGACCTCCTGGCGGTCATCAAGGCCCGTCTCGATACGGCGCAGGCGAGCGGCAAGATTGATGCGCTGAACCGCCAGTTTGCCGAGAAGGTCACGCAGCGGGTCATGCAGCCGGTGGCTGTTGCCGGGATGAGCCCTGCGGGTGAGACCCGCAGCTGGGAGTTTGATCCTGCCATCGTGGTCGAGAACGACATTCGCGACGATCGCGGCAATCTCATTGCTGTCGCAGGTCAGCGCGTCAATCCGCTGAGCTATACGGGTCTTTCGAAGAAGCTCGTCTTCATCAATGGCAACGATCCAGCAGAGCTCGCCTGGGCCATGCAGCGGGGAGGCGATGAAGCGGCCAAGATCATCTTCGTCGACGGCTCGCCGTTCACCCAGATGCAAACGCATCGCCGACGCTTCTACTTCGACCAAGATGGGCGCCTGATAACGCATTTCGGTATCCGCCACACGCCGGCCGTGGTCGAGCGCAAGGGTGATCTGCTGCAGGTCACCGAGCATGTCATCCGCCGCAAGGGGCAGCCGACATGACCGGGTGGCGCGATCTTTTGCCGGTCCCGCTCGCTGCCCCCGAAACGCCGATGCTGCGAGGCGCCCGCATCCGAGTGATCATGGGCTGCGCAGTGCTCTCCGCAACAGTTCTCTTCTTTGGCGAGCTGCGCACGTTGTCACGCCCTCTGGCGTTTCCCTGGCTGGGCGCCACCGTCACCTTTGTCATCGTTCAGGGTTGGCTCTGGCTGAAGGCCAAAAATGCGGCCGACGATGCGTGGCTCATGCAGGGCAGGGAGGACCAGGATGCTGGGTAGGCTTCTGGCTCCCATCGTGGCTCTGCTGGTAGCAGCGCTGGCAACGCCGGCAGCGGCTCAAGGTCTTCCGGCCGGGCCTGGCCGCTGCTCGGGCAGCTTCGTCAATCCTGTCACCGATGTGTGTTGGGGTTGCATGTTCCCGCTCTCGCTCGGCTCGCTCAAAATCTGGCCGTCCTCCCGGGCCGACACCAAGAATCCGGACCTCCCGATCTGTGCGTGCGGCACTCCTGTTCCGCGCATTGGCCTCGCGATGGGTTTCTGGGAGCCGGTGCGGCTCGTCGACGTCACGACAAAGCCCTGGTGTTTCCCCAATCTCGGCGGGATCAAACTCAATCCCGGTTTCTCGATCGGCAATGGCTATGCCTCCGATTCCTCACAGGTTGGCGGTCAGGCGCAGAACAGCGCCAAGTACCACGTCCATTACTACATCTACCCGCTGCTCTACTGGCTAGAGGTCGTCACGGACTTCCTGTGCCTCGAGGCGAGCTCCTTCGATGTTGCCTATCTGAGTGAGATTGATCCCCTTTGGCAGGATGATGAGCTGACCACTCTGCTCAATCCCGAGGCGGCCCTGTTTACTTCGCCGTTGGCGCAAGCCGCCTGCTCGGCCGATTGCATTTCGGCGAGCGCAAAGCTGCCGATGGATGAGCTGTTCTGGTGCTCGGGCTGTCAGGGTCCGATGTACCCGATGAACGGCAACATCGGCGCGAACGTTGGCATGAAGCAATCTGCCCGGCTCGCGGCCGAGCGGATGATCTACAAGATGCACCGGCAGGGCCTGGCCTGGGGCACCAGCGGTCCGAAGGCGCTGTGCTCCAAGTATCTCATGCCGATCCTCAAGAAGAGCCAGTACCGCCTGCAGCAGGTGAACCCAACCGCAATGGTGAGCGGACGCGAGGCCTGTTCGCCCATCGGCGCCACAACGCTCTTGCCCAAGGCGGGTCAGGTCTACCCTGTGAAGGGTGAAGACGTGGGCTTCCTTGTCTGGCGCAAGCGCAACTGCTGCGTCCTTTAGCCGGGAGAGGGATAGTGAACCGCACGCTCGCTTTCTGTCTTACAGGTGTCGGTCTTGCAGGCTTTGCGGTGGCGGTCTTCGCCCAGACCGTTGAAGGTATCGATATTCAGGCTATCGAGGCGCGCGGGCACGCGGCGCAGGCCGATGCGCAAGAACTGTTCGATTTCGCGACCGCAAGGAGCGAGGCGCATCGCAGTGAGGCGCAAGGTGTCGTCGATGCAGCCAAGGCTTCCGTGCAGGATCTCGATGTATCGGACATGGGAGGAGTCAAAGGCGCCATTGATTTCGACGCGATCGTAACCGGCGCAAAGGCCGGCAATGTTCAGCCCAAGGGCGCGCCGCTTTTCATTGCCTTTGCCAGCCTGTCGATGCCGGAGGACGCGCTCGCCCGGCTTATTGCGGACACGACCAAGGCTGGGGGCGTCGTGGTTTTCCGTGGCTTTTCCTCCGGCAATCCCCAAGCCTTCATCACGGGTATCCGCAAGGTTGTGGACCAGGCCGGGGCCACCAACGTGGCGATCGACCCGCGGCTGTTTCGCTCGCTCCGTGTTGATCGGGTGCCGACCTTCGTGGCTCTCTCGACGGATTTTGAGCCTTGCGACCAACTCGACTGCGTAACCGCGCCGCCACCCAACGACCGGATCGCGGGCAATGTGAGCGTGGCCTATGTGCTCGAAACTTTTGCTGACGCCAACGGCCCGGGCGCACCAGTGTCTCGGGTCGCGCTCGCGAACATGAGGACTGCGCGGTGAACCCGGTGCGGCTGTCATTTGCCTGTCTTGCGTTGCTCGCGTCCGGGCACCTTGCTCATGCCCAGATGACATCTGGCGATGCGCGCGCCGATGGCGAGGCCATGGCCCGCAGCCTGCGCGATGGCACGAACTCGACTATTCTGAGCGCTGGCAGTGAAGCAAGTGTGCCCGGTTTTGGCGGGACGGACATTCCAGCACGGCGCTATGTCGATGACCCCAAGGGGTTGACGACGGCCGGCGAAGCACAGCGCTACCAGGAGCAATACCGGACGGTCATTGATCCGCGCCGCAAGGTCGTCGATCCTGCGACGATCGATTTGTCGTCTGCCTCGGCAATTGAGGGCGATCCCGATCGTTACCTCGGGGCGGGAGCTGGGATCGGAGGGGAAGCCAACACCTGTTCGCCGCTTCCCCCGGGCGGCGATGGCGCAACGACCTATCTTGAAAGCTGCAACAGCGGGTCGCAGCCCTTTGACGCACCACGGACATGCAATGCCGCGCTTAGCGTTCAGACCGAAGGGCGGCGCTCCTGGGAATATGCTTGTGAAACCGACGAGTTTGCCGAGCGAACCGACATGTGCCCGATGCTTGCCAATGCGCAGGGTTCGGGTTCCTGCACCCTCGAGAGGAGCGTGCGCATCGGTCAGCGGTGCCTGCAGTGGGTAGCAGAAGATAACGGCCGCAAATGGTGTTCGGAGCCTGGAGAGCCGATCTACCGCCAGGTCTGGCAATGCCCTTCAAGGCTCAGCGGCGTGCCGGGCGGAGTCGAGCGAAACACTGCTCGGATCGTCGGCGAAACGATAGACGAAGCTGCTTGCCGGAGTGCCACCAATGGCGCCACCTGCACCCTAGCTAGCGAGGTCTGCACGGCCCCTGACGAGACGCGGGTGATCAATGGTCTTTCGGTTACGCGAAGCTGTTGGGAGTGGCAGCGCACCTATCAGTGCCAGGGTGTGGCACCGGCCAATGACTGCGCCGCGTTGGAAGCACGCTCTGATTGCAAGTTCAGTCATGATGAATGCCTGAGCTTCGAGCCCGATGGCGTGACCTGCAATGTCCACGACCGCTGGTACCAGTGCACCCTTCCCCAAACGGGCACCTCCGCTTCAGCCGCCTATGTCTGCGCGGGCGACCTCTACTGCATCGACGGCGAATGCACGCAGGTGACGCGCGAGGCGTCCACCGAGTTCAAGGACGCGATGGTCGCCATGAACGTGATGGGGAACCTGCGCGATGGCTTCGATCCCGACCAGTTGAAGATCTTCAGCGGCGAGCATCTGCGTTGCACCCGGAAGATTTTTGGCCTCTCGAACTGCTGTAGCGGGAAGGGCGTTCCGCTCCTGACACCGTTCCTGTGCGACCGCGAGGACCGCGAGGTCGACAAGCGCGATGATGCTGGCCTCTGCCACTTTGTCGGCACCTATTGTTCAGCGCGCGTCCTCGGAGTCTGCGTAACCCGCAAGCAGTCCTACTGCTGCTACGGAAGCAAGCTGGTCCGCATCCTCAACCAGCAGGGGAAGGCCCAGCTCGGCATGCAGTGGGGAACCCCGAAGCAACCTGACTGCGACGGCTTCCTGATCGCACAATTCCAGCAGCTCGATCTCAGCCGCATGGACTTCCGAGAGGTCTACGCCGAGTTCGTCGACGCGGCAAAGCTGCCCAGTGAGATCGAGATGTCGATCCAGATTCAGCAGAAAATCGAGAGCTACTATACTCGTCATGGAGGGACCGGATCATGACCGGTGCCACGGTCCTGCCATTCGGGAGAGAACGACCTTTCCCATCTGCTGAGGTTCTCGATCTGGCGGTTGCGGTTGCGATCGGTCGCGATCTCGCGCGGACCGAGGCCGATCTTCTTGCGCGGATCGAAGACTGGTTCCTGCATCCGGCGACACGCAGCGAGGTCGCGAGTTCGGTTGCGCGCCTTCTCGACAAGGATTGGGCGCGCCGTTCGGGCACAGATGACTGCGGCCTGTGCCTGACGGAAGCCGGCGTCGCGGCCACGACCACTCTTTCGGGGGGAATGATCCGCATGATCGACCGCGGCCGTGGTCTCTTCAAAACCGCCTTCCTCCTCCAGATGCTCGACCTCGGGAAAGGACAATGCCCATGAATAAGCCTGTTTTCCTTGCCCTGAGCGCATTCGGCGTGGCGCTCGGTGCTCCTTTGGTGGCGCAGAGCGCATCCCCCGCCCCGCGCGATGCGTTCTATTGCGATGAGCGCAAGCTTGGCACCTGGTTCTACTGCAATTCGGAAGAGGCCAAACGCAAGGCGCGGGAGCGAAGCCAACAGCAGCCGGCCCAGAGCCCGCCTGCGGTTGACCGCATGGCGGCAATTACCCGCCAGCTCGACGAGCTCAAGGCGCGCGCGATCCTCGAGCCGACCTCGGAGAACATCGTCAACTACATACGCTTCCAGCGCGAGCAGCTTGATCGTGCGTCGACCTTCGCCGACGTCTGGAGCCGTGCAATCTGGCAAAACCCCGAGCTCGATTACACGCTTGAGCGTCCAGTCTCGACCCTCGCCAAGCAGACCTGGCTAACCGATCGCCGCCAGCAGCGCGAGGGATCGATGGCAGCGCTCACTCAGCGTTACGGCGTGTTCTACTTCTACTCCTCGTCATGCTCGGCCTGCCGGACATTCTCGCCGGTCATGCGGGCCCTGTCCGATAGTTACGGCCTCGAGGTACTGGCGGTGTCGATGGATGGTGGCCCCAACGAGGCGTTTCCCAACTTCGTGGTCGACAGCGGCCAGTACCAGCGCATGGGGCTGCAAGGCGGGACCGTTCCTGCCCTTGTCCTGTTCGACACCCAGACGAAGCAGCCCATTCCGATCGGCTACGGCGTGATGGCGGCCGACGAGGTCATGCAGCGCATCTTCTACCTCACCAAGATCGAACCAGGGAGCGACTATTGATGGCACGCACCTCCACGCCAAATTCGGCGACCCGGCTGCTCGCTCCTGTCCTGAGGCGAGCGGGGATTGCCTTGTCAGCGCTGGCAGTTGCCAGCATGGGTGCTGGCCCTGTTCATGCGAATGTGGGGTCTGAGCTCAACAGCTTCTTCAATGACATGGGCGCGGCTGCGAACGCCACCGGGCCGGTTGCCTATCAGGGCCAGTCTGCGGGCTACTATTCAGGCGGCAACATCTGGACCCGTTTCCCGCAAAGGAGCGTCAACCCGGTCAATCTCCAGCTGCCCTCGGTCAAAGCCGGCTGCGGGGGTATCGATGTCTTCTCGGGTTCCTTCTCGTTCATCAATTCGGACGAGATCGTGGCGATGCTCAAGGCGACGGCCAACAATGCGCTCGGCTTTGCCTTCCAGCTCGCGATCAAGTCGATCAGTCCGCAGATCTCGGCAACGATTGAGGAAATGGCGCAGAAGGCGCAGCAGATGAACCAGTTCAACATGAACAGCTGCGAGACCGCACAGAACCTCGTCGGCGGCCTGTGGGGCAAGTCCGATCGCATGTCGTCGGAGATCTGCAAGTCGATCGGGAACAGCCAGGGCCTGTTCTCCGACTGGGCCAAGGGGCGGCATGAATGCGGGACGGGTGGGCAGCGCGAGGCGACCCTGAAGGCGAACAAGGATCCCGCCATTCCCGCGGCCAGCTACAATTTCACGTGGGAGATGCTGAAGCAGAGCTACCCCAGTTTCTCGGTGAACTTCCGCGAATACCTGATGACCTTCGTCGGCACGGTGATCTTCTATCAGGACGGCGATGCCAGCGGCAAACGCGGTTACCAGTTCGTCGGGCAGGGAGACCGGGCTTTGCTGACCGCGCTGCTCGATGGCGGGGGCTCGGTCACGATGCTGAAGTGCGACACGAGCGACAAGTGCCTCAATCCCACCACGCAGAGCATGTCTGTTTCTGCCTCGCAGGCCCTGAAGCCGCGTGTGAGGGCGATGATCGAGAGCATGAACGGCAAGGTGCGCAGCAATGCTGCTCTCACGCCTGATGAGATTGGTCTTCTGGGAGCCACGACCATCCCCCTCTACAAGATCATCTCGGTCAACGCGGCCGCAACGCTTGGCGGCATGACAGCCAATGACATGAACGATCTTGCCGAGATCGTCGCGATGGACCTCCTCGATGCGCTGGCACAGCAGTATTACGGCTATGCCTCGCGCGGCGTCGGCTCCTTCCAGAATGCCAATGAGGAAGCACTGTCACAGTGGCGCGCGCAGATCGTCTCGGTCCGACAGGTGCTCGACACATATTCCCAAGGGATGAACCTCCGCCTCGAACGGACCCAGCATGTCGTTCAGCGGGCTGTTTTCCTCGAGGGCACGTTGCGTAACAACCTTTCGCCCCAGATGTCGGCTGCGCTGCGATTCAGCACATCCCTCTCAAATCAGGGCCTGCAATAGGCCCGGCGCGCGGCAGGAAGGACGAGCGATGATGGAGATCTTCACGATCGGTGGAGGCGAGTACCTGGTCAACATCTTCAATGCGGTCAGCGCCTGGACCGGGGGAGGGGGTTTCCGCGCGCTGCTGCGTGTCGTGATGGTGATCGGGCTCATTTATACCCTGCTCATCGTGGCTTTCAGTCTCGACTGGCGGGCCTGGTTCAACTGGTTTCTAGGTGCGACACTGATCTACGGCGCTCTGGTCGTCCCAGTGACCTCGGTCCGGATTACCGATCGCCTCAATCCCTCGCTCGCGCCGGCCACGGTTGCCAACGTGCCCATCGGTCTGGCGATGATCGCGTCGGTCAGCAGCCAGGCCGGGGACTGGCTGACACGCACCGCCGAAACGGTCTTCGTGATGCCAGGTGCATTGCAGATGTCGACCAACGGGATGATCTACGGTGCGCGGCTTTGGGACCGGACCCGCGACTTTCAGATTCGCGACCCGCGGATAAGCGCAAACCTCGGAGAGTACTTCAAGCAGTGTCTGTTCTACGACATTCTGCTCGGACACACCTCTTTCGACACAATCGCCAACTCGAACAACATCCTTGCCGATATGGGGCCTGGGTCTCCGGCGCGGGGAATGAAGTTCCTGCCTGCGAGCGGGCCACCGATCATCGTCACCTGCCAGAATGCCTATAGCGAGCTGCAGACTGGCATCACCGCCTATACCGAGCTGGGTCTGCAGCAAGAGGGCCGCAAGCTGTTCCCCGGCCTGACGCCAGCTCTGGCGAGAGCGAAGCTGGTTTCTGATCTCCCTGTGATCGCAAACCAGTTCCACGGGAGCTCGCAGACAGCTCAGCAGGTTTTCCAGCAGCGCTCGCTGGTGAACGCTTTCCTCGAGGCGCGGGCCAATCTTGGGGCCGCGGACGGCGATACCTTTGCGATGCTTCGAGCAGAGGAGCAGGCGCGCAACACCTACAGCTCGATCGCTCAGCAGGCGATGACTTGGGTGCCGCTTCTCAACATCGTCCTGACGGTGGTCTTTTATGCGATGTTCCCGGTCATCTTTCCGCTGTTTCTCATGCCGCGGACAGGTACGATGGCGCTCAAGGGCTACTTCACAGGGTTCTTCTACCTAGCTGCGTGGGGGCCGCTTTATGTGGTCCTGCACATGTTCATCATGGACCGCGCTTCCGATGCCCTGAACGCCACCGCACCGGGCGGGATTACCATGGCGGGGATGGCGGGCATCGATGCGGTCAATGCGGATACGGCAACGATCGCGGGCTTTCTAATGATGTCGATCCCCTTCCTCGCCGGCGGAATGGCGAAAGGGGCCATGGCCGTCTCGTCGCAAGCGACCTCGATGCTTGCCCCAGCGCAGGCGGCAGCCGAAGCGGCTGCCGTCGAGCGTACGACCGGCAACTATTCCTACGGGAACGAGAGCTTCATGAACCTCTCAAGCTTCAACCGGCAGTCCGAACAATGGAATGCCGCTCCCTCCTTCACCGGCGGGGCGCCGGTCATGTCGACGGTCAATGCGAATGGGACAACGACAAAGACCATGACGGATGGTGCGAGCGTCTTTGACACGTCGCCGGGCATGAGCCGATTGGCGTTCGGCGCGTCGCTCAGCCAGTTCGCCAATGCCGAGCGGCAGCAGACCCTTTCTGAACTTGAGACGGCGCGGAACACTCTTTCGGAAGAGCGGTCGCGCGCACTTTCGTTCCTCGACCGTACCTCGACGCGGCAAACCAGCGGAGTGCGCAACTCGAGTGGCAGTGAAAGATCGGCGGGCTATCGCTCGGGCGAGAACCTGCAGCGGTTCGACAATCAGTCGCTGGATGCCAGGGACACCGTCAGCGAAAGCGATCGTGTCACGCGGTCGAGGGGAGATCAGCAAACCAACATTGATCGTCTCGAGACGAGCCGCAGCGGCAGTGTCGGGTTGTCCGGCAGCGTTGCAGGCACTCGAGGTGGCGATGGCGGGCCTGGGGGCAAGGGGAGTGTGGGCGCCAATGGAGGTGTCCAAGCTGGCATCAGCGGTAGCCGCCAGCGAACAGACGTTGTCTCTCGAGGAAATGATCGGAACGAAACGCAGGGCTTCGAGTCCTCGACTTCGGACAATCGTTCGAATGGTTCGAATGTCACGCAAGACAGTGGGAGCTACGCTCAAAGCGGAAGCTTCAGCCGGAGTGAGGGCTATTCCGAGAACGCCTACTCGCGTGAACGTGCACTCGAGGAGATCCGGCGGATCGATCAGCGGATCGCCCAGATTGACGAGCTGGCGACATCACTCACCGACAGTACCTCTACACGGGAGGGATTTGGTGCTAGTCTCGCCTTCGACATGAGCCAGATCGTGGCAAGCCGCTATCAGGAAAAGGCGGCGGAACTCGGGATCACTGCACCCAGCCTTGCTCGAACCGACTACAGTCCGCAAGAGCAGGCTGTCTACGAGCTTGTCGCGCGCGAGATCATCTCCGACTACTACGATCAGCGGGTGGCGCCTTTCAATGATCTCATCCCGGAAAAGGGAACGCTTACCGGCAAAGTCGCCGGGCCCGGTAGCTTCACCGAAACTGACCTTAGGGCTCGAGCGCCACAGCGTTCTGGCGGAAGCTCCCGGAATCTTGTCGAGGGATCGACCGATGACTCGATTGGTGCTCGGATAAGCGAAGGGCAGGGGAGCCTGAAGGAGCGCTACGAGGCCAATGGCACCCGCTTTGATGATCGGCGTCGGGAATTTGACGGGGGTCGTTCTACTTCAGGTGGCGCTGACGAGCGCTTCAATGAACGGTTCTATGATCGAGATCAGCGGTAGAGCGGATGGGGAGTTGTGGCAGCGCCCGGATACGATCTCGCAGTTATCAGCTGAGCAAGCTGAATGCGGTGAAACCGATGGAAACCAAAATCACGATCCAAGGTCCAGCGCTGTTTCTGGGGTGGCTATCCAGATGAGATCGGGCATCGTTTTCTGGAATACGTGATTTCAAGAAATCTGGATCACCATTCCCAGTCAGGTCGTCAGGTATTGCTCGTTTCGAGAAATCGACAGTTCGCCAGTTTTCATAGTCTTCCATCGTCTTTCTCCAATCTGAACATACCATTATCATGGTTCGATGACAACGATTGGAGGTGGTGTTGGGGACTGGCTGGAGTTGAGCGAAGCAGCATAGGAGGCTGCATTTCGCAGGCGTTATGCTAAGTTGAAACCCGGAGAGAGCGGCAAGCGCCATGTCTGGCGGGCCGTGGGGAATTCATGCTGTCGAAGATTGACGCGACCTATATCGAGCTGCGTGAGCGGGTCATGCTGGGCGACTTGCCGCCCGGTACGTCGATGACCGCTGACGACATTGTCGCGCATACCGGCGTGTCGTTGTCGATGGCTCGCCATCTTCTGGTGTCGCTGGGTGTCGGGGGCTATCTCACCAAGCGTGGCCGTGCCTATGTTGTTTCGACCTTCACGAGAGAACAGATCGAGGAATGGCGCCTTGCGCTGGGAGCGATCGTCGAGATCGGCGCCCTTCGTCTGGCATTGGCGGGAGGTTCGCGGTTGCAGGCGGTGGCCGAGAGCCTTGAGAAGGACGTCCGCAGCCATGCAGTGGAGGATGAGGCGTTCTTTCTCGGGGCGATGTCCTTCGCGACGATCATTTTGGGAGGACCGCAGAGCACCTTGTCCGAGCTGGTCGAGCAGTTCATCCCGCAGGCCTTTTTCAGGCTACTCTGGCTCTCGGACATCTATGCCGAGCGCACGGGTTTCCTGGTTGAAGCTGCGGACAGCTATCTGGTCGCGGCGCGCGCGGGTGATCTTGATGGCGTACGGAAAGCGAGCCGCTTCTTCTTCGATTCAACCGCGCCGGCGCTCCACAAGTTGATCGAGCAGATGGAGCGCAAAGACTTTCCAAAAAGCGCCCAGTATCACGCCCTTCAGGCCATCGAGCCCCAGGTCAGCGGATTGCCGACGTATACGGGGAGTACGAAGGCCGCGCGCCCGCTGCTTGGTCCACTGAGTGATGCCGGCGCGGCCGCGCATCCCTTGTAGCAGCGCTCACACCTCAAGCCGCAAAGGCGGGCTGCCGGGGGTGGATCCGCATGGCAGTCGCAGCGGCAGCGCAATCGCGCGCGTCGCCCTTACAAAGCAATTGGACCATGGTTCGGGCAGATGTCGTCATGCCCTCTATATCCGTCAGCTCCAGGGTCGCTGCTCGCGCATAGACCTGTGCAACGCTGGCGCGCCTTGCATATTCCTCGAGCGTGGCGACTTCGCCTGTCGCTGCGACGACACTGACCATCAATTTCTGGTGCGCGAGGAGTGAGGCGAGCGCTTTGCCGGAAGCCGCAGTTCGGTCGAATGCTTCTAGCCGCCTTTGTATTTCAGGGATGGCAGGAGAAAGGTCCATCGAGACCAGTCTGACGATAGCCGTAGCCTCGATCCCGGCTAGAACCGCCTGCCGCTCCCACATTTCGTTCTTCGTCGGCCGATACCAAACAAACCTAGCCACATCCGCCACAATGAAGCCAAATGCGCGGAGTTCCCCAAACGCATATTCCCCCCAATCCGCGCCTTTACCGGACGCCTCGGCGAGAAGGCGTGGGTCGGGCTCAAGGGGTACACCGTCGCCCCTGATCACTGCGCGGCGGAGATGCTCGATATCGGCATCAGCGCTTTTGGCGAGCTTCTCGATCGCGGTCCGATAGAGTTGGTCGATTCCGTTGGGCATTGCCGGAGGATAGCAGCGAAGGGTGGATCATCAACCGGTCGGCGGCCAATCGCCCCCGTTGAGCTCCTTCACCAATTCAGCAATCCGTTTCCATTCAATGGCGGTTTCATCAAAGGGATCATGGGTCAGAATTCGTTCGCAAGCTGCGTCGATCTGTTCAGCTTCGACCGGAATGCTAGCATCCCTCCGATATGCTTCAATGGCGGCGAGCAAGCGCTTGAAATCCTCGTAATGCCCCATCAAAGCTCCCGCTGAAAACTGATTCAAATCTAGGCCGATAATCCGCGAACTGTCGAGCCACCTTGTCGACTATAGACCGCTTCGCATCTTGCTAGTTCCTTGTACCGTACTGCGAAACCGCTACCGATTGCCCTCTTAGGCAGACCTTACTGTTGTCTGCGAAAGTTGCGATCAGCAAAGCCGCGAGGCTGGATACCTGACCACTGCCAAGACATGTTTCAATCTGCGCTTCACCTCATCGGCAAGCTTTCCGTAAGCAAAACCGATTAGGGGCGCGAGAACTCATCGAACGAGGGGCCGTCTTTCAGCCGAAACTCCACTTCGTAGCTTTTGAACGAGACGGAGGGCACCGCGCTAAGCGCATAGTGGAGCTTGTCTTCGCCCCGCGCGGCGATGACCAGCCCCTCCACGGTCTCGCTTGGCTGAGCGAGGTGAGCGCTTATCCATCCGATGTAGCGCAGTATCTGCCCTACTACTGCGTCCGACGACTTGTCGCGCTTAAGCTCGATCACGAGCCATTTCGACTCGTGCTTGTGCTTAGCCAAAAGGTCGATCCGTCCGATCGGAGTCGGAAACTCGTATCCTGCGTCCGGCTCCCCGTCTCGAACGTAGATATCCCAGTCCCTGGACAGTTCGAGCTGAGACCAATTGTCGAAGAGGTAGTCATGCAGATGCCGCTCGATCGCGAAGCGGGCTGCAACTTGTCCTGTTGGGGAATCAGCGGTCAGTGGGGTTTCAGAGTCGACCTCGGTCTCTTCCTTATCGCCTGACAGATACCACCAAATGGTGTCGAGCGTCCAAAGGTCGACCTCAAGTTCTCTGGCGAGTTCGTTCAGAACGCCATTAATTGCGGCATAGCGTACGCCAAAGCTCGCTCCGCGCGGCCAGTCAGGCATCAGATCAAGGTCGATCAGCCCGCTCTCCGACGTATTGTTCCAGACACCATACTTGTTTGGGTATGCTACGAGAAGGATCGCTGTGATGATCCCTTTGCCTAGACCCTTTATCTCGGTCGCAGGCCGGGTTCGTTCCTCGATCGGCCGGCTTTCATCGACCAACGCTGCGAGTGCGGCCCGAGTTGCGGTCATGTCAGCACAAATACGGTTGCTCTGCCGAAAGAGCCCAGACCAATGCTTGTTGTTCTCTATAAGAAGAAAGGAGCGCAATACCTTCTCGTCGATCTGTTCGATTTGGCCAGGCTGGAATTGTGGGCCATAGCGATCGACGACGCTATCCCGCGACTCGAGAATCTCTCGGATATCACCGTCCTTCTGCATTGCCGCTTTTGCAGCGCGTAGGCGCCCAAGTGCATCTGCCGAGATTGTTCCGCTCACGGATTGCCCCTTTTTGTATACGCAGACCCCGCAGGCTCTCGATGCGTTGCGAATATTTGTGATCTAGAGATATCTGCCCATGAAGCCAGTTGTCCTTCCACATGAACGAACAATAGCTTACGAGGCCATTGCCGATATTTACAACAGGATGAGGCTGCCGCTGTATCCTGCCCGCTAAGGAAGACGTCGTCGGGCACGGTGGCCAGCAGGCACCGTCATCAAACTATGATCATCACCCGCAAGCTCCTCCAGCAATGACCGACAAACATTGGCATCGGTTGCGTCGTGCTCAGCTCAAGCACGGCCAAACAGACCGGTGAGAAGCGACTTCGGCCTTCGAACGGATGCAATTGCCGTTGCAGCCGTTTGACCGATCACATCTGTAAGCGCGTTCTCAAAATCTCGCGTGACATCGTCGAACCCGGTGCGGGCGTGGACGATCTCATGAAGCAGTGTGCCCGCAAAACTCGAAACCGAAGAGAGCTGGTCGCGACGGATGACGATCGACTGGGTAGAGCCATCCCATAGTCCCAGAGCATCGCTGCCCGTCGCAAGTTCCACCCGCATCGTATTGCTCACGCGAACCGACTGCACATTTTGGGGCAATCCGCCAACAAGCGCGACGATGTCCTCCACCTTCTCAAAAACCGCTCGCTCTGCAGCTGAAAGAGAGCTGGGCTCCACGAAATCAAATACGAAGCTATCGTTCCACTCTGTCTGATATTGGCCGAGATCACGGATCGGCTCACCGCTGAGATCCGTCATGCCGACAACGTCTCTCTGAATGCTGTCGGGTATCGTGATGATCTTGATGCCATCGTTCCGGGCATGATCCACCGAGGACGAATTGGTCATCAATTGATCGGCGGTGACAAATAGGTATTTGCCGCTGCCGCTGAGGATCCGAACGGCGTGAATTGCCACCTCCTTCCATCGAACTTCGTCGCTGCCGAGGCCTGATTGTAATGCCTGCAACTGGTCAGCAAGCTCCGAACCGATTTCCGCTGTGGTCGCATTGAGCAGCATCTGCTTCACGCGATCAGAGTAGGCTGTGCGGCCTACGTTGGTTCGCTCACGATTGAGTGCTTTGCGCATCGGCTCAGTGAGGGCTGTGATGTTATAGGAGAACGCGAAGTTCTCCTCTTCGGCCACCAAAAGGCCAGCTACATAGATCCGTGCCGACACATTCGGCTTCCGTCGAAGAACCTCGCCGATGCGCGTTGATTCGAGCACTTCCTCCTCGGAAAATCGAAGGAAGAAACTTTTTGCCTTCTCCATCTGCTCATCGCTCAGCCCACGTAGAAGAATTGTGGTGCCAACCATCGACGGATCAGGTGATGGCTGAACCGCGGCATGAAGAGTGACCACATCATCGAAGTCACGCTTGGCTATCTGGGCTAGCGTGATCTCGCCGTGGGCGGACCGAATGATCACGGCGACACCATTGCGATGGAGGGTTGCCATCGCATCCTTCAGGCCGACCCCAAACTTGCCAATGACTTTCCCGGCATTCTGGAGCTTCTCGGCGTTTTCATTCTGTGTGAAGTGCTCGTATCGGAGCCCGCGTCCGAAATCGCGGATCATCCAGTCGCCATGTTCGGTCTTGAAGACCTCGATGTCGGGGGTGTCGGTCAATTGTTGTTCGTCGATCGCATTGGCAATCAGTTCACGGACCGCATGCGCGCTCTCCCAAGCTTCTAGGATCTTCTCGATGTTCAGATCGAACAGTCGCGCTGTGGTCATATTTGCCCCTGCTTCTTCCATTTATTCCCGTCGCAGTGAGCAAGGGCTCACCTTACGGCTTCATACCGACCTTACTTCGATCTGGCTTCCATTGGCACCTTTGTGCACAGTAAATCCATTGGGAACAGCCTGTTGCACCAACGGCACGTGAGAGATGAGCCCCACAGCGCGCCGTTCGCCCACGATACTTTGAAGCACCTGCAGGACCTGATCGAGTGTGCCGGCGTCGTTATCGGTGTCTAGACTGCCGAAGCCTTCATCGATGAAAATAGTGTCGAGCCTGATGGCGCCGTTTGTCATTTCGACGATGTCGGACAGCCCGAGTGCTAGGGACAAGGCTGCGATGAAGGTCTCGCCGCCCGAAAGCGTGATGATCTCGCGAGCGCGGCCGGTCTCGATATCATGGACGCGAACGTCCAGTCCTCTCTTGGATCGGCCGCCAACGCTAACGGTGTCGCGCTCAAAGCGATACCGGCCACTGGTCATGGGATCGAGGCGCAGGTTCGCTGCTTCGAGAACCTGATCGAACATCGCACCGATGGCGAATGTCTCGAGACTGGTCCTCATCTCGTTCTGACCGTCGAAGGCTTCCGCAATTCCTCGCAGCGCGCCAGACGATTGCTCAAGGGCTTGAAGGTTCTCAAGCTGGTCTGCCAGACTGGTCTGCAGCTCGACAAGCGATTGGTGTTTCTGCTGAGCAGCAGCGCTCTGCTTCGCTGCCTCGTCGGCGGCGGCCTGTGCTTGCGCGCAGCTCAGACGGTAGGGTTCGAGGCTTTGCCGCTGCGCGTTGCCGACCGCGTTTCTTGCCATCGTTTCCCGCGCGCGGGCTTCAACAAGGGCGGTGTCAAAACCCGCGATTGCCTGCTCCAGTGCAGGGATCTCGGCAATGTCGGGGATCGCCGCGCGATAGTCTGCCTCGGCGATCCCAAGCTCGGTAAGGCGGGCTTCAAATGCTGATCGCTTTGCGGCGAGATCGATGCCGGTTTCGCTGACTGCGGTCGAAGCGCTTTGCAGTGCGGCTGCTGCCTTGATCGCAAGGGCATCGAGCTCGCGCTGCCTCGCGTCGGCATCGGCAAGAGCCTGCTTCCGGCTGCTCACGTCTGCGCTGGCGGTATCGATTGTGGTCTGCAGAGTGTCTTGCTGGCGCAGGTTCTCGGGGACCGATGCAATCTTCTCGTCATACGCCTGCCGGGCCAGTGCCTCTGCAGTCGTTGCCTTACCGAGCGCGTCTCGAGCCTGTTGGAGGGCCGCCGTCGCTGCCAGCTTGCGCTTGCGTGCGCCGTCCAGTTCCTCGGTGAGAAGGCCGATATCGACGTCCGGACCCAAACTGCTGATCTGGCCAAGCACGTGTTGCAGATCGCCATCGATCTCGCTCACGTCGCGCTTTGGCTCCGTGAGCCCGTCCAGAACGGCACGTTTCGCGTCGAGCGTGGCACGGGCCGAGCTGGCGGCAGCCTGGGCCTCG
This sequence comes from Novosphingobium sp., assembly GCF_027486195.1. Taxonomy (GTDB): domain Bacteria; phylum Pseudomonadota; class Alphaproteobacteria; order Sphingomonadales; family Sphingomonadaceae; genus Novosphingobium. The sequence continues at coordinate 88,097 of NZ_JAIXPP010000086.1, forward strand.
CGATCAGCCTTTGAAGCGGCAAGCGCAGCGCCCTGAGCATTGCGCCACGCCTTTTCGAGTGCGCCCGCATCGCCTGAATCATGCGCCGGATCGGGGTGGTCGCTGGCGCCGCAAACCGGGCAGGGGTGCCCGTCCTGCAATCGCTGGGCAAGGACGCTGGCCTGGGCTGCAAGGAAGGCGCGCTCGTGCATCTCGGCTACAGCGACCGCTTCGGTATGGCGGGCCTGTGCGTCGCGGGCGATCTTTGATGCCTTCTCGCAGGCTTCCTGCGACAATTCCAAATCTTGCGCCGCCTTTGCGAAGGCCTGTGCTGCATCTACTTCGCTCTTCAAACCATCGCGAGTTGCGTTCAGCCTCTGTCGCTCAAGACCATTGGCTTGGGCCGCCGCGAGCGCCGCCTCCTTCTCTTCGCAGAGATCAGCAGCCTGTGCCTCAGCGTCGGCGGCTTGAGAGTGAGCCTGTTTTGCTTTTTCCAGCCCTGCCTCGGCGGCTTCAAGGCCAGCCAGACGCTCGGCGGCATCCACCAGAACTTGCTTGTGGCGGTTCAGCTGGTCGATCTTGCGCGTGATGTCTTCGATCTCATGATCGCGGGAGCGGAGATCGAGCAGCGTCGCATTCGCTGCCGAAAGAGCCTCGCTTGCCTCTCGTGCTCCGACTTCAGCGTTGGCGTGCGCATCAATCGCTTCGCGGTAGCGCCTCTGGGCATCGGCAACGCTGGCGTCGAGGTCCGATATGCGCCGCGCCAAATCGGCCTGGAATCTGCGGGTTCGCATCACCTCGAAAGTCTGGCCCTGTGCCTCGAGCTGCTTGAGTGCAGCCGACGCAGCCTCGACTTCGACAAAGCGCTTTTCCTGCTCTTCAGCGGCCGCATAGGCTTTGTTGGCAACAGCGAGCACGGCCGCTGTCTCCGAGACTGCCAGCTGGGCAAATTCGTACCGTTCAAGTGCCGAGGCGATGCCGTCGGCGAGCTCGTCCGAGCTGCTGTAGCCCTCGGTTTGAAGGCGGCTTGCGTGTAAGCGGTAGCCGTCTTCGATCTCGCGTCTGATGTTCGCGGCATCGGCTTTGAGCTTTTCGGTGAGCCGGCGGTACAGAGAGACGTCGAACAGCTCCCGCAGAATCTCGAGCCGGTCCTTGCTGTTCGACACTAGGAAACGCTCGAACCTCCCTTGCGGCAACAGGACAATCTGGCGGAACTGTTGTGCGCCATAGCCGAGAAGACCTTCGACGTGGCTGAGGACGGCGCCGACCTTCTTTTCTGCGATCGGAACGCCCGAGTTATCCGGACCGACATCATCGATTGCGACGTCCGATACGTCGAACAGCCAGGCAGCGTGTGGCTTCATGGTGTGACCCTCGCCTCGCGCCTTCGGCCGTGCCTGGTCAGGTTGACGCCTGACATAATATCGCTTGGAGCCCAGTTCGAATTGCAGGCTCACTTCGGTCAGCAGATCCTCAGGCGCAAAGTCAGAGCGCATCGTACCGATGCCTTGCTCCTCCTTTGCCCCCTCGCCAAACAGGGCGAAAGAAATCGCGCTGAAGATCGACGACTTTCCTGATCCGGTTGGACCGTAAATCCCGAAAAGGCCGGCATCCGTCGCCTCGCGGAAATCAATCGTCTCCGCGCCGCCATAGGGACCGAAAGCGCTGAGGGTGAGCTTGATGGGCCTCATGCTTCTTCCTCCATCGTAGCGAAGGATTGCAGCGTGGAGGCCACAATCTGCCCTTCCGCCTCCGACAGGGGCTCACCACGGATGAACTCGAGGAATGCGGAGGAGAGCGTCTGCGGGTCATCAATGGCAGCGCGCTGCTCCTCGAGGCGGAGCTCTGCTGGTCGCTCGTTGCGCTCGTAGGAGAGCTGAACGGCATTGGGATAGAATGCCCTGATCCTTTTCATCGGGTCGATCTGCGGGGCGTCGTCCGTAAGAACGACGCGGATGATGTCGTTGGACACTTCCGTGGCCGCGAGCAGCTCGAGCAGCTTGCCTCGGATGGTTCTCACCTGACGCAGCGGCCGCAGCGGCACTTCGGCCACCGTGACAGTGCCGTCGGCCGCAAGGTCGATCAGGCTGACCGACTTCTGCTGACCTTCCTCATCGAACCCGAATGCCAAAGGTGCGCCGGAATAACGGATGTGACCCAGTCCCACCGGTTGCGGGCGGTGAAGGTGCCCAAGGGCCACATAGTGCGCGCCCTCAAAGGCGGCCGCCGATACCGTCTCAATCCCGCCGACCATGCGCGTGAGCGGACGCTCGCTTTCGCTGGTTGCTGCGCCGTCGACAAAGGTATGGGCCACGACAACCCAACGCATTCCCTCGGCCACGTGCTTGCGAGCGCTGGCAAGCTGGGCCCGGATGACATCTGCCGGGCAGGCGATGCCGTCGTCTTCGAAGCACATGCGGGCGGCGTATTCGAAGGCAAAGGGCAGGGCGGAAATGGCCACGGGCCCATGCGCATCGGAAACCACGAGCGGTCGCTCATCTTCATCCAGTGGTCCGCGCACGATCGCCGCGCCGCCATCTGCAAGAACGCCCATCGCACCGATTTGTGCGGCGGAATCGTGGTTGCCCGCGATGATAACGATCGCCGCATCGGACGCTGCACGCACGGTTGTGAGAAACTGCGAGAGGCGGGTTATCGCGTTCTGCGGCGGGTTCGCCCGGTCAAAAATGTCGCCGGCGATGATCACGACATCGGGGCGTTCATCATCGATCACCGCGAGGATCTGGACGAGAATGTGGTCATGGTCTTCATCGAGGGACAGGCCATGAAATTGGCGGCCCAGATGCCAGTCGCTGGTGTGCAAGATGCGCATTATTCTGTCCTCGAATCCAAGTGCATATAAAATTTATATAGACGTGCGGCAGCTCGTCAAGTAGGGTTCGGACATGGACGATCCTGCACTCAAGCCAGCAATGCTCGCCCGCCTGGTCTATCTCGACCGGTGCCTCACATGGCGCGGGCAGGTGAACCGGAAGGACCTGATCGAGCGTTTCGGGATTTCGTCTCCGCAGGCGGCAATCGATCTGAGGGAATATCTCGAGCGGGTTGCAGAGCCGAAGCCTCGTTATGACACGGTCCGAAAGTGTTATGTTGCCAACCCCCACCATCGCGGCCTGCCTTTTATGGAGGATGCAGGCTCGCCGGATGAGTTTGTCGGCCATCCCACATCGAGCGGCCTTTCTATTCTTCCATCACCGGCCCGGCAGTGCCCCCCATTTGTGATGCGTCGCCTATGGCAGGCGGTCGAGCAGCGGCAGAAGATCGAGATCGGCTATGTGTCAATGTCGAGTGGGCTGCGTCAGAACCAATGGATCGCACCGGCGCATTTTGCCTCCGACGGCGAGCGCCTGCACGTTCGGGCGTGGAGTTTCCACCACCGCGAATGGCGCGATTATGTTCCGGTTCGGGTCCATCCCGATAGCACCTTCGATGTGGCACCGGTCGGCGAAGACGTTCCGCGCGATGCTGACTGGGAAGAGTTCGTTGAAGTCCGGCTTCGGCCGCTGAGCAGCCTTACAGAAGAGCAGCAGGCCGCTGTCCGGTTGGAATATGGGTTCACGCAGGAAGTTCTGAGCTTCGAGGTCCGCAAGTCGCTCGAATTCTATGTCGAGCGACGCTGGGGGCTAAAACAGGCGGGTGCGCGATTGGAGCGCTGTTAGCCATCCCGGGCGAGGGGAGTCTGCTGCCACAAGGAAAGGAAATGGCCATGGTTGGAAACACGACCGTCGATCCGCTGGCATGGGCATCGGCGGTGACAAAGCCCGAGATTGACGCTGTCAGGAACCCGCGAACTGGGCATGTGCTCAATGTCCGCCGGTTGATCCGGGCATTCCGGTATGAGCGCGCAATTCTGCTACGCCAAAGACTTAAGGCGCTCGTCAAACGTGAGGAAGCACGCTTCGTCTGCGCGACGTGCGGTGTTCCGGTCTATTTGGCTTGCAGCACGACCAAGCGGTTCTTCTTTCGGCATCGCCATGAAAATGGCTCGTGTCCGGCTGTCACGCGGACGGATCTGAGCGAAGCCGATATCAGGGCCATGAAGTACCGCGGCGCCCAGGAGAGCAGCGCGCACAAGCGGGTCAAGGAACTTCTTCTGCGGAGCCTCTCGGCCGATCCACGGTTCAAGGATGTGGCCTCAGAAAGGACCTGGAGAGCGAGCGAAGGTCTCTGCGGCCTCCGCCGACCTGACGTTTCGGCGCGGACAGACACCCACAGACTGGCCTTTGAGGTGCAGCTGAGCACAACCTTCATGGACGTCGTGCTGAGCCGGAAGGAGTTCTATCGTGCCGAAGGGGCTGCGCTCGTCTGGGTATTGCCGTACTTCCATCCGAGCTATCGTCGCATGACCGTTGACGACATCCTCTTCGGGAACAACTCCAATATCTTCGTTGTCGATGAAACCACGGCAGCAGCGTCCGAGGCGGCAGGGGCCTTCATCATGACATGCTGGTACCGCAAACCGTTCCTTCAGGGCGATGACATCGTCGATGAGTGGGTTGAGCGAATGGTCCGGTGGGATGAGGTCATGGTTGATGTGAACAGCCAGACCATCATCGTCTTCGACTATGCCCAGGAGGTAGCAAGGCTCCGCGAAGAACTCAGAGCAGCCCACTTGGAAAGGATCGCAGCTATCGAGGCCGCCGCAAGGCAGGCCCTAGAAGACCGGGAGAACGAGCTGAGCGAGCAAGTGCTTCGGTTCGTTCTCAATGCCACACGCGATGACGATGACATGCCTCGAAATCAGGAATGGGCTCTCCTCAATGACCGCCTTCGTTCCATGGGATACGGTCTGGACGGGGAATACCCGGACTTGCTTACGGCTACGCGCATCGTCCATCTCATCGAGAGCGCAAGGGCGGGAAGGCCGGTTGGCTTCGGCTACAAGAGCTTCGCTGAGCTAGGCCATCATCTCATCCACCAGCATCCCGAGCTGCTTCTCGCTTTCGGCCACATGCTACGCAGGTTTGGAACAAAAGAGGCGCTGTATCGCGACGATCGAACAGGAAAGCTGAAGGCAAAGCTTGAGGCTGTGCGGGCCGACCTACTCCATGACCCGAAATACAGGATGGCAGAGGATGAGGAGCGTTTGTGCGCGTTTCTTTCCATGGGAGCATCTCGAAAGGCACGACCCGGCAACGACAATCGCGACCAGCAAGGACGCGAGGCGGCATAAGCTGACCACTGCCAGCACAGGACACGACTAATGGGATTTCTTGCGCTCGTCTCAGCTGCAACCTTTGTCTGCACGCCCGTTGCCGTCTGGGATGGAGATGGCCCGATCTGGTGCAAGGAGGGGCCGAAGATCCGGATCGCCGGCATCGCAGCCCGCGAAATGGATGGGACCTGCTCGCGAGGGCACCCATGCCCGTCGTCTTCTGCAGTGGCGGCCAGAGATGCCTTGGTTCGTTTGCTAGGTGGACCGAAGGGCCAGCGCGACACCGGTCACATCATCGTGCGAGCGCCAGCGATGCGATGTACAGCGGACGGGCAGAGCTATGGCCGTGTCGTTGCCAGTTGCAGGCTTTCAGATGGTCGAGACCTCGCTCAAGCTATGCTGGCCACCAAGACGGTTTTGCGTTGGCGTTGAGGCTGCATGCTCGTCATGCTTTTTGCGGAAGGCCGCTGACCTGTTTCATCAATCGATTTCGTGGTTTATGCAGTCCTGAATTGGAGGAATCCTGTAAACCGTGCAGATAATCGACAACATCAACGTTCTGCTCGGGGACGCGCTCAAGAAAGACATCAAGCGCGGCCAGCGGCTCCGCATTGCCGCATCAAGCTTCTCCATTTTCGCGTTCGAGGCTCTGCGCAAGGAGCTTCAGCAGATCGAAGAGCTGCAATTTCTGTTCACCGAGCAGACGTTCACTGCCGAGCGTGCGACAGACGGAAAGACGCGTGAGCGCCGCGAGTTCTTCATCCCGAAATCCAAAAGGGTTGCCGGTCTCTCCGGGACGGAGTTCGAGATTCAGCTCCGCAACCGGCTGACCCAGCGTGCGATCGCGCGTGAGTGCGCTGAGTGGATTCGGAAGAAGGCGCGCTTCAAGTCCAATGCGTCCTCGGCCCCAATGCAGCAGTTCCTTGCGGTTGACGGTGCGCCGGCCAGCGTCGCCTACATGCCGCTGTCTGGCTTCACGGCAGTCGACTTGGGCTATGCTCAGGGCAACGCTGTGTCGAATTTCGTGAACCGCTTCGACGAGGCGATGCACACCCAGAGCTACATCCAGCTCTTCGACACCATCTGGTCCGACCCGTCGCGCGTGGAAGACGTCACCGAGGCGATCTGCGACCACATCGCCTCGGTCTATCGGGAGAATTCCCCCGAACGCGTCTATTTCATCATGCTCTACAATATCTTCCATGCATTTCTGGAGGATATCGACGAGGACGTGCTGCCCAATGACCGGACGGGCTATCAGGAGAGCCTCGTCTGGCAGAAGCTGTTCAACTACCAGCGTGATGCGGCAACCGGGATCATCAACAAGCTCGAGACCTTCAACGGCTGCATCCTGGCGGACAGCGTCGGTTTGGGGAAGACCTTCACCGCCCTGGCGGTGATCAAGTACTACGAGCTGCGCAATCGCTCGGTTCTCGTGCTGTGTCCGAAGAAGCTGACCGATAACTGGCTGAACTATAACACCAACCTGAAAACCAATCCGTTCGCCCGGGATCGGTTCAATTATGACGTCCTGTGCCACACGGACTTGTCTCGCACCTCGGGCTCATCGAACGGCATTCCGCTCAACCGGGTGAACTGGGGCAACTACGATCTGGTGGTGATCGACGAGTCCCACAATTTCCGGAACAACGATGCGTTCAAGGAGAAAGAGACCCGTTACCAGAAACTCATGAACCAGGTCATCCGGGCCGGCGTGAAGACGAAAGTGCTGATGCTGTCCGCGACACCCGTGAACAACCGGTTCAATGATCTGCGCAACCAGCTGGCCCTGGCCTATGAGGGTCACTCAGACACGCTGTCGGAGAAGCTGAATACCACCGCCAGCGTCGAGGAGATCTTCCGCCGGGCACAGGCTGCCTTCAATCGCTGGTCCAAACTGCCGCCCGAGCAAAGGACCGCGGAGACGATCCTGACAGAACTCGATTTCGATTTCTTCGAGCTGCTCGACAGCGTGACGATCGCCCGGTCACGCAAGCATATCACGACCTTCTACGACATGACCGACATCGGCCATTTCCCGCAGCGCCTGAAGCCATTGTCTTTCCGGCCGCCGCTGACCGATGTGCCTGGCGCCATGGACCTCAACGAGATTGTTGCGCAGCTGACGCTGCTCAAGCTCTCGGTCTATGCGCCAACCAGCTACATCCTGCCGAGCCGCCTTGCCAAGTATGAGGCGCTCTACGACACGGATGTGTCGAGCGGTGGTGGGAAGCTGCGGCAAGCTGACCGCGACAAGAGCCTGCAGGCCCTGATGACGGTCAACCTGCTGAAGCGCCTTGAAAGCTCAATCCATGCATTCCGGCTGACCTTGGGCTCATTGGCGGACAACATCCGCAAGACGCTGGAGGTGGTTGAGGACTACCGCTCAGGCCGCAGCGCCAGTTCTATCGTCGACTATGCTGACGACATCGAAACACTCGAGGCTGAAGACGATGAGTTGGAGGGTTTCGGGGCCTACCGTGTCGGCGGCAAGGTCCGGATCGATCTTGCGGACATGGACGTGCCCGGCTTCGCACATGATCTTGAAGCAGATCTCGCCCTGATCGATGCCCTTCTGGGTGAGATGACCCGCATCACGCCTGACCATGACAAGAAGCTTCAGCATCTGAAGAGCCTGATCGGCGAGAAGCTGGACCGGCCGATCAACCCAGGCAACCGCAAGGTGATCATCTTCACCGCCTTCGCTGACACGGCGCACTACCTCTATGACCAGATCGCCGCGGAGATGTTGGCGCAGCACCGCCTTCACACCGGGCGCGTGACAGGGTCGGACGCCCCAAAATCCACGCTCGGCAAGGGATATGACTTCCAGACGCTGCTCACCCTTTTCTCGCCGCGCTCAAAGGAGAAGGCGGCCATCATGCCCGATGAGCCGGGTGAGATCGACATTCTGATCGCCACCGACTGCATCTCGGAAGGCCAGAACCTGCAGGACTGCGACTTCCTTGTGAACTACGACATTCACTGGAACCCCGTCCGGATCATCCAGCGGTTCGGGCGGATCGACCGCATTGGCTCGCCCAATGCGCAGATCCAGCTGGCGAATTACTGGCCGGACATCACCCTCGACGATTACATCAAGCTCAAGGAGCGCGTCGAAAACCGCATGATCATCGCCGACGTCACCGCGACCGGCGATGACAATGTGCTGACCGCCAAGGCCAGCGACACGGCCTATCGCCGCGAACAGCTGCGCCGGCTGCAGGAAGAGGTCATCGAGCTCGAGGATGTCCGCACCGGCATTTCGATCACGGACCTGGGGCTGAACGATTTCCGCATGGACCTGCTCAACTACGTGAAAGAGCACGGCGACCTCGCTTCGACACCCAAGGGGCTTCATGCGGTGGTCCCGGCTGAACCCGCCAAGGGGCTGAAGCCCGGCATTATCTTCGCTTTGAAGGCCGTAGGGGGAGATGCCTCGACCAATCGGCAGAACCGCCTGCATCCCTACTATCTGATCTACATGGGCAATGATGGGAGTGTCGTCGCCGATCAAACCCAGGTGAAGCACCTGCTCGATCTGGTACGGACTGCGGCCAAGGGTGTGACAGCCCCGGTTCCGCCAGCATTCCGGCCCTTCAATGCCCGAACGGCCGATGGACAGGATATGAGCGCGCCGTCCCAGCTGCTCAACGCCGCAATCCGCGCCATGATCGACGCCAAGGAGGAGCGGGACCTCGACAGCCTGTTCTCGGCCGGTGCCACCACTGCGCTCTCCCACACCATCCGCGGTCTTGAGGACTTTGAACTGATCGCCTTCGTGGTTGTGGAGCAGGCAGAGGCCGGAGCTGCTTTGTGACCCTCTATGCGTGGCCGCCGCGAACGGCATTTGGCCGCGCGATCCCGAAAAGCCGGATATACGGCGCCGCGCAGGTTCCGCGCGCGATGCAGGCCAAATTCGTCGATAAGGTCGAGCGCATGGAGTGGACCCACGTGCTTCGTGCGGATCGGTTGAATCTACGACCGTCGGCAGACGTCGAGGAAATAGCCGTCATCGCGATCGACCTGCATACGCCGGACGTCGAACCGGCAGTTCTGGTGGCGATCGAGAAGGCCATTCCGCGGCCCTTGATCCTCGAGCTCAACAATGCCGGACGCACTCGGATGGCAATGGCGTGGAAGCGCCCAAGCCAGGCGGAGGCGGGCAAGTGGGTCACCGCAACGCACGCCTTCACCGCTTGGGAAGCGGGGGACGCACCGCGTCAGGCTCTGCCCACCGCGCTGGACATGGGCACGCTCTATGCGCGGCTGCTCGAGCCCATGCTACCGCCAAAGCGAAGCGACGACGAGCCGATTGCAGCGCGTGTGGCCCGGGCGGAAGAGGCCGCACAGGTCGAACGCGAGATCACGCGCCTTGAAAATGCTCTGGCTAGGGAAAAGCAGTTCAACCGCAAGGTTGAGGTCAACGCGGCGCTTCGGGCGGCGAGAGCAAAGCTCAAGGCACTCCAGGCCTGACTGGCGTAGAGAATTGTTGCGTTTTTTCGTAACATGTGTATAATTGCGTCCAACACCTTCCACTTCGGGGGTTGGAGTCGGTTCGAATCCGGCGGCTGCACTAGTCCTGATTGCCCTTCTTTCAATCTTTCGCTTCCTTGGAAGCAAGTTTTTTAAGGAGAAGGCTATGGGCAAAAAACTGAAGAATTCTATTTCGAAAGTCCGTGTAGTTAATCGTTGCTGTGCAGATCTGGTCAAGTTCGTCCCTCATTTAATTGAGACTGTGTGGGCGGTTGGGGCTGGTGTAGCCGCATCGGTGGTATCCACCTCCACCCATTGAGCGGGCAGCCCAACGGCTGCCCGCTCCTCATTTGCCCATCAAGTGCCGCTGTCTGTTCGACAAAAGCCATCGTGGCCGCTAGGAATTCCGGCCATGGACAAGATGAAAATGCACAGCCCGGACCTGTCTCAGGAAAACATTACCAAGATCCGCGCCCTTTTTCCTGATTGCGTGACAGAGGCCGCCGACGAGCAGGGCAACATCCGGCTCGCCGTTGACTTCGATCAGCTGCGCCAGACGCTTTCGGATCACATCGTGGAAGGCCCGCAAGAGCGTTATCGGCTCGACTGGCCCGGCAAGCGCGAAGCACTCCTCACCGCCAATGCTCCGATCGCCAAGACCCTCCGCCCCTGCCGCGAGGAGAGCGTGGACTTTGACACCACCCAGAACCTCTTCATCGAAGGCGACAACCTCGATGCCCTGAAGCTCTTGCAAGAGAGCTACCTGGGAAAAGTGAAGATGATCTACATCGATCCCCCATACAACACGGGGAACGATTTCATATATGACGATGATTTTTCAGAGAATTCTGACACCTTTCTACTTCGATCCAATCAATCGGATGAGCAGGGTGGACGCTTGGTAGCAAACACGGACAGCAACGGCAGGTTTCATTCCGACTGGCTGACCATGATCTATGCTCGCCTGAAAATCGCGAAGAAACTTCTTAGTGATCAGGGTGTTATCTTCATCAGCATAGATGATGGTGAGGTCCATAACACGAGGGCCATTTGCAACGAAGTTTTCGGTACAGAGAATTTCGTCGAATGCTTTGTCTGGAAAAAAAGTTATGGAGGGGGGCCGAAGGAAAAGTACGCGGTAACTCAACATGAATACGTACTAATGTTCGCAAAAGACATATCTTCATTACCCCCGTTTTCTCTCCCGTATGACCCGAAAAAGGTCGAGAGGTATTATAAAGGTAGAGATTCAAAATATTCTGTTCGAGGCCCGTATCGCTTGAAGCCCTTGGAGGCGACTAAGAGTATGGATGCGCGCCCAAACCTCGTCTACGATGTTATCCTCAATGACGGCGAGGTCGTTAAGCCAAAAAGGCAATGGCTTTGGTCAAAGGAAAGAGTGCTAACGGCGCTGGCCAATGATGAGGTTATTGTTTCTGGGTCTGGTTCCGACAAAACACTGAATTACAAGCAGTATCTTCGCGATGAAAATGGAGTCGAGAGGGGTGAGAAACCTTTCAGTGTGATCGACGGAATTTATACTCAGCATGGGACAGAGAACCTTTCGTCCCATTTTTCTGGGAAGGTATTGCTTCAATTTCCGAAGCCTATCGATCTCATTAGAAATTTTATTACATTCTCTATTGGGGATACGGATAATCCGATTATTCTAGATTTCTTCGCAGGTAGCGGGACTACAGCGGAGGCTTGTTGGGCAATGGCGAGCGCTCTCGGGCGCAATATCCGTTGGATTTCCGTGCAGATCCCAGATGGATGCGAAGCTGGTTCCACTGCTGAAAAGGCAGGCTTCTCGACCATTGCCGAAATCTCGAAAGAGCGCATACGCCGTGCCGGCAATAAGGTCCTGGAAGGCGAATGCCATGAGGGTTGGAACCGAGACGTCGGCTTTCGCGTGTTGAAGATCGACAGCTCGAATATGACTAACGTCTTCTATCGTCCCGATGAACTACGCCAGGACGAGCTCTTTGGGCAAGTCGACAGCGTGAAGCCCGATCGCACCGGCGAGGACCTGCTGTTCCAGGTGCTGATCGACTGGGGCGTGGAGCTGACCCTGCCGATCAACCGCGAAGCCCTGCACGGGAAGACCGTTTACTCGGTGGATGGCAATGCGCTGATCGCCTGTTTCGACACCGGCGTCACCGATGAGTTGGTGAAGGAAATCGCCGCCCGCGCGCCACTGCGCGCCGTGTTCCGGGACACCAGCTTTGCCCGCGATGCTGATCGTATCAACGCCGAGCAGCTCTTCCGCCAGCTCTCGCCGGGCACCGAACTGAAGGCCATCTGAGCGATGGATCAGGCTGCGCTCACTTCTCTGCTCGCCCAGCTTATCGCCAATTGGGAGGATGAGGTGGTGGAGTTCAAGGAGGCTGGGAAGGACTACGACACTGATAAGATCGGGCGCTATTTCTCGGCGCTGTCAAATGAAGCCAATCTGCGCAACGCAGAGCGTGGATGGCTGGTTTTCGGTGTCAATGACAAGACCCGAAAGGTGGTCGGTACAGCCTATCGTCCCGAGATCGAGCGTCTCCTCAGCCTCAAGAACCAGATGCGCGACGGTACTGAGCCGAGTGTCACACTTCGAAACATTCATGTACTGATCGACGAGGATGGGCACCGGGTCATTCTCTTTGAGATCCCTGCCGCACCTCGTGGCATGCCCATCAGTTGGAGCGGGCACTATTATGCCCGAGCCGGCGAAAGCCTAATGCCCTTGGGGCTCGACAAACTCGATGAGATCCGCGGCCAAACCATTGCTACGGATTGGACGGCACAAGTTGTTGAGGGGGCAACGCTGGCCGACCTTGACCCAAAGGCGATCTCTGTTGCGCGAGAACGATTTGCAGAGAAGCATGCACGGCGGGTCTCGCCAGAGGAAGTGGCAGGCTGGAGTGACGCTACGTTCCTCGACAGAGCGAAGGTCACCCAGAATGGCGCGATAACCCGCGCAGCACTGCTGCTGCTTGGCAAGATGGAGGCGGCAGGGAAGCTAAGTCCGCACCCGGCCGAGATCACCTGGAGCCTGCGCGGGGAAGAGCAGGCCTATGAGCATTTCTACCCGCCGTTTTTGCTCACATCCTCCGAGGTCTTTGCCCGCATCCGGAACGTGCAGATCCGCATCCTGCCACAGGACCAGCTGCTGGCGCATGAGGTGTCGAAATATGACCAAAGCGTGGTTCTTGAGGCCCTGCACAACTGCATCGCCCACCAGGACTACACCCGCAACGGCCGTATCGTCGTCACCGAATACCTCGATAGGCTGACTTTCGAGAGCGAGGGCGGTTTCGTGGATGGCGAGCCCACGGATTATGCCACTGGTGCCCGCTCGACCCCGCGCCGCTATCGTAACAGCTGGCTGGTCCAGGCAATGGCCGAGCTCAATATGATCGACCAGATGGGGTATGGCATTCAGCGCATCTATGAGGCGCAGCGGAGGCGGTTCTTCCCGTTGCCCGATTATGATGTGAAGGATCCGACCGCGGTCAGCCTGACAATTCATGGCCGCGTGGTCGACCCCGCCTATAGCCGCTTGCTGATGCAGCAGACCGAGCTTGATCTGGTCGATGTCGTCAATCTTGATCGGGTGCAGAAGAAGCTGCCCATTACCGACGATGCCATCAAGCACCTGCGCCGCCGGAAGCTCATCGAGGGGCGCAAACCGAACTTCCATGTCTCAGCGACGGTGGCAGCGGCAACTGCCACGATGGCCGACTATGTCCGCACCCGCGCCCAGGATGATGAGTTCTATGCGAAGCTACTGACTGACTATCTCGCAGGCGCAGGCCGTGCCACACGTCGGGAGGTCGACCAGCTGTTGCTCGACAAGCTGAGCGACGCCCTCACGCCCGAACAGCGCACCAAGAAAATTGCCAACCTGCTTACCAAGCTGCGGCGGCAGGGGGTGATCGTGAACAAGGGTCCGCGGGCGGCGCCGCAATGGATGCTTGCAGAAAGAAATGCGCGATGATTGCGGCCTCTTGCAGAAAGGTCGTGCGGATAAATCCTAGGGATTCCGTCGTTTCCCTCTTTCTGCACAGTGGAAAATTCTCTCTCCAAAGTTATGAATGCAGAAAGGGCCTGCGTCGGCGATGAAGCTCAAGTTCAAGGTTCAGCCCTACCAGACCATGGCCGTCGACGCGGTCGTCGATTGCTTTGCGGGCCAGCCCTTCAGCGTCGGTCCGGCCTACAGGATCGACCCGGGCAAGCGGAACCAGGCAGAGGCGTTTGACGATGAAGGGTTCCGCAACCCGGATATCGCGCTCACCGATGCGCAGTTGCTGACGAACATCAACGCGGTCCAGCGCCGACAGAATCTCCCCCAATCGCCATCCCTGACCAGTTTTGTCACGCGGGATGCGAAAGGCAGGGCGGTGCCCGCTCCGGCTGCCTATCTCAAGAATATGGCCGCCGCCGCACCGCTTCATCTCGATGTCGAGATGGAAACAGGGACGGGCAAGACCTACTGCTACATCAAGACGATGTTCGAGCTGAACCGGCGCTATGGCTGGTCGAAGTTCATCATCATCGTCCCGAGCATCGCCATCCGCGAGGGTGTCGCCAAGTCGCTTTCGATCACAGCGGAGCACTTCACCGAGACCTACGGGAAGAAGGCCCGCTTCTTCATCTACAACTCGAAGCGCCTGCACGAGCTTGAGAGCTTCTCGTCTGATGCCGGACTGAACGTGATGGTCATGAACATCCAGGCCTTCAACGCGAGCGGCAAGGATAACCGCCGTATCTATGACGCGCTCGATGACTTCCAGTCACGCAAGCCGATCGATGTGATCGCCGCCAACCGGCCGATCCTGATCCTTGACGAGCCGCAGAAGATGGAAGGCAAGGCCACGGTCGAAGCGCTTCCCAAGTTTCGCCCTCTGTTCATCATGCGTTATTCGGCAACACACCGGACCGAACACACCAAGATCCACCGGCTCGATGCGCTGGACGCCTATAACCAGAAGCTGGTGAAGAAGATCCAGGTCCGGGGCATTGCGCTGAAGGGACTGACCGGCACGACGGCCTATCTCTATCTCGAGGGGATTGAGACGGTCGGCCGCGGCAAGGGCGGCCCATTTGCCCGTCTGGAGATGGAGATCAAGGACACCACCGGAACGATCAAGCGCCGGCTGAAACGTCTGAAGTTCCGCGATGACCTCTACGATCTGTCAGGCGGGCTCGATCAGTACCGTGACTTCGTCGTGTCGCAGATAGATGCCACCGCCGACACCGTCGAGTTCACCAATGGGATCACGCTTAAGGCTGGCGAGGCTTATGGTGACCTCTCGGAGAGGGACATCCGCCAGATTCAGATCCGCGAAACGATCCGCGCCCATCTTGAAAAGGAGCGTCAGCTCTTCGCCCAAGGGGTCAAGGTGTTGTCGCTATTCTTCATCGACGAGGTGGCCAAGTACCGCGACTACAGCCGCGACGATCAGAACGGCGAGTATGCCCGCATGTTCGAGGAAGAATATGCCGAGGCTGTTGCGCTTGTGCTCGCGGAACTACCTCTCGAAGAAGCAGCTTGGCGGAAGCACCTCGAGGCGATCCCGGTAGCCAAGACACACGATGGCTATTTCTCGATCGACAAGAAGACCAAGCGGTTGAAGGATCCAGAATTCAGGGTCATCAAGGACGAGGAAACTGGAAAAAAGACCGAGAAATCTGATGATAGCGACGCTTATGATCTGATCCTCAAAAACAAGGAACGGCTGCTCTCATTCGAAGAGCCGGTCCGTTTTTTGTTCTCGCATTCTGCGCTCCGGGAGGGTTGGGATAACCCGAACGTGTTCGTCATGTGCATGCTGAAGCAAAGTCTCAACATGATCTCCCGCCGGCAGGAAGTCGGCCGCGGTCTCCGACTGGCCGTAGACCGGTTTGGCGATCGGCTTGATCATCCCGCGACCGTCCACGACATCAATATTCTCTCGGTTATCGCGAGCGAAAGCTACACTGATTTCGTAGCGGGACTGCAAAAGGAGATCGCCGAAAGCCTCTCCGCCCGGCCGCGCAAGGCGAGCCAAGCCTTCTTCGTGGGTAAACAGCTGCACACGCCGGAAGGGCCCGTGACTGTCACCGACCAGATGGCGACGCAGATTCACCGCTACCTGATCAAGCACGACTACATCGACGACGCAGATCAGATCACGGACACCTATTATACCGCGAAGGCCGAGGGCACTTTGGCCGTGCTGCATGACGATCTGGTCCCGTACCAGGCTGAGGTCTTCAGCCTGATCGACAGCGTCTACAGCGATGCAGCTCTTCCCAAGTTCGAGGACGGACGGAAGCCCAAGCGCAACCCGCTGAACGACAATTTTCACAAGGGTGCCTTCCAGGAACTCTGGAGCCGGATCAACCGAAAGGCCGTCTACCGCGTGGAGTTCGACACGGCGGAGCTGATCCAAAAATGTATCAGTGCCCTCAACAGCGAACTGCGCGTGACGAAGCTGCAATACACCGTGCAGACGGGGATCCAGTCGGACAAGGTCACCGATGAGCAATTGCGGGATGGAACCGGCTTTACCGTCACGCGCAGCGAAACCGTCCAGGCCGCGTCGGCCCGCTCGGCGGTGAAGTACGATCTTTTGGGGAAAATCTCAGAGGCGACCGACCTCCTGCGGCAGACCGTGGCCCAGATCCTCACCGGCATCGAGCCTGCGATCTTCGACCAATATCGCGCCAATCCCGAGCACTTCATTTCTGAGGCGGCGCGGCTGATCAAGGAACAGAAGGCAGGGCACCTGATCGAGCAGCTCGTCTACGATCCGATCGATGAGCGTTATGACGCCGACATCTTCACGGCGGCGGAGATCGGCCAGGATTTTTCGCGGGCGACCGATCGGCTGAAGAACCACGTCTTCGACTATTGCATCACAGACTCAGGGGTCGAGCGCGACTTCGTCGGGGAGTTGGATACAAGTGCGGAGGTCGAGGTCTATGCGAAGCTGCCACGCGGCTTCCTCATCCCGACTCCCGTTGGCGACTACAATCCCGATTGGGCTATTGTGTTTCGCGCCGGTGCTGTGAAGCACATCTATTTCGTCGCTGAAACCAAGGGGTCGATGTCGTCACTCGCGCTTCGAGATCTCGAGCGGGCGAAAATCGGTTGCGCCAAGAAGTTCTTCGCCAAGCTGGCGGAATCGAACCCGACGCCCAATGTCAGGTACGGGGTAGCTGATAGCTACAACAAGCTGATGGAGATCGTGACGACTTAAGAAACACCAGCCAGCAAAGCTCGACGTCATTGGCGGTTACGTCGAACCCTATCCAAGCCTTTCGCAACCACCATCAATGCCGCCAGGCTACCGTGATGATCGAGCTGTCCCCCGCAACGACGAGGTAGACATTCCGGAACCGCTCATGCCCCGCGATCGCAGGCCCCATGTAGTGGGCGTACCGTTTCCACGTGGCTTTGGTGAAGCTGTACGATCTGCATTCGCCTCCGAGAAATCGCTCCTCGCCAAAGTCGATCAGCGCATCGATGATGAACTGCGGGACGCAGCGCTCAGCCTGCCGTCGCTGGCCGTGCCTAGTTTGTGGTGCGGCGCCACGACCGGCTAGGGTTCCGGCTCCAAATGGGCTCTTGCTCATAGCGCGCGACCTACTCACTCATATCAATGAGAAGATCACCAAATAGCTCTGCAATCTTCTCATCGTGCAGAGCTTTTTGCTCACGCATCCAGGCCAATCTTGCCTCCGCGGCATCTGCACCGCGCAGGTTTTTCGGTAGCCGAGCGAGTTGGACAGCACCTGTCAAGATCGACCTCGCCAGTTCTATATCGCCCTGCGCGAGGACCAATGCCTCCCCATTTCCAACGTCGTAACTCGGGCTGCGCCAAACCGGCCACACGTCGAGCGAAGGTGCGTCGTCGCCATCCTGCCGCACCTCTTCCATGCGCCGCTTCAGATGGTCCACGAAGGGGTTGTCGCATTCCTCGTCATAATCCTGCGGCACGAAGGCATCCTCGATCTTCGTGCTCTCGAGAACGTAGGAGGCGCGAAGATCCTTCTTGCGGATCGAGATCTCCTCTTGGGTCTCCACTTCTTCCGCCTGCCAATCATGCAGGAACCTGCCGCCGAGGTGAGAGAAATGACGGCCCATTTCACCAACGGCGTCACGCCGGGCGCTGAGTTCCGCGAGCCGATTGCTGCGTTCGAGCAGGCTCTCGCGCGCGACAAGGTCGAACAGCAGCGGCGCCAGTTCGAGAATGGTTTCGCGGGTTTCGTTGTAGCGCATGGCGACAAGCTCCAGCGCATTCTGCGCCGCATTCGAGATGCTGAGGTCGAGGGGCGCGCGATCGTTGAAAAAGTTGCGCGCCTGATCAGGCTCGGGAGGTGTGAAAAGGTCCACAGGCTGGCACTTCAGGGTGCTTGCCAGTCTCTTGGCCGTCTCGGTTCGGGTGGCGCCTGCTTTCCCGTTTTCAATTCGGGTGATGGTAGCGCGGCCGACGTGGGCCGCATCGGCCAACGCTTCGGCGGTCAGTCCAGCTTCTTTACGCAGGAAGATCAATTTATCCGGGTTGATGGTGCTCATAACGTCCTCCTGCCTCAATAATGAGCCATTCCGACGCCATAACAACAATCATCTATGCCTCATTTTTGCGGAAAGCAGGGTTACCGCCCCCGAGTCAGCCCGCAGATGGATCACGCAATGAGCCAAAAGATTGGTTTCTTGATCTGTCGGGGGATCATATCTCTTCCGCGATTGATCCAATGGCTCATCAGGCGTCAGTCGGTCACATCACACCAAACTTTCACCGCCAGAAGCCGTCCTGCCTCTGCCCGTACCGGTTGTCATAGTCTTCGCGCTGGTCGTAGGCGCTCTTGCGAATACCCACCTCGACCCGCTGACCGCCGGCATTGCGGATGTGGAGATCGCGCAGATCAATCTTGTTGCGCAGCGCCCAGTCCTTCGCCTCGCGCTCGCTGCCGAAGGTTCCGGCATCTTCGTAATCGAATGCCATTTCATGCTCTCCTTGATGTGTTGATTGACGGTCTGTAAGATTGGATGCGCAGGATCATGCCGATTGCCTCTGGGGCCTGGCCGATCGGGTAGTGGCTGATTGGCGAGCCCTGAGCCGTGAAGGGTGCAGCCGCACTATTTTCCGGAAGACTGTTGCGCACGCAGCCGCCAGCGATCCGGCAACCACTGAGGCCAGGATGGCCAAACCGAGCGCAACCCATTCCGGTCCGGGGAAAGGGCCAGGCTGGACCCCAACCGGCTCAGCGACGCCGGGAGCACCAACCCCTGTTGCCTTGGTAAACCCTTCCGTTACCGGATGCGAAACGAGAGAAATTGGCTCACTTGCAGAACCTGATTCCGCACCGGACATCGCTGGATCTCGTCGTAGCATGACTCATCTCCTATCGGCTGCGTTCGATGCTGCGTTCGGGCAGGTCGATCTGAGGTACTGACCGCAGGCTGTCCCTTGCCACATTGGGAAGCGGCGCGAGGCTGTCGCCACCGGCGCGCAGGTGTTCGGGGATCTTCGGGCTGAATTCAGCGGACGTGCGCTTCGCCTTGCCCTCATCGACCTGCTTCTCGCCAAGGGTCTCAAGCGCGCTGGTCTTGTCGCCGGGGTTGCGCTCGATCTGACTGAGCAGACGGTCCTTGTCGTTGGTGACGATCGTGATGTCGTCACGCACGCGGGTCATCATCACAAGTGCAAGGCGCTGGTTGGAAAGATTGCGAGCGGCCGAGTGCATCTCGCCGATCGCCATGTCGCGGGTATCGCCCTGCGCCTGATGCATGTTCAGCGCATAGGCGAGACCCATGCGCTCGAGCATCCGGTCGTTCTGCTTGAGCTCGATGGTGTCGCCTTGGCGATTCTCGACCGTTACGACCCCGTCCTTGATCATCAGAATCCGGGCCTCTTCGGACTTCATCAGGCCGCGAGCGGTGTCCTTTTCGTTCCAGCGGACCTTGTCACCTTCGTAGATCGTCTCCCGGTGCTTCTCTGAAAGTCGCAGAGCATCGCGCTTGTCAGCCGGGTCGATGCTGGAAGGGTCGAAGCGCTTCAGCTTGCCCTGTGCATCGCGTAGCACCACCCTCCCCTGACCATCGGTGCCTTCAACGTCATAGCGCCCGCACGCCAGCCCCCCCGGAGCGTTGGCACGCATGACCTCGAGAACCTGGCCCTTGTCGTAAGTGTTGGCATAGCGCAGCTCTTCGCGTGTCGCGTGGGCCGGTAGCAGTGTCGTCAGCTGTATGCCCTCGCCCTTCAGCGCTCCTTCGGCTTTCAGCCCCTCCTGCACCATCCGGTTGAGCGCGCCGCGTGCATCGCGCCCTGCAGAGTATATCGCTGTGCGCGCCCGATCTTCCGGCGACAGCGCTAGCCAGTTTTGCGCCGTGACCCGAAGATGATCATGCCCCGCCTCGATCACGCGCTCGCCAAGCGAGGCAAAGCTTTCCCTGAACTGTCCTGCCCTCGCAAGACCGGCGGCTTCCTGCATGTGGGGGGTCCGCTGGCGCAGGCTGGTGTCGAGCCGGGCCATGGCCGGATTGTCGGCCTGGATGAGTGCAAAGGCTTTGCCCGCCTCGATCGAGAGCAGCTGCGCCTTGTCGCCCACCATGATGACTTTCTCGGCGCCAAGCCGGTTGGCGATGGTGAGAAGGTCGTTCATCGGCTTGTTGGCAACGAGCGAGGCTTCATCAAGAATGAGAACTTTGCCTGCGACCGCGTTGCGCGATGCCTCGAACTGCGGCCCTGACCCACGGAGTGCGCCGCGCAAGTGCTGGTTGATGAACGAGGAGACCGTCTGCGCTGCGATCCCGGCTTGCAGCACTTCGCCGCCGCGGCCGCGAAGCTGGGTATCGTTCCGGAGATCGCTTACCATCTTGTTGGCAAAGGCAAGGCCGATGACCTCCTTGCCCTCCTGATGGGCGACGCTGGCGATGGCGGAAATCAGAGTCGTCTTGCCGGCGCCCGCGACGCCCTGGATCACCACCGTCCGGTCATCACTGCCAAGCGCGAGTGTGCCCGCGGCGATCTGCTCGCCATTGAGTGGCTTTTCGCCTGCGGCATCTCGCAGGCGTGCCGGGGCCTCGCCCATCGCAATCATGGCTGGACTGGCCCCCTTCCCTCGCGCCACGTTGTCGAGTGTCGAGCG
Organism: Novosphingobium sp.; assembly: GCF_027486195.1. GTDB lineage: Bacteria > Pseudomonadota > Alphaproteobacteria > Sphingomonadales > Sphingomonadaceae > Novosphingobium. The sequence goes on from NZ_JAIXPP010000086.1 coordinate 108,855, forward strand.
CTCGATCATTCGGTGTTCGGGCGTGGTATACCGATCAGGCACGCCATCGATCCGGGTGCTTTTGCCTGCGAGCACCTGGCCGCCCTCCAGCAGCCGCTGCATTCGGGCTTCGACACCTTCGGCGGTTACGCCCTTGAGGCCAAGGTCCAGCGCGCTCTTGACGAGCTCGGCTCGCGTCCACGAGGTTTCTCGCTCACCAATCATGCGAATGGCCGAAGCGGTTGCCATCTCAGTGCGCAGCTGTGTTGGGGTCAGCAGGGTCCGCGCCAGGCCATTAGTCGTGAGTTCGTCAGCCGGACGCGTATAGATTCGGGCATTCGCGCGAATGTCGTTGATCGCCTCGCGCACGCGCTCGGCGGTGCCAAGCTTGGCTTCGGCCGACAGCTGCGAGCGCGACATAGCCTGTTCGGCAAGGGCCTTGGCGTCGAAACCAAGACCTTCCGCGCGCCGCGCCCATTCTGCCTTGAGCGCCTGCTTGTCGTCGGGATTGAGCTTGGGATCGCGGGTCCGCTTGGTGATCTCGCGCATCGCTTCGGTTTCGGTCGGACTGCGACCCAACCTCTCCGCGGTTGCCAGAATGTCCTGACGCCTCTGGCTGAAGGCATCGATCACGTCGCGCGGGACACCCTTGATCTCGAACTGCCCGTGCTTGCCGGTGATTTCTGTCTGGTATCCCAGCTTCTCGAGGTTGCTTCGCAGGGCCGCGTTGTAGATCGAGCCGAGGACCGAATTGTTCTTCCAGATCTCGCCGTTCCAGAGCGCTTTCCACTTGCCCGCCTTGTCCTGCGTCATCGCCGCGATCACAGCATGGGTGTGGTTCTGCGGGTCGAGCTTGCGGCTCGTATCGTGCTGGAAGAGCGCGTAGACGAGGTTGCCGGTCCTGACCGGTTCGCCATTGCCATTCCGGGAATAGTCCCGCGCTTCTGCGAAGTGCTTTTCCAGATAGGCCATGACAGATTTGACCGCACTGGCTTGCGCCTCCAGAACGCGCTTGTCGCCCCCCAACTGGATCATCAGACTGGCCGATTTCGGCATCGAGAAAGTCAGGTCAATTCCGGCGCGGCGGTTGGCATTGGCATTGACGATGCTGCCGTCGGGAAGCTTGCCATCGAGCAGCTTCTCGAAGTCGTCCTTCGAGACTGGCCCCTTGAGCCCGAACGCCTCGGCACCCTTCCCGCCCCACTCGCTGAGCTCAGCCGGGCCATCGCCAACATAGTAGTCATCCTTGGCGAAATAGTTGGCTGCGCCTCCAGCAGATCCCACTGATGCGACCGAGAGCATGTCAGGCCCCTTCCCGAGGCGTTGACTGGAACATCGGACGAGCGGCATCACCCAGCAGAAGCCAGGCTGGATCGACAGTGAATTTGATGCAGACAAGCGCGACGAGAGTGGCTGGCGGATCCCTGTGACCGCCTTCATAATTCTTGACCGTCTTCACCGCGATTCCGAGGTCCGAGGCGAACTCGCCCTGCGTCTTGGAAAGCGCCGCTCGCAGCGTCCGCAGCCGTAGGCCGAAGGCAACGCAGGATGCTGGTGCCGGCTTCCGGACAGTGATGTGAACCGTCATCGTTCCGGCTCCTGATCGTCATCAATCGAAGGCTCTGCGCGGCGCTTGTCCTCGGCCCCGAAGCCATGGATGTTTTCACGCTGGATCTCGCTCTCCTGGCCCGCATCCCGCGCATCCCTGTCGCGCTGCTGTTCAGTACGGTTCCGCGTGAGACCAGATCGCTCCTCGACATCCTTCAAAGCAAATTGCTGCTTCTCGCGTCTGTCCTTCTCGCCAGACTTGCTGAACTTGAAGGCGCTGTGGGGGTCGTGATCGCGCGTCGTTGGCCCAGCGCTCTCTTCCTCCTTGCGCTGTTCGCGCAGAATTCGCTCAGCCTCTTCGACGGTTCGTTCGACCGATCGCTCGATCTCCTCGCGCAACCTTTCCGCTTCCTGCTCGGCATCGGTGCGCTCCGCATCGACGGGCTTTTCAGACCGCTGCGGCTGCCTGTCCGGACCGTTCTCCTCACCTGCCCTCATCAGCATCTCTGCGGCTTGCTCGGGCGTTGGAACATAATCTGCCGCGCGCATATCCGTGACACGCACGAAGCCGGGCGCGCGCGCCTTATAGTCTTTCCAACTGAGCTCGATCCGGGCTGCCGGAAATCCGTCCGGGAACTTCACAAATCCGTGCATCGATGGAAGGTTGGAAATGTCGTCCGGGAAGACGAGTTCGGCCACCTGGGTGCGCGGGGTGATCGTCGAAGCGTCCCGGTTGCTGTTGTACCCGTAGGAATAGGCCTCATCCATCTGCCTGACCTCGCGCCGGCCAATAAATTCCGAGCAGCGCTGGGCAGTGGCCGGATCGGCCAGTTTAAGGATCAGCTTGGTGCCAGCGAGAGACGTGAGATGCGTCGCGCCATTCTCCCCGTAAGTGTCCTGCAAGGCACCGAAGGAATGCATTCCCAGAATAAAGGCACCGCCGACCCCTCTGGCGGTCTGAAGGCCATTCTCGATAGCGGGCAGACGATGGAGCGCATGGACTTCGTCAATGAGAAACCAGGTGCGCAGATTGCGGGTCCGACCCATACGAAACAGGGCGTTGACGGCAATGTCCATCCACAAGGTCAGCAGCGGCCGATTGAGCACAAGGTCTGGGTGGGTCGAGGTGATGAAAAGGATCGATCCTTCCTTCACATCCTCGGTCATCCACTTGTTGATGGAGAAGCCGGGTCTGCCCTTCGGTGGCTCGGGCAAGAAGCGGAACACGTTGGCGTTCGCATTGAAGGTTGCCCGGATGGCTTCAGCCATCTTTGCGGCTGATGGCGACATCAACGGCGCCGCGATCGTTCCCTCGAGATAGCGGCTGATTGTCTTGAGGTCGGCGTGCATCAGGAAGTAGGCAAGCCCGCCGTTCGAGCGGATGCCGAGCTTGATCATCTTCATGCACATCTCGACAAAGATTGTGCGCGCCGACTTCTGCCAGAAATCATCGTCCGCATTGCGGCCGCTCGGGACCAGCGCGCTGGCGGCACTCATGAACTCGGCATAGTTGTCGCAATCGTTGAAGATCGACCATGGCTGGCAACGCTGATCCATCGGATTGAGAATGAAGTCAGTGGTCTCGTCGTAGAAGCTCTCGACGAAGGTCCCGGTGAGGTCGAAGATGACGCACCGATGGCCCCGCGCACGCGCCTGGGTAACGATCTTCTTCAGCTCGGTTGTCTTGCCTGCACCAGTGGTGCCGATGAACATCGCGTGACTCTGCTCAAGACGCCAGGGGAAAGGGATTCCAGCGAGCCTGTAGGGCTGGTGCAGCCCGCGCCTCGTGCGGCTCTTGAGGTCCTCTTTGAGAACCGCGTCAGGGTCCTCCGCTGGAACCCGGGCAAGGCATTCCTTTTGATGCTCGTTCCAGTTGTAATGTTTGATCGCCGCAATGAGCACATCACGCTCGACCTTGACCGCACCGCGCTCATGGCGCTCGGTGAGAATTTCTGACCCGCGGCGCCGCGAATAGTCAAAGAACCAGATCGTCAGCGGGACGCAAATGAAGACCGAACCCAGCATGGCCGAGACGGTCACCTGAATGGCCTTTCCCCATGCCGCCATGACGGCGGGATGAAAGGGCACCATATGCATCCGGCCCTGCACCATATCGCCCGACGGGAGGGTCAGGTTGACGGACTTCATGGGGTCCAGTCCGACCCAGTTCCAGAACTCGGCAAGGACCCGCATTAGAACAAGGTTCACCTCATGGTCTTTGAAGGTGATCGCAACGAGCAGGGACAGCAGACAGAGCGTTGTCCCGGCCCATGTGTAAAGAGGGATACGCACCCCTGCCCAGGTCATCAGAATCTGATGGTGAAACAGCTGCGATCCGCGAGTGAAATTGCCGGCATTTCGCTTCACTTTTCCGCGCGCGGAGTCGTGAGTTAGCGTGACGGCTTTCTTGCTGAAACGGATGTCCTCACGCATGGTATTCACGCACGTTGCGCAGAGCCATATCGATGAGCTCGTTGACGTCCTCGGGGTATTGCCGTTCAACCAGAAGCGACAGCGCGAGCTGAGTATGCTCGAGGATCGTCAGAGCGCGTTCGGCATTGAGCGCGATGCCAAGGTTGAGGAGGGGGAGGCCAACGGCAATCGAAGCCCGGATCGCTTCAGCCCGCGAAACACCCTTGCTGGTGGCAAATGCATCCAGCTCGCGCAGCACCTCCTCGGACAGACCGATGCCGATGCCTTTGAAGACTTTACCCATGCAAACCTCACAAGGTTATGCATGGCTTGGATACCGCAGCAGTTCTTATACCGTAGCCGAAACGCCATGAAAAGCGCTTTGCGATCCGAAACATGTTGCGGCGCTATATGTCTGATTTCACGACCTTTAGACGTTGCCCGTCGGTGCCCGAAACATGTTTCACCGCTCCCCAGGGTCGCTAATTTCCGCCTAAACTCCTGCAATTACACGAGATTCGTTCCGAAACGCCTTACGGTCAAACCGTGTTCGGTGTGCTTTCTCAGGGACTTGGCGGCTATGTGCTGAGATCAAAGGTTTGGGGGGAGTCGCATGTCGGAGGTGGCATTCTGGAAGGAAGCCAGGCCAAAGGCCGGCGTCACCCGATAGCGGAGACTGCACTGCATCGACGACGATCGGCAGTGCCCGTCTCGAAGCCTCAGTTGCGGGGTGTCATCACGATTGTCCACGAGGGCGCAGAAGCATCAGACAAAAAAACGTCTCGATTTGACCCCACAGATGACTATCATCTGCCAGTCAAACGAGACGCGAGGAATAGGCCTTATGGTGTCAAAGGTTGAACGCGAGCGCGCTGCTTTGGAAGCCGCTGAAAAGGAGCTGGCAGAGCGGAAGAAGAAGCTCGCGGAACTCGAACAGGAAGAGGCGGAGAAGCAGCTGGCCAGGCTGGTGCGAAAGGTGGGGCAGGATCGTGCAATCCAGCTCCTCGAGCTCGCCGTGAAAGTGAAGCCCAAAGCAGCGGTTGATGCTCTGGCAAAGCTGGCGTGAGACGGGCGTAAGAACAGGGGCGTTTGGGTGCGGATTGCCGCACCCGTGAGGCTCAGTATTCGTCGTCCATCTTCCCGGCTGCGGTGTAGACGATGTCGTCGATCAGATGCAGCGGAAGCTCACCATAGTCCCCTTCCTCGATCAGCAGATATGAGCCGTCTCCGACCCGGACCACGTGCACATCGAAGAAGGTGTGATAGGAGCGCCGTTCTGCCTGCATGATCTTCTCATCGAGTGCGATGATGTCGGTATCGATCTGACGGATCGTGGCGGTGTCAGCTTCATAGGCTTCTGCGGTGTAGCACATCGTTGCCTCCTGTCATTGGCGGCTCGTCCGCCATGCCATGAAGCAGCGCTCCGGATGTGCTCGGGTCACCGGAGCGAAGCGGAGGCTGGACCGCAAACTGGTCGAGTGGTGCGGAAGTCCGCTTGCGGACTTCCCGGTCGGCCTGTTTGTGGTTGACCCGGGCATGTCCGGAGTGCTCATGGCGATGGTGGTGGACGGGCCATTGGCATGAGGCTGAAGTCGGATTTACACCGCGCCTTGGGAGCGTTGCCACCCTCGCGCAGAGCGCTGGTTCCATAGCATGCGAAAAGGGCACCACGGCTTGAAGCCGGGCACCCTTTTCCCTTGCCGAACGAACGGGAGGCTGTTCGTCGATCGACCTGAAACTGGTTAGCGCTGTGTATTCAGAAACGGGAGCTAGATTGCCATTCAGCGGATAAGCAGTGCTTCACCTGAGGACGCGCTCAGGACGCCCATTCCATTGTTGGAAACTGTTCGCCGCAATCGGTGTATGCAAGGACCGAAAGGCTTTCGAAGACGGTCTCGATCTGGGCACTGCGAAAGGCTTCAGCGGTATGGTGATCGCTAAGCAGGGCACGTAGCGCATCCAGCGAGATTTCCCCCTCTGAACCGTCGCTCTGCCCCAGTGCCCGCACAACCTTGGCGGCAAGTTCTGATGGCAGCAGGATGTCGCGCGCAAGGGCGATATGCTCGGAGACCATGATTGTGATCGGGGAGGGTCCGCCGGGGCAGTGGACACGCAGCATTCGCCCAAGAAACTGCGCCTCCTCGACAATCGCAATTACCTCGGCGCGCCAGTCAAAGCAGGCGGCAAAGCTTGCGAGGGAAAGAGAGTTCGCGTTGACTTCGAAGTTGAGCGGTGCAGCCGAGAATTCGTGGCTCTCGGTTTCGATGTCGGCATGGCCCGCGTGCAGCCGCCGCATCAAGTTTGCGAGCTCGAGCGCGGATATTTCCGCAGGTTCGGAATAGAGCCGAGTGGTCTTGTCCTTGACCCTGAAAGTGACGAGCATCTTTGCCTCCTGCTGCTGCTCGCCACCTTGCTTTCCCCCTCCTCTTTTAGGGGTGAGGACCGGATAGTGAGCGGGGCCATTCCCACCGATCTCGGGCAGCCCTTTTGCATGTTCCAATCGGCGCTAAGCATCAGGCACCAGCGGGCTTCCTCCATGACGGGCAAGGTGGGTTCGATGCCCCCTGAGCCCGTGCTCGCACGCAAGAAGAATGGAAGGCCCCGGTCAGAGCCGGAGCCTTCCATAAAGCGCTCATGCGAGGCTGCGTGAGCCTGGCTTGCGCTGATCACTGATGCGCCGGATGTGGAGCGGCACTCCCGCCTGGCGGAGGCGCTGTGCCAAGTTGGACTGGATGCCGGAACCTTCGCCGACAATCGCCTCGACCGGCCCCAGCTTCACGATGTTCTCATTGCGCAAGAACGGGGCACGGTTGCCGTGACGACGATCGGGCATGAAGAGGATGGTTTGCACCCCGTTCCGCTGTGCCCATGCATTTGCCATGGCATCGACACCCTTGCGCATTCCGGTCGTCCCAAGAACCATCGTTGGGATGCGGGCCTTGATGTCATCGAGGATCTCCCAGATCATCTCGAAATCATGCCAGTCCTGCTGGCCGCCAGAGACGATCACTAGCGGCCCATCGGGCTGGAACTGTGCCCGCCGATCTCTCGCCCGAGCGGCAAGGTAATCCTGCGCCTGGACCTGCGAGGCGGTCACACCATTCTTGCTGACCTGCGACCCGCGCGTGGCTGTGAATACCCGGCCTGTTTCGACCCGGTAGACGTCGGCAGCATGGTCCCGCATTGCCTCGAGCGCTTCTCGGCATCCTTGCAGCGTCTGGCAGAGCGCTTGTGTCTCCTCGAGTTCCACGGCGTAGATCTCCGAAGGATCAAAGTGACGAACGAGCTCACCCAGCTTCTTCGCGGCATCGTCTTCGCGCCCCTCGGCCAGACGGGCGGTCATGTGAAACGAGTTGACCATCCCCCAGGCAAGTTGCTGCGCGAACTCCTCCATGCGCGTGTCTTTGAGGACATCGAAGATCGTTCCGATAGCCATCTCCACGGCGCGGCGCGCCATGTCGGGATCGGGCATTTCAGCTGCGATCGGTTCATCGATGATGCTCAGCTTGGCAAGATCGCTGTGCTCGACAAAGGCACCGTCGTAGGATTCGACGATACCGTCACGGCTGTCGGCGAGTTCGATGCGCGCATTGGCGAGATCAGCGAAGCTGTTGAATTTCTGCATGGGTAGCCTCCGATTGTTGAAATCGTCCCCACATCGGGAACGGCCGAAAACTCATCGGTTGGGAGGCGTGCAGTCAGGGACGGCGAGCGATGCTCGCCGCCGCCGCAGCGGGCGTGGGGGTGCCGATTTTCTGCGCACTTGCCGCAAGCGCAGCGCAGCGGGCACGTGTGCGGAAAATTGGGGGAACCGCGATCCTTGACGAGCGCCGGAGACCGATATGTTTCGGCAAGTGTTCCTGTGTGTGGAAGAGACGTTCCCGCCCCCGAGCAAGAGACGAAGGCAGGACCGGTCAGGCGCCTCGGCGCCACGCCGGGCCGCCCCTTCGGCCCTGCGCAGGGGTTACAGCGGGAACACCGCCATTCCATTGTGCGCGGATGCGGTGGCAAAGCCGATCGGCCTGAGCAGCCAGCGCTGCTTGATTGCGCTAACCGGCTGCGCGCTTCGTATGAGATGATCCCGAGAGGGATGCAGTTTCGCAGGACTTTTCAACTTGAAGTCGGCCCAGCGACTGTTGTCACGATTCGCCTGATCGTTTAACAGATGAGCGCTCCCGGCAGGAGCATGACGCCCGTCTCCAAGCCAAGCTGTCGATCAGCACTGCCGCGATATCTCACAATCCCTTGCAACATGTTGTTCGGGCTTGAGCGCTGGTGGTTGACGGGTGACGCTACATTTCAAGCCGCGGAGAACAGTCATGTCGATTGCAAAAGTGCGGCCGTCCAGTCTGGCCAACATCAAACGCCTCGCGAACCAGCGCAAAAAGCGAGATGGCATTCCCTACCGACAGGCCCTCAACTCAGCCGCGCAAAGTGCAGGTTTTGAGAACTACGAGCACGCGCGCACTAGGATGTGCGACAAGTCGTTCCAAGTATTCCTGACCGGTTACTGGGAAGACCTGGAGACGTTCCAGCGGGGTCGTGAATCTCTGCCCGTCACCCTATCGCGGCCGCTCTTGAAACTGGTTTCGAAAGCCGAGCTCAAGCTTGTCGGCGGTCTCGCATCCATGCGCGTGGCTGCACCCGACCATCTCGTGAAAGACATGGTGGGGCCTACGCGCGAATATGTTCGCGACAGCTTGTGCAAGGCAGCGCGAGCTCTTCGTTTCATGGAGATGACCGGTCTACGTCCTTGCGACTACCGCGAAGCTAGCCGCGCCATGGCTGATCTTGATGAGGAACTGCCCGGCAAAGACCATTCGAGCTATTGGAAACTGCCGGCCAGCGGACAGTTCATACTCATCGACGAGCCCTATTCCGGACCGAGCGTGAGCGATGAACGGGCAGCGTGGGCAAAGCGAAATGATTGGGATCTCGTCGCTGCAGACTGGCCTGGTCTGTACTTTCCGTATCGCTGCACCCTCTTCGTCGCTTCCAAGCGTACTGAGGACTTCGATTTCCATGCCTTGGTGAGGACCATCAACGCACTGCCCGCTC
>NZ_JAIXPP010000125.1 GCF_027486195.1 Novosphingobium sp.
CCCGGCGCGATTGCCGAGATATCGATTTCGGTCGAGCTCTCGGCCAGCACGTCGGCCGAGGGTGCCATTTGCGAAATCAGCGGATAGAGCGCGGCGAGACCGCCGACGCCTGCGAAGCTCACCGCAGCGATATTGATGAAATCACGCCGCCGTACACCTTCGCCAGTCATGGTCGCTTCAGCGATGCTTGCTTGTTCAGCCATTGCCATTCCCTGCCTGCGCTGCCGCCGCCACGGATCGGGCGCGATAGCGTGTCCTAAAATGTCCCACACCGATCTGGCGGGAAAGTGCCCAAAGGGACGCTCGCCCAGCCATACCGCACCAACCCCGCTAAATAGCGGGAGTCAGGTCCCCTTGGGCGCGCCTGATAGACGCAAAGGCGCTGCTTTGCCAACAAGCATTTTGCCGTGGATGCAAGGCGCCTAATCGCATTTTTAACAGTGACTTGAATGATTATTGCAAGTCATTCGCAAGACCAGTCTCACGGCAGTGCAGCGGAGTCTCGATCAGTCGTGGCAGGGCTGACCCGGTTGAGGCCTGCCCCATCGGGCCATCCCGGCGCAGCAAGCCCCATCACTTTGAACAATGTGCCCATTTCCGCCGGCGCGGTCAGGCGGATCGTCGCGGCCTCGATCGCGTCCGCCGCATGTGGCGCCGCTCTCGCAAGGCTACCCGCCCGCGCACCGATCCCGAGCGCGGCAAGCCATGCGCCCTGCCCGCTTGTCCCCAGCCAGCGTGCACCCGCCTGCTCGGCCACCTGCGCCACTGTGCCGAAGTCGACATGGGCGGTGAGGTCGGCCTCGCCGGGCTCGGCAAACACGTTCACCTTCTGATGGGCGCGCACGGCCTGCAAGGTGCTGCCCACCTGCGGCTCGGCATAACCATAGTCGATGAACAGCGCCGCGCCGCCTTGTGAAGCAAGCCGACCGGCCACTTCCTGCACCACCGCCGCCGCTGCTGGGCAGGTTTCCACGATGGCCCCTTCGCCAGCCTCCGCAAAACTATCCGGCACCGCTGCATCCATCGGCCGCGTCCCTGCGACCGGGATGAATGCCCCCGCTGCATTCAGCCCCACCATGCGCTCGCGCCAGCCACCCGCCGTTCGCACCAGTTGCCGCACCGGCAGCGCATCGAGGAATTCGTTGGCGACGAGCAGCAGCGGTCGGTCGGCCGGCAAAGTCGAAAGATCATCATGCCACACCGCACCGGGATGCGCCGCGCGCTGCAATCCCCTCAGCGCGGGGCTGGTTTCGACGAAATGAACTTCGGGGACGAGACCCGCGCGGGATGCCGCGCGCAAGGCATCGCGCGCAAGCGTTCCGCGCCCGGGGCCCAGCTCTACATAGCATACCCCGTCGGGGTTTCCGGCGCGCTGCCAGATATCCGCCAGCCACAATCCGATCAGCTCGCCGAACATCTGGCTGATCTCGGGAGCCGTCACGAAGTCCCCCGCCGTGCCGAAGGGATCGCGCGAGGCATAGTAGCGGGCATTGGCTTCGGCCATGTAGTGCGCGATGGAAATCGGCCCTGTCGCCGCGATCAGCCGCGCGAAAACCGCCGCCAGCCCGCCCGGCGCATCGCGCTCATCGCCCGTCATCGCCGCCGCTCCGCGCCGCGCTCAGGATACGACGGTCTGCCCCGCCGGCTGCCCGGTCGGCTGGATCGTGACCGCGAGCGGCGGGCTCACCAGCGCGCGGAACGCAAAGCCCATTCCGATCGCCATCATCGGCAAGGTGAGCCACTGACCCATCGAAAGTCCGCTGCGCATCGCGAAATCAAGCAGTTGCGCGTCCGGTTCACGGTAGAACTCTACGGTGAAGCGGGCGAGCGCATAGCCCAGTCCGAACAGCCCGACGAGCAGGCCCGGCCGCCAGCGCGCGCGGGTCCGCCAGAACAGAACGAACAGCACAAGGCCCAGCACCAGGCCTTCCAGCAGCGCTTCATAAAGCTGGCTCGGGTGGCGCGGCAGCGGGCCGGCGCCGGGGAAGACCATGACCCAGGGCATCTTCGAATCAGTCACGCGGCCCCACAGCTCGCCGTTCACGAAATTGGCGCAGCGTCCGAGAAACAGGCCCGGTGCCACGCAGACGGCGATGTAGTCGCATGTCCGCACGAAGTTCAGCCCGCCGCGCCATGCAACCCAAGCAATTGCCAGCACGGTGCCGATCAGCCCGCCATGGAAGCTCATGCCGCCCTCCCACAGGCGGATCAGCCGCGCCGGGTCGGTCAGCAGTTCGGGCGCATAGAAGATGGCATAGCCCAGACGCCCGCCCAGGATGATGCCGAGCGTCGCATAGAAGAACAGGTCGTCCGCATGGCGCTGCGCCAGCGGCGCACCCGGCTGACGAATCATCCGGCTAAGCTGGAAATAGGCCAGCATGATCCCCACCAGATAGGCGAGGCTGTACCACTTGATCGCGAAGAACCCGAGGTCGAGCGCGATCGGCGAGAGGCCAAGGCTCTCCCAGTGCAGCGGCTGATGACCCGCGCCGACAAGCGCTGGGGCTGCGGCTGCGGCAGCCGATAGTGACAGCAAGGGCCAAGCTCCCTAGAGTTTCGGTAACAACGAAGTTTGTAACAGAACGGTTTTGTTTTGTGCCGCGGGCGCCGCAGCCTTGCGCGGCCTTCTGGCACAGGGCAAACCCGGGAAGCAAACCCAATAACGGGCCGAATAACAAGATAGCCCCCAAACCGGTAACCCATTGTCTGGGCCATGCCGAAATTGGGCGGAGAGGAGCGATTGCAGACCCATGTTGACCCAGCTTGATCGGGACCTTGCCCAAGTTATGGACGGGCTGACCGCCCCCGGCGGCATGCTCGCAACCACGCCGTTTCAGGCTTTCGGCCGCGATCTGCCGATGATCGCTTCGGCCCCGCCCACGCTGGGTGCCTATTTCACCCAGTTCTGCACCTTTCACGGTGCGCGTGAATACATCGTCGATGGCGATGTTCGGCTGACCTTCGCCCAGACGCTGGAAGCCGCGCGCATTGCCGCTGGCGGCTTGGTGGCGGGTCACGGGCTGCAGAAGGGCGACCGTATCGGCATCGCCGCGCGCAATTCGGCCAACTGGATCGTTGCCTACATGGCGGTGCTGATGGCAGGCGGGTGCGCCGTCCTCATCAACGGCTGGTGGCAGGGCGAGGAGATGGCCCACGGCATCGACATGGTCGGCTGCCGCATGATCATCGCCGATCGCCAGCGCGCCGAACGCCTCACCGGCCTCGCTCATGGCGCGGAGATCATTCCGCTGCTCCACGATTGCCATCCGTCAGAAGGCCTTGCCGCGCTCACCGCCAAGGGCGGCGATGCCTCCACTCCGCTGCACGAAGTGGGGCCGGACGATCTCGCCACGATCCTCTTCACCTCGGGCTCCACAGGCGTGTCCAAGGGCGCCTATTCCAATCACCGCGGCGTCGTGCAGGGCACCTACAGCTACCTCGCGCAGAGCGTCATGGTGCTCAGCCTGATGACCGCGCGCGGCGAAGCGCCGCCGGCGGGATCCCAGCCGATCGCACTCGTCAACGTGCCGCTGTTCCACGTAACCGGCGAAGTGCCGCTGATGCTCCAGTCCTATGCGCTCGGCCGCAAGCTGGTGCTCATGCCCAAGTGGGATGCCGTCACTGCGATGCAGCTGATCGAGCGCGAAAAGGTCACCTACTTCGTCGGCGTGCCGCTGATGAGCTACGAGATCGCCACGCACCCTGATCACGACAAGTACGATCTCTCCACTTGTGTTACCTTCGCGGCCGGCGGCGCACCGCGCCCGGTCGAGCATGTCGACCGCATCCGCAAGGCGCTGCCGCACGCTTTCCCGATCCTCGGCTACGGCCTCACCGAAACCAACGGTGTCGGCTGCGGCAATTTCAACGAGAACTATATCGCCAAGCCGGGCAGCACCGGCACCGCGTCGCGCCCGCTGGTGGATCTCGCCATCCTCGACGATTCCGGCAATCCCGTCCCGCAAGGCCAGCTCGGCGAAGTGGCGATCCGCAGCGTCGCCAACTTCCTCGGCTATTGGGACAACCCGGCGGCCACCGCCGAGGCGATCATGCCCGATGGCTACTTCCGCACCGGCGATCTCGGCTACCTCGATGCCGAGGGCTATCTCTTCATCGTCGACCGCAAGAAGGACATCATCATCCGCGGCGGCGAGAACATCGCCTGCATCGAGGTCGAAAACGCGATCTACGCGCACCCCGGCGTCGCCGAGGCAAGCGTGTTCGGCCTGCCGGACGAGCTCTACGGCGAAGTCCCGGTCGCGGTCTATCTTGCCAAGGAAGGCTGCACGGTGACTGACGACGACCTGCGTGCCTTCCTTGCCTCGCACATCGCCGCGTTCAAGATTCCGGTCCGCTTCTGGCAGGAGCATGAGGCACTGCCCCGGCTCGGCACTGAAAAGGTGGACAAACGCACCCTCAAGCAGCGTTACGGGGCGCAATGGCAAGAGACGCGCAAGGCCGGATAGGGTAGAGGGAAGGGGTATGATCACCCCCCGGATTCCCAACCAGCGCGCCATCATCGATCGCCGGGCGCTCGCCGATGTCATTGCCGATCGTGTCGCGGCGCAGGGCGACAAGGCCCGGCCCGCGATTGTCGAACTGCTGCGGGAGGCGCTCGCCAAGGGCCGGGAGGAACTTGCCCGGCGCCTGCGCGAGAAGCCTTCGCACGGTGCGGAGTGCGCGCAGGGGCAGGCTTTCCTGATCGATCAGCTGGTCCGCGTGATCCACGATCATGTCGTCGGCCACGTCTACCGCGCCAGCAACCGCTCGACCGGCGAACGCATCGCGCTGGTCGCCGTCGGCGGCTACGGGCGCGGCGAGATGGCGCCGCATTCCGACGTCGACATCGCTTTCCTCACCCCCACCAAGCCCACCTCATGGTGCGAGCAGGTGATCGAGGCGATGCTGTATTTCTTCTGGGATCTCGGTCTCAAGGTCGGCCAGTCCAGCCGCTCACTGGATGAGATGGTGCGCATGGCGCGCAGCGATCTCACCATCCGCACCGCTCTCCTGGAAGGCCGGTATGTCTGGGGCGACCGCGCGCTCTACGAAGAAGGCTCGCGCCGCTTCTGGGCCGAAGTCGTCACCGGCACCGAGCGCCAGTTCGTCGCCGAGAAGCTGGGCGAGCGCAATGAGCGGCACAAGAAGCTGGGCGACAGCCGCTATGTGGTCGAGCCGAATGTCAAGGAAGGCAAGGGCGGCCTGCGCGATCTGCACACGCTCTACTGGATCGGCAAGTATATCCACAAGGTGCGCGATCCCAGCGAACTGGTCGGCGTCGGCCTGCTTACGGCGGCGGAATACCGCGCTTTCCGCCGCGCCGAGAACTTCTTCTGGTCGGTCCGCTGCCATCTCCATGCGGTGACCGGCCGCGCTGAAGACCGGCTGACCTTCGATCTCCAGCGCGAAGTGGCGCTGCGCATGAACTTCGCTGATCGCCCCGGCAAAAGCGCGGTCGAGCGGTTCATGCAGTACTTCTTCCTGCAGGCAACGCAGGTCGGCTCGCTCACGGGCATGTTCCTCGCCCAACTCGATGAACAGTTCGCCAAGACCCGTATCGGCTTCTTCGCGGCGCTGCGCGGCCGCCGCAAGCGCAAGATCGGCGCCTTTCCGATCCAGGCCGAAAAGCTCGGCGCCGATGGCGATGATTTCTTCCGGACCGATCCCGTCCGGCTGATCGAGATCTTCCTCGTTGCCGATCGCGAAGGGCTGGAAATCCATCCCGAAGCGATGCGCCTTGCCCGCCGCGATGCCGGCCTGATCGACGCGTCGGTGCGCCGCGATCCGCGCGCCAATACGATGTTCATGGAGCTGCTCACCAGCCGCCACGATCCCGAAACAGTACTGCGCTGGATGAGCGAGGCCGGGATCTTCGGCCGCTTCGTGCCCGATTTCGGCCGCGTCGTCGCGCAGATGCAGTTCGACATGTACCACCACTACACGGTCGACGAGCACACCATCCGCGCCATCGGCCTGCTCTCGCGCATCGAGAAGGGCGAGGAGAACGAGCAGCACCCGATGGCGACCGAGGTCATTTCCAAGGTCGCCTCGCGCCGCGTGCTCTACGTCGCGACCTTGCTGCACGATATCGCCAAGGGGCGGCGCGGCGATCACTCGATCCTCGGTGCCGAGATCGCGATGAAGCTCTGCCCGCGCCTCGGCATGTCGCCGGCCGAAACGGAACTTGTCGCCTGGCTGGTGCGTTGGCACCTTCTGATGAGTGCCACCGCCTTCAAGCGCGACCTTGCCGACTACAAGACCATCGCCGATTTCGCCGGCCGGGTGCAGAGTCAGGAGCGGCTTCGGCTGCTGCTCATCCTCACCATCGTCGATATCCGTGCGGTGGGCCCCGGTATCTGGAACTCGTGGAAGCGCCAGCTGCTGGGCGATCTGTTCATGTCTGCCGAGGAAGTCCTCCGGCTCGGCCACAAGCAACACGGCCGCGCCGAGCGGATCGCCGCGAAGAAGAAGGCCGTCGCCGCGCTGCTCAAGGAACGCGACGCGCTGATCGGCACGGTCGGTCGGCAGCTTGGCGATGCCTACTGGATTGCCGAGCCGGAAGACATCATCGCGCTCAATCTCCAGCAGATGGACATCTCGCTCGACGAGCCGCTGACGGTCGAAGCGCATTGGTACGCCGCGCGCGGCGCAACGCTCGTTACCGTGCTCGCCGCCGATCATCCGGGCCTGTTCTACCGCATTGCGGGCGGTATTCACCTCGCCGGCGGCAACATCATCGATGCGCGCATCCACACCGCGCGCAATGGACTCGCGGTCGACAACTTCCTTGTGCAGGACCCGCTCGGCCGCCCGCTCAACGAGCCTGCGCAGATTGCTCGCCTCAAGAATGCGATCGCCGATGCGCTTGCCAATCGGGTCAAGCTCCTGCCCCAGCTCGCCGCGCGGCCGTCCGCTCGTCCGCGCGCCGAAGCGTTTGAAGTCGAACCGATCGTCATTTTCGACAACAAGGCGTCCAACCGCTTCACCGTGATCGAGGTTGGCGCGCGCGACCGTCCCGCGCTGCTCAGCCAGCTGGCGCGCGCCCTGTTCGAAGCACGGCTGGTCGTCCACTCCGCCCACATCGCGACTTACGGCGAACGCGCCGTCGATACGTTCTACGTCACCGACGTGCTTGGCGAGAAGGTGGAGGCGGATAGCCGCATGCGCGCCATCGAAAAGCGCCTGATCGAAGCGGCGGAGGATCGGCGCTCCAAGGCCGCGGCGGCATGACCGAGGCGCAGTACCTCGCCGGGCGCATCCTCCTTGCCATGCCCGGTATGGGCGATCCCCGTTTCGAACGTGCCGTCATTGCGATGTGCGTGCACGATGAGCACGGCGCGCTGGGGATCGGCATCGGCAGCGTGCGCGAGGACGTGACGCTGCACAGCCTGCTCACCGATATCGGCATCGATCCCGGCGTGGCGCCCGATGGCCCGGTGCTCAATGGCGGCCCGGTCGAACCCTCGCGCGGGTTCGTGCTGCACAGCAATGATTGGGGTGGCAGCGGTTCGGTGGAGGTTCAGCCACTTTGCGCTCTCTCCGCCTCGATGGACGTGCTGCGCGCCATCGCCGAGGGGCGCGGCCCATCGAAGTGGCTGGTCGCCCTCGGATATGCCGGGTGGGGCGCGGGTCAGCTTGAAGGCGAGATGCGCCAGCACGGCTGGTTTGCCGCACCGGGCCGCAGCGAAATCCTGTTCGAAACCCCGGTAAACGCCCGCTGGGCCGCCACCTGGCGCGCCGAAGGGATCGACCCTTCGCACCTAGTCAGCCAGACCGGCCGCGCCTAGTTCCTCCCCATTTTGCGAAGCACAAATGGGGAGGTGGCCCGCCGAAGGCGGGTCGGAGGGGTATTTTCAACCGAGCCGCCGGACCGCCTCATCCCGCCCGATCAGCGGCAGCAGCGCTTTCATGTCCGGCCCATGGTCCATGCCGGTCAGCGCCTGCCGCAGCGGCAGGAACAGCGCCTTGCCCTTGCGTCCGGTCGCATCCTTGAGCGCCCCGGTGAGGGCACTCCACGGGTCGCAATTCCAGTCGAGCATGGCGGCAACAGTCGCTGCCTGATCCAGAAACGCCCGCGTCTCGGCATCGAACTGCGGCGCGGAAATTGGCCCCGTCACCACCCGCCACCAATCCGCCGCCTCGGC
Source organism: Novosphingobium sp. (assembly GCF_027486195.1). Classification (GTDB taxonomy): domain Bacteria; phylum Pseudomonadota; class Alphaproteobacteria; order Sphingomonadales; family Sphingomonadaceae; genus Novosphingobium. The sequence continues at coordinate 8,145 of NZ_JAIXPP010000125.1, forward strand.
CACCGTGTTCAGGTTGGGCCGGATTGCCTCCCAGGCCGTCTCGCTCATGCCATCAGGCAACCCTTCCGCCACCCGCTCAAATGGCAACCGGTGGATCACCGAGGCATTCACCCGCGCCAGCTCTGCATCATCGAACCGCGCCGGCGCGCGCCCGAACCGCGTCAGGTCGAAGCTCTCGGCGAGGGCCTCCGCATCGAGTGCCGGATCGACCGGATCGCTCGTGCCCAGCCGCGCCAGCAGCGCGATCAGCGCTTCGGGCTCGATTCCCTGTTCGCGCATTTCCGCCACGCCCAGCGATCCCAGCCGCTTGGAAAGCTTGCCCTCCGCCCCCGTCAACAGCGCCTCATGCGCAAAGCGGGGCACTGGCGCATCGAGCGCGGTGAACATCTGAACTTGCGTTGCCGTATTGGAAACGTGGTCTTCGCCGCGCAGAACATCAGTCACGCCCATCTCGATGTCATCGATCACCGAAGGCAGCATGTAGAGCCACGAGCCGTCCGCCCGGCGCACCACCGGGTCCGACATCTGGCGAGGGTCGAAGTGCTGCGGTCCCCGAATGCCGTCCACCCACTCGATCGGCGTTTCGTGATCGAGCATGAATCGCCAATGCGGTCGCTCGCCCGCTGCGGCCCTGGCCGCATGATCCGCCTCGGTCAGCTGCAGCGCACCTCGGTCGTAGATCGGCGGCAGCCCGCGGCCCAGCAGCACCTTGCGCTTGAGGTCCAGTTCCTGCGCCGTTTCATAGCAGCGATAGAGCCGCCCTGCCGCGACGAGCGTCTCGAAGGCCGCTTCATAGATCGCAAAGCGCGCTGATTGCCGCTCCTCGCGCTCCGGATGCAGCCCCAGCCACGCCAGATCCGCGCGGATCGACTCGACATGCTCCTCGCGGCTGCGCGCCATGTCGGTATCGTCGATCCGCAGCAGGAACCGCCCGCCGCTCTTCTTGGCCAGCAGCCAGTTGTGCAGCGCCGTGCGGATATTGCCGACATGAAGCGTGCCCGTGGGCGAGGGCGCAAAGCGAGTGGTGACCGTGATGGTGGTGTTCGGCATGGCTCCGCCTATAGCGGCCCGCGATGGCCCGACAAGCTCAGCCCATCAGCACGACGGCGTGGGTGCAGGCCTCCCACAGCGTTTCGTGGGCGGCGGCAGGCACGAAACCATCGATCGTGCGCATGAAATCGGCGCGGCTGCGCCCCTGTCCAGCCTCCACCATGCGCGCCAGCGTCACCTCGTCCGGCGAAAGGCGCTGGCAGCACGCCCGGCCAACCCCGTACGGCTCCGGCCAGTGCCGCGTCACCGTGCGGATTAGTTCATGCACCGCAAATGCCGCCTCGCAGTGCCGCAGCCGCAAGGCGAGCGCGGGCAGGGGATCGCTGCCGTCCCGCGCCGCCAGCGCGCAGAGCCGGATGGCGAGGATCACATCCTGCGCCAGAAGCGATCTCTCGCGCAGCACCGGTGGCTCCGCGAGCCGGGCAATCGTTGCGGCGAGGTTTCCGGCAGGCGCGTTCATGCAGCAGGCTCCGATTAATTGCGAACGATTCGCAAGTTAGTCGGTTGGCGCTGCAGGTCAATGAGAATCGCTCGCAACAAGCTTAGCCGGTGCGGAAGCCATGCGTGATCGGATAGCGCCGGTCGCGCCCGAAATTGCGCATGCCCAGCTTTACCCCCGGCGGCGCCTGGCGGCGCTTGTACTCAGCCACATTCAGCAGCCGCTCGATCCTCGAAACGGTCGCGTGGTCGAATCCCTCGGCCACGAGTTGATCGACGCTCTTCTCGTGCTCCACCAGCCCGAGCAGGATGGCATCGAGCACGGCATAATCGGGCAGCGAATCCGAATCCTTCTGGTCCGGTCGCAGCTCGGCGCTCGGCGGCTTGGTGATGATCCGCTCCGGCATAACCATGCCTTCCGGCCCCAGCCCGATCTTGGGCCGCGCCTTGTTGCGCCAGCGCGAAATCGCGAACACCGTCGTCTTGTAGGCGTCCTTCAGCGGATTGTAGCCACCGTTCATGTCGCCATAGATCGTCGCGTAGCCGACGCTCATCTCGCTCTTGTTGCCGGTCGTCACCAGCATCGGCCCGAACTTGTTCGAAAGCGCCATCAGCGTGGTGCCGCGAATGCGCGATTGCAGGTTTTCCTCTGCCAGATCGGGCTGGCGGCCTTCAAACGCGGGTGCCAGCATATCGGCAAAGGCATCGACCGCCGGGCTGATCGGGATCGTATCGAGGCGCACGCCCAGCATCTTCGCGCAGGCTTCCGCGTCCTCGAGGCTCTCGGCGCTGGTGTAGGCGCTCGGCATCATCACGCACCACACCCGCTCCGGGCCCAGCGCATCAACTGCGATCGCCGCGCAGATCGCCGAATCGATTCCGCCCGAAAGCCCCAGCACCACGCCGGGAAAGCGGTTGGTGTTCACATAATCGCGCAGCGCGAGCACCATCGCGCAGTAGATGTCCTCGGGATGCTCGGCGAGTTCCGAAACCACGCCCGGCTGGCAGCGCCAGCGATGCCCCCCCGAACCTTGGGCACCCGATGGCACTTTCTGCCAGACGGTATCGACGATCGCCTCTTCCCAGTCCGGCATCTGCACCCACAGCGCGCCTTCCGGGCCGACGACGAAGCTTGCCCCGTCGAACACCACTTCGTCCTGCCCGCCCACGCGGTTGAGGTAGGCCAGCGGAATGCCCGTATCGATCGCGCGGCGCTTGGCGACACCGTCGATGCGCAGCACGTCCTTGTCGATCTCGTAGGGGCTGCCGTTGATGCACAGGAAAATGTCCGCGCCCTGCGCCGCCAGATGCCGGCACACTTCGGGCTGCCAGATATCCTCGCAGATCGGCAGGCCCAGCATCGCGCCCTTGAACGGCACCGGTTCGGGCAGCGGGCCGGGGAGGAAATAGCGCTTCTCGTCGAAGGTGCCATAGTTGGGCAGCTCCACCTTGAACCGCACCGCCGCCACCTTGCCCTGATCGAGCAGCGCCACGCCGTTGTGCAGCGCGCCGTCGCGCACGAAGACCGATCCGACCAGCATCGCCGGGCCGCCATCCGCAGTTGCCGCCGCCATGGCTTCGAGCGCGATGGCTGCCCGCTCTATCAGTGCTGGCTTCAGGATCAGGTCTTCCGGCGGATAGCCGATCAGCTGCATCTCGGGATAGACGATGAGGTCGCTGCCCTCGGCCCGCTCCCGCACCGCGAGCATCGTGGCTGCGTTGGCGGCAAGATCGCCCACCTTCTGGTTGAGCTGGGCAAGCGTGATGATGAGTGTATCGGCCATGGGCAGACCCTAGGCGGCATTGGCGCAGCAGTTCAAGGATATCCAATGGTGCAAGGTTGGCCTTGGTGCAAAACCATGTGTCCGAACGTTGCAATGCTGTCATCTTGGGCTAAGGCCCTGCCCATCGCCCAGATTCGAGGGACTCGGGGAAGCCCATGAAGATCATGTCCGGCAACGGCAATCTGCCGCTGGCCCGCGCCATCGCTGCCTATCTCGAACTGCCGCTGACCGAAGCCTCGGTCCGCCGCTTTGCCGACGAGGAAGTCTTCGTCGAGATTCACGAGAATGTGCGCGGCGAAGACGTGTTCATCGTGCAGTCGACCGGTTATCCGGCGAACGACAATCTCATGGAACTGCTGATCTGCACCGATGCGCTGCGCCGCGCTTCGGCCAAGCGGATCACTGCAGTCATTCCGTACTTCGGCTATGCCCGGCAGGACCGCAAGCCTGGTCCGCGCACGCCGATCTCGGCCAAGCTTGTCGCCAATCTGATCACCACGGCGGGTGCCGATCGCGTACTCGCGGTCGATCTCCACGCCGGGCAGATCCAGGGCTTCTTCGATATCCCGACCGACAACCTCTTCGCCGCGCCGGTCATGGCCGCCGATATCCAGACGCGCTACGGCGGTCAGGATCTCATGGTCGTTTCGCCCGACGTTGGCGGTGTGGTGCGCGCCCGTGCGCTCGCCAAGCGGCTCGACAACGCCCCCCTCGCCATTGTCGACAAGCGGCGGGACCGTCCGGGGCAGAGCGAGGTGATGAACATCATCGGCGATGTCTCGGGCCGCATGTGCATTCTCATCGATGATATCATCGATTCGGGCGGCACGCTCTGCAACGCCGCGCAGGCACTGCTCGATAGCGGAGCCAAGGGCGTTGCCGCCTATATCAGCCACGGCGTGCTTTCTGGCGGCGCGGTGGCGCGGGTCAACAACTCGGCGCTTAAGGAACTTGTCATTACCGACACGATCCTGCCGACCGAGGCCACCCAGGCGTCCGATCGCATCCGCGTGCTCACGATTGCGCCCTTGATCGGCGAAGCCGTCCGCCGTATCGCCGATGAAAGTTCGGTTTCCAGCCTGTTCGATTGATTTTCAAGAGGTTCCGGCCCTCTCCCTGACGGGGGAGGGGGTCGGGGCACCGGGCCGGACTCCAGATCCTAGAGCCCGAAAGCCTCCAGCGCCGCCTTGGCGATCACATCCCCGCGCTCCTGCACGAAATGTCCGCCATCGGCGATTTCCAGCGGCGGCGGACAGCCGTGGATCGTTGCGCGCAGGTTTGCCATATGGTCCGGCCCCAGCACCGGGTCCATCATCCCCACCGCCATGAACGTTGGCCCACGCCATTCGTCGTGCCACCACGCAGCGGCGCGTTTGGCTTCGGCAACGCCTTCCATGTCCGGGCTCGTCATCACCAGTTCGGGGAAGCGCCGCACTCCGGCCTTGTAGCGCGCATCGGGGTAGGGCGCGCCATAGGCCGCGGCCTCGGCGTCGCTCAGGCCTACTTGTGCCCGCTTGAAGAGCGCCGCAACGTCGAGATCCGGCTGGCTGCGATTGTAGGCGCGCCAGGCCTCGAAGCCAGGGCCCGGAGATTGCCCGGTCGGGATTGCGGTGTTCATCACCAGCAGCCGTTCGAAACGTTCGGGCATGGCGGGCGGAATCGTCAGGCCGAGGATGCCGCCCCAGTCCTGACAGACAAGCGTGATATGCGTCAGGTCCAGCGCTGCGATGAACGCCATCAGCATGCCGCGGTGGAAGTGGAAGGTATAGGTCGCCTCGTCCACCGGCTTGTCGGACCGGCCAAAGCCAAGCAGGTCGGGCGCGATCACCCGGTAACCGGCATCGGCAAAGATCGGGATCATCTTGCGATAGAGATAGCACCAGCTCGGCTGGCCATGGAGGCAGAGGAAGGTCGTCTCCGCATCGCGTGGGCCTTCATCGATGAAGTGGACGCGCAGTCCCTCATATCCCTTGAGGCTGTCGATATAGTGCGGTGCAAAGGCATAACCGGGCAGGTTCTCGAACCGGCTTTCATCAGTACGCAAGGCTTCCATGGCGCCCGTCTCCCATCGTGTTTTCGTTGCCGCCGCCACGCGACTTTAGCGCGCGAGGTGGTTCGCGCAATCAGGCGGACTGGCAGTTTTTGACACGGGCGCCATCGCAGCCCATGGGAAGCGGGATGGCGCTGATCCTGTTCAACAAGCCCTATGGCGTGCTCTGCCAGTTCAGCCCGGAGCCCAATGGCCCGCCGCGCCCGACACTTGCCGACTACATCCGGCGCCCCGGTGTCTACCCCGCCGGCCGGCTCGATCATGACAGCGAAGGGCTGCTCCTGCTCACCGATGATGGCCGGCTCCAGGCGCGCATCGCCGATCCGCGCTTCAAGCTGGCCAAGACCTATCTGGTGCAAATCGAAGGCGATCCGGATGAGGCCGCGCTGGAGCCCTTGCGCCAAGGTGTGGTGCTGAAAGATGGGCGAACCCTTCCTGCCGAGGTGCGCCGCATCGATCCGCCCTCGCTCTGGCCGCGTGATCCGCCCGTCCGCTTCCGCAAGAGCGTGCCCGATTGCTGGATCGAACTCACCATCCGCGAAGGCCGCAACCGGCAGGTGCGCCGCATGACCGCAGCGGCCGGCTTTCCCACCTTGCGGCTGGTTCGCTGGCGGATCGGCGAATGGACGCTCGAGGGGCTTGCGCCCGGCGAATGGCGCGAAGGCCCTACTGCCAGGGCTTGATATCGCCCGGCGCGATTCGGGAGATCGTTTCCAGCCGCCGCGCCTGCCGGGTTTCCAGCGAGAGCGTCATCAGCGGCTGCGGCGAATCGACGAACTGGCGCGGACTCATCCCGAACAGCGCGGTGAACTCGCGGATCAGGTGGCTCTGGTCGTAGTAGCGCAGTGCCAGTGCCTCGGCCTCGTCGTGATCGGCCACGCCGCGCAAGTGGCTTGCCATGTCGAGCGCGCGGGCGCGGCGCAGCACCTGCTTGGGCGGCATGCCGAAATCGCGCCGTACCTGCCGTTCGAGCTTGCGCTGTTCGGTTCCGCACTGCTGCGCCAGCAGGGCGACGGTAATCTCGGGATTGGCGAAGGCTGCGGCTTCCACCGCAGCGGCGGTCGGATCGGGTTCGGCTCCGCCGGCGCGCGCAATCTGGCGGCGCATGGCGTCTTCCATGGCGGTGCACCAGTCTTCTGGCGAGCCGCCGGCCTTGCACAGGTTCATCCATTCGTGCTGGCACAGCCCCAGCGTTTCAACGGGTGCCAGCTTGTCGCACATCGTGTCGAGCTTGAGCTTGCCCAATGCATGGCAGGCTCCCGCGCGGAAAGACAGGCCAACGCTGGTGAAGCTGCCCTTGACGGTGATCGGCATGCGCCGCGTCTGCGGACCGAAGTAGAGCGCGGCGCGGCCCATTTCGCGCCGTCCCTCCGCTGTCTCCGCAGTCCAGTCGCCGCGCAGCTGGATGCGCAGCATCGCCGCATCGCTGAAGATGCCGCAGGAAAGCGCGTAGTCCGCCGGGGCATCGACGATGGTGACATAAAGCCGGGCAATCCACGGCTGCAGATCGCGCGCCGGTGCACGGCTGTAGGAGATCGGCTGGCCATCCCGCGTCGCCGCCCCGCCCGAGGCGATCGCCGGGTCAACGGCAGGTCTGCTCATCCGGTTCATCAATGTCCCCCATTGCCCTCACCCAGGCAGAATTGACCTGCCCGTGATCGGTCTAGCCACCCCATCATCCCCCGGGTGTGCGCAATATCACTATCGATAAGCACAATCCTGCCGCTTCGCCAAGGCATCAGGTCCTCGAAGGCAAGGCCGGAGGCTACGGGAAGCTGCAATTGCCCCCCTTGACCGTGCTCCCGAACGCGCGCCATTGCTGCACCATGAAAGATGCCGATCTGGATCGCGATATCGCCCTCGCCCTTCGCCTCGCCGATGCGGCAGGGGCTGCCATTCGCCCGTTTTTCCGCAGCGGCCTTTCGGCTGAACGCAAGGCCGATGCCTCGCCCGTCACCCTTGCGGACCGCGCGGCGGAAGAGGCCATGCGCGCCATCCTGATCGCTGAGGCGCCGGATGATACGGTGATCGGTGAGGAAATGGGTGCCACGCCGGGCTCGTCCAGGCGCAGCTGGGTGCTCGATCCGATCGATGGCACCACCGGTTTCCTTGCGGGCCGCCCGCTGTTCGGAACCCTGATCGCGCTCGTGGTCGAAGGGTTTCCCGTGCTCGGGGTGATCGACCAGCCGATCCTGGGCGAGCGCTGGGTCGGCGTCATCGGTCGGCCGACAACTTTCAACGGCCATGCTGTCCGCACCCGCGCCTGCCCGCAGCTCGCCGATGCCGCGCTCGCCACGACGGGTCCGCACTATTTTGACGATCACGATGGCGCCCACTTCATGAGCCTCGCGGCAAAGACCGATCACAAGCGCATGGTGATGGGCGGCGATTGCTACAATTACGCGATGCTCGCATCGGGTTTCCTCGACATCGTCTGCGAGGCCGGGCTCAAGCTGCATGATTGGGCCGCGCTCGTGCCCGTTGTAGAAGGGGCTGGCGGTACCATGGCGGACTGGAACGGCGAACCGCTCCACGCCGGGTCCGATGGCCACGTCATCGCGGTGGGCGATGCAGCAAGACTTGAGGACGTGGTCGAGGCGCTGGCCTGCCACCACTGATCCTCCACTAATTCGATGCACGCCCCGTGCCGCCTGTTCTTCTATGGCACGCTGACCCACGAGCATTCCAACACGCTGACCGAAACGCTGCTGCCACGGCTCGGTGGGCGTCCCCGGCGCGGCTGGGTGCGCGGTGCGCTGTTCCTGCGGCGTGATCGCCAAGGGGTCTATCCGGTGCTGTTGCCGGGGGCTGGCCGCGTCAAGGGCTGGGTCTATGGCGGCTTGAAACCGATCCCGCGCTCGGTCCTCGCGGCCTTTGACGCCTGGGAATACTGTGATCCACGCCGCCCCGGTCGCGGTGAATATCGGCGCGCCAATCTTGTCGTCCATACGCGCGCTGGCCCGCTGCGCGCTGCCGCCTATCTGCCGAACCGCCGCGCGCCGCTGGGTCTGCGGGCGGTCCCCGGCGGAGACTTTGCGGCCCATGCCGCCGCACATGGCCTTCGCGTGCTCGCTGAATAAGCGGCCTTGTCAGCGTCGAGCCTGCATGCGAGCAAGCTTCTGACATATTTGGAGACGAGAGAGAGATGCGCAGCGCAATCGGGGCGATCACCATCGGTTTGGCACTGGCCGCCACGCCTGCCTCGGCAAAGACTGTGGTGGTCCGCGCCGCGCACATGGTCGATGTCCTCGCCGGCCGGACGTTGGACAATGTTCAGGTCGTGATCACCGATGGCCGCATCGCCGCTGTCGGCAAGGCTGGAGAGGCTGTTCCTGCCGGCGCGGAGACGATCGATCTCGGCGCGCGCACGCTCGTTCCCGGCCTGATCGACATGCACGTCCATCTCACTGGTGATCCACGTTTCGGCGGCTACCGCACTCTTGAATACACCGATAACTTCTGGACCGTCGTCGGCGTCGCCAATGCGAAGCGCACCGTCGAGGCCGGGTTCACGACAGTGCGCAATGTCGGATCGAGCAACTACGATGATGTAGCGCTCAAGCAGGGCATCGAGGCGGGCTACATCTCGGGTCCGCGCATCGTGCCCGCAACCTATGCGCTCGGCGCGACCGGCGGGCACTGCGATTCGACCGAGTATCCGCCTTCGATCACGGTGCCGGCGCCGGGGATCGCCAACTCACCCGATGAATTCCGCGCTGCCGTGCGCAAGATGCGCAAGTATGGTGCCGAGGTCATCAAGGTCTGCATGACAGGTGGGGTCCTCTCGAAGACCGATTCCGTCGGCGGCCAGCAGATGAGCCTTGAGGAGATCAAGGCAGTCACCGACGAAGCGCACATGCTCGGCATGCGGGTCGCGGCCCATGCGCATGGTACCGCCGGTATCAACGATGCGCTTCGCGGCGGCGTCGATACGATCGAGCATGCCAGCCTTGCCGATGAAGAGAGCTTCAAGCTCGCCAAGGCCAAGGGCGCCTGGCTCGATATGGATATCTACAACGACGACTATATCCTTGCCGAAGGCGCGAAGAACGGGGTTTTCGAGGAAAGCCTCGCCAAGGAGCGCCTTGTGGGCCGCAAGCAGCGTGAGACGTTCCGCGCCGCCCACGCCGCCGGGGTCAAGCTGCTGTTCGGCACCGATGGCGGTGTTTATCCCAATGGCGACAATGCCAAGCAGTTCGCCAAGATGGTCGAATGGGGCATGACCCCGCTGGAGGCCATCCAGGCCGCCACCAGAAGCGCGGCCGAGGCACTGGACAAGACCGCCGACATCGGCGCGATCACACCGGGCCGCTATGGCGATCTGGTCGCAGTAGACGGCGATCCGCTCGCCGACGTGCGCGTATTGGAAAAGCCTGCGTTCGTCATGAAGGGCGGCGAGGTGGTGGTCCGCGCCGCGCCTTGATGGGTCAGGCTTCCGAAGCCTCGCTGTTGAGCTGGATATAGTTGGCGAGGCCCATCCGCGCGATCATCTCGAACTGGGTTTCGAGCACATCGACATGCTCTTCCTCGTTGGAGAGAATGTCGGCAAACAGATCACGGCTGACGAAATCGCGCACGCTCTCGCAATGCGCAATCGCGTCCTTCAGCAGCGGGATCGCGTCATGCTCCAGCGCAAGGTCGGCCTTGAGCACGTCCTCGACGTCCTCGCCAATGCGCAGGCGGCCGATGGCCTGAAAATTGGGCAGGCCATCGAGGAACAGGATGCGGTCCGCCAGACGGTCGGCGTGCTTCATCTCGTCGATCGATTCGTGGCGCTCGTATTCAGCGAGCTTCTTGAGGCCCCAGTTGGCCAGCATGCGGTAATGCAGCCAGTACTGGTTGATGGCGGTCAGCTCGTTGAGCAGGGCCTTGTTGAGGAATTCGATGACCTTGGCATCACCCTTCACGCTGCGTCTCCTCGCTAGGCGCCAAGAGTAGTCAGACCAGCGATCCGGCGCAAGGCAAGTCAGGCCGCAACGCAGGACCGCGCTTCAGCGACGATCTGCTCGGCATCTTCCAGGCACTGGCGGCACTGCGGGGCAAAGCCAAGCTTGGCATAGAGCGATTCGGCATCGCCGCCTTGCTCGCAGGCGGCGCGGCGCAGGTCTTTTTCGCGGATGGCATTGCAGATGCAGATATACATCGGGAGCGAATCCTCACGCTGTGTCGCGCAATACGTAATGCGAGGCATTTGCAATAGCAAGTGGGATCTGCGCGTTTGTCCGGCTGCGGCGGGGCGTTGCATTTCAAGGGCAGTCGCCCTATGTCTCGCCCCGCATCAAGAGTTGGGGAATGACGCCCCGACGCCAACCTGCCGGTTTCCGGGCAAGGTGGCGCCTTCGCTAGCGAAGGGATGTGGCCGGTCCGGCAACCAAACGGAACAAGGCTGCAGGCGTCGTTTCCCGCGAAGTTCGAAGGGTTACGACACGTGCCGATCCGCATCGCCGACAATCTGCCCGCCCGCCGCACGCTGGAGGCCGAGGGCGTTATCGTCATGAGCGAGACCGAGGCCGCGCGGCAGGACATTCGTCCCCTGCGCGTCGCTTTGCTCAACCTCATGCCCGACAAGATCACCACCGAGACCCAGATTGCCCGCCTGCTCGGCGCAACGCCGCTGCAGATCGAACTCGATCTCGTGCGTATTTCAGATCACGTCAGCAAGAACACCTCGGCAGGGCACATCACCTCGTTCTACCGGCCCTGGGAAGATCTCCGCACCGAGAAGTTCGATGGCCTCATCATCACCGGCGCTCCGGTCGAGCAGATCGAATTCGAGGAGGTGACCTATTGGGACGAGATGTGCCGCATCCTCGATTGGTCGCGGCACAATGTTCACCGCACGCTGACACTGTGCTGGGGCGCCATGGCCGCCTTGCACCACTTCCACGGCGTGCCCAAGCATGCGCTGACCCAGAAGGCGACCGGGGTGTTCAGTCACCTCAACCGTGCGCCGGCGAATCCGCTCATGCGCGGGCTGCCTGATCGGTTCGATGTCCCCGTCTCGCGCTGGAGCGAGCTGCACGGTGCGGATCTTCCCGCCGGGCGCGGGCTCACAGTGCTGGCCGACAGCCCGGAGACCGGCCTTTGCCTTGTCAGCGATCCGGCGAACAACGCGGTCCACATGCTCAACCACCTCGAATACGATACGCTGACACTTGCGGGCGAATATGCGCGGGATGAAGGGCGCAGCCTGCCGTTGCACTACTTTCCGGGCGATGATCCCGCCGCCGCACCGTCCAACACCTGGCGCGGCCACGGCCACCTGCTGTTCGGCAACTGGATCAACGAGACCTACCAGACGACCCCGTTCGACCGGGAGGAGATTGGCGGCTGACTCGGCCATTCGGTCCCCCGAACGCGCAATCGCTTGCCTTTTGCGCCTTGCACCACTAAGCGCGCCCACTTCATCGGGTGCGGATTCGATGACTTGCCTGGCCATGCAGGGCTGCCACGGCGGGTCGGACGCACCCTTATCAAGGAGACGAAAATGCCCAAGCTCAAGACCAAGAGCGGTGTGAAGAAGCGCTTCAAGATCACCGCCTCCGGCAAGGTTAAGCACGGCGTCGCCGGCAAGCGCCACCGCCTGATCAGCCACAACGCCAAGTACATCCGCCAGAACCGCGGGATGGACGTGATCTCCGACGCCGATGCGAAGGTGATCAAGAAGTGGGCGCCCTACGGGCTGAACTGAGGAGCGTTAGACCATGAGCCGTATCAAACGGGGTGTTACCACCCGCGCCAAGCACAAGCGCATTCTCGAACAGGCCAAGGGCTATCGGGGCCGCCGCAAGAACACCATCCGCGTTGCCCGTCAGGCCGTCGAAAAGGCCGGCCAGTACGCGTACCGCGACCGCAAGGTGAAGAAGCGGGAGTTCCGCGGTCTGTGGATCCAGCGCATCAACGCCGCTGTCCGCGCCGAAGGCCTGACCTACTCGCAGTTCATCCACGGCACCAAGCTTGCCGGGATCGAACTCGATCGCAAGGCCATGGCTGATCTCGCGATGAATGAAGGCGCTGTCTTCACGGCGATCATCGCGCAGGCAAAGCAGGCTTTGGCGAACTGATCGGAATGTAACGGCCCGACGTTCCAATCTGGTGCGTTTGGCGGTTATTGATTTCTGAATCTGGCTGAAATGCAAGGGGGCACCGGTCTTGGGACCGGTGCCCTTTTTGCCATTTTGGACTGTTCCCGTTGTGGCCCATAGGCGTTATGATCCTACCAACAGGGATAATAACGAGGGGCGCAATAGTGAACGGTCCATGTGCCGTCAGGGTACGATTCCATCAGCCGCCCGCGGCCATGCGCCCCTATTTCACGACCTTCTACATCACCGAAATCGTTGTTGGCGCCGAAGGCCAGGTTACCGATCATCTCCACCCCGAATGGGCCAACCTGCGCATCATCAGCGGTGCCCTGCCTGTTTCGCAGATCCGCGGGGCCGCCCCGTTCGGCGGCGTCACCGGCATTGTCACCGGGCCAACCAGCACTGCGGTGCGCTTCACTACAGGGACCTCGCGCATCTGGGGGATCGGCCTGCTGCCCCTCGGCTGGGCCAAGTTCGTTGCCGCCCCGGCAAATGCCTATGCCGATCGCCTCTGCGATTCGGCGGCGGAACCGGCGTTCGCGCCGCTGCGTCCCCTCGTGGATACGCTGTTCGGGCCTGAGCCTGATGAAGCTGCTGAGCTCGAGCGCATCACCCGCCACTTCGAAAGCCTCGCAGCCCGTCCTCTGCCCGAGGAAGCGCGCATTCGGACCGTTCATCATGCACTTGTCGATCCCGACGTCGGCAGCGTGGCGGACATGGCGCAGCGGACCAGTTTGCCCACGCACACGCTGGAGCGCGTCTGCCGCCGTCACTTCGGTTTTCCGCCCAGCTTGCTGCTGCGCCGCCAGCGCTTCATGCGCAGCCTCTCGCAGTACATGCTCGATCCCTCGCTGAAGTGGATCGGTGCCATCGATTCGCACTATCACGATCAGGCGCAGTTCGTGCGCGAGTTCCACCACTTCATGGGGATGAGCCCTAGCGCTTACGCCGCGCTGCCCCATCCGGTGCTCGCCGGGGTCATGCGCGCACGCATGGTGGCCGCCGGGGCACCGGTGCAGGCATTGCACGATCCCTCAAGGGACTGAACGCGCGCCTTGGATTCCGCGCCGTTTGGCGCTAGCGGCGGGCGCGATGGAACAGCTTGAACCTACACTCGCCGCGATCGCTGCGGCAGACACGATCGAAGCCGTCGAGGCGCTGCGCGTAAGCGCGCTTGGCAAGCAGGGCTGGGTCTCGACCCTGCTCAAGTCGCTGGGCGGCATGAGCCCCGAGGAACGCACCAGCACCGGGCCGCGAATCCACGCCGCGCGCGAGGCCGTCACCGCCGCGCTCGGTGAACGCCGCAACGCGCTGGAAAGCGCCGCGCTTGAGGCAAAGCTTGCGGCGGAGACTGCCGACCTTTCGCTCCCCGCACCGGCGGCCCCGCGCGGCAGTGTCCACCCGGTCAGCCAGGTCATGGACGAACTGGCCGAGATTTTCGCCGACATGGGCTTCGCCGTGGCGACGGGTCCGGAGATCGAGGACGACTGGCACAACTTCACCGCGCTCAACATGCCCGAAACGCACCCGGCGCGTGCGATGCACGATACGTTCTACTTCCCGGACAAGGATGCAGAAGGCCGCTCTATGCTGCTCCGCACGCATACGTCGCCGGTCCAGATCCGCTCGATGCTGAGCCAGGGCGCACCCTTGCGCGTGATCGCACCGGGCCGCGTCTACCGGTCAGACAGCGACGCCACGCACACCCCGATGTTCCATCAGATCGAGGGCCTCGTGATCGACAAGGGGATCCACCTCGGCCACCTCAAGTGGACGCTGGAAACCTTCCTCAAGGCCTTCTTCGAACGCGAAGATATCGTCCTGCGCCTGCGCCCCAGCTACTTCCCTTTCACTGAGCCTTCGGTCGAAGTCGACGTCGGCTACACCCTGATCAATGGCAAGCGCGTGGTCGGCGGCAGCGGCGATGCGGCGAACGGCGGCTGGATGGAAGTGCTCGGTTCCGGCATGGTCAACCGCAAGGTGATCGAATTCGGCGGGCTCGATCCCGATGAATGGCAGGGCTTTGCCTTCGGTACCGGCGTCGATCGGCTCGCCATGCTCAAATATGGCATGGACGACCTGCGCGCCTTCTTCGATGGCGACGTGCGCTGGCTCGCGAACTACGGCTTCGGTGCGCTCGATGTGCCGACCCTTTCCGGCGGTGTGGGAGTGCGCGCATGAAGTTTGCTCTCTCATGGCTCCAGGCCCTGCTCGATACCAAGGCCGATGCCCGCACCATTGCCGAGAAGCTGACCTCGCTCGGCCTCGAGATCGAAGGCGTCGAGGATGCCTCCGCCGCGCTCAAGAAGTTCCGCGTCGCCCGCGTGCTGACGGCGGAACGGCACCCGCAGGCAGACAAGCTGCAGGTCCTCTCGGTCGATCTGGGTGATGGCAACCCGCTGCAGGTTGTCTGCGGAGCGCCGAATGCGCGCGCGGGCCTCGTCGGCGTTCTCGGCGTTCCCGGCGCAGTGGTTCCGGCCAACGGCATGGAGCTTCGCAAGTCCGCCATCCGCGGCGTCGAATCCAACGGCATGATGTGCTCGACGCGCGAGCTTGGCCTTGGCGAAGAGCACGATGGCATCATCGAGCTGTCCGCCGATGCGCCCATCGGCACCAGCTTCGCCGATTATCTCGGCTCCGACCCGGTGTTCGATGTGGCGATCACGCCCAACCGTCCGGACTGCATGGGCGTCCACGGCATCGCGCGCGATCTCGCGGCGGCGGGCCTTGGCGTGCTCAAGCCGATCGACGTCGCGCCGATCACCGGCAGCTTCCCGTGCCCGGTGGAAGTCCGCACCGAAGACCCCGAAGGCTGCCCCGCTTTCTACGGCCGCGTCATTCGCGGCGTGAAGAACGGACTCAGCCCGCAGTGGTTGCAGGACCGCCTCAAGAGCGCGGGCCAGCGCCCGATTTCGGCGCTGGTCGATATCACCAACTACGTGATGCTCGGCTATGGCCGCCCCGCGCATGCCTATGACCTCGCCAAGCTCTCCGGCGCCGTCTGCGCTCGCAAGGCCCGCGAAGGGGAGACCTGCCTCGCCCTCAACGGCAAGGAATATGCGCTCGAACCATGGATGACCGTGATCGCCGATGAAGCCGGCGTCCACGATATCGCCGGGATCATGGGCGGCGAACATTCGGGCTGTTCTGACGACACGACTGACGTCCTCCTCGAAGTCGCCTACTTCACCCCCGCCAATATCGCCCGCACCGGGCAGGCGCTGGCGCTCACATCGGACGCGCGCGGCCGCTTTGAGCGCGGGGTCGATCCCGCCTTCCTCGATACTGGCCTGGACCTGCTCACCAGCCTGATCCTCGAGATCTGCGGCGGCGAGCCCAGCGAGGTTATCCGCGCCGGTCAGCCCCCGCTTGCGCGCAAGAGCATCGGCTATGATCCGGCGCTCGCCGGCAATCTTGGCGGGATCGATGTCGCCAATGGCGAGCAGAAGCGCATCCTTGCCGCGCTTGGTTTCGAAGTTTTCGAAGACTTGGCCAGGCACTGGGATGTGACGGTGCCGACCTGGCGCCCGGACGTCGACGGCGCGCCCGACATCGTCGAGGAAGTGATCCGAGTGCATGGCCTCGATGCCGTGCCCTCCACCCCGCTGCCGCGCGCGGACGGCGTGGCCAAGCCTACCGCCACGCCCGCGCAGATGCAGGAGCGCCGCATCCGGCGTGCCGCCGCCGCACGTGGCCTGAACGAGGCAGTGACCTGGTCGTTTCTCCCCACGAGCGAGGCCGCGCACTTTGCGGATGGCGATCTCTGGACGCTGGCCAATCCGATCTCCGAAGACCTCAAGACCATGCGCCCCTCGCTGCTGCCGGGCCTGCTTTCGGCAGCGCGGCGCAATCTTGATCGCGGTGCCACTTCGGTCCGTCTGTTCGAGATCGGTCGTCGCTATCTGCGCGGGGAAGGCGGCGCGAGCAACGAGCAGCCCAGCCTCGCCGTCGTGTTCGCGGGCGAAGCTGCACCGCGCGGCTGGGCGACAGGGAAGGCCAAGGCCTTCGATGCCTTCGACGCCAAGGCCGAGGCGCTCGCGCTCCTCGCCGAAGCTGGCGCCCCGGTCGATAACCTGCAGGTGATGGGTGAGGCAGGCAGCCAGTTCCACCCCGGCCAGTCCGCCACCTTGCGCCTCGGGCCCAAGACCGTGCTCGCGCGCTTCGGTCTGCTGCATCCCACCACCGCCAAGGCCTTCGATCTGGCCGGTCCGGTTGCTGTGGTCGAACTGTTCCTCGGTGCGATCCCCGCGCGCAAGGGCCCCGGCAGCTTCGCGCGCCCGCACTTCGCGCCGCCCGCGCTGCAGGCCGTCACGCGCGATTACGCGTTCCTCGTGCCCGCCGCACTCCCCGCCGGCGATCTGCTGCGTGCCGTGCGCGGGGCGGACAAGGCCAACGTGGTCGCCGCGCGGGTGTTCGATGATTTCCGTGGGGCCGGCGTGCCGGAAGGTCACAAGTCGCTGGCCGTCGAAGTCACTTTGCAGCCGGTCGAGAAGAGCTACGACGAGGCGGCACTGAAAGCGATCACCGACAAGATCGTGGCAGCCGGAGCGAAGCTCGGCGGCGTGCTGCGCGCCTGAAAACACCTGCCAGCCGGGGGCCGATGATCGATCTTGTTGTCCTTGCCAGCGAAGGCCTCACCGCGCGGATCAACCCGTTCGGCGCGGAGCTTTCCTCGCTGACCGATGCTGCGGGCCGCGAGTACATGACCGATGCGGACCCGGCCTTCTGGTCGGGCCGCGCGCCGCTGCTGTTTCCCATCGTCGGCGCGCTCGCTGATGACACGCTGCGCCACGAAGGGCAGGCATTCCGGATGCCCAAACACGGCTTCGCCCGCCGCAGTGCATTTGCTTTGACTGAGCAGTTGGCGGATCGCGTGGTGTTCCGGCTGGAAGACAGCGCCGAGACCCGGGCCAGCTATCCCTTCGCCTTCGCGCTCGAGATGGCCTTCACGCTCTCCGACATGACGCTGGCGATGATGGCGACGGTCCACAACACCGGCGATGCCCCGCTGCCCTTCAGCTTCGGCTACCACCCGGCCTTCGCCTGGCCGCTTCCCGGCGGTGCCGACAAGGCCGCCCACCGCGTGGTGTTCGAGGCGGATGAACCGCAGCCTATCCGCCAACTCGACCAAGCAAGCGGCCTGCTCCGCCCCGATGGCGTGCCCAGCCCGGTGCAGGGCCGCGAACTCCCGCTCGATCCCAAACTCTTCCGCCACGATGCGCTGATCTGGACCGAACTCGCCAGCCGCCGCCTGTCTTATGGAGCCGATGGCGGCACTTGGCTCGACATCGCCTTCCCGGATAGCCCGATGCTCGGCATCTGGCAGGTCCCCGGCGCGCGCTACATCTGCATCGAGCCGTGGCAGGGCCATTCCGATCCGGTGGGCTATGCTGGAGAATTCGGTGACAAACCCGGTGTGATGGTCCTGCCTCAAGGGGCAAGCTGCAACTTCCGAATGGATGTGACCATCCGTCCTGCCTAATCTTCAGGCATGTCGAGCGCCGTCATTTTCTCCAACCCAGATATCCTGCGTGTTGCCTTCGCGGCGAATATCCTGATCCTTGTCCCGGTCTGCTGGGGCATGATCGCGCCCACCGCCGCTGCCACAGTGTTTCAGGGCGCCGTGACGGAAAGCGCCGGCCTGCGCGTGCTGGTGCTCAGCCTGTGGTCGGCGATCCTTGCGGCCTCCATTTGCGGCCTCTTCGCCCCCGCCTTTTTCGCGCCGCTGCTGCTGGTGCAGATCTTCTACAAGACACTGTGGCTTGCGCTCTTCGTCTGGCCCGCGATCCGTGCCGGGGCGCCGGTGCCGTGGGGCGTGGCCGGAACCTTCGCCGCGATCGTGGTGATCTGGCCGGTCTTGCTGGTGCTCGCTCTGCGCGGCTGAGGCGTGACACCGCCGCGCCCCTAGGCTAGGCGCGCGCCATGAGTTCCAATCGCCGCACCTTTGCCATCATCTCGCACCCTGACGCGGGCAAGACCACGCTGACCGAGAAGCTGCTCCTCCAGGGCGGCGCTATCCACCTGGCCGGTGAGGTCAAGGCGCGCGGGCAGGCGCGGCGTGCGCGGTCTGACTGGATGAAGATCGAGCAGCAGCGCGGCATCTCGGTCACGTCTTCGGTCATGACCTTCCAGAAAGACGGCGTCGTCTTCAACTTGCTCGATACCCCGGGCCACGAAGACTTTTCGGAAGACACCTACCGCACGCTCACTGCCGTCGATTCCGCGATCATGGTGATCGACGCGGCCAAGGGCATCGAGCCGCAGACGCGCAAGCTGTTCGAGGTCTGCCGCCTGCGTTCGGTGCCGATCATCACCTTCGTCAACAAGGTCGACCGCGAAGGCCGCCCGGTGTTCGAAACGCTTGATGAGGTCGCCGATGCGCTGGCGCTCGATGTCTGCCCGATGTCGTGGCCCATCGGCATGGGCGGGATTTTCGAAGGCGTGCTCGATTTCGCCACAAACACGATCGCCCGCCCCGAAGGCGACAGCCGCGAATTCCTCGGCAAGCGCGATCCGCTCGTCGATGGTGCCATCCCTGCCGAGATCGCCGAGGAAATCGAACTCGCGCAGGTCGGTTACCCCGAATTCGATCTCACCGCCTACCGCAACGGCGACCTGACCCCGGTCTATTTCGGCTCTGCGCTCAAGAATTTCGGGGTCGCCGAAATGATCGATGCCATCGCCCGCTATGCCCCGCCGCCGCGTCCGCAGCCGTCGGACAGCGGCACAATCCAGACCGATCACCCCGAAGTGACCGGCTTCGTGTTCAAGGTTCAGGCCAACATGGACCCGATGCACCGCGACCGCATCGCGTTCATGCGCATGGTCTCGGGCACCTTCAAGCGCGGCATGAAGCTCACGCCATCAGGGCTGGGCAAGCCGATCGCCGTCCATTCGCCGATCCTGTTCTTCGCGCAGGACCGCGAGATTGCCGATACTGCCGAGGCGGGGGACATCATCGGCATCCCCAACCACGGCACCTTGCGCGTGGGCGATACGCTGTCTGAAAAGAACACCGTCCGCTTCACCGGCCTGCCCAATTTCGCGCCGGAAATCCTTCGCCGAGTCCAGTTGAAGGACCCGACCAAGACCAAGCAGCTGAGGAAGGCGCTAGACGACCTTTCAGAGGAAGGCGTGATCCAGGTGTTCTACCCGGAGATCGGTGCGCAATCGATCGTCGGCGTGGTCGGCCAATTGCAGCTCGACGTGCTGATTTCGCGGCTCGAAGCGGAATACAAGGTCGAGGCCGTGCTCGAACCCTCACCATTCGACACCGCGCGCTGGATCAAAGGTAGCGATGCTGCCTTGCGCAACTTTGCCGATTTCAACCTTTCGAATCTCGCCAAGGACCGCGACGGCGATCCCGTATTCATGGCGCGCTCGGCGTGGGATGTCGGCTACCAGCAGGAACGCAATCCGGAGCTGACCTTCAGCGCCACCAAGGAGCGGTAAAGCCATGCGCATCGCGGTCACAGGCAGCAGCGGCAAACTCGGCAAGGTTGCGGTTGCGGCGCTCAGGGCAGCAGGGCACCGCGTCACCGGCTTCGATATCGTCAGTTCGGTCTACGGAGATGATACGGTACGGCTCGATTGCGCGGATTTCGGCGCGGTCATGGGCGCGCTGTCCGGGGTTGATACGGCAGCCCGCCGCTTCGATGCCGTGCTCCACCTTGCCGGCATCCCCAAGCCGGGCGCGACGACCGACGAGGCGGCCTTCCGCATCAACGTTATGGGCACCTACAACGTGTTCTCGGCCGCCGCGCGCCTCGGCATTGGCCGCGTGGTCTGGGCCTCCAGCGAGACGATCCTTGGCCTGCCCTTTGCGGAGCCGCCGCTGTTCGCGCCCATCGACGAGACGCACCCGCTGCTTCCCAACTGGTCCTACGCGCTCGGCAAGCGGTTGGGGGAAACCATGGCCGACGAGTTCGCCCGCTGGCATGCCGGCCTTGCCGTGGTCTCGCTGCGCTTCTCCAACGTCTATGTGGCTGAGGATTACGCGTTGCTGCCACAGATCCAGGCCGATCCGGCAAGCCGCAAGTGGAACCTGTGGAGCTATATCGACGTGCAGGACGCCGCCGAGGCCTGCCGCTGCGCGCTGGAGGCGCAGATCACCGGCCATGAGGCGATGATCATCGCCGCTGCAGACAATCTGATGGGCCGTCCCTCGCGCGATCTGATGGCGGAGCACTTCCCCGCCGTGCCGCTGGCCGAGAGCCTTGCGGGCGAGGCTTCGTTGCTCTCCTCGGCCCGCGCGGGCGAGCTGATCGGGTACGTGCCGCGTGTTTCGTGGCGACAGCGCGTCTAGCCTGCGCGTTACAACCGCACTTGCGGCCTGTTCGCACCTGCGGCAGAGACATCCTATGACACTGCTCGGCCCCACCTCGAACACCTTCATCTCGCAGCGCCTGCGCCTTCACTATGTTGATTGGGGCAATGCGGAGAAGCCGCCGCTCCTCCTCATCCACGGGGGGCGCGACCATTGCCGCAGCTGGGACTGGACGGCTGAGGCCCTGCGGGACGATTGGCATGTCATCGCGCTCGATCACCGCGGCCATGGTGACAGCGAGTGGGCGTCCGACGGCAATTATCGCACGATGGACATGGTCTACGACGTCGCGCAACTGGTGCACCAGCTCGGCCTGGCCCCGGTCACCATCGTCTCGCATTCATGGGGCGCCAATGTCGCGCTGCGCTATGCGGGCCTTTTCCCCGAGGACGTGGCCAAGCTCGTCGCGATCGAGGGCATTTTCCCCACGCCCGACTGGGAACTGCGCATGAAGGACGTGCCCTTCGCTCGCCGCGTGCGTGACTATATCGCCGAAAAGCGCAAGGCCGCCGGCCGCTTGCCGCGTCGCTACGCGACGCTTGAAGACGCCTATGCGCGCATGAAGTCGGAGAATCCCTACCTCACCGACGTGCAGGCTCGCCACCTCACGATCCACGGGATCAACCGTAACGAGGACGGGACTTTCACCTGGAAGTTCGACCCCTACGTCCACATCGATCACCCCTACGACATCTCCACCGAGCGCAAGCACGAGCTGTGGGAGGCGATCACCTGCCCGACCCTGCTGCTCAACGGCGCGGATTCGTGGGCGGGCAATCCGGAGCGCGATGGCCGCATCAAGCACTTCCGCGATGGCAAGGTGATCGAGTTCGAGAACGCCGGGCATTGGCTCCACCACGATCAGTTCGACCGTTTCATCGCGACCTTGCGCGATTTCCTCTGATGGCCGATTTCACCGACCGCATCCTGCCTCAGCACGAGGCGATGATGGGCGCGCAGAGCGTTTTCTTCGTGGCAACGGCGGCGGTGGACGCGCGGATCAACCTCTCGCCCAAGGGGTATGACAGTTTCCGCGTGCTTGGGCCCAACCGGGTCGCCTATCTCGATCTGGCTGGCTCGGGCAATGAGACTCATGCGCA
Source organism: Novosphingobium sp. (assembly GCF_027486195.1). Lineage (GTDB taxonomy): Bacteria > Pseudomonadota > Alphaproteobacteria > Sphingomonadales > Sphingomonadaceae > Novosphingobium. The sequence goes on from NZ_JAIXPP010000125.1 coordinate 29,978, forward strand.
TCTGGTGGCCGATGGCCGGATCACGATCATGATGTGCAACTTCGGCCAGCCTCCGCTGATCCTGCGCCTCTACGGCACCGGCCGCCCGGTCCTGCCGCAGGATCCGGAGTGGGAAGAACTTGCGGCCCACTTCACCATCCTGTCCGGCACCCGCCAGATTTTCGACATCGCAGTCGACACCGTGCAGACCAGTTGCGGTTGGGGTGTCCCGGTCATGACGCTTGAGACCGAGCGGCACACATTGGTCAAGTACCACGCCCAGGCCGACGAGGCGGCATGGATGGCCAAGACCTCGGGCCGCAGAACCAGCATTGACGGCCTCCTGACCACGCCCACGGACCGCTTCTTCCGCGGGAATTGAGGCATGGCGTCTGCCCATTTTTTGGGCAGATCCTGGAATCTGCACAAGATTCGAGCGTGCCGACTGCGTAGTTTTCCGTAGTCGCGAAGAGAAACCCCCTGATTCCAGCGTTCCGCGCATTTGGCACGGTGTTTGCGAAGCCTAGTCAGCCGGCGGGTCGCCCGGCGAGAAGGCCGCAAAGGGGGCATGAATGAAATTCATCATCGCCATCATCAAGCCGTTCAAGCTCGACGAAGTGCGCGAGGCGCTCTCCGGGCTGGGCGTTGCCGGGATGACGGTGTCGGAAGTGAAGGGTTTCGGCCGTCAGAAGGGCCAGACCGAGATCTACCGCGGCGCCGAATACACCACCAACATGCTGCCAAA
>NZ_JAIXPP010000069.1 GCF_027486195.1 Novosphingobium sp.
AGTTAGTTGGCCCTGTGGATAGCGGGGACGACATGCATCTGCCCGAATTGTCCTGCTGTCTCCACAAAAAAGCGTGTCAGCGACTCTGAACGGTTCCGGGGGCAAGCGAAACTTGTCCCTGTTGTCCCCACCCTGTGGGTAACCTTGTGAGGCTGTTCGCAATGTGGCTGCCCAAAGACCGAAGCCGGGGGCAGAATGGCACCGCAAACTTGTCCCCGGTTTCATGCCATGGTTTATCCTAGTGCTATCCACAGCCCTTTCCCGGGGCGGACCAGGAACCTCGATGGCGCGCCTGCACCTGCACCTCCTGTCGGACTCGACCGGCGAAACACTCGAAATGATCGCCAAGGCTGCGCTCGCTCAGTTCGATGATGCCGACGTCGTGCGCCATTTCTGGCCGATGGTCCGCTCGCAGCAGCATCTCGACCGGATCATGGGGGAGATTACCACAAATCCCGGCCTCGTGCTGTTCACCATGGTCAATGCCGAAACGCGCGAACTTCTGCAAAGCCGCTGCGCTGCGCTGGGGCTCCCCAGTGTCGCCGCGCTCGATGCAGTGACCCTCGCACTTGAAACACAGCTGGGCCAGGCGGCTAAAGGTCGCCCGGGACGCCAGCACGCGATGGACGAGGCCTATTTTCGCCGCGTCGAGGCGATCCAGTTCACCATCGCCCATGACGACGGGATCGCGTGGGAGGACTGGGAAGCGGCGGATATCCTGCTTGCCGGGGTCTCACGCTCGTCCAAAACTCCGACCGCTATTTATCTCGCCAATCGCGGCTACCGGGTGGCGAACATTCCCATCGTGGTCGAAAGCCCGCCGCCGACCGCGCTGTTCAGCCTGCGGCGTCCGCTTGTGGTGGGCCTGACGACCAGCCCAGAACGTCTGATTCAGGTACGGCGCAACCGGCTGCTCTCTCTCAATCAGGCACCAGAGACGGCCTATGTCGACAGCGATCATGTGGCGCGAGAGGTGCAGTATGCGCGGCGCATGTTCGCGGATAATGGCTGGCCGGTGATTGACGTCTCGCGTCGTTCCATCGAGGAAACCGCTGCCGCGATCATTAATCTCTATAACGAGCGCCGCCCTGATGGCGGTGTGGGTGGCGGCGGACACGCGTTTTGAGGGTGAGGACATGCTGATACTGGCGTCGCAGAGCGCAAGCCGCAAAGCCATGTTGACCGCTGCCGGCGTCCCGTTCGAGGCGTGCGGTTCGGATGTCGATGAAGCCGAGATCAAGCGCGAGCTGATTGGCGTGCCGGGCAGCGAGATCGCGATGATTCTGGCCGAGGCGAAGGCGCTGTCCGTCTCGGTCGGCGTACCCGGCCGGCTCGTGCTTGGCGGCGATTCGCTGGTCGAGGTCTGCGGCCGTATGTTCGACAAGCCGGCGAGCCGTGAGGATGCGGCGCGGCACCTGGCGTTCTTCTCCGGCCAGACCATGCACCTCCATTCCGCTGCGATTCTCGTGCGCGATGGTGTGCCTGTGTGGCGCCACTGCGAAACCGCCAAGCTGCGTGTGCGCACGCTTTCGAGCGACTTCATCGAAGGCTATCTCGCGCAGGAATGGCCGGCGGTTGGTGCCTGCGTCGGGGTATTCCGGATCGAGGCGCTTGGTGTGCAGCTCTTCGACCATATCGAAGGCAGCCATTTCACCGTTCTCGGTATGCCGCTTCTCGCGCTCCTTGGCGCGCTGCGTGCGCAGGGCGAGCTCCCCGTATGAGCCGGGCCTATGCCGAAGTGATCGGCGATCCCATCGTCCAGTCAAAGTCGCCCAAGATCCATGGATTCTGGCTGGAAGAGATCGGAATCGATGCCGATTACCGGGCAAGTCACGTCCTCACAGATCAGCTTGCTGATTTTCTGCATGCGCGCCGCGCCGATCCAGCCTGGCGCGGGTGCAACGTCACCATGCCGCACAAGCAAGCGGTGATGCCCTTTCTGGACCGGCTCGATCCGCTGGCGGCTGCGGTCGGGGCGGTCAACACCATCATTCCCGAGCACGGCCAGCTGGTCGGATACAATACCGACGTCCCGGGCTTCCTCGAACCCTTGCGGCCGGTGCTTGGCCACTCGCACTACTTCCGCATGGCCCGCGTGATCGGCACGGGCGGAGCCGCGCGGGCGATTGTCAAAGGGCTGGCGGACGAGAAGCTGGTGATCGTGCTTGCCGGTCGCAGTACGGAAAAGGCCCGCGCGCTTCTCGATGAACTCGATCCTGCCGGCGAGCACCATGCCATCGATCTTGCACACTTCGCCGATGCGACGGACTTCGCTTTCGATGATCGGGAGAACTGCCTCGATCTCGTCGTCAACGCCTCGTCGCTTGGAATGACCGGCCAGCCACCACTCGTGTTTGACATGAGCCACGCCCCGCCGGGCTCGATCTTCTACGACATCGTGACAAGTCCGCTCGAAACCCCGTTCCTGAAGGCGGCGCAAGCTGCCGGATTCCGGACGATCGACGGTCTTTCAATGCTGATAGGTCAGGCCGACCACGCCTTCCGGCGCTTCTTCGGCGCTACGCCCTCGCGTGCAAGGGACGCCGAACTGCGGAAGGCGCTGGGGGCATGACCCGTCCCTTCATCCTCGGCCTCACCGGATCGATCGGCATGGGCAAGTCCGCGGTTGCGCTCATGCTGCGCGAGCTGGGCGTGCCGGTGTTCGATGCCGACGCGACAGTGCACCGCCTGCAGGGACCGGGCGGCGCCTTGCTTCCGGCGATCGAGGCTGCCTTTCCCGGCACCACCGGCCCACACGGCGTCGATCGTGCCACACTTGGCGCACAAGTCTTCGGCAATCCCGAGGCGCTCGCGCGGCTTGAAGCCATCGTTCATCCGGCCGTGGCGGAACAACGGGCACTCTTCATGCTGGAGCACGCCGGCGAGGCGATCGTCGTGTTTGATATCCCACTGCTTTACGAAAAGGGCCATGGTGCCGGTCTCGATGCCGTCGCCGTCGTCTCCGCACCCGCCGAAATGCAGCGCAACCGCGTTCTCGCCCGGCCCGGCATGACGCCCGAAAAGTTTGCGCAGATCCTCGCGCTGCAGGTGCCGGATGCCGAAAAGCGGGCGCTTGCCGACCATGTCATCGATACGGGGGTGACTCTGGCTGAAACGCGCGAAGAGGTCGGCGTGCTGGTTGCAGCACTACGGCAAAAAAACCCGCGCTGAAGCCTTGCAAGCACCCTTGGTCGGGTCCAGACTACAGCAAATGCGTGAGATCGTTTTCGATACAGAGACGACCGGCCTCGACCCGCAGAGCGGTGATCGGCTGGTAGAGATTGGCTGCATCGAGATGGTGAACCGGGTCGCCACCGGCGCGGTTTTCCATGTATATTTCAACCCGGAACGCTCGATGCCGGCTGAGGCCGAGGCGGTGCACGGCCTTTCGAGCGCTTTCCTGGCAGACAAGCCGCGCTTTGCCGAACGAGCTGAGGAACTGCTCGCCTTTCTGGGTGATGCGCCGCTGGTTGCGCACAATGCCGGGTTCGATTTCGGGTTCCTCAATGCCGAACTTGCGATGTGCCAGCTGCCCGCCGTTGATCGGGCGCGCATGGTCGATACGGTGGCTATCGCGCGGCGCAAGCACCCCGGGGCCAAGCTCAGCCTTGATGCGCTCTGCTCGCGCTACGGGATCGATCGCAGCCACCGCGTCCGCCACGGCGCGCTGCTCGACGCCGAACTGCTGGCCCAGCTCTATGTGGAGCTGATGGGAGGGCGGCAGATCGGGCTCGAACTGGCTGCCGATGTCGAGATCAAGACGGCAACGGTGGTCGCTCCGATGCTCACCGCATCCCCCCGTACGCATCGCCCTGCTCGACCCCATGCGCCAAGTGCGCAAGAAATCGCCCGGCATGCTGCGTTTGTCGAGGGGATCAAGGGAGCCATCTGGCTGCAATGAATCTGCCTTGCCCGGGCCATCCCGGACAGGTGCTTGAGCGAAGGAGAGTGGACTTATGGATATTCGCGTTTCTGGCCATCAGGTCGATACCGGCGCCGCTTTCGAAGCTCATGCTGAAGAGCGCCTTACCGCGATTGTCGACAAGTACTTCTCGCGGGCGCTGACCTCGCACGTGACGCTCGGCAAGGCGCCGCATGGCGGGTTTCGCTGCGATATCGTCACGCATGTCGCACAGGGCCTGATCCTGAAGGGAAGCGCGGTGGCGCAGGATGCCCACATCGCGCTCGATCAGTCGGCGGAGAAGATCGACAAGCAGCTGCGCCGCTACAAGCGCCGGATCAACGCCCGGCAGGACCAGGCCGATCATGCCCGCCGCGAGGAAGAGGCGGCCTATACCGTCTTCATGGTCGAGGAGACCGAGACCGAAGAACCTGCCGACGCGCCGCTGGTCATCGCAGAAACGCGCGTGGACGTGCCGACAGCCAGCGTTTCCGATGCGGTGATGATGCTGGATCTTCGCAACACCAACGCATTGCTGTTCAAAAACGCCGGTACGGGTGTGCATAACATGGTCTATCGCCGCGGCGATGGGTCGATCGGCTGGGTCGAACCGAGCAAGTAACCGGAACGGCAAAACCACGCGGTGATCTGATGTCCTCACCGGGTATCAGTGACATGGCGGACGCGATTCGGTGCTTGCACCGCGTCGCGTTCGGGCGCATGTGCCGCTCCATATCAGGCGCGCGAGCGCATTTTCCGGCATCATTGGTTCCATGACCGCTCTCTTCTCGATCGATCTTCAGGCGGTGCGCATCGTTCGTGCCGAAACCAAAACGCAGATCCTCGGTGCGCTCGCGGATTGCTTCGGCGAGGTCTACGGGCTCGACCGCTCGGTCGTGCTCGAACGGATCGAGGAGCGCGAAACGCTCGGCAGCACCGGTTTCGGGCGCGGCGTTGCCATTCCCCACGCACGGCTGGAAGCGCTGGCCCGTCCGGTCGCCGCATTTTTCCGGCTGGAGAACCCGGTCGATTTCGCATCGTCGGATGGCATGCCGGTCGATTGCGTGTTCGGCCTTCTCTCGCCCGAGCAGGCCGGTGCCACGCACCTGCAAGCCCTTGCGGCGATCTCGCGATTGATGCGCGACGAACGCATGCACGAACGACTGATTGCCGCCCCTGATGCCGATGCGATCTACGCATTGCTCGTCAATGTCATCGACCGCGACGCGGCCTGACCTTGCGGCAGAACCTGCCGATGCTTCAGAATTGACCGAAGCCCGGCGGCACTGGCGCGCGCTGGAAGGCCTGTATGCCGCAGCGCCGATCAACCGCCAGTTTGTCTCCCGCCTCGAGATTGTGGAGGAGGGATGCGCCCGAATCCATTTCGACGTCGGTCCCGAGCACTTCCATGCCGCAGGTGCCGCACACGGCACGCTCTATTTCAAGATGCTCGACGATGCAGCGTTCTATGCGGCCAACACATTGGTGACAGACTGCTTCCTGCTGACCACGGCGTTCAATCTGTTGTTCACCAAGCCGCTGCATGGCGGCAAGGCCATTGCGGAAGGACGCTGGGTTTCCGGTCGGCGACGCGTCATTCTAGCCGAATCGCGGATACTTGATGCAGAGGGCAATGAAGTGGGGCGGGGCACCGGCACGTTTCAACGCTCGCGTATTCCGCTCTCTTCACTCGCCGGTTATACAGACAGCGCTGTGCCGCGTGTGCAGATAGCATGAGCGCGGCGCGTCTTCCGGCCGCCTTGGAAGCGACAGCACTGATTCGGTTGGCCGAGGCGAACGGCGGCTTTGGCATGGTGCTCCACCGCGGCGAACCCGATAGCGGCACGATTGTGATTGTTATCCTAAATAATCAAGGATTTGGGCAGACGCTTGCACGCGCCTTCGAGCGCCTGCCGAGGGCGGACGGAACGCGCGGATGGGCGCAATCCAAGGCGCAAGATCCTGAAAATAAAGCAGAGTTTGAGGATTATCTGAAGCGCCGCGTGGCGCAGGACCGCGACTTGTGGATTGTCGAACTGACCATCGCTGAAGGTGAACAGCTCATCCTGAATCTGGACACGAAGGAGAACAAACCCGGATTCATGGGTTGACTTGCCCGGCTCAGATCATAATGGGCCCCACTCTACCACGCGTAGGCAGCGATGAGATGGCAACGAAGCCATCCTCGCCAGCACGCAGACGGGGGGCAGACGCCTGGGCCTTCGATAGGTTTCCGGTCTTGCAGGAACAACCTGCGATACCAGAGCCGATCGCGCCTTGTGCCGACGTCCACCGCCCAATGACGAAGTTGCATGAGCCGCCAGTTCCGCGTCGCCAGTGCCGTGTGCATTGCCGCAAGTCTTGCTACCATCCTGCTGAGCACCGGGGGATCCGGCGCCAAGGCTCAGGATATCCAGATCCCGGTCGCTGAAGCACCCGGATCCTCGGCCATTACCGTCGAACCCCGCCAGAGCGTGTTCCGGCCGGCCGAACAGACCCTTCCCCAACCGGAGCGGAATGACTCCGATGATGGGGAGATCCTTCCCAGCGCCGCATCGCTCGCCGATCTGGTCGAGCGTACGCCGCTTCCCGCTTCGCTCTCCCACGAAATGGAATGCCTGGCCGGTGCTGTCTATTTCGAAGCCCGCAGCGAAACGCTGGCAGGCCAGCTTGCCGTTGGTCGGGTTATCGTGACCCGTGCTGCGTCCGGCCGCTTCCCCAGCTCTTACTGCGGCGTGGTCTACCAGCCCTCGCAGTTCTCATTCGTGCGCGCCAATGCGATGCCCGCGGTGAAGCATGACAGCGCCAAATGGCAGCAAGCCGTGAAGATCGCGATGATCGCGGACAGCGGTGCATGGAAAAGCCCGGTGGAAGGCGCGATGTTCTTCCACGCAGCGCATGTCGCACCGTCATGGGGCAAGACCCGCATGGCGCGGGTCGACAATCACGTCTTCTATCGCTGAGCGCCTTCCCTAGGGAGATTCCCGCGGACCCATGGCCTCAGGCCAGCGCGGCAAGCGCTGTTCGCAGCGCCGAAAAGTGTGATTGGCCTTCGAGCATGTGAAACGCCTGCACGTTCGGCAGGAGCTGCGCCAAGGTCTCTGCCATTTCCGGCGGAGTCCAGTTGTCGCGGCTCCCCTGCCAGATCGTGACAGGGTGTTTGACTGCCGGAAGCAGCCCTGCCCAAGGCAGGACATAGGACTCGATCTCGGCCTTGTAGCTTGCGCGTCCGGCACCGAGACAGGCCCGCAGAACATCGCGATAGGAACGGGTGAACTGCTCGTCGGCTTTCAGCAGGCTGTCGTCGCCCTGCGCCGCTGCGAACAGGAACCGTGTGAGGACCCCGGGAAACCACTGCGCGCAAAACGACTGTGCCCATACCAATGCGGCAAACCGGCGCGGGTGCTTCATCGCCGCACCGAACACCGGACCGCCAGCCATCGCACCGAGATAGTCCCCGGTTTCCAGCGGCCCTGCCGGGGAGACGAGATGCAAGGTCAGCGGCTTTTTCGGTATTCGCGCGGCCACCTGCAGCGCGACGTATGCTCCGGCCGAGAATCCGATCAGGCGGATCGGTTCGTCGCCGCACACCTCGGCGATCATTGCGGTCAAGCGCATGATCCGCGCTTCCGGTTCGCGAGGCAGCGCGGCCCGATCTGGCACAAACCACGATCGGACCGCATCACCTCCAAGCAGCGCCAGTTCGGCCGGTGCGCCCGGGTTGCCGTGCAAGTAAACGCTCTTCAAAGCGTCATTCCCGCTGACCTCAATGCCGGAAGTGGCGCATTCCCGTGAATACCATGGCGAGCCCGGCCGCATCTGCTGCGGCAATGACTTCATCGTCGCGGATGGAGCCTCCCGGCTGGATGACGGCGGTCGCGCCAGCCTCCACGGCGGCGAGCAGCCCATCCGCGAACGGGAAGAAGGCATCCGAAGCCACGGCAGAGCCAATTGTGCGCGGCCCGCTCCAGCCATGCGTCTCGGCAGCTTCCTGCGCCTTCATCGCCGCGATCCGCGCGCTGTCACGCCGGTTCATCTGGCCTGCCCCGATCCCCGCCGTCACACCTTCGCGGGCGTAGACGATGGCGTTGGACTTCACATGTTTCGCCACGGTCCAGGCGAAGCGGCAATCGGCAAGCTCCTGCGCCGTCGGCTGGCGCTTGGTGACTACGTGAAGCATGTCGTCGGTCAGCGCGCCGTTGTCGCGATCCTGAACCAGCAGGCCCCCCGCGATCGGCACCGTGACCAGGCCGCTACGATCGGCGGACGGCACTTCTTCGAGCAGCAGGAGGCGCAGGTTCTTCTTGCGCGCGAAGGTTGCAAGCGCGGCATCATCGGCGCCGGGCGCGACCACGACTTCGGTGAAGATCTCGCAGATCGCTTCGGCTGTCGGGCCATCAAGCGGGGTGTTGAGCGCGACGATGCCGCCGAAGGCCGAAACCGAATCGCAGGCAAGCGCCGCGCGCCATGCCTCGAGCGGCGTTGCCGCGACAGCCACGCCGCACGGGTTCGCGTGCTTGACGATGACCACAGCAGGCTGATCCGAACTGAATTCGGCGATCAGTTCGAGTGCCGCATTGGCGTCATTGTAATTGTTGTAGGACAGTTCCTTGCCTTGCAACTGCCGCGCCTGCGGGAGACCGCGCACCACTCCGCCTTGCGCCGGCACATATAGCGCGGCGCTCTGGTGCGGGTTCTCGCCATAGCGCAGGGTGGAGACCAGCTTGTGGGCGGAAAGCAAGGTCTGCGGGAAATGCTGCTGCTGGTCGGTCACGGCGAACCACTGCGCAATCGCGGCATCGTAAGCGGCGGTTGCGGCAAAGGCCTTGGCCGCCATGGCCTTGCGAAAATCGAGGCTGGTCGTGCCGCCGGTCTGGTCCAGGGCGGCGATCAGCACCGCGTAGTCCGCGGGATCGGTCACGATGGTCACGTAGTGGTGGTTCTTGGCAGCCGAGCGAACCATGGAGGGGCCGCCAATGTCGATGTTCTCGATCACTTCCTCGCGGCCCGCGCCTTTCGCGACGGTGGCCGCAAAGGGGTAGAGGTTGACCACGACGAGGTCGATCGCGCTAATGGCGTGTTCTGCCATCGAAGCGGCATGCGCCGGGTCGTCGCGAACGGCGAGCAGGCCGCCGTGAACCTTGGGATGCAACGTCTTGACGCGGCCATCCATCATTTCGGGAAAGCCGGTGAGGTCTGAAATGTCGCGCACGGCAAGACCGGCATCGCGCAGCGCCGCAGCCGTCCCGCCGGTCGAAACCAGTTCGACACCGTGCGCTGCGAGGGCGTGGCCGAGGTCAGCAAGGCCGGTCTTGTCGGACACTGAAAGCAGCGCCCGTTTGATCGTCACGTCAGTCACAATGGAAAATCCTGTCTAGCGCATCTTCTTGAGCAGCCACGAGAAGGACTCGCCGCTGCGCGGAATTTTGGCCGAGATGACCAGCTGCCGTGTGGCTAGCGGCCGTCCCATGCCGTCCGACCAAAGGCTCTCCTCCAGCGTGACCGGATCACGGCCGGAGCGGAACTGCCAGAGGCTGCCATCGGGCAAGGCAAGCGTGACGCCAAGACCGTCCCGCCCTTGCGCAAGCTCGATATGAGGGCCGAGGTGGAAGCGCAAGGCAACGCCGATCATGCCCCGCTTGCCGCGGCGCCCGCTAGGCACCAGCAGGTCTTCTCCGCGCAGCTCGCTGCCGTCGTCACGAATGATCAGAATGCGGCGGTGGGTGAGGCCGTAGCGGCTAACGTAGCCGTTGTGGCTTGCCTCGATCCGGGTGGCACCAGCGCCTTCGCCGCTCAGAATCCGGCGATCGACTTCGACCTCGGATACGCCGGGGCCGAGCTTGCCGTTGATGAGGACGGCGGTGGAATTGAAGTCATCGATCGCCAGCGTCGAATGCGCGGCAGTGGCGCGCAGGCCCTGCGCAAGCCGCAGCGGAATAAGCCCGCCGGCAAAAGCGGCACCGCCGCAATTGACGATCAGACGTTCCCCGCCATGGCTGAATTCGAAAGCCAAAGTCGAGGCGCAGCCATCGCGGGCATGTCGCGCAAGTGGCGGCGGGGCGGCATCGAATTGTAGCACCGCCTTGCCTGCGTTGACCCGCTGGTAGCCCCAGTGGCGCGCGTCGCGCAGAGGGCGCGTGCGCACACCGCTCGCCTTCATGAGTGCGGAGATGCGTTCCGGAGACACGGCGCCGGCGCCCTGCCACGAGCCAAGTCCGCCATCGCTGTGCAGCAAGGTGAGCAGCGGGGGAACCAGCAGTTCAAGGATCGCATCGAGTTGGGGCGGCGGGGTGCTACGCACGGCTGCATAACACGCGCGAAGCTCGATCAGCAGTTCGACTGCCTCGATCTGACCGAGCGGGCTGCGCGAAAGCACACCGCCATCATCGCTGACAAGATTGCCCAGCGCCTTGATCAATCCACCTTCGCCAAAAAGCCTGCGGGCGCGGCCTTCGGCCAGCAAGAGGCCCGCCGCGGTAATCGCAGTCCAGCCCGCGACTTCGGCGAGCGTATCTTCCGCACGCCCGACATGGCGGTCGAGCCAGCGCGCCGTATCCTCGAATGTCGTCAGAACCCGGGCGCGCAGCTTGCGATCCTGGCTCGACAACAGGAGCGGCGCGTGGATCAGCCATGCCAGCAGACGATGTCCCGCATTGCCGACCGCCCAGGCCGGGCCTGCACCGGGCTGCGGATTGGCGGCAAGCCATGTGGCGAAGATTCGTTCCGCAATCGGCGCGCATTGTGGCCGTGCCGCACAGCCTGCGAGATCGCGGAGCCAGCCGAAGCCATGCACCATGCGCTCGAACGGTGGAGAGAGCCGGGGACCGCTGAACTCGGTGTCCGCGATTGGCAGCTTGACGCCATGGAGCAGGAAGTGCCCAGCCCTGACTGCTGTTCCGGATGCGGGGTCGCCCGCGAGCGCGCTTTCCACCGTAGCCGTGAGGCGCGGGCGCGCGCGCTTGCGGAACGGATTGAGGGTCGAGGGCGGAATGCCCAATCCGTAGGCGAGCCGGATCAGCCTTTCGGCGGCACTGACTTGCGGAGGGGAGAAGTCGGCAATGGCCAAAGCCCTGCCGGGTTCGAGCGGCGCAACATCGGCTTCAGCCTGCGCAAGCGCGAGCGGTTCGGGTGCGGGGCCGAGCGGCAATGCCGGCCGCCCCTCCCCGCCATCAACCACAGGGCCTTTCGCCGGCCCGAGGACTGCGCCCTCTTCCTGGGCCTCACGGGTTCCGGGGAACAGGCGCGCCACGGCGTCAGTCAGCGCCCTTCAGCGCGGCGATATTGGCGGCATAGCAAGTGGGGCCGCCCTTGAACGAGGCCGTGCCGGCAACCAGCACATCTGCCCCGGCATCTGTGCACTGGCGTGCTGTTGCGGTATCGATACCGCCATCCACCTCCAGATGGATCGAGCGCCGGGTCTTTTCGATCATCTTGCGTACCGCTTCGATCTTGCGGAGCTGACTTGTGATGAAGCTCTGGCCGCCGAAGCCGGGATTGACGCTCATGATCAGGACCAGATCGATCTCGTCGATGAGGTAATCGAGCATCTTGGCCGGCGTGGCGGGATTGAGCGCGATACCGGCTTTCTTGCCCAGCGCGCGGATGGCCTGAACCGTGCGGTGGATATGGGGCCCCGCTTCGGGATGCACGGTGATGATATCCGCACCAGCGGCGGCGAATGCCTCAAGATAGGGATCAACCGGCGCGATCATCAGGTGGACGTCGAAGGGCTTTGCGCTGTGCGGGCGCAAGGCCTTCACCACTCCGGGGCCGATCGTGATGTTCGGCACGAAGTGGCCGTCCATCACGTCGACATGGATCCAGTCTGCGCCTGCAGCGTCGATCGCCCGCACCTCTTCACCTAGCCGGGCAAAATCGGCTGACAGAATCGAAGGGGAGATCAGCGGCGCAGCCATCACGAAAAACTCGCAAACAGGGATCAGCGGCGGTTGGCGCAAACGCGCACGACAGCGACCTTATCCTCTCTGCGATTACCGGTGGCGAATCAGCGGAACAAGCGCGAATGCCTCGCTTTTCCACACGCATTATCCCTATTCTCAGCCGATTCGGCGCAAACAGCGCTGGCGCAGGCCAGCTTTGGGTGAGCGTGGCCTCAAGGTTGCCCTTGCCGAACATGGCAAAGCCCGCCTATTCCCCCGCCCTGTCCGCGCGGCCTCTTCCAGAGGCCGGCGTTATCGGGAAAGAATGCCATGATCCTGCCGAAGTGGCGCACCGCCCTGGCCTTGGTGCTGGGACTGATGATCGCGCCGCAGGGAGCGCTAGTGCCGATGGCCCACGCCGCGCCGGCCTGCGTCGGGCCCGCGAGTGAAACGTGGATCAACATCACAGTCGATCGGGTGCGCAACAGTCGGGGCCTGATCACCGCAACCCTCTATCCGAACGATCCCAAGCGCTTCCTCGTCAAGAACGGCTCGCTCTACGTGGCGAGCACGCCCGCTGCGGCCGGGCAGACGAGGTTCTGCCTGTTCGTGCCGCACCCCGGAACCTATGCGATCGCGATCTACCACGACGAGGATTCGTCCGGCACGATCAACCGCGGTGGGCTCTTTGGTATTCCCAGTGAAGCTGTCGGCTTTTCCAACAATCCGACGATCTTCCTCGGGCCTCCGTCGCTTCGTTCGGTTCTCTTCAAGGTCGAGCACGCCAACCAGTCGATCACCATCAACGTGCGGAAATTCTGATCCTATCGATCAGATTGCCGCAAATGCTGCCGTGAGGTGACGCGGGGCCAATTGCTCCGCGAGATCATGCGCGCGCGGGTCATCGACATCCATCCACCAGGCACCGCCGATGTCGTACGTGGCGGCGCGGCCGCGATCCGCCAGCAATTGCATGCCATCGGAAAGACTGCCGGACTTGCCGGCGGCGATGGCTGCGGCAATCGCTTCGGCAAGGCGCGGTGTGGCTAGAAACGCCCCGCAATCGACCGCATCCCAGGCGGGTATGGTCTTGCCGATGGCATTGATGAAGCCGCTCGCGTCCAGCTTCACCCATGTCGCATCGTCGGGATCGACAAGCGGGCTTTCGGTGTGCCGGTCGATCGCCAATGTCACGTCGCGGGTCTCGCTGCCAACGCTGCGCAAGGCAGCAAGAATAGCGCTGTCGAACATGTGGTCCGCCATCATCAGCAGGTAGTCGCCCCCGCAGCGCGAAGCGCCGGCCATGACGGAAAAGCCGTTCGGCTTGCTCCAGTCGTCCACCCGTACGGTTTCGATTTCCACGTCGACGTGCTGGGCTAGCTCGGCAAGGAAATCTTCGACAGCGTCCGCGCGGTGGCCCGTGACCACGACCACCCGCGTAACGCCTGCAGCTGCGGCCTGGCGGATCCCGATCTCGATCAAGGGAACCCCGCAGACCGGCGTGAGCGGCTTCGATGGCGACAGCGATGCCAGCCGGCTGCCATAACCGGCGGCGATGATCACGGCATCCATGGGGTCAGTCTCTCTCCGGGCCGGGTCTCTTAACACTGGCGGCGCCGATCCTGCATCAGGACCGGCGCCGCCAGTGTTGCCTGCGTTGAAAGCTTACTCGGCAGCCAGTGCGGTTTCCGAGATGTATTCGTCAACCAACTGGGCGGCGACATCATCATTGAACTGCTGCGGGGGGTGCTTGCAGAAATAGGCCGAGGGACCGATCAGCGCCCCACCTTCGCCGCGCTCCAGCGCGACCTTGCAGCAACGGATCGCGTCCATCACGCAAGCGGCCGAGTTCGGGCTGTCTTCGACCGAGAGGCGAAGTTCGAGGTTCATCGGCACGTTGCCCCACTGCGTACCTTCGAGGCGAAGGAAGCACAGCTTGTTGTCCTTCTGCCAAGGCACATAGTCCGAAGGACCGACGTGGATGTTCTCGTCGGCGAGGCGCTGGGCCAGCATGGCCTGCACCGCCTCGGTCTTCGATTCCTTCTTGGAACCAAGACGCTGGCGATCGAGCATGTTCATGAAGTCGGTGTTCCCGCCGGTGTTGAGCTGGTAGGTCTTTTCGACCGTCACGCCGCGCGCGCCGAACAGGCTGGAAAGCACGCGGTGAACGATCGTCGCACCGACCTGTGCCTTGATGTCGTCACCCACGATCGGGAGGCGCTTGGCGCGGAACTTGGCTTCCCACTCAGGACGGCTGGCGATGAACACCGGCATGCAGTTCACGACGCCGACGCCCGCTTCGAGCGCGCATTCCATGTAGAATTCGGTCGCCGTTTCCGAACCGACGGGAAGGAAGTTGATCAGCACTTCTGCACCTGAATCGCGCAGCGCCGCCACGATCGATTCGCGGGTGGCTTCGGGCGCATCGGCCAGGATGAAGCCGCGTTCGCCCATGCCGGTCATGTGATCGGCGACGCCATCGAGGATTTTGCCCATGATGACCTTGGCACCGCTTGCGGGCACGGTCGGCTGGAACACGGCGGTGCAGTTCGGCGCAGCGAAAATCGCTTCCGAGATGTCCTTCCCGACCTTGCGGGCATCGACGTCCACGCCCATGACGAACTCGACGTCGCCAGCGCCGTAGCCGCCAATGCGCTCATGGATCAGGCCCGCGGAAGAGTTGGTGTTGCGGTAGAACTCTACACCCTGCACCAGCGAGCTTGCGCAGTTGCCCACGCCGATCACTGCGACCTTGATTGGCTTCATTGTAACCCGATCCCCTTGGACAAACGGAATGCCGTTGTAACTAAACTGCCTCACTCCACACAAAAG
>NZ_JAIXPP010000060.1 GCF_027486195.1 Novosphingobium sp.
AAGTCCTCGCGCATCATCAGCGATCCGATCAACCTGACGACGAACCCGAAAATGATCCCGGGTGCGACGATCCAGTACTGCATCGCGATCAGCAACGCCTCGGGCAGCGCCACGGCGACTTCGATCACCGTGAACGACCCTATTCCGGCGAACCTGACGTTCGATTCGGCATTCGGCGTGAAGACCAACGGCACCGCGACGATCGTCAGCGGCGTGGCAACCTGCGCTGCCGATACGACCGGCACGGGCACGATGTCGTCCAACACGGTTGCCGGAACGCTGGCTTCGGTTGCCGGCGGCGAAACCAAGACGGTGGTGTTCCAAGCCACGATCAATTGAGCGGGCCCTAGGAAGGCACCCCTCAAGAAATCGCACAAACCAGGACAGGCAGGCGGCGGCAATCCCCGGGGGGGGTTGCCGCCGCCCCACCCTCCTTTTGTCTTGAAAATAAAGAACAAACGCCATGTCGGCATTGCGGAACAGGATCTGGGCGACGGCCGCGCTGCTTTTTGCAGCGCTGCTTATCGCGACCAGCGTTCCCGCCGCGGCGAAGACCATCACCAACACCGCCCATGCGCGCTGGAATCAGGGCGACGCCGAACTGACCGCGGACTCCAACGTGGTTTCATTCGATGTGGTGAAGGACAATCCCAAGATTTCGGTCCTGCCCCTGCCCGGCGGTGGCGACACTTTCACCATCAACAGCGGACATTGCGGCACGGACACGCTGCCCGACGTCAAGGTTGACGTTGCCGGGGCCAATCCGGGCGATCCGGTCACAATCTCGAGCATCATCGTGGGCCAGCCGGTGGTGTTCCGCCTCGTACTGGATCGCGCGTCGCTCAATCCCGCGCAGCTCGACACGGTCAAGGTGACCATCACTTCGGCGAGCGGCGACCGCGAGCAGGTTACCATCAGCGAAACCGCCGCCGACAGCGGCGTGTTTTATGGCGCCATTCCGACCAGCGCGATCCCGCCGCAACCGAGGGATGGCGATTGCCGCCTCAGCATCTCGGGCGGTGACAAGGTCACCGTATCTTACAACGGCGCGAGCGGCGATGGTTCGGTCATCAAGACCGACGTCGACGTGCTTGCCGACCCCTATGGCCTTGTTTTCGATAGCGAAGATGCCGCCCCGATCGACGGCGCGCGGGTCACGCTGGTCGATGTCGCCACCGGCCAGCCGGCGCGGGTCTTTGCCGATGACGGTGTGACGAGCTGGCCTTCGACCATCGTCACCGGATCGGTGATCACCGATGGTGCCGGACGCACATGGCAGATGCCGGAGGGCGAATACCGCTTCCCGCTCGCCCCGCTTGGGACCTATCGGCTGGTCGTCGTCCCGCCCGAACCCTATACCGCGCCATCGTCGCTCACGCCGAAGAATTTTGCCGGCCTAAGGCGCCCCGATGGGGGCGATTTGGTTATTTTGCCAGCATCGTATGGTGAAAGTTTGGCACTTTCGAGCCCGGCGCCAGTCCGTGTCGACATACCGGTGGACAGACCACCGGTTGCGGTCAGCCTCAGCAAAGTCGCCTCGCGCCAGATCGCCCAACCGGGCGATGCGGTGTTTTACACGATCACCGTGCGCAATACAGACAAAGGGCGGGCAAAGCGGGGTGTCGTGCTGAGCGATACACCTTCCGCGAACCTGCGTCTGCGCGTCGCCACGATCCGGATTGATGGCGCGAAGGCCGCAACGGACGCCGTGACGGTCGCGCCGGACGGCCGCACGATGACAATCGCGATCGGCACGATTGCGCCGGGCGCGACCCGCACCGTGACGTATGCCATGACCGTGCGCTCCGAGGCATCCGCAGGCAATGCACTTAACCGTATCGATGTGGTTGACGCTCGTGGATTAACCGCAACGGCGAGCGCGGCTGTCCGTATCGAACGCGACAACCTTGCTGCGACGATGACGCTGATCGGCCGTATCTCGCTGGGCAGCTGCGACGTGCCGAACACGCGCAGCGCGCCGCGCCCCGGCATCGGCGGGGTCCGCCTCGTGCTCGAAGATGGCAGCTTCGCGGTCACCGATGCGGAAGGGCGCTATCACTTCGAAGCGCTGATGCCCGGCACGCATGTCGTTGAAGCACAAGCGGTTACGCTGCCCAAGGGCGGCAAGTTCGTGGACTGCACGCGCTCCACCCGCAGCGCCGGCAGCGCATCCAGCCGCTTTGTGATCGGCCAGGGCGGCAGCCTCGTCGTGGCCAATTTCGCCGCCACCGTGCCTGCCGAGACGCTGGCAGCGGCAGCGGCAGCAGCGGCTGCCAAGCCCATCGCGGAAAGCGACCGCACAGCAGCGGGCGGCGATACCGATTGGATTGCCAAGGGCGATGGCCCCAACGAGTTCGTCTTCCCGACAGCCGACTACAACCCGCGCGCGCCGACGACCCGCGTTGTGATCCGCCACCGCAAGGGGCAGACGGTGGCGCTCAAGATAGACGGCAAGCCGGTCGACAAGCTGGCGTTCGACGGCGCGCAGAGCTCGCCCGAAGGCTTTGCCATGAGCGTGTGGCGCGGCTTGCCCCTTCCCGGCGAGGACACCCGCTTCGATGCCGAAGTGCGCGATGCAAGCGGCAAGGTGGTGGAGACGCTGACACGTATCGTTCACTTCGGTGCGACGCCGGCGAAAGTCGAACTGGTGCTCGAACGCACCCACCTTGTGGCGGACGGCGCAACGCGGCCCGTGGTTGCGGTGCGCGTGCTCGATCGCACCGGCCGCCCGGTTCATGCGGGCATTTCCGGCCCGATCGCGCTCTCCGCGCCCTACGAAAGCGCGGCGGCGCTCGATGCCATGCAGAGCCGCGTGCTGTCCGGCCTGGACCGCGCGCCGCCGACGTGGATCGTCAAGGGCGATGACGGCGTCGCGCTGATCGAGCTTGCGCCGACCATGGTCAGCGGCAGCCTCGACCTCACTTTCCAGTTCACCGACCGCGAAGTGAAGCGCAAGCAGGTGCTCGAAACCTGGGTCGTGCCGGGCGAAGCGAAATGGACGCTCGTCGGCCTTGCCGAAGGCGCAGTGGGCGCGAAGACGATTGCCGATCACATGCAGCGGAGCGGCAAGTTCGACAGCGATCTGGGCAATCACGCCCGCGTGGCGTTCTATGCCAAGGGCCGGATCAAGGGCAAATGGCTGGCAACCGTGGCCTATGACAGCGCCAAGCAGCGCGCAGAGCAGCGCCTGCTCGGCGGGCTCGACCCCCGGGCCTACTACACCGTCTTCGCCGATGGATCGGATCGCCGCTTCGATGCCGCCAGCGTGAACAAGCTCTACGTCCGCATCGAGAGCGCCAAGGTGCGCGCGATGTTCGGCGATTTCGACACCGGCTTCGATCACACCCAGCTCGGCCGCTATCAACGCACGATGACCGGCGTGAAGGCCGAGGCGCGCTTCGGCAAGATGCGCACCGAAGCCTATGCCGCCAAGGTCGCCACCACGCACCGCCGCGACCAGATCCCCGGCGGCGGCATCAGCGGGCCCTATCGCCTCTCCAGCCGCGCGATCGTGCCCAACAGCGAAACAGTGACGATCGAAGTGCGCGACCGCTTCCGGTCTGAAGTCGTGGTTTCGAGCCAGGTGATGACGCGCTTCCTCGATTACGACATCGATCTGCTGGCAGGCACGATCACTTTCAAGCAGCCAGTGCTGAGCCGCGATGCCAACCTCAATCCGCAGCAGATCGTGGTCGACTATGAAATCGACACGCTGAATGGCGGGGCATGGAATGCGGGTGCGCGCACGGAATGGCGCAACAAATCGGAGAAGGTGCGCCTCGGCGCGACCGCGATCAGCGATGCATCGGCCAACACGGGCGCGGCGGTGATGCGCACCAATCTCGGCGCGGTGGATGCCAAGGTCTTTATCGGCACCAAGACCGAAGTGCGCGCCGAAGCGGCGATGAGCCATGCGACCGGCGGCAGCACCAAGGCTGCATGGCTGATCGAGGCCGAGCGCCATGACGCGCGGCTCGACGTGCTGGCCTATATCCGCTCGCTCGATGCCAATTTCGGCGTGGGGCAAGTGAGCATCGGTGAACTCGGCCGCCGCAAGATCGGCGTCGATACCCGCTACCGCCTGACCCAGAAGTGGCTGGTGAGTATGGCGGCGTGGCGCGACCAGTCGCTGATCGACGGTTCGCACCGCAGCGCGATCCAGCTGGGCACGACATGGAACTCGGCCGGCACCGAAATGCGGCTCGGCGTGGCGCGCTACAGCGAGACGCTTGCAGAGGGCGCCGCGGCGGGCCCCACCGGCGCGAAGGGCGGCAGCACTACGCTGATCGAGGCAGGCAGCACCAAGCGCCTGTTCGACAACAAGCTGGAACTGAACGCAGCCGGTTCGATCTCGATCGGCAGCCGCGACGCGACCTCGTATCAGGCGCCGCGCTACCGGATCGGTGTGCGCTATGCGATCACGCCCGATGTGCGCCTGATCAGCGATTACGAAATCGGAGCCGGCAGCCAGGGCGAGACGCGCACGCTGCGCGGCGGGCTGGAAGTTCAGCCGTGGACGGGCGCCAAGATCGCCACGGTGATCGGCCAGCAGGCGACCAAGGGCCTGGCCGCGACCGGCGAGCAGCAGGCGATCACCGAGCAAGGACGGCGCGCCTTCGCTGCCTACGGCCTCGCGCAGTCGCTGCCGATCAGCAAAGCCCTGACGCTCGATGCGACGATCGATGGCAACAAGGTGATCGGCGGCAAGAGCGCGCTCGCCACCAATGGCGGCACGGCGGTGGTCGGCGCGAGCAACCAGACCACGATTGCCGAGGACTTCACCGCCTACACGCTTGGCGCAACCTGGCGCTCGGGCCGCTGGAGCGCGACCGCGCGGGCCGAGCTGCGCGATGGCGAGCTTTCGAAGCGCAAGGGGCTCACCTTCGGCATGATCCGCCAGATGGGCGAAGGCAGCGTGGTGGGCGGCGCGGTGACCTTCTCCACGATGCGCGATGCGAGCGGCGCGACGAGCGAAGTGGGCAGCGCGGCAATCTCGATCGCGCACCGCCCGGCGACCTCTGCCTTCGCATTCCTCAGCAAGTTCGAATTCCGCAGCGACCGCATTTCGGGCGTGACCGCCGCAAACGGCAATGGCACCGGCGCGGCGACGGACGGCACCGCGCTCACCGTCGATGGCAATGCCCGCTCGCGCCGGATCGTTGCCAGCTTCTCGGGCGATTGGGCACCCAATGGCCGGGTCGATGGGCAAATGGTCCAGCGCACGGAGCTCAGCGTGTTCGTCGCCGCGCGGCATAATCTCGATCGCTACCAGGGCTTTGACCTTGCCGGCACGACCGTGCTCGGCGGTGTCGATGCGCGGATCGGCATCGGCAAGCGCATCGAGGTTGGCGGCAGCGCCACGGTGCGCCGCAGCCTTTCCGATGGCACGACATCCTATGCGATCGGCCCGCAGATCGGCATCGTTCCGGCGGACAACGTGATGGTTGTGATCGGCTACAACCTGACCGGCTTCCGCGACCGCGATTTCGCCGCCGCGCGGAACACCTCCAAGGGCCTGTTCGCGACGATGCGGGTGAAGTTCGATTCGAACAGCCTCGCCGCGTTGGGCATCGGCCGGTAAGTATCTCCGTTAACGAACTAACTTAGCATGTTCCAACCGGGGACTGCGCCTTCCCGCGTATTGCCGCCGTGCCGGTACAAGTTTATCAACCATATCCTCGCTCCTCGTTTTGCGCAGGATTGGCTCGCTTGCACCGCGTTCGCATCGCCCCCCTGAACCGAACGATCCGCTGGATGGCGGCGGCCGTTCTGGGCGCGGGCCTTGCCGGTTTCTCGCCCCCTGCCCTCGCCGCTGCGCCTTCGGTCACGGTCAGCGCAGACCAGGCCTTGCGCTTTGGCAGCTTTTTTACCGATACGACCGGCACACGCACCGTTTCTGCAACCGGGTCGGTTACAGGTTCGGCCATCATTCCGCTTACAGGAACCTCACCCGGCCCGGCGCAGTTTACCGTCACCTACGATCGCGGTAACAATGCCAACACCAGCTATTCGCTGCTGATCGCGGTGCTGGTTCCCGGCACGGCGAGCCAGGTAAGCGGCGGGGTAACCGGCACCATCGCCAGCTTCGATACCGACCTGCCGGGCGTGAATGCCCTGCTCCCCGGCCAGACGGCGCAAGTGACACTGACGGGCTGCCAGCGCCGGATCTGCAGCCGCACGTTCCGCGTTGGCGGCACGCTGCAGGTCGCGCGCACCTCGGGCGGCGCGCAGCTTGCGATTCCAGTACCGATTGTCGTGACCCTGCTGGCCGAGTTGTGATGCGCGGCCGGCTCCTTCTCGCGGCTTTCGCCGCCGTGATCGGAACCCCGGCGCTGGCGGCAAGCGGGCAAAGCGCCACGGCGCTGGGGCAAGCGCAGGCGGTGATCGTCATGCCCATCATCGCCGTTTCGCTGAATGACCTCGATTTCGGCTCGCTCACGTCCTCGCGCACGGCCAGTGGGTCGGTCACCGTGGGGGCCGAAGGAGGCGCCACATACGCCGGGGGCACATCGCCGGCTTGCGCAGGCGGCGGTGCCTGCGCCGGAATCGCACCCGCCCGCTTTCTTGTGAGCGGCGAGGCCGGCCGCAGCTACACCGTGAGCGCGCCTGCCGCGATCACGGCGACCGGGACGCTCCTGGGCGGCGGAAGCGCCCCTGCCCTCGCCATCGATTCGCTGAGCGTGCATCTGGATAGCCATGCCGGCAGCGTGACCAGCATGGGCCAGCTTGATGACAAGGGCGAGGATCGCATCGGCGTCGGCGGCCGGCTCAACGTGCCCGCCGGCACCGCAGCGGCGCACTACCGCGCCACGCTGACGATCATGGTCACCTACGGTTGACCGCGCGCCGTTGAGGCCGCTTGCGCCCCTTTTCGTGGCACTTACCTTTCATTAACCATACATACTTAGGAATTGTACGTATGAGGCCGCCGGGAAACCCCGGCCCCTCACGCCTCGCCGTATCTCCGGTGCGGGGCAAAGGGACCAGGAGTTTAACCGGTGAAGAGAGTTTTTCCCGCAGCGCTGATCACGCTTGCCACGGCGAGTCCGGCCTTTGCCGGATCGGGCAACACGTCGACAGCAACCGGCACGGCGACCGCGACAATCGTCGCGCCGATCGTGCTGAACCATCCGGCTTCGGCCAGCCTCAATTTCGGCCGCTTCACGCGCGGCACCGGCGGCACTGTGACGGTGACGGCCACCGGCACCGGCTCCGTCGGCAGTGACGTGACGTTCGTTCCCGGCTCGACCACCGCGGCCGACAACTTCACCGTTGCGGGGGATGCGAACCGTTCGTATTCGATCGGCACGACCGGCGGCACTGTGAGCTCGGCCGGAACCAACCTTGCCTTTACCACCACGCCCTCGGCCGTGACCGGCACGCTCAGCGGCACCGGTACCGGCAGCTTCACGGTTGGCGGTACGCTCACCGTCACGGGTACGGCCCCGACCGGCGCCTATACCGGCACCTATTCGGCAACCGTCGCCTACAACTGATCCCCGCGCGGCAGTCCGCCTCGAAAGAGGCTGCGCGGGGCGCAAAGGGTTAACGCGAAATCGGCATTTCTTACCTGGCGGCACGCGGTGGCGGAGCCGCCTGATTTGCATCGCGGGTCGGCACTCGTTCAGCCAAATCATATTTGTTTTCAATTTAATAGCCAGCGACACGCGGCACCGGAAATCGAGTCGGCAGCGCAGAATCTTTGCAAAAAGTTTCGCAGGCAAACGGTTTGTTAACCATCTTTCCTTAGGACATTTACCTATCAGGTCACGGGAAACCGAGAGCCCTGATGAAACCGCGTTTACCAGCTCCAAGACCGGGACGTTGCGGGGCGAAACTGAAATCAGGAGCATACGACGTGAAGAAGATCATTCTCGCCACCATCGGCATCCTCGCCACGGCGACCCCCGCCTTCGCCGGTTCGGGCAACCAGTCGACCGCCACCGGTACCGCGACTGCGACCATCGTTTCGCCGATCGTGCTGACCCACCCGGCTTCGGCCAGCCTGAACTTCGGCCGCTTCACCACCGGCACCGGCGGCAGCGTGACCGTGACCGCCGCGGGCGTCGGCTCGGTCGGCAGCGACGTGACCTTCGTGCCCGGCTCGACCAATTCGGCTGACCAGTTCACCGTTGCGGGCGATGCCAGCCGCTCGTTCTCGATCACGACCACCGGCGGCAACGTGACCTCGGGCGCCACCAACCTCGCCTTCACCACCACGGCTTCGGCTGCGACGGCTTCGCTCAGCACCACCGGCACCGCCAGCTTCACCGTCGGCGGCACGCTGACCGTGACCGGCACCGCGCCTGCAGGGGCCTACACCGGCACCTACTCCGCGACCGTCACCTACAACTGAGCCCGGGATTGCGCCGGCTGTCGTCTTAAGGGCGGCAGCCGGGCTCTCGTCGCACAATATCCAGTCCAGGCCAGTTCATGACCCTTCGCATCCGCCCCTTTCTGACCGCATTGACCGTGCTCGCCGCGCCGCTCCCGGCTGCGAACCCGGCATTGGCGGCGCCTGGCGGAACAGCGACGATGACCGGAACGGCCAGCGCCACGGTGATCACCCCGATCAGCATCGTCGCCACAGCGCCCCTGCGCTTTGGCGTGATGGCCCGCCCCACTGCGGCGGGCACGGTAACCGTGAGCACGGCTGGAGTGGTCTCGACCAGCGGCGGCATGGTGGGCAACACCGCCATCGCCCAAGGCAGTTCGGGGCCCCAGGCCGGCAAATTCCGCGTGACCGGCGAACCTGGCCGCCAGTTCTTCGTGACCCTGCCGGCTGCAGCGACAGTGACACGCAGCGGCGGATCGATGACGATCACCTTGTTCACCGTTGGCGCGC
Organism: Novosphingobium sp.; assembly: GCF_027486195.1. Classification (GTDB taxonomy): domain Bacteria; phylum Pseudomonadota; class Alphaproteobacteria; order Sphingomonadales; family Sphingomonadaceae; genus Novosphingobium. The sequence continues at coordinate 8,846 of NZ_JAIXPP010000060.1, forward strand.
TGACCGGATCGCCGGTCGGCACACTCGACATCGCGGTAGGCGGCACGCTTGCCGTCGGCGCAGCGCAGACTGTCGGCACCTACAACGGCACCTATCAGATCACCGCTTCCTACAACTGACGCCGCGCGAAACGCGCTGCCTTCCCACCGCCCGCGCCGCATCGGCCGCGGGCTTTTTTGCGTGCCCGGCGCCGCCAGAAGGTCGCGCCGGGCGGTCAGGTTACGCAAAAATCGCTGGCGGCAAAAAAATTTTCTCAATTTTTCCGTCACCTGGACGCCCCAGCGAGGTGCCTCGGCATGGCCAGCGCATGCATGACTAAATGCAGATATTCAACTTGCAGCCGCTACTTGCTTGGTTAATTGCGAATAAAGAGAAATTACCGAGTGGTGTATATTCTCATTTTGGGACATATTCTAAGTAAAAATGCGAATAACTACCCATTAACTCGCCCCGAATACGTACGACTACGTACCGAATAACGGCGATCCAGCCCGAATTCGCAGTACCGCAGTTTGCGGTCGTGTCGCAGCCCAGGGGGGAGGCGCCACGACCACTATTCGGGAGCATACACGTGAAGAAGATCATTCTCGCCTCGGCCATCGCCCTGATCTCGGCCACCCCGGCTTTCGCGGCTTCGGGCAACACCTCGAGCGCCACAGGCAGCGCCACCGCCACTGTCGTTGAACCCATCGTGCTCACCCACACCTCGGGCGCGGCCCTTGGCTTCGGCCGCTTCACCACCGGCACCGGCGGTTCGATCACCGTTTCGTCGGCGGGCGTGGGCTCGGTCGGCGGCGATGTCGCCTTCGTTCCGGGTTCGACCAACTCGGCCGACGCCTTCACCGTCACGGGTGATGCCAGCCGTTCGTTCTCGATCAGCACCGGTTCGGGCACCGTCACCGATGGCACCAACTCCATCGGCTTCACCACTGCGGCTTCGGCTGCGTCCGGCACGCTGAGCGCCGGCGGCACCGCCAGCTTCTCGGTCGGTGGTCAGCTGACCCTGGCCGGCACCGAACCGGCCGGCGCCTATGCCGGTTCGTACTCAGCGACCGTCACTTACAACTGATCGCACAGATCCGCGGGGGGCTGCCGATAGCGGCGGCCCCCGGCTTGTGCACTCCCTTTTCGGAACCCCTAGATGTCTTCGCCCGCGCGATTCCTGTCCGGAATGGCGGCCATGGCCTGCGCCCTGGCAGCCCTTTCCGGCACTGCGTTCGCAGCCCCGAGCAGCTCCACCGTGAGCGGCGCGGCGCAGGCGGTCATCCTCACGCCGCTTCAGATCGCAGCGGTTGATGCCCTTTCCTTCGGGCAGTTAACGCGTCCGACAGCAGCGGGAACCGTAGTCCTTTCGCCTTCGGGCACGATCACCACCACGGGCGGCGTCATCACCAGCACGGCGATCGCGCAGACCGTGCGCCGGGGGCCCGGAACCTTTGCCGTTGTCGGTGAAGCGGGCCGCGCCTTCAGTGTCGATCTGCCCACGGTCGCCATCCTGCGCCAGGGCACGCGCAACATGCGCCTCAGCGCCTTTCGCAGTAACTGGACCTCGGGCGACGTGTTCAGCCCCACGCGGACTTATGCGCTTTCGGTGGGCGCCACGCTCAATGTCGGGGCGAACCAGACCACCGGCACCTATACGGGCACTTACGTCGTAACTGTGACTTATCAGTAGTCTGCGATTGCCAGCGAATCAGGGATTCCCCATAAGGGCATTAACCTATTTCGCTGACCCGGGACGTACCACTTGCCATACATCGGACACCGCGGCCTTGCGGCAAAGCTGACGACCGCCGCGCTGGGCCTCAGTCTCGTTTTTGCGTTGCCTTCCAGTGCCTTTGCACAGGCGGCGAGCCAGGGCGACGAACCAGCAGACGCGCCGCCCGCCCCCGCTGCGCTGCCTGCCGGCGCGGTCGGCGGTATGGGCGACATTAACCTGTTCCCCAAACGCGTCGTCATCGACGACCGCACGCGCATCGCCAGCGTCGGGCTCTACAACCGCGCGGCCGCTGCCGGTGAGTACGAGATCACCGTGAGCGACATGGCGATGCAGCGCGACGGGCGGCTTGTCGATCTGGCGGCGGTGCAGGACGCGGCGGCACGTGATGCGGTCCACACCGCCAGCGGCTTCCTGCGCTGGTCCCCGCGCCATGTCGCGCTGCCGGCGAGCGAGGCACAGATGGTGCGGATCATGGCGCGCGTACCGCCCGATCTGCCGCCGGGCGAATACCGCTCGCACTTTACCGTTGTCTCGGTCCCGCCCGAAACCGGGGGCACCAGCATCGATGAGGCGGCGGGCGCGGAGACCAACAACGGCATCGGCGTGCGCATCGTGCCGCGCTTCGGCATCTCGATCCCGGTGATCGTGCGCGTGGGGGAAACGACGCTGACGGCGGGTTTGAAGGATATCAGGCTTTCGGCACCGCCGGGCGGCCCTGCCGCGCTTTCGCTCACCATCACCCGCGATGGCACGCGTTCGGCCTTTGGCGATATCACGATCACCGCTCCGGGCGCGAAAAAGCCGGTGGCCGAGATCAAGGGCATCGGCGTCTACACCGAAATCGCCGAGCGCGCGGTGCAGGTGCTGATCGATCCCGCCACCGAGCCGCGCTTCATGGCGAAGGGAACGCGCTGGACGGTGAGCTATGTCGATGACGACATGTCACCCGGCAAAGTGCTCGCGCGTCAGGAATTCATCGTGCCGTGAAACCACGCGGGGGGGGCCAGCAACGCGGATCCTCCAGTTCGCTGCGGGTCGTGCTGGGCGCAACGCTCGCGCTCGCGGGAGATGCGGCGCGCCGTGAGCTGACGCCGCCGGAAGGCCCCGCCGCCGATCCCCCGCGCGAGGCGAAGAAGACGCGGCGCGTGGAAAAGCTGCCCGAACCGCGCTTTGCGGAAGCGACAACGCAGGCACCCAAGGCCAGGCCGGGGAGGAAGGCCAGCCCGAAGCATGCGGGTAGGAAGCCGGTAGAGTTGGCACAGGCAGAGGCCGCTCCGCTTGCGTCCAGCCTCGCCGAACCTGCACCGCAGCCCGAAAGCGCAGGCGTGCTTTCGGCCGAGTTTCGCCGCGCGATTGCACCGGAGCCGGTGCTTGCGCCAAAGCCGCCCGCTGCCGCGCCCGCGCCGGTTGCCGAGCCGGTGCTGCCTGCAGCCGCACCTGCCGCTGCCTCACCACCGGAACCGCCGCCAGCTGCCGCGCTTGTTGCTGCCGATCCGCTTCCTGCGCCGACCTTCGGTCCTCCGGCTGCTGCTGCGCCCGCGCCGCCGGTTGCCGAACCTGTTGCAGCTGATCCCGTAGCCGAACCTGCGGCGCTGGTTGCGTCTCCTGCACCAGTGCTGGCGAAGGCACCGGAAGCGCAGCCTGTCAGCAAAGCCCTGCCCCCTCAGCCGGAACCTGAACTTGCGCCTGCGCCTGAGCCGATCAAACCTGTGGCGGAGACGCGCACGGCCCAAACTGTGCCAATCCCGGCGCCGGAGGTCGCAACGACCGCCGCGCCGCAGCCCGCAAAGCTGGCTGCGCCAGAGCAGGCCGTGCTCCCGGCCCCGCCCGCCCCGCCTCCGCCGCCCATCAAGCTCGCCGAAGCGTTGCCGCGCCCTGCCTTTGGTGGAGCGGAGCCTTCTTCTGCGGTAGTTGTCCCCTCACCGCCTCCCAAGGCGGCACCCGCGCCAACACGCCTCGCCTATGCACCAACCTCGCTGCCGCTGACGACCGTGGCGGCCAGCACGGCGCCCGCTGCCACGGCTCCCACCAAGCCCGCCTCGCGCAGCTTTGCCGAAAGCCGCCGTGCCCTGCCCGAACCTGCATTCGGCGCGCCGGCGGCAGCACCGAAGCCCGCCCTCACCGCGTCCCCGCTGCGCGCCAATGTCACCAATCAGGCGGGGCTTGGCGCTGCTGCCACGGTGCCGGTGATCAGCGACGACGACGAACTGATCCTCCAGATCGAGACCGCGCAAGGCGAGATGAGCGACACGATTGTCGCCTACGGCCTGCGCCAGGGCGTCTATCTGCCGCTTGGTGCGCTGACCCGTTTTCTCGACCTGCCGATCGCCGTCAGCGATGATGGCCACTACGCAAGCGGCTGGTTCCTGAATGAGAAGCGCACGGTCATGCTCAACCTGCGCGATGGCACGCTGGTGGTTGCGGGCCAGCCGGTGCCGCTCGGCAAGGGCGATGCGGTTGCCTATGAAGGCGAGCTCTACCTGAAGGCCGAGCGCTTTTCCGATCTCTTCCCGCTCGATCTCAAGGTCGATCTGCGTGCCCAGACGATCGCGGTCAAGACGCGCGAGCCCTTCCCCTTCGAGGAGCGTCTGGCGCGCGAGGCCGACCGCGAGCGCCTTGCCTCGCGGTCCAATCGCGAAGGCCCGGCGCGCTTCCCGCGTGAGGAAACACCGTGGCGGGCGCTCTCGCTGCCCGTGGCAGAGACCGAGTTGCGCGCGCTGACCGACGATGATCTCGGCACGCGGCTGGAAGCCGACTTGCGCCTTGCCGGGGACTTCGCCTTCATGACCGCGCGCGCCTATGCCAGCGCATCGACGCGCGACGGGCTGACGGCAGCGCGCCTCGAACTGGGGCGGCGCGATCCCGATGGCGATCTGCTGGGGCCGCTGAAGGCCACCGAGTTCCAGCTCGGCGATGTCGCCACCGGGGCGCTGCCCATCGGCCTGCGCGGGGTGAGCGGGCGCGGCGCCTTCGTGACCAACGCGCCACTCGAGCAGGCCTCGATCTTCGATTCCGTCGATCTGCGCGGCGATCTGCTCGATGGCTATGAAGTGGAGCTCTATCGCAACAACGCGCTGATCGGATCGACGCGCACGCCGGTGAACGGGCAGTACGCCTTCCTGCAAGTGCCGGTCGATTTCGGGCTCAACGTGTTCCGCCTCGTGTTCTACGGGCCGCAGGGCCAACGCCGCGAAGTGGTGCGCAAGATCAGCGTGGGCGATGGCCGCCTCGCGCCGGGGCAGTTCATCTACAGCGTGGGCGCAGCGCAGAAGGACGTGAACCTGTTCGGTGTGCGCGGCCCCCGCTTCAGCCCGGCCCCCGATTTCGGCGCGTGGCGCGCAACGGCGGAACTGGGGTACGGCATTTCGCGCGCGATCACCGCCACGATGGGCGCGGCGACATGGGACAGCGGCAGCAAGCAGCGCTGGCTGGCAGCAGCCGGGCTCAGAAGCGGGATCGGCGCAACGGCCTTGCGGCTCGACCTCGGCGTGCAGGACGGCGGGGGCACGACGATCGAAGTGGGCCTTGGCGGCAAGCTTTTCGGTCTGGCCTATAGCGCAACCCACGCCGAATACGGCGGCGGCGCGATCGACGAGGTGCGCGCCTTCACGGCTGATCCGCTGCGCCGCGCCAGCGAGCTCAATCTCAACACGTCGCTCCATTTCGGATCGGGCACCAATGCGCATGTCATGCCGATCACCAGCCAGGTGCGGCGGATCGAATATGCTGATGGCCGCCGCCAGACCGACGCAGCGCTGCGCACCACGTTGCCGCTGGGCGGCGTACTGCTGTCCAACACCTTCGACTTCAACCGGGTCAGCGCGCCGACAACGCCGAGCAGCAGCCGCCTGATCGGCAACTTCGATCTCGCCACGCTATCGGGCTCGAAGATGCGCTACCGCGCCAGCCTCGGCTATGGCCTTGTGCCCACGCTCAACCTGCAATCGGTAACGCTGGAGGCCGACCGGCGCTTTGGCGAAAACACGCTGGTGCGCGGCGGGGTGACGCATACGCTGGCAGACCGCCAAACCACGCTGGGGCTTTCGGCGATCCGCCGTGTAGGCCCGGTGAACGTCGCGCTCGATGGCTCGTACGGCTTTCCCAAGCGCAACTTCTCGCTCGCCCTGCGCGTGGGCCTGAGCTTCGGGCGCAATCCGCTTTCGGGCCGCGGCTTCATCGCCCGCCCGGGCCTGACCAGCGGCGGCGCGGCGGCGCTGACTGCCTTTGCCGACGCCAATGCCAACGGCGTGCGCGATCCCGACGAAGGACCGGTCGAGGGCGTCACCTTCCTGTCCGGCACGAACGAGAGCCGCACCGATGCGCAAGGCCGCGCCTTCATCCCCGGACTGGGCGACGGCGCGCGCGCCTCGATCCGGGTGGACAGCGATTCCATGCCCGATATCGCGCTCGCCCCCTCGCGCGCAGGGATCGAACTTGTGCCGCGACCGGGGCGCATCCACACCAGCGATTTCGCGATCGTGACCTTGAGCGACATCGAGGGCACGGCTTATTTCCGCGCCGAATCCGGCACGCGCGCCGTCTCGCGGCTTCAGCTGCGGCTGCTCCGGCCGGATGGCAGCCTTGCCGCAAGGGCGCGCAGCGAATCCGATGGCTTCTTCCTGTTCGAGCGCCTGCCTGCGGGCGAATACCGCCTCGAACTCGATCCGCAGCAGGCGGCCTCGCTCAAGATCAGGCTGGAAGGCCCGGTCATGCTCACGCTTGGCGGCAAATCGAGCGTGCTGCGCCAATCGATCTATGTGAAATCGGCGAACTAGCCTTCCCCAGTCGGTAAATTTCTCTACCGTTCCGCTTGATGCACACCGTTACTGAATTCCCGCCTCACCACCAGCCCAAGCGCGTGCTGAGCACCACGGCCGCCGCTGCGGTGGTCATGGGCATGGTCATCGGGGCGGGGATCTTCCGCACGCCGCAACTGGTGGCGCAAAGCCTTGGCGGCGAAGGCGCGCTGATGCTGGCCTGGGCGCTGGGCGGGATCTTCGCGCTGATCGGCGCGCTTTGCTATGCCGAGCTTTCCGCTGCCTACCCGGATACCGGCGGCGATTACCGCTTCCTGCGCGAGGCGTTCGGCGGCGATGCCGCGTGGCTCTTTGCCTGGTCGCGCTTTGCGGTGATCTTTTCCGCCTCGGGCGCGCTGCTTGCTTTCGTCGGGATCGACTACCTCGCCGAACTGGTGCCGATGGGCACCTTCACGCGCGCGCTCGTGGCGGGCAGCATGGTGATCCTGCTGACCGCGCTCAACCTGCGCGGGGTGCAGACGGGTACGCGCGCGCAGATCGCGATGGTGGCGATGGACGTCGCGGCGCTGCTGGCACTGGGCGGCGCGGCGCTGTGGCTGGCCTATTGGGGCGTGGCGCCGCAGCAGGTTGCAGCGGCCGCGCCCGCCCCGGTCACGCTCGCGGCTTTCGGCCAATCGATGGTGTTCATCATGCTGGCCTACGGCGGCTTCAACGATGCCTCGACCCTCTCTGCCGAAGTCCGCACGCCCGCTGACATGACCCGCGCCCTTTTCGGCGGCATGGTGCTGATCACCGCGCTCTACATGATCGCCAACTGGGCCTATGTGCGCGGGCTGGGCATGGCTGGCCTTGCCAGCAGCGAAGCCCCCGCCGCCGCGCTGATGGCGCGTGCCTTCGGATCGGCGGGCGAAGCGGTGATCGTGGTCTGCGTCGCCATAGCGGCCTTCTCGGTGCTCAATGCGCTGATCATCGTCGGCGGCCGCACGCTCTACACCGCCGCCGAGGACGAACCCGCGCTCGCGGCCCTCGCGCAGTGGGACCAGAGCAAGGGCGTGCCGCGCGCGGCGATCCTGGTGCAGACTGCGGTCGAACTGGCGCTGATCGCCTGGGGCGCGGCGTCAGGCCGGGGCTTTGCGACGATGGTCGACTACCTCTCGCCGATCTACTGGCTGTTCCTCACCATGAGCGGGCTTGCCGTGGTGATCCTGCGCCGCCGCCAGCCGCAGGTGGAGCGCCCCTACAAAGTGCCGCTCTACCCGGTCCTGCCCCTGATTTTTGCCGCAGCCTGCGCGGGCGTGCTCTACAGCAGCGTGGTCTATGTCGGCTGGTCGGGCTGCCTGATCAGCTTCGGCATGCTCGCGCTCGGCTTCCTTGTGCGCACCGGGCTGCGGATGACTGTGAAGGGCTGAGCCGCAGTGCGGTGAACCGAGATTGCCCGGCGGCGCGAGTGCCTTGCAGGACAAGTGCCAAGTGTCAGGGCCGATGACGGGGGCTCAATCGAGGCCCCATTCCGGAATGAAGCGCGATTGCGGAAAGACTGCGCACGCGGCATCGCGCATCGCGCGCCACTGGGCCGGCGAATAGCGCCGCGAAAGGTGCAGCAGGGTGTAACAACCCACGCCTGCCATGCGGGCAAGCTCGGCAATCTCCGTCACGGTTGAATGATCGTACCTGCGGGCAAGTTCGATATCCTCGGGCGTGTACTGCGCTTCGGCATAGAGCGTGCCGACCCCGGCAAGCAGCGGGGCGAGCCGCGCGCGCTCGCCCGCATCGGCGCGAAAATCGGTCATGTAGGCGGCGCAATCGCCGGGCATGGCGGTGATGACCTGCTCCCGCAAGGCAGCGGCATCGCGTTCGGTCCCGCCGATCATGACAGCGCGCACCCCCGGATCCTTGAGCGCGGCGAGCCACGGCCCCGGCGCCAGCCCCAGCGCCTTCACCGCCGCCATATCGACAGCGGTGCGATCCGGCTCGCGCACCACATAGCCCAGGCTCGTGCCGTGATGGCGCAGCGAAAGCGCGGTGACCGAGGCCTCGGGGGTCGTCAGCACCGGTCCTTCCAGCTTGCGGCACGGTCCCTCATGCATAACAGCGAACGCTTCGTGCGCCTCAAACCGGAAGGTGCGGACTTCCGCTTCCCCGATATCGTGGACATGCCACGTCGCGGAAAGCTCGCTCGCATGGTTCCACCAGAACCCCTGAAAGCGGTGGTGCAGAATGCGCGCGGTCCCCGGCGGGCCCCAGATGTGGTTCTCCACCTCGCCGCGCTGGAAGTTCATGCGAAAGAACGCATCGAACCCGCTGATGTGGTCCATGTGGAGGTGGCTGAGGAAGAGGTGATCGATCGCGCGGATCTCGCCCGGTGATAGCGCCGCCAAGGTATCCGCACCGCAATCGAACAACAGGCGGCTGCGGCTCTGCCCGCCATCGGCGGTGACGAGCAGCGCGTTGTCATTCGGCGGAGTGCCGAGGATGCGCACATCAAGCATGGCCGGCGACCTGATCCCAATCGAGCCCGAAGCGGACCAGATACTTGCGCAGCCGGTCGGCATCATTGGTGCTGGCGCGGCGCGTGCGTGAGGCCGCAAACAGCTTGCGGCCGGCCTCAGACAACGAACGGCTGGCGCGGCATTCCGCCACGACATGCGCGAGTTGCACCCGGTCGAACGGATCGATTGCGGCAAGGGCTTCGGCATCGAGCAAGGCACAGAGCCCATCGTCCCCACCGGCACCGCTGCCCCACAGGCGTTGCAGTCGCGCGATCTCGGTCGCCACCACCTCGCTGTCGATCCGGCCCTTGGGCGAGAAGGTGGCCATGCGCGTCACGCTGGCGGCAAGATCGCGGAAATTGCCCGGCCAGCGCGCCGCCGGGCTCATCGCGAAGGCGAGGTAGCGCTCGCGGGCCTCCTTGTTGAACATCACCCGCTCGCCTTCGCGTTCAGCGTGGCGATCGAGTTCGTAATCGAGGTTCGGCGCGATGTCCTCGCGCCGGTCGGCAAGCCCCGGCAGCGCGAAAGTCCACAAGTTGAGCCGGGCGAACAGGTCTTCGCGGAACGTGCCTTCCGCCACGCAGCGCGCCAGATCGCGGTTCGTACCGGCGATCAGCTGGAAATCGCTTTGCACCTCGCGGTCGGCTCCGACGGGGAGGAAGCGTTTGTCCTCGATCGCGCGCAGGATCATCGCCTGCTCGTCAAGCCCGAGCTCGCCGATCTCGTCGAGGAACAGCATGCCGCCATCGGCGGTGCGCAGCAGGCCCGGCCGATCCGCCGCCGCGCCGGTGAAGGCGCCCTTGCGGTGGCCGAACAGCGCCGACATCGCACTGTCGCCGCGCAGGGTCGCGCAGTTCACCTCGACGAACTGGCCGCTGACCTGCCGCTTCAGCTTCTTCAGCTCGAAGATGCGGCGGGCGAGCTGGCTCTTGCCGGCGCCGGTCGGACCCATCAGCAGCATCGGCGCGCGGGTGCGGCCGGCGACCTGCTCGATCTCGTCTATCATCGTGTTGAACGCGGCATTGCGCGTCTCTATGCCGGACTTGAGGAACGAAGTGCTGGCCTGCGCTTCGCTGGCAAAGCGCGTGGCGATGCTGTCATAGCGCGAGAGATCGAGGTCGATCACGCTCCACTTGCCCACCGCATCGGGGCCGCCGCGCTGCGGCTGGGTCTGCAGCAGGCGGCCCGGCAGATAGTGCGCCTCGGTCAGCAGGAACAGGCAGATCTGCGCGACGTGGGTACCGGTGGTGATGTGGACAAGCACGTCCTCGGTATCGGGATCGAACGGCTGCGCGCGCGCGAAATCGAGCAGCTTGCCGTAAACTTCCTCGAAATCCCAAGCATCGGTGAAGTCGATCACATGCCGCTCGACCTGCGTTTCAGGCGAGACCGAGGCGATATCCTCGCTCACCAGTTCAGCGAGGCGGCGGTGGAGCGAGCCGTGGATCATGAGGAAGCGGTCGACCCGCAGGTCCTCGTGCATGCACAGCCCCACCGAGGGCCGCCACTTCATCCAGCGCGAAGGGCCGAACTTGGCAGCATCGAGAGTCGAGCCGAGGAATCCGATGACGGTGGTGGGCTTCATGCGCTGAATCTATAACTGCTTATACCACGATATACAAATTGGCACACGCCTTGCGGAAGCGGCGCGCGCGCTGCCAAGCCGGGTTTCAGAATAACTATAATTTTAACAGTGCCTTACCACTTTTCTTCGATCTCAACGATCAAACTGGCACGCCCTCTGCAGAAGCATTGGTGTCGGGTCGGTCGAACAGCCCGGCGCACGCGGAACCGAGGGGCGGCTGGAATGGGCCGGCCGCCCCCAAAGTCCGGACTTTCCGGAGTTGGACGATGGCCAACAAGAACCTTTTTGCTTCGGCGCTCTCGCGGTTTCTGCCGCGCGCCGACACGATCAACCAGGCGGGCGGATCTGCCTATGCCTATGGCCCTGAAGCGAAGCTCGCGCAGCTGGCCGTGACCGGCACGCTGGCCGACGGCTTCTATGGCAGCGCGGAAACGCAGCTGGCCGATGTCGTGCTGGCCGCGAAGGACGTCGATCCCGAGTGGGTCGCCAAATGCGCGGTCTATTCCCGCCAGTCGGGCGCGATGAAGGATATGCCGGCCTTGCTGGCCGCCTATCTCACCGTCGCGGATCCCGATCTTGCGGTGCGCGTGTTCCGGCGCGTGATCGATAACGGCCGCATGCTGCGCACCTTTGTGCAGATCATGCGCTCGGGTCAGGTCGGGCGGGCCTCGCTCGGTTCGCGGCCCAAGCGGCTGGTGCGCGAATGGCTGGAGACGGCATCGACGGCGCAGCTGATGCAGGCGGCGACGGGGAACGATCCGAGCCTGGCGGACATCGTCAAGATGGTCCACCCGGCCCCGGCCACGCCCGAGCGGCGCGCGTTCTATGGCTGGCTGATCGGCAAGCCTTACGACGTGGCTGCGCTGCCGGCGGAGATCGCGGCGTTCGAGGCCTGGAAGCGGGCGCCGGACGGCGAACTGCCCCCGGTGCCGTTCGAATGGCTGACCGCTTTCCCGCTTGTCGCGGAGCAGTGGGGCGCGCTTTCGGCTCGCATGGGCTGGCAGGCGCTGCGGATGAACCTCAACACGCTGGCGCGCCACGGTGCGTTCGGCGTGGCCGGGGTTACCAAAGCGGTGGCGGCCCGGCTCTCCGATCCGGCGGCGATCGCCCGCGTACGTCCGATGCCTTACCTGTTGATGGTGGCCTTGGACCAGGTGGGAGACGGTGTGCCGCTGGCGGTGCAGGCAGCGCTCGAAAGCGCGCTGGAGGCATCGCTGGCTGGTGTGCCGAAGCTCGAAGGCCAGGTCGTTGTCTGCCCGGACGTTTCGGGTTCGATGCGCTCGCCGGCAACGGGTGTCCGCAAGGGTGCCACGTCCAAGGTGCGCTGCATCGACATTGCCGCACTGGTCGCCGCCGCCGTGCTGCGCCGGAACAGCAATGCCCGGGTGATCCCGTTCGAATGCGATGTGGTCGATCTGAAGCTCGATCCCCATGCCCGCGTGGCCGTGAATGCGGCGAAGCTGGCGGCGGTGGGTGGCGGCGGGACAAATGTCTCGGCACCGCTCGCGCTCCTCAACCGGGAGCGGGCGCAGGTCGATACGGTCGTGATCGTCTCGGACAACGAATCCTGGGTCGATGCAAGGCGGCATGGCGCTACGGCGACGATGAACGAGTGGAACAAGCTGAAAGCCCGCAATCCGGGCGCGAAGCTGATCTGCATCGACATCCAGCCCTATGGCTCCACGCAGGCAAAAGACCGGGCGGATATCATGAATGTCGGTGGCTTCACCGATGCGGTGTTCGATGCAGTGGCGCGCTTTGCAAAAGGCGAGACGCGCGACTGGATCGGGATCGTCCAGAATACGGAGGTTTGAAGAAGCGGGTCACGGCGAATGCCGGCAGGACTACATGGGATTTGTGGGTCGCGGGTTCGAGTCCCGCCTGCTTTTCGGGGCAGTAGCTCAGTCGGATAGAGCAACAAACGCCGCGAGGCGGTCGTCTTTCCAATCCTTGTCGCCGTGACCCTTAGCAAGTTTCAGGAATTGCCGTGGCGAATGCCGGTGGGACTACATCCCATTGCCAGGTCCGACGAGTAAAGCGCCCGCAGCCAGCAATGGCCAAGGGAGATGCGGGTTCGAAGCCCGCCATGGGAATGTAGCTTAAGGACCGCGTCTCGCCATCCTTCGTCGCCACGGCAAACAGCAATTCACGGCGAATGCCGGGCAAGGACTACATCCTTCAACGATGCAGGCGCAGGTTCGAATCCTGCCGGGTCCACTATCTGCGGGCCTGTAGCTTAGCGGAAGAGCGGCGCCCCCTCGGGGGCATGTCTTTCCCACACCTCGTCGCCGTGAACCCTTTTCCAGCGCTGGCGAATGCCGGCGGGACTACATGGTTGGAGGCCGAAAGGCCGAGCGGTTCGAATCCGCCCCGGAGCGATCCGGGATGTCTCGCCAAACCTTGTCGCCAGCACCATGATGCAAGCAAAGGAGGTCCACCGTGGCCGATACCAGTTTCGAATTCCAGCATGTGCCCGGCGGGGTGCCGATCAAGATGTGGACGCGCGGCGTGCCGGTTGATGACAAGGCGCGCGAGCAGCTGGCGCGGGCGGCGCAGATGCCATTCGTTTTCAAGCATGTAGCCGCGATGCCGGACGTCCATGTCGGGATCGGCGCGACGGTGGGATCGGTGATCCCGACCAAGGGCGCGGTGATTCCGGCGGCGGTGGGCGTGGACATTGGCTGCGGCATGATGGCCGCGCGCACTTCGCTGATGGCGCACGACTTGCCTGATAGCCTGGAAGGCATCCGCTCTGCCATCGAGCAGGCAGTGCCGCATGGGCGTTCGGTCGGTCGTGGCCAGCGCGATCACGGTTCGTGGGGTTCGCCCCCGCCCGCGATTGTCGAGGGCTGGGCGGTGCTGGTGCAGCGGTTCGAGGCGATCTGCGCCAAGTTTCCGCGGCTGAAGAACACCAACAACCTCACGCACCTCGGCACGCTCGGCACAGGCAACCACTTCATCGAGCTGTGCCTTGATACCGAAGGGCGCGTCTGGGTGATGCTCCATTCCGGCTCGCGCGGGGTGGGCAATGCCATCGGCACGTTCTTCATCGAGCTGGCCAAGCAGGACATGCGCAAGTGGCATATCAACCTGCCAGACGAGGACCTCGCCTACTTCCCGGAAGGGACCGACCACTTCGACGACTATGTCGAGGCGGTGGGCTGGGCTCAGGACTTCGCCGCGCTCAACCGGCGCATGATGATGGCAAACGTCATCGCGGCGCTGCGGGCGAAGATTGCCAAGCCCTTCGATGCGGAGATGGAAGCGGTGAACTGCCATCACAACTACGTGACGCGCGAAAACCACTTCGGCGAGAACGTGCTCGTGACCCGCAAAGGCGCGGTGCGTGCGGCCAAGGGCGTGTTGGGGATCATCCCGGGCTCGATGGGGGCGAAAAGCTTCATCGTGCGCGGGCTGGGCAACCCGGAAAGCTTCGACAGCTGCAGCCACGGCGCGGGGCGGGTGATGAGCCGGACCCAGGCCAAGAAGCTGGTGAGCCTCGATGAGCATATCGCCGATACCGAGGGCGTGGAGTGCCGCAAGGACGCGGGCGTAATCGATGAAACGCCCCGCGCCTACAAGCCGATCGAAAAGGTGATGGCCGCGCAGGCCGATCTGGTGGAGATCGTGCATACACTGAAGCAGGTGGTCTGCGTGAAGGGGTGATAATGGATTATCGCAGGCTCGATTGCGGCAATCGCCCAACCCTTGACCAATTCATGGACGACTGGGGCCGGACTGCTTTCCACGCGGTCCGGCCCCTTGACCCTCGATTGACAGCGATGGCGCGAGCCTTGAGCAAGACTCACGTCAATGGGGGCGCTCAGGTTGCTCAGTTTGAGGTCGTCGCAACAGAAGCCGTTGCGTGGGTTCTGACCCGGAATCGGTTGGATAAGTTTGCCTTCATGGAACGCTTCTTCGAAGCTCCGTCTGTCGCGGCCGAGTTTCCACGTTTGGGTCAAACCAATGAACGCATAGGTGAGTTCGCTGCTAGTTCCGCAGAGAACTCAGCCACCAATCTTGCCGCCTTGCTACGCAAGGGCGGGGCATATCGGGGATTCAAGGGCACTCAGGACGACGTCGTGAAATTGGCAAACCAGTTCATGTCAGCCGTCTGTGAAGCTCGATTTCCCGAGACAACGGCGTGGACCAACGACAGTGCATGGGCGCAGTGGTTTCGCAATGTTGCGTGGGATGCATCATATTTCTGGTTCGATACCCGCAGAGGCATCGCAACCATTTTGTTGATTACGGACACTGACTGACATGATCATCATCGATGGATCGGAAGGCGAAGGCGGGGGGCAGATGGTGCGCAATTCCTGCGCGCTTTCGCTCGTTACCGGCGAACCTTTCCGGATCGAAAACATCCGCGCCAAGCGCTCCAAGCCCGGCCTCATGCGCCAGCACGTGACGGCGGTGGAGGCAGCCGCCGTCATCTCGGGTTCGGAATGCACCGGCCTCGCGGTCGGCGGGAGCGAGCTCACGTTCCGTCCGGGGCAAGTCGTGCCCGGCGAGTATCACTTCGCTGTCGGCACAGCGGGGTCGACCGGGCTGGTCCTGCAGACGGTGTTGATGCCGCTGGTGCTGGCGAACGCGCCCTCGCGCCTTGTGCTCGAGGGCGGCACGCACAACATGCTCGCGCCGCCGTTCGATTTCATCGAGCGCGCGTTCCTGCCGATCATCAACCGGATGGGGCCGCAAGTCTCGGCACGCCTCGTGCGCCATGGGTTCTACCCGCGCGGCGGTGGGCGGATCGAGGTGGACATCACCCCTGCCCCGCTCTTGCCGCTGACCTGCACCACGCGCGGGCTGCGCACCAGCGAGGCCGCGCAAGTCGTGGTCTCCGGCCTGCCGTTCGGGATTGCCGAGCGGATGCTGGCACGCGTCCGGCGCGATCTTCCGGACTGGCCGGAAAGCGCCTTCACGCTGCGCCAGCTGCCCGCCGATCAGGGGCCGGGCGTGATCCTGATGCTGGAAGCGCAGCACAGCGAGGTGACCGAACTGGTCAGCGGCTTCGGCCAGCTCGGCGTGCCTGGCGAACGCCTCGCCCGCACTTCAGCCGCGCGGATGAACGGCTATCTCGAAGCCTCTGCGTTCGCGGGGCCGTATCTTGCCGATCAGTTGATCCTGCCCTTCGTGCTGGCAGGCGGCGGCGCGTTCTCGACCGTGAAGCCGAGCCAGCACCTGCTGACCGCGATCGACATAGCGCAGCGCTTCACCGGGCGCCGGATCACCATCGAGCAGGCACCGGGCGGGGAGCATCAGGTCACCTTCGGCTAGGCGACCTGATGCCGCGTCCCGCCACACCGCCCCGCTAAACGGCCCGCGCGCGCACCTCGTCAAAGCTGTGCCGCACAAGCATGGCCCCATCGCGCCAGACGGGGCGGAGCAGGTTGTCCGCCTCCGCCACCTCGTCCATCCGGCGTGCGGCGGGCCGGCCCTGCTCCATCACCACCGCCTGCCGCCCCGCCTTGCTTGCCTTCGCAAGGTCGGTGGCGGGCGCTTTGGCCACATCGTTCCACACGCCGTCCGCATCGCGCATGGCATTGGCTTTCATGGCAAACCGCAGCGTGTCGCGGTTGACCTGCTGGAGCAGACCGCCGCCCATGCCGAAGGCAATATTGTCGATGGCAAAGCCTTCCGCGATCAGCCGGTCGATCAACCGGGCGATGCTGGCGGGGGTCATCCCGTCGCCCTGGATCACGCGGACATGCGGATCGAGCACGCGATAGCCCTTGGCATTCACGGTGCCGCCGAAGGCCTCCCATAGCGTCCTGATCGCGCGCACCGGGGTCTCCACCGGATCGCCGCTATCGGGGCGCACCACCAGCGTGCCCTTGCGGGTGAGCACCTTGCCGCGCAGCGTGCCGCCCCAGATGCCGGTGAGCGCGGCATCGAGATCGTAGCTGTCCGAGACGACGGCGACCAATTTGCCCTCGCCGTCGAAGGCGTCCAGCATATTGGCATAGGCGGCTTCCTCGCGCGCCCGGCCCCAGCTGGTCATCGTGCTGTGCTCGGCAGCGGGAATGGAGAAGCCAGCCATGTCCGCGCCATAGTAGCGCCGCGCCGCAAGCAGGCCCTCCATCGTATCGGTGCCCATGAAGTTCACGAGGTGCGCCATCCCGCCGAGGCCCGCGCTCTCGCCGCTGCTGGTGCCGCGCGCGCCGAAATCGTGGAGCTTGAAGGGCAATTGGCCCTCCACATCCTCGCTCGTGCGCTCCAGCCCCGCGCGGATGATCAGGCGGCACTGGCGGCTGAGCGTGGCGACCGTGGTTGGATACCAGATTGCGCGCAGCAGCGCCGTTTCGATGAAGGTGGCGAGCCATGGCAGCCGCGCGTCGGTCGTCTCCACCTGCACCAGCGGCACGCTGGTCGGCACGATCATGCCTTCGGGCAGCGCGCGGATCGCGATGGGCAGATAGCCGCCATGCTCCGCCAGCACGATCTCCCAGCCCGCACGGTTGAACGGCACGCCATGCGCCGCGCAGACCGCCTCGGCCTCGTCAATATCCGCAGCCGTGATCGGGCGCGCCAGATAATCCATAAGGAACGGCTGCAGGCCGAAGAACACCACGTCATCAGCAAAGTCGTTGGGCCGCGCCTCGATATAGGCGCTGATCGCGCGCGTTTCGGGCGGGTATTGCAGGTAATGGCTGTGCTTGTAGCTGTCGGTGGCCAGGATCAAGTTGGTCATGATGTGAACTCCTCACATGGTCACGCCGGATGCAGGGCTCCCCTGCGCGGCGGGCACGTATTCTGTCGTCAGACACTCAAAGGTCGGCCATCTGCTCGATGATGGCCCAGTGGTCCTCGAACAGCATGTCCGGGCTGAGATCGCCGAGGCGGTACCATTGGGCGTGCGCGGCATCGTCGCCGCCCTTCACGCTAAACAGCTTGCGCCGTTCGGGCAGGCGGAACAGGAACGCATGGGTAATGATGCGCCCGCGCAAGCTGCGGCCCGGCGCATCGAACACCCGCGTGCGCGCGTCCTCGATGAAGCTGGCGAGCATGGCCGGCGGGATCTGGCCCTTGCCGTCGCTGATCGCGGTTTCCTCGCGCAGTTCGCGGATCGCGGCATCACGGATGCGCTCGGCCGGATTGACGAAGCCGCCCGGCAGCGCAAGCAGCCCCTTGCCCGGCGCGCGGCCGCGCTCGACCAGCAGGATATGGCCCGACTGAACCACGACCGCATCGGCGGTGACGAAAGGCCCTCTGCCCCACTGCGCGGGATAGGCGGCGAGGTATTCGGCTTCCTCCAGCAAGGCCTTGAACGGCTCGCCCAGCATGAACGCCCGCAGGAACTCCGCCACGCCTGCCGAAAGGATCGTCTGCGGCACTTCGGGAAGGCGCTGGAAATAGCGCTGCCGCACGTCGCTGGACGAGAAGGTGCCGTACTGGCTCTCGACCTGCAGGTTCTCCCATTCGGGGAAGAGCTTGAGGTAGTAGGACGAGGCATCCTTGCCATAGCCCGCCAGCGCCACGCGGAAATCCTTGAGCCCGTTGTTCTGGAAACCCTGGCGGTTGCCGTGTTCCAGCACCAATTCGCGCACCATGCGCTGCACCTGCGTGACCCACGCGGTATCCGAATAGAGATGGTCGGCGATCGGCGCGATGATCAGACGGCCCAGCGCCACTTCATGCCGGAAGGCGGAGCGCAGCATCGCCTCGCGCTCTGCATAAGTGAAAGGGTTGCGCGGATCGCGCGCCTGTGCAGCCGATCCGACCAGCACGATCAGCCGCTCGACTTGATCGAGCGCGCGGGCAATCACATGTTCGTGGCCGATGTGCAGGGGCTGAAAGCGCCCGATGAAGACGCCGAAATCGAAGCTGTGCATGTTCGAGGCTCCCTCGAAATAAAGAGCAAGCCGGACTCCCCGACTCGCTAAGTTAGCTTATTTGCAGTTTACATATATCCTGTCAATGTGTAACCTTGATTCATGACCCAACCCCCCGTGGCCGTAACTGTCGATCTCGTGCTGATGACCGTGGCAAACGAGCGGCTCGCCGTCCTGCTCCAGCGGCGCAGCAGCGAACCGTTCGCCGGCTGCGCCGCCCTGCCCGGTGGCTTCGTCCAGCCGCACGAAACGCTGGATGATGCCGCGCGGCGGGTCCTGATCGAAAAGGCGGGCTTTGCGGCGGGCGATGGTGCGTGGCTGGAGCAGCTTTACACCTTCGGCGATCCGCAGCGCGATCCGCGCATGCGCACGGTGAGCGTCGCCTATTTCGCATTGCTCCCCCACGCACGGCTGGCCGAGGCCGTGGCGGCGCGCACGGACCTTTCGCTCGCGCCGGTCGGCGAGGCGGACGCACCGCTTGCGTTCGATCATGCGCTGATCGTGCAAACCGCGCATGAGCGGCTGCGCGGCAAGCTGGGCTATTCGCCGGTCGCCCTCGCACTCCTGCCCGAACGGTTCGCCCTGCGCGATCTGCAGACCGTGCATGAAGCTATCATTGGCACCCGCTTCAAGAAGCCCGCCTTCCGCAGGCGCATGCTCGATACGGGCTGGATCGAGCCGACCGGGCAACGCGAAACGGCATCGGCGTTCCGCCCGGCGGAGCTCTATCGGAAGCGGCATCACGCCCCCGGCGAAGCGGACGGAGTCACGCCAGCAACGGAATAGCCGAACGCTGCTGGCGGGCGATCAAGAGGGCATAGGCGGCAGCCAGCAGCGCCTCGGCGCTGCCGTCCTTGCCCAGCAATTCCGCCAGAACCGGCATTCCGAAGGAATCGAGCCGACCTGCATGCGCGGCGCGGGCACCCTCCAGCATGGCCTGCAGGCCGGGGCCCGCTTCGAGCCGGTCGATCAGGTGCTGCCACGCCGCATCAAGCGCGGTCTGCGTGCCGTCTCGCGGCAGGCGCGTGAAGGTTCGGCTCCCCGACCGGCGCTGGCGCAACCGCGCGAGCCAACTTTGCTCTGCGATCCTGCCTGTCCAACCCGGCTTCCGCCACAGCGTGAGATCGACCGGATGACCCTCACCGATCAACGTGATCGGGGTGAGCGCCAGCCCCTGCCGCTCGCGGCTGATCTTCACCAGCACCAGCCCCTGCCAGCCGCGACTGACCGTGGCCTCCAGCGCTTCAATCGCGGTGTCAGCCTGCTCATCGTGATCCAGCGTCAGGGCCAGCCATGCGCCGGTCTCGTCCATCACCGGCCAGACCAGTTGCTGCGCGAAATCATCGAAAAAGGGCGCGGCTGTCCGCGCTGGCGCCAGCAGGCAGGCGGCGGGACCGCGCCCGGCATCAAGCCCCAGCCCGGATTGCGCCTGATGCACCCCGCGCAAATCGGCCCATGTGCGCACCGTGCCTGGCAGATCGGCGGTCGGCGCGGCGCGCGCCTCGACAATCGCGGCGCGCGCCGCAGCGGGTGCGGAAAGGCGGCCATCGGGCGAGATGTTCGCGCCTTCCAGCGCCAGCCGGGCATGGGCCAGCGTGGCGAGCGGCCCCGCCTGCCACATCGCCTGATGGTGCCATGCATCACCGGGCATGAATTGCGGATCCTGCCCGGGCCCGCGCGCAAGGCTCGTGCTCAGCCAGCGGCCGCTGCCCGCTTCAACGAACCACGCGGTCACCCCGCGCGCGCCAGTGGGGGTGCGCCAGCGCTCGCCGCCGCAGCCGATCAGATCGAGCGGGGCCGTGGGCGCAAAGCTGCGCCGCACCTGCCCGACCAGCGCCGCCTGCCGGTTCGCGTCCCCGGCAGTCAGTGCGCGCGTGAGGGCGAAGGCAGTAGAGGTCTGTTCGAGCAGGGTATCGGGATCGAACGACAGGGCCCGCTGACGGCGCAACCGGATCTGCGCGGCGATGGCGCGCAGCATGGCAGCAAGGCGCGGCAGGGCGTCTGCGCGCGAGGAGACGGAAAGCTCGAACAGGGATTCCTCGAGCGGGACCGGCGCCAGATTGAAACCCAGCGCCGCCACCTCGCCCAGCGCGCGGGCAATGCCGGCAAGGAACGCAGGCTCGGGCACGAACGCGGACGGCGCGGCAGCAAGCGCATCGGCCTCTGGCTCCGTATCCGGCACGGCAAGGCCGAACTGGCGGCGCGCGGCGAGAACGGCGGCGGCATGGAGCGCCTTGCGCTGGGCTTTGGGCGCTTTCGAGATGATACCGTCAAAACCCTGGCCGCGCAGGATCAGGATGGCCCCTTCAAGTCCGCCTAGTTCGACCGCGATTGCATTGGCCTGCACATCGACCTTGGCCGGTTCGCCCGCCATTTCCAGCGCCGCACGCCAGCTCGCCTTGCCGGCCCAGCGCTCAAGCGCTGCAGGATCGAAGGCTGCCAGCAGTTCGTGCGGATCGGCGGCTTGTGGCGGCGTTTCCTCGCCGGCGGGATCCTCTGTGGTCGGCGCCAGCACAAAGAGCACCGCCGCGATCCGGTGGCGGCACATCGCGGCCGACTTGCACGCACACGGCGCCGCGCCGGGCCCCCGCGTATCGAGCACCACCAGATGGCCATCGGCTTCGACTTCAGCCTTGCCGGGCGATCCCGCGATCAGGCGCACCTTGCCCTCGTCCAGATCGCGATGCGCGCGGCGCACCAGCCCCGGATTGGCGAGCGCCGCCAGCGCGGTGTCATCGTAGGCCGCAAGGCTTTGGCGCAAGGCCGGGTCTATCATGCGATCCGCGCTCCGATCCATTCGGCGAACCGGTCCGGGGTGAGCGCGGCGATCTCCATGCCGCAGCCCGCCAGCCGTTCCGCCATGCGCCGATCATAGACCGGCGCGGCATCGTCGCTCAGCGCGCCGAGACCGAGCATGGTGATCCGCGCCGATGCCATCCGGCGCACCGCCGAAAGCAGCCGGCCAACCGGCGCGCCTTCCTCGAAATCGCTGATGAGGACGAAGATCGTGCGTGTCGGCTGGGTGACGAGACCCTCGCAGTACTCCGTCGCCGCGCCGATATTGGTCCCCCCGCCCAGCTGAACCGACATCAGCACTTCGACCGGATCATGCGCCTCGCTGGAAAGATCGACGATGGCGGTATCGAACACCACCAACTTGACCTCCACCGATGGCAGCGCCGTGAGGATCGAGGCCATGACCGCGGCATAGATCGTCGAGGACAGCATCGAGCCCGACTGATCGACGCAGAGGATGATCGTCCAGGGCAGGCGCCGCCGGCTGCGACCATGAAAGCGCAGCCGATCCGCCACGATCCGGCCGCGCTCGCTGTCCCAGTTCTTCAGGTTATCGCGGATCGTCTCGCGCCAGGCGAAGTTCTTCATCGACTTGAGCTGGCTGCGGCGGAAGCGGTTCGGCTTGCCGGCCAGCGCGGCCTCGACCCGGGGGCGGAGCTGCCGGAGTATCTCCTCCACCACCTTGCGGGTCACCTCGCGGATCTTCTCGCGCGCCGCCGGATTGGCCGCACCCTTGAAGGCGATCAGGGCTTTGAGCAGGTCGCGGTTCGGCTCAAGCGCATCGAGCACTGCCGGATCGGACAGCAGTTCGCTCATCCCGAGATTGTCGATCGCGTGGGCCTGCACGGTTTCATAGACCGACTGCGGAAACAGATCGCGCAGCTCGCCAAGCCAGCCGAGCGGCGTCAGGCGAGTCGGATCGAGCGAACCACCCGCGCCGCCGCCCTGCTTGCTGCGCCGGAGCCCGCGCTTCTCCATCTCGCGCGCGTAGAGATAATCGAGCGCGCGGTCCGCCCGCAGGTCCGCGCCGGAAAGCTCGGAGGATGGCAGGGCGCGCTCGGCATAGCGGCCCAGCGCAAGGCGCCAGCGACGCAGAAGCTGCGGGTCGGTCATGCGAGGCCGTCGCGTACGAGAATGGCGTGCAATTCGCGGTCAAGCGCGAGGTTGGCGGCGAAATCGTCTTCGGGAAGCGCAACCAACACGGCAAGACGGTTCGGATCGGCACCAATGAGATCGGCAACTTCGCTCGCCAACCGGTCCGTCTCGCGCGGGTCAAGCGGCATGAGCGCGAGGCGCAAGTGGGGGAGCAGCGCAACGAAGGCCTCCTCGCTCGCTCCCGCCACCACATCGTTGAGCGCGGTGATGATCACCGGCGTCGTCCACAGCAACTCGCGCGCGATCGCGACCACACCGCCAAGGAACGCCAGCCGGTCGGCAGGCTCGACATAGCCGCTGGCCAGTTCGCCGCGCAGCCGCTGCTCCAGCGCGGCAGGGGCGATCTGGCCGCCGGTCAGGGCAAAGGCGGTCACCGCACCGGCGAGCATCGGATCAAGTTCGGCCTCGCCGAGCCGGGCCAGCGCCTCGTCGAACAGGGCTAGATCGAGCGGTGCGCCAGACGAACGGGCAAGCTCGATCAGCCCGCGCAGATCGGCCAGCGCGGCAATAGCAGGGCGCAGTTGATCCTCCCCGCAATAGGCCAGTTCGGGGAGCAGGACGAGGATGCGGCGCCAGGCGGCAGCCATGATCCGGTCGAGCGTGGCCGTATCGGCAATCGCCAGCACCTCGCGGCTCCGGCGCAGGAGCACGAGATCGGTCAGCGCGGCGATGAGCGAGGCCAGTTCGGGATCATCAAGCACATGGCGCTCGACCGCATCGAGCACCGCGTCTGCCGCCTCGCCAAGCCCGGCCCGGCACGCCGCCGCATAGAGATCGATTGCCGCAATCGCGCTGCGCCCGCGGCCCTGCTGCGAAAGCTTGGCCAGCTTTTCGGCCAGCACCGCCGCCAGCGCTTCGGTCAGTGTGTCCGCCACTTCGGAGAGCTCGATCAGCCGGGTCTCCACATTCGGCGACCAGCACACCGACCAGATCTCGTGCAGTCGGTCGAGCCCGGCATCGTTGCGGAAATCGGGCCCTGCCGTGCGCTGTGCGAAGTCGGAACCGATCAGCGCCATCGCATGGCAAAGACGGCTCGCTTCGCGGTGGCGCGGCTTGCGGTAGATATCGAGTTCGCGCGTGCGCCGCTCGCCGTCGGCAATCGTGAAGCCCAGCGCCCGCGCGCTGTCGCGCACTGCCTCGACCAGCGGGGGCGATCCGGCCGATGGTGGCACATCGCCGATCGCGCTGCCGGTCAGCCAGGCCCTGAGCTCCGCGAGGAGCGGCACCTCGCCCACCGGTATTTCGTCCTTGATGAAGCTGGAGCGCACCGCATCGATGATATCGTCGCGCGCGGGAAACGGCCGCCCTCGCAGCGCGGCAAGGCGCTCGGCCTGTTCGACCGCGTTCAGCACGACCGGCAAGCTGGGCGCCGCAAGGTCCGTGCCGCGCAGATGCGCCGCAAAGCCGGTGATAAGATCGAGCGCCAGCGCCTTGCCGCCCGTCTCGCGCGCCTGCCACAGCCGTTCGTAAAAGCCCGGCAGCGCAAGGCCGGCGCTGTATCCCGCCAGCGCATCGAGCTGCCGCATGCCATAGCGGACAAGGTAGGAACGCCCCGCACCCGGCTTCGGCTCAACCACCTTGTCGCGGCCGGGATCGATCAGCGCGGCGGCATGGAAGCCGCCCACAAGGACCACGATAGGCCCCTCGGTTGCGGCCCGGTGCCGCGCGATCAGCGCCCGCATCTGCGCCTCACGCGCCAGAGTGCCATCGCGCGTCATCGCATCGGACGAAACGGCGCCGCGGATGCAGGCGCAGTATTGCCCGACATCGGCGAAAAAGCGCGCCCAGTCAGGTTCGGCTATGCGGCTTTCGAACAGTTGGTCCCACACCTCGTTGCCATCGCGGCAGCCGAGTTCGCGGGCGAGCGCAGTGACATAGTCGCCTACGTCGAACGGTGTCTCGTCGCCGATCAGCGAGCGGGCACCGGTGTCCTCGTCGCCGCCCGGCATCATCGCCGGGTCGGTCGACGGGAGATCGATCAGGCGCGCGGGAATGCCGCTGGCCGCAGCGGTCTGCAGCGCGATCAGTTCGGGGCTGTGGCTGCAGAACGGGAAATAGCTGACCACGCGGCGGTTGCCGCTATCCTTCGCCGCATCGCGCAGCGCGACTATGGCCACCGGCGCGCGGGTGCGGGGGTCGCAGACCTGCTCGATCAGCGGCTCGAAATCGAGGGGACCCTCGATCAGCACGGCCTTGGGTCCGACCGCCGCCAGCAGCCGCTCGAGATGCGCGGCGCAGGCCGGGCTATGGTGCCGGATCGGCACGATCCACAGATCGCGTGCGGGATCATGGAGTGGGGGCGCTTCCACCGGCGGCCTCACCCCAGCTTGAGCGACCGCGCCGCCTGATAGAATTCCTTCCACACGCCCGAACGCCCGGCGCGCTCCTTCACGATATGATCGACATAGGCGCGCAGGCGCTTCCCATCCTCCGGCGAATCCTTGAGCACCACGCCCTGGATCTGCCGCGCGACATGCATGCCCGAAAGCCGCCCATCATCGAGGTAAACCGCCTCCAGCGCGGCGGCATGGAGCACGTTGACCGCCTCGGCGGTGGACATGACCGCATCGGGCCGGTTGAGGTTCACGCCTTCAGCCGTGCGCCCGGTGCGCAAGTCCTGGAAGGTGCGCACCAGCAGATCGGCCACTTCCCGCTCGCCGCGCACGACGATGCCCGCCGGTTCCAGCCGCTCGGCCAGCTGCTTCAGCACAAGTTCGCGCTCGAAATCGGGATCACTGATCGGGTGCACCGTCTCGAAATTGAAGCGGCGCTTGAGCGCGCTGGAGATTTCGTGGACGCCGCGATCGCGCAAGTTGGCCGTGGCGATCACGTTGAAGCCGGGCGCGGCCATGCTCACCGCATCGGGGCCGAGTTCGGGCAGGGCCAGTGCCTTTTCCGAAAGGATCGAAATCAGCGCGTCCTGCACTTCGGGCGGGCAGCGGGTGATTTCCTCGAAGCGCACGATCCGGCCGGTGCGCATGGCGTTGAGCACGGGCGATGGCACCAGCGCGCGCGCGCTTGGCCCCTCGGCCAGCAGCAGCGCATAGTTCCAGCCGTAGCGGATATGATCCTCGGTCGTCCCCGCCGATCCTTGCACCACCAGCGCCGATGTGCCGGAAACGGCGGCGGCGAGCAGTTCGGAGAGCAGCGATTTGGCGGTACCCGGTTCTCCCACCAGCATCAGCCCCTGCTGGCTCATCAGGCTGACGATTGCGCGGTCGGCCAGCGGATCATCGCCATAGAACTTGCGCGCGATGCCCAGTTTTGCGTCCCCCAGCAGGAACTTGCGTACCGCGCGCGGCGAAAGCCGCCAACCAGCCGGGCGCGGATTCTTCGTATCGTCCGCCGCAAGCTGGGCCAATTCGGCGGCATAGCGCTGCTCGGCCGGTCTGCGGATTGCCTCGGTCTGCTCGGTCATGCGTAGGCCTTCTTCTTCCACAGCACATCGAAGCCGGTGCCTTTGGCGGCAATATCATGATAGTCGCGCCAGCATTCGGCGAGCAGGACCGGCGGCACATCGCCCAGCGCCACGGCATTGCCGCCCGCGCCTGACCCGCGCAGCTTGCGAAAAGCCAGCGAATGCAGCGCGGCGGGGCGGTTCTCTTCGGGCAAGGGGCTGCCGGTGAACTCGATTTCCACCTGCAGGCCGGCTTCGCGGTAGGTCTTCTCGTAAGTCAGGAACCAGCCGCCATCCTGCGCCGGGCCGCGCTGCCAGCCCAGCTTGCTCGCCGCGCCGCGCAGCTTGAACGTTTCGATCATCCAGCCCTCGCGGTCGGCGATTTCGCGGGCACTCGCCTGCCCGGGGTCGAGCTGCGGCAGATCGCGGCCCAGCTGGTCGAACGGCGATTGCACCGCATAATCCGCCAGGTGCCCGCGCCACGCGGCGATGGTTGCGGCATCGAGCAGCGAGGAATGCGCAAGCCGGATCTCGGCAAAGGCGGCAAGATCGACATCGCCGTCTTCCTGATCGGTATAGCTGCCATCCCCAAGCGGGCGGAACAGCGCCGCCGGTTGCGCTTGGTGATCTAGGCCCTGCCAGATAAGCCGCGCGGCGATCCGCCCGACGATGGGATGACCGGCGATGAAGCTCTCCCAATCCTCGCGCGGCCAGCTGCGCTGCAGGCACATGGCTTCCTTCATCCGCTCGGTCTGTGCGGCGATGACCTGCTTGGTTTCCTTGCGCGCGTTGGAAAGAAGCTTCTTGGCCGCTTCCACCGCCGGGCGTTCCTCGTCGATGCGGGGGCCGGGCAGCGCCTTCACCTCGCGCCCATCGGCGTTGAACAGCACCAGCGCATCCTGCTCGTCGAGCCGCGCGGTGTAAGTCCGCCCCTCGCCGCAATCGAGCTCCAGCACGCCGTCCGCATCGAAGCCGGCGGTGGGCACGGTGCGATCGGCCAGCTGCGCTGCAGACCAGCCGTTCCGATCGGCAATCGCATCGATCAGCGCGGCGGCATGGGCCTGCACGCTCTTCTGCTTCGACCGGTTGGACGCCGCGAGCACGACTTGCAGCGCCGCGCTGCTGCCATTGGCAGCAAGCGCTTCGAGCAGCGCCTTGGACTGCGAGACGCGCGCGCCATGGTCCTTGAGGAAAGCGCGCACGCGCTGCGCCGCATCGGCACCGTTCACCCGCGCGCAAAGCGCGAGGATGCCCTTGCTGTCTGCCGCGCTGCCCAGATAGGTCGAAGCCATCCCCGCCTTGAGCCGTGCGAAGACCACGGCGCGATCGGTGGGGAAGTAGTCGGCGCTCTGCGGCCAGCGCTTGGCATTGGCGATGTTCTGCTTGAGCACTGCATCGACATGCGCGGCGGCATGGGCATTCGCCTCCTCGTCGCTCGGCGTGCGGGTGTCCTCGTCGATCCACGTGGTCAGCACCATCCAGCCCAGCTTGTGCGCATCGCCGGGGGCAAGCCGGTCGAGCCACAGCGACATCAGCGCATTGCCGCCGGGCTGCTTGAGCTTGCCTGCAAGGAGCACCCACCAGCGCGGCAGCAGGGGATCGACCAGCTCCCCGCTGTCCCATCGTAACTGCGGCAACCGGTCGAACGGGAACCAATCGAGCGCCTTGATCTTGAGCTTGGCGATGCCAGCCCGCGCCTCCTTGAGCATCGCGTCCTGCGCGAGGAACTCGGAAACGTCCTCACCCAACCGCTCCAGCGCGGAAATCATCGCGGCGCGGGCGAGATCGCTCTTGTCCTTGGCAAGGGCGCGGCGGATCGCCTGCACTTCCCCGCGCTCGCCGCGCCGGGCGAGCCAGTCCGCCGCCTGCGCGCGCACGTCCTGCCGCCCGTCCTCCAGCTGCCGCGCGATGGCCTCGCCCAGCCCCGGCGTCCCGGCCAGCAGCGCCCGCGCCGGGGTGCGCACATGGCTGGAGGTATCGCTGGCAAGGATCAGCAGACGTGATCGGTAGCGCGCGGGCAGCTTGGGGAAATGGCCGAGCAGTTCGAGCCCGACGGTGAGCCGCATCGGGCTGCCGCCAGATTGCGGGACCATGCCCAGCGCCTCGTCAAGCATCGCCAGCCGTTCGGCCAGCAAGGGCCAGAGTGACACCTCGATGTCCGGCTGCGGCCAGTACCAGCGCTGCGTGAGATGGTCGGCAATGAAGTCCTGCCCCCCGTTCGCCAGCCAAACATCATAGAACGTGCGGATATCGAGCCCGGCCGCCAGGCGCCGCTGGATCGCAGCACCCGCCTGGCCGGCCCAGCCATTGAACAGGCTGTAGAAATGCCGATTGGACGAACCGAGCACGAGGCGCACCAGATGGTGCAGCGACACGCGCGGATCATCTAGGAACAGATCGATGGCAGGATGGCGGAGCTGCTGAAAGTTCAGCCAGCCCAATTGGCTCTGGTTGGTGCTGATGGGATGCGTGCTTTCCGCCAGCTTCGCGATCCGTTCCAGCGCGCTGCGATCGACTGGGGAATACTGCTTCGACCAGTGCCACTTGTTGTTTTCGGATTCTTCCTTGCCCTTGGCCAGCAAGCGATTGAACTCCTCCGCTGCGGGTGCCAGCACGGCCAGCGCGCTGCGATCGAACGGCGTCGCCCCCGGGCCAGGCTCGGCGGGCGGCAGCGCAACCCAGGTGCCATCGACGGCGGTATAGCCCTGCGCGCCGTCCGGCTCGAGCGGGGCCGCCTCGTCTGTGGCGCCCGGCGCGGGCGGCGCCCCGGCAGTCCGTTCGAACGCTGCGATCACCTTGGCCGATGTCTCACCCTCCCGCAGGCGGGCCAGTGTCGGTGCGGCGTGATCGCCCAGCGTCAGGGCGGCGACTTCGACCAGTTCGGCCCGCGCACCCGGCGCTGCAGCGGCAAAGCGTTCGGTGATGCAGGCGGCGAGTGCTCCACCGTGGCTTCCGGTCAGCGCCTGCCGTGCCGCGGTGCGCACCTTCTTCGATGTGCCGATTGCCGCGTCCACCAGCACGGGCAGATAGATCCCTTGCAGACCCAGGCGGCCGATGGTGGCGATCACTTCGGCCCGCACATCCGCACCCGCGTCCGTCAATGCAGCACCGACAGCGGCAGTCCTGTCCCTCAGCATCTGCTCGATCCCGGCGAACCGGTCCACCGAACTGTTGGAGCCATACTGCGCCGCATCGCGGCAGAACACGATATCGAGCACGGCCCCGAACCCGAGCTCCCCGGCCTTGACGAGTTCCTCGAGCGTTTCGACCGGCTGGTTCTTACGCCCTTGCCCGAGCCACTGGGTCACGACATGCCGCAGCCAGTCCGGCGATTTCTTCGTGCCGAAGTAGCCCCATTCGTAAGTGATGGGATCAAGCGCAGCCAGAACCTCGCCAAGCCGCATCATCTGGTCCACGCGCCAGTCCGCCAGCTTGGTGAACAGGCCGCCCTCATCCCGGATCGGATAGATCCTGTGGCGCGACCGCCAGGCCTGTTGCAGCACGCTGCCTTGCAGTTTCAGCACGATCGAGGTTTGCTCCCCGACGCAGACATAAGCCGCGATTTGATGCGGAATGCTTCGCTCCCGCTTGGCAAGATCCGCGAAAAACTTCTCGAGCTTGAAAATGGGAGCCTGCCCGACGCCCTCTCCCGTCGCCTTGTAGACAAGACCAAGCGAAGTCTTGAACCGGTCCCAGATCCCCAACGCCACGGCTTCCTCCCGCCCCATGTGCACGGCGCCTGAAACGGGCGGGCACCGTGCAATAATCCAACCAATCCGGAAGTTTGGCAGCGTCCGACGGGTCGGCGATATTCTTCGCACTGAGCAGCCTGCCGTCAAGCGATCTTGCTTGGCCGCCCGCCGCAATTCGCCGCCTGCGCTTCGCGCGGCAGGTCGTCTGCATATTTTCTGCAAGCGAACCTGATCGGGATTGCACGCCGCGCGCAGGCAGCCCTCCGCGCCCCCGGCCCATTCCCCGGATATCGATGGAATGGAGCACAGCATGGTTGGCTTGCAACGCAGGGGAAGTTTCCTGTTCAAACTCGGCGGAGCGTGCGGCGTTGCCGCTGTCGTGGATGCCGCGATGTTCAGCTGGGAGGTAGGCTGGCCGGCATTCGGAGGGCTGCAACTCCTGCTGCTCGGGCTCACGGCTGCGGCGCGCCCTGCCATTCTGCACCGCGCGGCAGCCCGGACCAGCTTCGCCCTTGCCGGGATCGCCGCGCTGGCCATGATCATCGATCCGGGTCTGCTCGCCTGGTGCCTGTTCTGGCTCTTCGCCGGCATGGGCACGCTGATGCCGGCTGCGGCGCGCTTCGGCGATGCCTGGGGCTGGAGCCAGCGGCTGATCCTGCACGCGCTCCGCGCCGGGATCGCCCCCTTGCTCGATCTGCGCCGCCTGATCCGCGTCAGCCCCCGACGCGGGCGGGGACAGATTCGCCGCGCGCTGCCCCAGCTTGTGCTCCCGGTTCTCGGCAGCGGCGTGATCCTCGGCCTGTTCGCCTCGGCCAATCCAGTGATCGAGAACTGGTTCGATCAGGCCTTGTCGCTGACCCCGCCGGACGACTGGTTCGTCCGCTTCCTGCTCGGCGCGGCGTGGTTCACCATGGCCTGGAGCCTGCTGCGCCCGCGCATGAGCCGGCGCGTGCTCGGCACCTTCGATGGCCGGGGCGATCTGGCCCTGCCCGGAGTCACGCCCGCCTCGGTCCAGCTCTCGCTGATCGCGTTCAACGCCCTGTTTGCCCTGCAAAACGCGATGGACCTGCTGTGGCTGTGGGGCCTTGCCCCCCTGCCCAAGGGCATGACGCTGGCAGAATACGCCCACCGCGGTGCCTATCCGCTGGTCGTCACCGCGCTGCTTGCGGCGGGCTTCGTGCTCGTGGCGCTGCGCCCCGGCTCCACCACTGCTGCCATGCCGCTGGTGCGCCGTCTCGTTATCGTGTGGATCGCGCAGAACGTGCTGCTCGTGGGCAATGCCGCCCTGCGCACGATGGACTATATCGCCGCCTACTCGCTTACGGAGCTGCGCATCGCCGCGCTGCTCTGGATGGCGCTCGTGGCGCTGGGCCTGGTGCTCGTGATATGGCGCCTGTTGCGGGGCAAGAGCGCCGGCTGGCTGATCAACACCAACGCAGCGGCTGCGCTTGCCTTGCTGATGGGCTGCAGCTTCGTCGATCTCAACTCGGCGGCGGCGCGCTACAACATCGCCCACGCCCGCGAACTCGGCGGCGGCGGGGCCGCGCTCGATATCTGCCATCTGCAAGGCATGGGCGTGTCGGCCCTCATCGCGCTGGCGCAGCTGGAGCAGCGCCCAGCGCCAGAGCCCATCCACCTGTGGGCACGGCTGCTGCGCGAAAATGCCCAGGCCCAGCTGACCCGCGATCTCGCCGAGTACCGCTGGAGCGTGCTGGGCGCCCTGCGCCTCGCCGAAGTGCGCGCGACTTTGCGCAAGGATGCGCTCAACCCCGCAGATCACGGCTGGATCGATTGCACGCACCGCGATGTCACCGAACTGCGCGGTGCCCTCGGGCTCGAACCTGCCATCCCCGCACCCGCCGCACCCGCATTGACCCGGCCCGCGAAGCCATGAAAGATCAGCCGATGACCAGTACCGCCCCCCGCAAGGTTCTCCTTGTCGATGATGATCCGCATATCCGCCAGGTGCTGGCCTTCGCCTTCGCCAAGGCGGGTATGGGCACCGTGGAAGCGACCGATGGCGAAGCCGCGCTCGCCAGCGTGGCCGCCGCCCTGCCCGATCTGGTCGTGCTCGATATCAACATGCCGCGCATGGACGGGCTAGAAGTCTGCCGCCGGCTGCGCGCGATGGACTGCGCCGTGCCGATCCTGTTCCTCTCCTCGCGCGATGAGGAGATCGACCGCGTGCTGGGGATCGAACTGGGCGCCGATGATTATGTCGTCAAACCGTTCTCGCCCCGCGAAGTGGTCGCGCGGGCAGGCGCTATCCTCCGCCGCGCCGCGCCTGCGCCCCCGAAGGCAGCGGGCACGGATATGGCGCACGGCCTGCTGCGGATCGATACCGCCGGATGGCAGGCCTTCTGGCAGGATCAGGAAGTCGCGCTCACCGTCACCGAGTTCTCGCTGCTGGCGGCGCTGGCGGCGGCCGGCAACCGCATCCTGTCGCGCGATGCGCTGATCGACCGGCTCCACGGCCCGGGCTTTGCAGTCACCGATCGCACGATCGACAGCCACATCCGCAACCTGCGGCGCAAGTTCGCCCAATGCGGCGCGCCGGACGTGATCGAAACCCGCGCCGGCATCGGATATCGGCTCGGGCCATGCCAGGGGAAATGAAGCGGCTGATCGCGCGCTTCTGGCCGGTGCTGCGGCTGCGCTCGATCATGTTCATTCTCCTGCTTGTCGTGGCTGCACTGCCGGGCGTCGCGGCCATCGGGCTGAGAGTCTACGAGAACGCGCTGGTCCGCCGCACCGAAGCGGAACTGATCGCGCAGGGCAGCGCGCTGGCGGCGAGCACCGCGCTCGGTTTTGCCGGGGACGCCGCCTCTGCGGCGATCAGCCGCGCCGCAGACCCGCGCGACTACGATGACCGCACCATCTCGACCAGCATCGACCTGCGCACGAGTTCTGTCCTCGGCGAACGACCCGATCCGGTGCCGACCGCGCTGAAGCCTGATCCCGCTGCCGCAGACATGGCAAAAGTCTGGTCACCCGTGATCGATCAGACCCGGCAGATCACGCTCGCCTCGATCATGCTGCTCGATCGGCACGGCGTGGTGCTCAACGGCCGCGATGCCGGAAAGTCGCTGGCCGCGCTCCCCGAAGTGCGCACGGCGCTGGCCGGCAGCCCCGTGACCACGCTTCGCCATAACGGGTCGTATACCCGGTCCTCCGCGCTCGAATGGATCAGCCGCGCGACCGACATCCGGCTGCATCATGCCCGCCCGATCATCGCGAACGGCCACGTCGTCGGGGTCGTCCTGCTGTCCCGATCGCCGCGCGCGCTGTTTCGCGGCATGTACGAAGACCGGGGCAAGATCGCGGCGGGCACGGCAGCGATCTTCCTGTTCCTCGTGGCGATCACCGCAGCCCTGGGCCGCACGATCGTGCGGCCGCTCGAAGCGCTCAGCCGCGCGACGCGCGCGCTCGCCGAAGGCCGCCGCGCCGCCCCGCCCCAGCCCACGCTGCGCGTGCAGGAGATCGACAGCCTGATCCGGGATTTCGCCACGATGGCCGCTGCAATCGAAGTGCGCTCGCACTACCTGCGCGATTTCGCCACCGCGCTGGCGCACGAATTCAAGACCCCGCTCACCGGCCTTTCCGGCGGAATCGAGCTGCTGCAGGACCACGGCTCGGCGATGTCGGATGAGGAATACGCGGGCTTCCTCGCCAACATGGCCGCCGATACCCAGCGCCTCAACCGGCTGATTTCGCGCCTGCTCGATCTCGCCAAGGCCGACATGCAGCGCCCTCACGAAGGCGCCTCGTGCGATCTGGCCGACGTGCTCGCCCGCATCGCGGACGGGCTCGGCACAACGGACTTCACCATCGACACCGCCGCTGCGCGCATTCCGGCCCGGCTGCGGATCGATGGATCGGCACTCGAAACCGCCCTCACCACCCTGATCGACAATGCCCGCGCGGCCGGCGCCGGCCAGGTCACCCTCGCCGCCGCCCTGATCGACGACCACTTGCAGCTCACGGTCAGCGACAACGGCAGCGGCATTGCGCCGAACGACCGGCCCCGCATTTTCGAACCCTTCTTCACCAGCAAGCGCGCCCAGGGCGGCACCGGCCTCGGCCTGCCCATCGCCCGCGCACTGATCGAAGGGAACGGCGGCTCGCTTACTCTGCGGGACAAAAGCGACGGCACATGCTTCCTGCTGATTCTGCCCTGCTGGCCCCCGGGCACATGAGCCAGCACCCCACGCCGCCCGGCTCTCGCTTGCGACCGATATGCGCAATTTGGCCGCGATCGCACGAACTCGGCGCCAATCCCACGAAATGCCATTGCCTAGAGCCCAGCCTCTGGCTAAAGCGCCCGCCTGCCCAAGAGGCACGCCGCTTTAGCTCAGTCGGTAGAGCACATCATTCGTAATGATGGGGTCAGGTGTTCGAATCACCTAAGCGGCACCATTTTTCAGATACTTAGCCGATATTCTCCGGCTGGAGCCATCCGAGAACCGCTGTCAGGCATCACATAGGCATCACGAAAGCGCTGCCAGCGTGATCTCACTTCCTCCAATGGAGGAAGTGCTCCTCCAACGGAGGACTATCCAAATTTGGATGCAGCTACAGGGGTGTCCTCAAATTTGAGGGCAGCCCCTCCGCAAGTCGATCGCGCGCATTCTGCGGGTGACTTCCACCAATGGTGGATGTGACCTTTCCCTCATCTTTGAGGAAAAGGGGTGTTCCACCGCTGGTGGTCCAGATTTGGCCCATCCTCAATTTGAGGCTCCACGAGGAAGCCGCAAAACTCGGACCGCCCAAAATCTGGGGGCGACGAAAAATGGCCGGCGAGGCTCCCACCGGGGTGGTGAAGTCCTCGCCGGCCATCGGGTCGGGAGCGGCAGACTGGCCCGGGGGTGCGGGCCAGGGCGGCACCCGTGGGGGTCACGTGATGCGGATATCGTCCACCTTGGCGAAGAAACTCGGCTGCAGGATTGCCACGTCGAGCATCATCATCGCGCGAATCAGCACCATGCCATTGCCAAAGGCAGAGGTGGTGCCGCTCGTGTCGGTGTAGGTGCCTTCGCGCGATACTTCGAGCATGAGGCTTTGCTGCATCCCGAACAGCACCTGCGAGAAGTCCCCGACCAGCGAATAGGTCGCTGCAGGGCTGCCACTGGTGGCGATGCCGTTGGCGACATACTCGCGCCCTGCATCGCGGATCTTGGCATAGCTCGGAGGCGGCTGCACCGGCTGGCCCGTGGTATCCACGAACGAATCCATCGCTGTGACGACGTCCGAATTGTGGAGAATTGCCAGCTTCTCGGCATCGGCATTTGCTGCGAGCACCTTGCCGATTGCCTTGGACCAATTCGTGTAGGCTCCGGTGGTAGCCGGCGCGCCAAGTGTCACGACGTTCTTGGTCGGGATGTTCACATTGATCCCGCGCGGGGTGTCCTGCGTGCCATCGCCAGCGATCGCGGCGGCATCGAGCTTCAAAGCCATTTGCGCGGTCAACTGGCTCATCACCAATTCGTTGACGTTGCTCGCGCTCATCACGAGCTCGAGCGTGAGCGGCACGATCACACCCAGCACCTTGGTCGTGAGCATCACGCTGCCATAGCTACCCTGCGACACGGGGAAGGCCTTCCCCTCGCCGCGCCAGCCGGGAGCGGGGTCCCCGGTCACCGTCGCCACCTGCAGGTTGCCCGCCGTCATCGGCACGGTGATTGCGCCGGCTTCCATGACACGTGCCTTGGCGCGGGCCAGGTCGACCACGAAACCGGCCATCTCACTCGGGATCAGGAAGCCGCCGGCACTGCCGACGCCAGCCGAACCGGCGCGCATGTGCGAGGGGAGGCGATTCCAATCGCCCGTGACGGCCGCGCGCACCATGTCGCCCACGCCCCAATCAGGCTCGCCGCCGTCGCTGGCGATCGGCTCGCGTGCGGAGTAGGTCCGGATAGCGCGGCCGGTGTGGACGTCGCGGAGCATCGGCGCGCCGCCCCAGCCTCCGCCCTGCCAGCTGCTGCGCTCCTGCCCACCAACGGGACGCGCGGAGCGGGCGGCCTCGCCCATTGCTGCGCTCTTGGCTTCGATCATGCGGTCCAGTTCGGCAATGGCGCCCTCGGCGAGCGCCTTGCGTGCGTCCCAGCCGTCCGGATCGGTCGGGTCGAGTCCATCGACGATGGCGGCCTTGGCCTGCCGAAGGCTGGTGACGGTGTAGTTCATGTTCGCGGTGCCGGGAATTTCGGCGATGTAGCGATACTGCGGCGCGAACTTGTCGAACGCGCGGCGGAGGGTGGTGGAAGCCATATCGGCTGTGTTCCTTTTCGTGCGAGGGTGTGAGGCAGCGAGCGAGGCCTGCAAGGCCATGCGCGCCGCCGCTTCGCGCTTCGCTGCTGCGGCAGACATGCCGGCGCGGCGGAGCGCAGTTTCGATTGTTCGGATGCGGGGTTCAGTCATTGGCATCTGCCACGGCACGGGAGACTACAGCCTCCAGCCGGCTCTTGATCTCCGGGGCCATGGCCTCGATCGTGCCGCGGGCGAAGGCGTGCTCCATAATGGAGCTGGCCCGCCTGTAGGCTTTGCGGATGGTCACCATTGGCGCGGCCAGGTGCTCTTCAAACACATGGTCAAGGCTCAAAGGGCCGCCCGATACCTTGAACTTCTTGCCGGTCGAGCCGTATTCGAGAGCGCCAGCCTTGGCGAAGTCGGAGGCACCGCCGCTGCCCTTGCCGTCGATGTAGACCGCGCCGCGAACCTTGTCGGGGTCGGAGTGCACGGCCTCGCGAACTTGCCCCAGCAGCTTGCCGGTTCGCACCGGGACGCGGGAGCGGTATCGCCCGAAAGCCTCGCGCGTGAGCGCGGAGATTTCGTTGCGGAGAGCGTCGCGGAGCTCGTCGGGGAACTCTTCAAACCTGAGACCGGCCTGCAGGTCGCTCTCGTGCTCGATGTGGATTTTAACGTTGGACATAGCTGTCCCCGTGGTTGTGGCTGGTGATGACATGGGGGACCGTCGCAAGCACCGCGCGAAGCACGGTTCTATGGGGCGGCGGGATCGATCGGCGTCGCGCGCGATCTGGATCATGGCATCCCCGGCATCTCGCGCGGGGATGCCTTTGGCTTAACACTCTCGGCCAGCCGGTGCAATCGTCGGGCCGATCGCCTCGCTCCCATCGGGCAGTGCATCCACGACGGCCAGCACGAGGCCGGTCGCGGTGGCAATACGCACGAGGAATTCGCGCTGCACGACTTTGTAGGCGCCGATGAATTCCATTGTCTCGGCGCGGGTCTTGAACCGGGGGTAGGGCGTGATTTCGTACGAGAGCAGGTCAGGCCGGCGGAATTCGAAGTCGATACGATGACCGCCGGGCAGGTCGAAGCTCTGTCGGATCGGTGCGGGTGGTGTGGGGCGCATTATTTTTCCTCCGTGTGAGAATTATTTGCCGGGCAAGAAAACAATTATCGGCCCGGTGCTCCCCCATCGGGGGAAAACGAAAATGCCCATTTTCCGGGGATCTGCTGCCCAGCGGCAGCGAGGGCCCGGGGGGAATAACTTTCCGGAGGGGTGAAAATTTACGCCTCGCGAAAATTTCCCCGCCCGAAAAAAAATCTCTGAATTAGGGTCAAAGCGGTTGACGGCCGTTTTGTATCCCGTTGCGAAACACCCATGGGTTACGTGAGCCGTAAGTCCGGCATCATGCCGCGCCGCCCCTCCGCTGCAGCCGCTCCCGCCGCTCCTGCTCGGCCATGGCAGCCGCGGCCTCTTTGATCCTGTCACATTCCTCACGGGACAAGTGCAGCTTTGGCGGTAGAGGCTCTGCGCCCCAGCCTTCCGCAAGCTGCACTGGTGCGGCGAGGCGCCGCTGCCGATCGCGCGCGGCGATGATCTCGGCCGCTTGCTCGTGAATGGTCGGGACGATCTGCGCCGGATGTCGGCACACCTTGCCCGCCTCGCGGGCTGCGATCTCGAGCACGTCGACAGGAAGGTCCGCGACAAACTCGAAAGCCGCCTCGAGCCATGCCTTGCACGCTGCGTCGCCATAGGACGCTGGCCGGGCGACAGTGAGCGCAAGCGACAGGGCTCGATAGATGCGCGCGATCGTGGTCGCACGTTCACGGCGATACTCGCTCGCGTCGAAGTCGCTCGATTGTGAGGTCAGGTCCGAATTCGATGGGCGCAGTACTACTGGATTGCATGGATCCTCTGACATGGTCATTGGCCTCCCTAGGTTCATAGATGCCTGCCCAGCCGCGCGCCGTGGCGTGTGCCAGCAGCCGCTCCGGTGGCCATTGGGGTGATGCCAGCCGCTCGATATCGCGGAGGAATGCAGCGTAGGCGGTGGCGGTGTTGGGGCAGCGCTTGGCCTTCCGGTTGGCAAGGAAGTCGGCCCACACCTGCGCATCGGCCCATGCGGGTCGGGGGAAGTGATCACCACGCTCTGCCCGCCGCATGATCGGAACGACTATTCCTTTCCGGCTCTCTTCCGGTTCTATTACGGTTAGGGTGACAGGGTGACACGGGTCGGTGACATGGTGGCACTGGTCTTGGACACCATGGCACGGGTCCGCGCCGTCACTGGTGACACCATGGCACGGGTCGGTGCCGTGTCCGGTGACACCATGTCCCCGGTCTAGCTGGCCGTCCGGTGGCAAGCGCAGCACGTATCGGGAGCCGCGCCCTTGCCTGCGGTTGATCTGCACGAGGCCAGCGCCCTCCAGCGCCTCCAGCGCGCGGATCACGGTTCGGCGGTTCAATCCGGTGCGGCGCGCAAGTGTTGGCAGCGATGGCCAAGCCATGTCGTCGCGGCGATCGTCGCGCACCCGGTCGGCCAGTTCGAGAAGCACCAGCTTCTGCGCAGAAGCGATATCGAGCTCCCACACGATCGATGTGAGGGCGTGACTCATGGCGCGCCGCTCCCCGGCCTCTGACTGGTGCCGCTATCCATGCGGGCCCCCGCCGAAGGCCAGCGCCGCGACGATCGCCGCCGTCTCGATAGGCAGGCCATAGCGGGCCGCCACGTGTTGCGCCCGGATCAGTGCGAGAGTAGGAGGTGCGCAGGAAGGGCCGACCAAGCTATCCGCGCCCCTGCCGCTCCGCGCGGCGGGGGTTTTTCGTTCCATGGGTCAGGCGGCTTCGCTCGTGCTCTTGACCAGCCGGGTTGCCACCCAGGCATCAAGGTCTGCGCGGCGGTAGCGCACCGGGCCGCGCGGGCCGGGGCTCATCTTGGCGAATTGCGGTCCATTCCCATGCAGCCGCATCCGCTCCAGCGTCGGGGTCGAAAGCCCCAGATACTCCGCCGCTCCGGCGGTATCGAGAATTTCGGGGGTCATTTGTGGTGGCTCCTGATTTGTCGGAGCCATCACTAGTATGCATGTTTCGCCGCGCGTCGCGGGGGGAAAATAGGAGAAAGGGGGGAGATATTCCCTGCCCCTATTTGTCCTCCCACACTTCGGCGATGATCTTTTCCATTCCGCGCGGGTCGCAGCCCATATCGTTGGCGAGGGCCAGCGCAGCCTTTGACTTCGATATCGTGGGATTGCTCTCCCGCGCGGCACGAGCTCGCCGCCGGGCTGCCTCGCGGTCGATCGTGCGCGGCCGGCCACGTTTCTGCCCGGCTGGTGGCCAGTGTCGGCGCACCGCTTCCCCGTCGAATCGAAGGTCAAGGCCCGTGGCTAGGTCGAACACGGCAGCGCGCGGATTGAAGCGCGCGCCGGCGAAAAGGTCTGCATCGGCCCGCTGCCACCTGCCATCGATGTGCACGCTGGCCAGCACCTTGCCCCGCCGCAGCCCGGCGCGAAGCTCCGCGAACGCCTCCCGCGCTTTCTCGGTGCCGCCATGGGGCAGGGCCTGCCAAGTGCCCGCGCGCCGCGCCAGTGTCCACAGCAGGCGCCGAAACGGTGCAGGCCAGCCGGTGGCGGCCGGAACGGCGTTGTCAGGCCGCAGCGCCTCGCAAAGCTCCGCCTCGTGCGTTGCCACCCAAGAGAGCACCTGCAGCGCGGTCCAGTCTTCCCGTGCGGTGTCATCGTCGCTGGCGTAGCGGCTGGCCAAGAGGGCATCGATGCCCGCCGCGAAGGGCTCCGCCTCGATCGTGACATGATCGTCCAGCCACGCGCGCCAAGCCTGCGGAGGATAATCGCGCGCCTCGTCCAGATACCGCGCCCACCAGCCGGGCGATATGAACGGCGTATCCGGCCCGATTGTCTGCCCCATGGCATCAAGCACTACGTCCCCGGTCTTGGGCGCAGCATGTGCCCCTGATGCCCACACCTTTGCATCGCGCAGCGCTCGCAGCACGAGCAAGCGAGCGCCGTCAGGCGGGATCAGCCAATCGGCAATGGCGCTGGCACGTCCGAAGGTTATCACGTCCGCCATGGTGGCCTAGTCCTTTTCCACGATACCGTGCGGCGGTGAAGGTGACGTGGCGATGCGGCGAAGGTATACCGCCCTCGCCCGCCGTGTCTCCGTGCGGCGACGCGGCCCGGTCTTCGAGCAGGTTGACCGGGCCGCTGGCACCTCACCCAGCTTCCACCAGCCGCGCGCCGTCGGCGATCAGGGAGTCGACCCAGGGCCGCTCTGGCAGCGCGTCGTCGCCAAACATGGCCAGCACCTTGCGAGTGAAGCCGTCCGTACTGGTAGGCTTCCATTCCGCCATGGCGCGCCATGCTGCGACATACTCCGCCTCGCCGATCAGCCCGGCGTTGAAGGCCTCGCGCGCAGCGAGGTAGTGCGCCGCCGGATCGATCGCTCCTTCACGTTCCCTCGGCCGTCGCACTGATGCCGCGCGCAGCGTTCCGGCCGCCCGCTGCACGAGCTCGGAGAGCTCGCAAATTTGCTCGTCCAGCATAGTCGATAATTCGAGCGCGTCTTTCACCGTCGCGCTGTCTGCAAGCGTCGGGCTCTCTGCCGCTTCCATAAGGGCATCGCCGATCTTGCGGCTCCCAAGGTCCAAGCGCCGCGCCAGCGTTTCCATGCGGGAAAGGCAGTCCATTGTGCTGGCGGAGCGCCGCGACTGTTCAGCCGCTGCGGCCCCGCGGCCCTTGATGGTGGTCGGTAGGTCCATGTTACCCATGATCAAGCTCCTTTCTGGGCGCGATGGTACTGGGCGAGCGCGATCAGCGTTGCCGTCCCCTCCAGAGCGTCAGCGACGATGGAGGGATTGAGGCAATTGATCGTGTCAACCTCCGGCAAGTGATCAGCATCGCTGGCAGTCCGGAAAGCAGATTCGAGCACAATGATCATCGCCCGCGCCTGCTTAAGCGCGTCATCAAGGCCATCGCCATGAGTGAGAAACGGGATCGTTCCATTCATGCGCAGCGCAAGCAAATCTGCAGCGCTAGGCGTGCAATTGCTGGCTGAGGCTTCCGTATGTAGGGTGGTAGCAGCCATACTCGTCTCCTCTGTAGACGGTTGTGGTAGGGTCGGCTGGTGTTCGCCCACCAGTCGGCCCGCATTGCCGGGGTCATCCCGTCAATTTCGTTGTAGCGGTACCGATCGGCACCACGTTGCCCGTATCGTCGGCCGGGGCGAGCACTGCGGCGATATGCCGCCCCCATGCCTCCAGCGCTGCGCGCTTCTCGTCGGCCCAGTCGTGCCGCTGGTAGATACCTGCCACGCCGCCGCGCGCCCCCGACACGTGGTTCAGCACGGCCTCGGTCACTTCGAACCGCACGCCCAGCCGCTGCAGCCCGGTGGCAAGGGTCCGCCGCAAGTCATGGACGCGCCAAGGCGCCAGCGCACGGCCATCGCGCGCCGCCGTCACGGCCGCGTCGAGCAGCGCCTTCGCTTGGCTGAAACCGCCGATCGCAACGCCGCGCCGGATTGTCAGCACGGGCCCGGCTTCCGGCCATTCTTCCGGGTCCGGCTCTTCGGCCCGAGCCTTCACCTGATGGGCCAGGGCGAGGCGGTCGAGTTCCTCGATCACGAGCGGAGCGAGCGGTACGAGGTGCGCTTTCCCGTTCTTCGCTCGGCTGGCCGGGATCGTCCAAAGCGAGGCCGCGCGGTCGAGCTCGCCCCAGCCCATGCCCGCCACTTCCTCCCGGCGCTGGCCAGTCAGGATCAGCAGGCGGTAGAACGCCCCCAGCGGTGCGCGGATCTTCTCCGCTCCCTTCCACACGTCCACGAGCTCGGCATCTGTCAGCACCCGGTCACGTGGCGCGGAGCCGGGGGGATTCGAGAGCCCTTGAACCGGGTTTTCGGCAATGTCGCCGCGCTCCAGCGCCCAGCCGAAGAAAATGGACAGGTACGCCCGCACTTGCTGGCGGAGCGCCTTCTGGCGCGCCGGGATGGCATCAAGTACGCCCTGCAGGTCGCGCCGCGTGATCGCCGGCAGGGCCTTGCCCTCCAGCTTTGCGCGCATGTACTTCACGGCATTGCGCGCCTGCGCGACACTCGAAGGCCGGTGAGTGAGTTCGTAGGCCTCCAGCCATACCTCCGCCCGCTTCTCTAAGCGCAGTTCGCCCTCTAGCCGCGCGCGTTCCTCGGCTTGCTGCTTGGCCTCCGCCTTTGCTGCCAGCGCCGCGCCCTTGGCTTCGAGCGGGTCGATACCCTGCGCGACAAGCGCCGCCAGTTCACGCGCCCGGATGCGGGCTTGTTCCGGGGTAAAGGCACCATGGCGCCCGATCGTCACCTTTTTGGGGGCGATGTGCCGTGCGGCGGCACCGGGCACCGGCACGCGATAACGGTAGATGTAGACCTTGGCCCCAGCCGTCGAGACCTTGAGCCCGAAGCCCTTGACGGTGCCCTGCCCGCCGTCGTCCCAAATGACATAATCCGCCGCACCGGCCTTCGCCGCGTCAACGGTCCGCTTCGTGATCGGCGCGCGCTTCGGCGCCGCCCGGTCGGTGTTGCTGGTCTTCGCCTTCGCCATGCGTGATGCCTCAACCGTCTCTAGGCATCACATAGGCATCACGATAATTCAGGTCAAGGATGGTTTCAGATTGCTAGCGATGGAAAAACCCTAGATTTTCGTGGCTCCTTGGTGCATCGATCACGGCGCGCTGCCGTAATTCTCATAATTCGTAATGATGGGGTCAGGTGTTCGAATCACCTAA
This sequence comes from Novosphingobium sp., assembly GCF_027486195.1. Classification (GTDB taxonomy): domain Bacteria; phylum Pseudomonadota; class Alphaproteobacteria; order Sphingomonadales; family Sphingomonadaceae; genus Novosphingobium. The sequence continues at coordinate 51,280 of NZ_JAIXPP010000060.1, forward strand.
GCGGCACCATTTCCACCTCCGCCAATGTCCGCTTGAGGCTGAAAAAAGCCCCGGAAATCTGCGATAAAGTCGACTGGCTCCGCCAGTAGCTTTCATATGAATCCGTCTGCATCCAGACGCATTTGGGGGCCTTTTGCGGGGGCCTATTGAGAAGCCGATTTCAGGAGGCCCCGAACGCCCCTTTCCAAGACTTCGATCCATTCGCTGAAGCCCCGCGATCAGTCCTGCAGAGTGGCAGATGAGAACGGGCCCTATCTGCTTGTCACCCATTCGCGCGGGCGACTCTGGAAGTTCAAATTTCGCATATCGACGGGCCCGAGAAGAAACAGTCGCTCGGCAGCGAGCCAGCGCCGTTGGTTTCGCGTGATGACCTTAGCCATGTGAATCGGAAAATGGAGATGTGCATGGCATGCCGCGCTTGCTCAGCCGATCAGGCCTGCATTGGTTCCGGAATGATTGTGGTGGAACCGCCGGGTGACTTGGCACGTTTGGCCAGAGAACAACACTGGAGCACCCCAATGGCGACACCCGATGACCTCAAAGCCAAATTCTGGAGCGCACTCGCGAGCGATCGCACGATGATGGTCGGACTTGATGGCGCCGAAGGAGGCCATGCTCGCCCGATGACTGCGCAGTTCGAAGGCGATCGCAGCCCGATATGGTTCTTCGGGGCAAAGGACAGTGATCTGGTGCAGCTTCTCGACAGCAGCCGCAAAGCTGTGGTCGCAACGTTTACCGCCAAAGGCCACGATCTCTTCGCAGCCGTTCGCGGCACCTTGTTTCTCGACAGCGACCCTGCGGTGATCGACCGGCTGTGGAATGCACACGTTGCCGCCTGGTACGAAGGCAAGGACGACCCCAAGCTTGCATTGCTGCGGCTGGATGCTGACGAGGCCGAGATCTGGCTGGACGGGTCGAGCCTGATCGCGAGCATCAAGGTCTTGCTCGGGCATGATCCGAAGCAGGACTATGCCGACAATGTCGCCACTGTCGCGCTCGATTGAAGTACGGGGGCCAGCACGATCGGTACGACTTGCTGGGCACCCCAATTCCGCATCGGCGGCCCGCACAGCGCTGCAATGCCGGCCGCCGATGTAAGCACGAAAGCTGTCAGTTGATCGCGCCGCTCATATAACGATCATACTGCTGATGATATTGCTCGCTGATCTTGTCCTGCTCGTCGTCAGGGGCGCTCTGCGCGAGATCGATGAACCACGTGCCTTCCTCGGAATAGACGTGGTGCGCCACAGCCCCTTCGATGTGCTCGAGCTTGTCCCGGTAGTCCTCGCTCATCGGATCGAGCCGTTGGAGGAGGCCCAACTCCATCTTGGCAGCGGATTGTTCCTGATAGGCAAGTTCGGCATGTCCGACTTGCGCATGGGCCGCCATGGCAGGATAAACTGCGGCTTCCTCCGCGATCGAATGGGCGGTTAGCAGCTCAGCCAGCTTTTCCTGCCCAGCTCGCCGAGCATCGGCTGACGTTGCTGCCTTGAGCGCGGCGAACTGGGCTTCGATCTCGCGGTGATGATCGAGGATCTGGAAAAGCCAGTCCCCCGGTTCGGCCATGTTTTCGGCTTTGGCGCGGGCGGCGAGCCGATCTTCCTCGCTCTCGGGCGGTGTGATCGCTGCTATTGCCTTATCAAGAATAGACATGAACATTCTCCTTGTGCGCGGCGCAAGGGGAAGCGCCACTTCAGCAACGCAGACATGTTGTCGGGGTTCCCGCCGATTGTGGCGATGCGCGAAAGTCTGACTGTCGGAAGCTTCGCACTGCCCAGTCCGATGGCCTGCTGCTTGCAGATCTGTGCGGTGCCATGTGGAATGCGGAGCCGAGAAGAATGCCCGGAATGCCAGAATGCCGGGAGGGTCCGCGTCTCGACATGAAACGGCTGGTGGTGGACAGGGCTAGATTCGAACTAGCGTACGCTTGCGCGGGCAGATTTACAGTCTGCTGCCTTTAACCACTCGGCCACCTGTCCACACCAGTGTTGCCGGTCCGGAAGCGAGCTTCCGATTGTGCGCTGCCCCTTCGTGAAAAAGGGCGGCTCCGGCCGAGTGAGGCGCCCCTTTGGCGAAGCGCCGCGCGCCTGTCAATGGCCCAACTGTCAATAGCCTTGCCTGTCAATCGGGCGGCTGGCATGGGCCGTGCGATTACTTGCAAGCATGGAAAGCCGAGCAATGGCCAAGCGCGATGAAAACACGAACCGCAGCAAGCCGATGCGTGGGCGCGCCGGGCGGATGCAGGGTGGGCGCGGCTCCGGCCGGGCCTCGACAGGCGCGGTGCGGTTGTGGGGCCGCCATGCGGTCGAGGCGGCGCTGACGAACCCGCTGCGAAGCGCCAAGAAGCTGTGGGGCACGCGTGAGGCGATCCAGTCGCTGCTCGACGACAACGATGCCGAACTACCCCCCTCGCTCCCGGTCGAATACGCGCAGGCCGCCGATCTTGCCCGCCTTGTCGCGCGCGATGCGCCGCACCAGGGCCTGGTGCTCGATTGCCTCGCGCTCGACGATGTCGCGCTGGTCGATGTGCTCGACGAGGCGGAGGGCCGCACACTCGTCCTGCTCGATTCGGTCACCGATCCGCACAACGTCGGCGCGATCCTCAGGAGCTGCGCGGCCTTCGGTGCTGCCGCGCTGATCACGCAGGATCGTCATGCGCCGCCCGAATCCGGCACGATCGCCAAGTCCGCCTCTGGCGCGCTGGAAATCGTGCCTTGGGTGCGCGTCGTCAATCTCGCCCGCGCGCTCGAGCAGATTGCCGAAGCGGGCTACTGGCGCATCGGGCTTGATGGCGATGGCAGCGCGGTGTTTCCCTCTGCAGTCCCTGCCGGCCCGGTCGCGCTGGTCCTCGGCGCGGAAGGCGAAGGGCTGCGCCAGAATGTCGCGCAGCATTGCGATGCCATCGCGCGGTTGCCGATTGTTAGCGCGATAGAAAGCCTGAATGTATCGAATGCGGCAGCGATTGCGCTCTATGCTGTCGCGACTCGGGGCGAGACCGACTGACCCAGCCGGCCCTCACCCCTCGGGCAAAGGGGGATGAGCCATGAAATCCAATCGCAGGATCGCCGCTGTGTTCGGCGCCGCCACCGCACTTCTGCTCCTTGCCGGGTGCATGGTCCTGCCCGGCAAGTTCGCCAGCGATCTTTTGCTGCGCCGCGACGGGACCTTCACGTTCCACTACAAGGGCGAGATCATTCTGGCGGCGCTGGCGCAGGGCAGCAAAAGTGCCAGAGCGGAAGCAATTCCAGCCGAACCCTTCGAGCAGCAGCCCTGCACCGATCCGAGAACCGACGAGACGCATGACTGCACTGCGGCCGAGATCGAGCAGCAACGCGCGAAGTGGAACGACGAGCAAAAGGAACGCAAGGCGGCCAAGGCGAATGAGGACGCGCAGAACCGCAAGATGATGCAGGCGTTCATGGGCGGCATCGATCCTGATGACCCCAAGGCCGCCGCAGCCTTTGCACAGCGCCTCGCGCGGCAGGAGGGCTATGCTTCGGTGGTCAGCAAGGGCGGCGGCAAGTTCGAGGTAGACTATACCGCGAGCGGGCGGCTCGACCACGATTTCACCTTCCCCACGATCGAGCGTCTGCCGATGGTTATGCCATTCGTCTCGCTCATCCGCCGCGCCGATGGCAGCGTGCGGGTCGATGCGCCGGCCTTCAGCACTGCGGCGGCCAATCCGGTAATGCCGGGGCTTGGCGCAATGGCAGGGGCAATGGGGGCCGGGGAAACGGGCGAAATGAAGGTGGGCGCAAAGCCCGGAGCGAAGGCGGGTGCCGCAGGCCCTCCGATCGCCGATGGCACGTTCACCGTGCGCACCGATGGCCAGATTCTCGCCAACAACACCGATGAGGGGCCGCAGGCCGAAAGCGCGGGCGGCCTCTCGCGGCTCGACTGGAAGGTCGATGCGCGCACCGCAACCGCGCCCACCGCGCTGATCAAGCTCGCGAAGTAGACGCAAAACCAAAAACGCCGCTCCGGCATCCCGGCGCGGCGTTTTTGGTGGGTTGTGCGCGCGGCCTGCGGGGCCCTGCGCAAATGCCGATGTCTGGCTTAGTTGACGGCGTCCTTCAGGCCCTTGCCGGCCTTGAACTTCGGCTGGGCCGAAGCCTTGATCGACATTGGTTCGCCCGTGCGCGGATTGCGGCCCGTGGAGGCCTTGCGCTTGGCGACCGAGAACGTGCCGAAACCGACGAGACGTACTTCATCACCCTTGGCCAGCGCAGAGGTCACGCTGTCGAAAACGGCTTCAACCGCCTTCGTTGCGTCACCCTTCGAAAGACCGCTCGCATCGGCCACAGCGCTGATCAGATCGTTCTTGTTCATTGCGAAACCCCCATTGGTTTTTATGCAAACACCGAATGCCTGAATCGAAATTCTGGTTGCGAGAAGAGAGCCGAGAAAGAATCGGCTGTCAAAGCCAAAAGCGCCCGGAATCGCCGAAAAAGCGCCGGAATCTGGCCCATTCAGGATGAGTGAGGCCGCCCCCTCTGATTGGAAGATAGGGGCGGCTTCCTCAAAGGTTAATGCTGCAACGCGAGGGTGCAGCATGAAAATTCATGCTGCACCGCAATAATCGCGTGATCAGTGCGCGGTTGGTACCGCCGCCCCACCGGTAAGGGCAGGTGCCGGCCCCGCCGCCACTTCGTCGGCTTCGGTCCATTCGATCGCCTCGGTCGGCTCCACCAGCGCACGCGCCAGCACCTCGTCGACATGGCTCACGGGGATGATCTCCAGCCCTTCGCGGATATTGGCCGGGATCTCGACGAGGTCCTTGCGGTTCTCTTCGGGGATCAGCACCGTGGTGATGCCGCCGCGCATGGCGGCCAGCAGCTTTTCCTTGAGTCCGCCGATTGCCAATACCCGGCCGCGCAGGGTGACCTCGCCGGTCATCGCCACATCGGCGCGGACCGGGATGCCGGTGAGGGTGGAAACCATCGCCGTCACCATGCCAACGCCCGCACTCGGCCCATCCTTGGGCACCGCGCCCTCGGGCAAGTGGATGTGCAGGTCCTTGCGATTGAAGATCGAAGGCTTGATCCCATACTGCGGCCCACGCGCCTTGACGAAGCTAAACGCCATCTGGACGCTCTCGCTCATCACTTCGCCGAGCTTGCCGGTGGTCTTGACCGCACCCTTGCCGGGCACCGTCACGCTTTCGATCGTCAGCAGTTCGCCGCCCACTTCGGTCCAGGCCAGACCCGTCACCGCGCCGACCTGGTTCTCATCGTCCGACATGCCGTGGCGGAACTTGCGCACCCCGGCGAAGTCGGCAAGGTTTTCAGGCGTGACGGTGACCGCCGTGTCCTTCTTCTCAAGGATCCGCCGCAGCGCCTTCCGCGCCAGCCGCGCGATCTCACGCTCCAGCGTGCGCACGCCCGCCTCGCGGGTGTAGTAGCGGATAAGGTCGCGCAGCGCTGCCGGCTCCAACGTGAACTCGCCCTTCTTGAGCCCATGCGCCTCGATCTGCTTGGCGATCAGGTGCCGCTCCGCGATCTCGACCTTCTCGTCCTCGGTATAGCCCTCAAGCCGGATGATCTCCATCCGGTCGAGCAGCGCCTGCGGCAGGTTGAGGCTGTTTGCAGTGCACACAAACATCACGTCCGAGAGGTCGATATCGAGCTCAAGGTAATGATCCTGGAACTTTGCGTTCTGCTCCGGGTCGAGCACCTCGAGCAGCGCCGAGGCGGGATCGCCGCGGAAATCCTGGCCCAGCTTGTCGATTTCGTCGAGCAGGAACAGTGGGTTCGACGTGCCGGTCTTCTTGAGATTGGTCACGATCTTGCCCGGCAGCGAGCCGATGTAGGTGCGCCGGTGGCCGCGAATCTCCGCCTCGTCGCGCACGCCGCCCAGCGACTGGCGCACGAACTGGCGCCCGGTCGCCTTGGCGATGGACTTGCCCAGCGAGGTCTTGCCCACGCCCGGCGGGCCGACGAGGCACAGGATCGGCCCCTTCAGCTTGTTGGTGCGCGCCTGCACCGCAAGATACTCGATGATGCGGTCCTTGACCTTGTCGAGCGCATAGTGATCGGCGTCGAGCACCGCCTGCGCAGCCGCGATGTCCTTCTTGAGCTTCGACTTCTTGCCCCAGGGCAGGCCCAGCAGCACGTCAAGATAGTTGCGGATGACGGTCGCCTCGGCGCTCATCGGCTGCATGGTCTTGAGCTTCTTGAGCTCCGCCGTGGCCTTGGCCCGCGCTTCCTTCGCGAGCTTCATCGTCTCGATCTTCTCGGCCAGCTCGGCAATCTCGTTGCCTTCGCCGTCATCGCCGCCGCCCAGCTCCGACTGGATCGCCTTGAGCTGTTCGTTGAGGTAATACTCGCGCTGCGTCTTTTCCATCTGGCGCTTCACGCGGCCACGGATCTTGCGCTCCACCTGCAGCACGCCCAGTTCGCCCTCCATGAAGGAGAGCACCATCTCGAGCCGCTTCAAGGGATCGCCCTCGGCCAGCACGGCCTGCTTTTCCGCCACGCGCGCGGCAAGGTTCGCCGCGACCGCATCGGCCAGCTTCCCGGCGTCCTCGATATCGCCGAGCTGCGAACCGGCATCCTGCGGCAGCTTCTTGGAAAGCTTGGCATATTCGCCAAACTGCTCAACCACCGAGCGCATCGTGCCGGCAATTTCGGGGCCGGAGACTTCGGCAGGCTCAACCAGTTCGACTTCGGCCAGTACCAGTTCGCCTTCGTTGGCGGTCTGGACGGTCAGCGCTTTCAGTTCGGCGCGCTGCTGCCCTTCGACGAGCACGCGCACCGTGCCATCGGGCAGCTTAAGCAGCTGGAGCACCGTGGCGATCACGCCGGTGTCATACAAGTCATCGCGGTCCGGATCGTCGCAGCCCGGATCGAGCTGGGCGAGCAGGAAGATTTCCTTCGAGCCCGCCATGGCCACCTCGAGCGCGGAGACCGACTTCTCGCGGCCGACGAACAGCGGCACGACCATGCCGGGAAACACGACAATGTCGCGCAGGGGAAGCAAGGGATACTGTGTCATAGCTTCAATTCCATTCGCCCTGCCGCTGGGAGAGAGAACGGCAGGTTCTCTTGAAAGTGAATATGGGAGCCCGCCCCCCTGCCCGCAATGGCCCGTTGTGCCGGGGTTGTGGATGAGGGGGCATGAGGCCGCCTCGTCTCCATTCCCGAAACGCTGTGATCACGTCCGCACAAAGCAGATGTACCACCGGCTCCCTCAGGGAAGTGGCTGCACCACCGGCTGCGAGATGAACACGGGCGGCGGAGGCGGCGCCGGCGCGGCGGGCGGCGGAGACGGTGCTGGCTCGGCAGCTGGCGCCGCAGGTTGCGCTTCTGTCACGGCCGCGTCCGCCGCCGCGTCATCCTGCTCGATCACCCGCTGCTCTGCCGCCGATACCGGGGCAGCCGCCGCGCCCACTGGCCGCGCGAACGGGCCATAGCGGGTCTGGCCCTTCGCGAGCGGACCGCGCCCGTGCAAGGCTTCGATCTGATCAAAGCGCGATTGCAGGTAGACCCGTCGATAAGTCGAATAGGGATCGGCCGCCTTGCGCAGCCGCGTGAAATCCGCGTCCGCCTCGTTGCGATAATCGAGCGAGTCCACGATGTTGATCGGGATCGCATACCAGGCCTTGTTGAACGGCGCGCCCACCGCCAGCGGCAGCGCGAGCCTGTCCACGACAAGGCCGAACAGGTCGCGCACGGTCGTCGGCCCGACCAGCGGGAGGAAGAGATAGGGCCCCGGCCCCACGCCGTAATAGCCCAGCACATTGGCAAGGCCGTTCTGGCGATAGGGCAGGTTGAACGGCTTGCTGCGCGCCACGTCGATCGTGCCGCCAAGGCCTATCGTCGAATTGATGCCGAACCGCCCCACCGTCTCGAACGCCTTGCCGGGTTTGAATTCAAGCAGGTAAGCGACCGCCACGACCGGCTCGCGCAAATTGCGGATGAAATTGCGCAGCGCCATGCGCGCCGGGCGCGGCACGGCCTTCTGATAGCCCGACGCAACAGGCCCGACGAACGCATCGTCCACCGATTGCAGCACATCGTAGCTCTTCTCGTTGACCTTCGCGAGCGGGTCTTCCGATGGCGCCTTGATCGAACCGGACACGACGATCTCGCCCGGCAGCGGGGGAAGCTCGTCCGGCGTGGTGGTGGCTGGCCTGGTAGCCGGCGGCGCAGCGGGCTGGCTTGGCGCCGCAGCCACAGCAGCAGCGGCCGGTTGGACATCGGCAGGCGGGGCGTTCGCCATCACGGCGGCAGCAAGCAGAACAAATGCGCTCAGGGGAAAACGACCTTTATGGGGAACACCGGCCAGAACCGGCGGCCCGTTCCAATATTATGAACATTCGACATAGCGCCTGTGTCCCCCGGGCGCCAGACCACCGCGCGCAGGGCGCGCGGCAGAGCGCCCGCTCAGAACGGCAGCTTGAAGCCCGGCGGGATGCCCGCCGCCATCTGCACCTTCTGCATTTCTTCCGCGGCGGCGGCATCGGCCCGCTGGCGGCAATCATTGAAGGCGGCCGCGATCAGGTCTTCGAGAATGCCTTTCTCGGCCTTGTCCATCAGGCTGTCGTCGATCGCCACGCCGATCACGCGGCCCTTGGCCGAAGCCTTGATCCTCACGAGCCCGCCGCCGGCCACGCCCTCAACCTCGATCTGGTCGAGCTTGCCTTGCGCATCTTCCATCTGCTTCTGGATGGTCTGGGCGGCGGCCTGCGCGGCCTGGATCATCTCTTCCATCGACTTCATGCGCGTTTGCTCCAAGGTTTCCGTGTTTGCGCCGATATAGCGCTTTCATCGATCATTTCAGCCCCCGGAAATGCAGCGAATGCGGCGCGCACCAGAGGGTCTTCGCGCAAGGCCGCCTCTTCAAGCGCTGCTGCGGCGGCCCGCGCTTCCTCAAGGCTCGGCATCGCGCCGGCCAGATCAGCACTGCGCTCCACCCGCCAGGACCCGCCGGTTGCGCCTTCCAGCCCGCGCCGCATATCGGTCGTCGGATCGCCCGGAATCCCCGGTGCCAGCGCATAGACTAGGTGGCCCGGCGCGAGCGAAACCACCCGCACCGAAAGCCGCATGGCAGAGCCGATCAGCGGCGAGATCTGCTCGACCTGCTCGACCAGATGGGCCCATTGCCCTGAAATCCGGGCGGCAATCGCCTCTGCACTCAGCGGTGCAGCGGCAACCGGCGCGGACGAACCAGCCGCAGACGCCGCCGTCTGCATGGCCGGCGGATTGGCCACAAAGGCCTCCAGTTGCTTGATCAACCCGCCCGGATCGGGAAGGTCAGCCGCGTGCATCACACGCAGCAGCGCCATCTGCGCCGCCACCAGCGGATCGGGCGCGCCGCGCACTTCCTCATAACCCTTGAGCAGCAATTGCCACAGCCGGTGCAGCGCCCCCGCGCCGAGCCGCTTCGCCCAGCCTTCCAGCGCCTCGCGTTCTTCTGAAGAGCGCGCATCGGCCGCGCCCGAAATCTGCGTCACCGTCACTTTGTGGACGAGATCGAGCTGCGCGCGCATCATCGCGGTAGGCTCGATCCCCAGCGCAAACTGGCTCGCCACTTCCTCGAGCACGCCATCGCCCTTGCCGCCGATCATGGCGCTGAACAGACGGCGCTGCATGGTCTTGTCGGCCAGGCCCAGCATCTCGCGCACTTGCGCAGCCGTAACCTCACCGCCGCCCGCCATATCGGCATGGCTGATCGCCTGATCGAGGATCGAGAGCCCGTCGCGCACCGAACCTTCCGCCGCCGCCGCGATCATCGCCAGCGCCTCATCCTCGGCCGAAACGCTTTCCGCCTCGCACACCTTGCCGAAATGCGCCGCAAGCACCGGCGTCTGGATGCGGCGCAAGTCAAAACGCTGGCAGCGCGAAAGCACCGTCACCGGGAGCGCACCGACTTCGGTCGTCGCGAAAAGGAACTTCACATGCGCAGGCGGCTCCTCCAGCGTCTTGAGCAGCGCGTTGAAAGCGCTACGGCTGAGCATGTGGACTTCGTCGATGATGTAGATCTTGTAGCGCGCCGAAACCGCCGCATAGCGCACCGCCTCGATGATCTCGCGAACGCTTTCCACGCCAGTGTTGCTCGCCGCGTCCATCTCGATCACGTCGATATGCCGTCCCTCGGCAATCGCCACACATGGCTCGCAAATCCCGCAAGGATCGATCGTCGGCCCGCCCTGCCCGTCCGGCCCGATGCAATTGAGCGCCTTCGCGATGAGGCGCGCAGTCGATGTCTTGCCCACCCCGCGCACGCCGGTCATCAGAAAGGCATGCGCCAGCCGCCCGCGCCGGATCGCATTGCCCAACGTCTGGACCATCGCGTCCTGCCCGATCAGCTCGGCAAAGGTCTGCGGGCGATACTTGCGCGCCAGCACGCGGTAGGGCTGGCCGGAAGGCGCGGGTGCTGGCGGCGCAACCGGCGGCGCGGCGCGCTCCTCGCGCACCACAGGCGCGGCAGGTGCAGGCACCGGATCGCCGAACATCGAGGCCTGCCCCGCCGCCTCAAGCTCCGCCGCCGAGGGACCTTCGTCCTCGGGCTCATCGCGGATCGCGTCCTCTGGCGGCGCGCCAAACATGTCGGTGGAATCGACCATGGCCCCTGATTAGGCCCTCTTGCCGCGATTGTCGAAGCCCCCTGCCCCAACTCTCCGGGGATTGACAGACAGGTTGCAAATGGGAAGCCTGCCCGCATGAGCACCATCACGCCCGGCAGGATGACTGCCGCCCATCACGGCCCCCTCGTGGTCTTCGTGATCGGCATGCGGATCAATCACTTCCACAAGGTCGGCAAGTGGCTGCCAGTGATCCGTTCGATGGGCCCGATGCTGGAGGAGCTTTACCGCAATCCTGCCAGCGGCTTTCTCGGCACCGAAACGATGCTGCGCAGCCTGCGCACGATCGTCCTCCTGCAATACTGGCGTGATTTCGACAGCCTCGAAGCCTATGCCCGCGCGCGGGATCAGAAACACTGGCCGGCCTGGACCGCCTTCAACAAGGCGATCGGCAATGACGGCACCGTCGGCATCTTCCACGAAACCTACGTGGTGCCCGAACACGGCAGCGAGACGATCTACGCCAACATGGTGCCCTTCGGCCTTGGCCAGGTCAGCGGCACGGTGCCCGCCACAGGATCGCGAAACGCAGCGCGCTCACGGATGCGGGGGATTTCGGAGGGGGAATAAGCTAGATCCTATCCCCAACCCGCTCATGCTGAGCTTGTCGAAGCATCAAGCATAACTGTCGCACCAACACCCTTCGACAGGCTCAGGGTGAGCGAAGTTTTGGCGAGACTGCAGATTGGATTGAAGGAGCCGGGCGACCCGCCGCACATCGTTGTGGCTGCTTCCTTCCGGACCTGACCAAGTTGGCGACAGCAAACGTCCGCCCGACTCCCGCCGCGCATATGGCGGGGCTCGCCGGAAAATGCAATCCCGCGCAGGCAACCAAGAACCTAGCGGAAGTTGTCCGCGTAGCTCTGCAGCTTGAGCCGCTTCGGCGGCACCGGGCTGACATGCGCGGCAATGCCGTACTTGTCGGCATAGGCCTTGGCCTCGTCAGCAGAGCCGAACGTCAGCACCACTTGCACCTGCGTATCGCCGGAGCCGGCCCAGCCCATCAGCGGATCGGGCTTGCGCGCCTCGGCCGGCGCGAATTCGAGAACCCACTGGTCGGTGCGCGACCTGCCCGATTGCATGGCATTCTTCGGGCGCTGATAGATGCGAGCAGTCATGGCGTTCCCTTGGCCACGAATCGGCTTTGAAATCAAGTGCGCGATGGCCCTAAACACGGTGTTTGCGGCTCTGGGTCCCCGCCTGCGCGGGGATGACGAAGGAAGCAGGGCCAGTCCCCAACGGATCGTCATCCCCGCGCAGGCGGGGATCCAGAGCGACCAGACACAAACCTCACCGCTTCCCCGCCTGAAACGCGTTCTTCGTCCGCAGGCTCGCCTCCTCCTCCCACGGCGCTTCCGGCCAGCGGTGCTTGGGGTAGCGCCCCTTCATATCCTTCACCACATCGCGCCACGAACCGCGCCAGAAGCCGGGTAGGTCCGCCGTCGTCTGGATCGGCTTCTGCCCCGGCGAGGTAAGCGAAAGCAGCAGTGGCCGTGGCGGGTCACCGATCATCGGATGCCGGTCGAGCCCGAACAGCGCCTGCACCCTGAGTTCCACCGCCGGCCCGCCCTCGTGCGCATAATCGATCGCGTGGCTCGTCCCGGCGGGCGAGGTGAACTCCGCCGGTGCCAGCCGGTCGAGCGTGCTCCGCGCATTCCAGTCGAGCCGGCCCAGCAGCGCTTCGTGGAGCTTGCCCGCACCGATCTGGAAATCCCGCCGCCCTGCCAGCAGCGGCCCCAGCCAGTCCTCAGCCTCGGCCAGCAGCGCCTCTGCAGCCAATTCCGCCAGCCCCGCGTAGCGCGCCCGCTCGATCAGCGCCAAGGCCTTCTCGCCCAGCGGCAGTAGCCCAAGCCCTTCGGCCCGCAGCCGCTCCAGCAGCAAGGCAAGCACCGCCTGCGCTGGCGGCGAAGGATCGGGCACCCGCGCCAGCACGACGGCCCCCAGTCGCCGCTCCAGCCGCGCCTCGATACGGGCCTCGGCGGCATTCCACGCCAGCGCATGCCGCGCCTCGATCCGGTGCGCGAGATGACGGGTCACGTCAGACTCCTCCAGCGCGAGCGCCGCCGTGATCCGCGCGCCCTTTGCCTCGCCCTGCGCATCGCCGATCACCAGCCACGCGGCGCGGACCAGCGAACTCGCCGGATCGAGCCGGTAGCCGCGCCCGCCCGAAGCCAGCCACTCCTCCCCGCTCCCGCCGCGCGCCCGCGCGATCCGGTCCGGGAAGGCTTCTGCCAGCAGCACCCCCAGCGGCACATCCTGCCCCCGCTCCGCGCCCAGCTCCTGCGCAGCGCGCTCAGCCGCCTTGGCCCAGCGCGCCGCCAACTTGCGCGACGCTTCTGCACGGCCCCCACGCTCGCGCCCCCAGCGCTCCAGCCGCGCAGCAAGGTCCTCGCCGCGCCCGCCCAGCCCGCGCTCCTGCAGCAGCAGCGCCAACCGCGCTGCGTCCTCCGCCTGCCCGCGCGCCGCCGCATAGAGCAGCATATGCGCCAGGGCCGGCTCCATCGGCAGCGAGGCCATTGCCTGCCCATGCGGTGTGATCCTGTCTTCGCCGTCGAGCGCCCCAAGCGCCGCTAGTGCCCCGCGCGCCGCCGCCATCGCAGCCGCAGGCGGCGGATCGATCCACGCCATCTCCGCCGGATCACCCGCGCCCCATTGCGCCAAAGTCAGCGCCAAGGGCGTCAGGTCGCTGGTCAGGATTTCCGGCGGATCGAACGCCTCGCGCCCCGCATGGCCTGCTTCTTCCCACAAACGATAGGCCACGCCCGGCCCCTGCCGCGCCGCGCGGCCAGCGCGCTGCGCTGCCGAGGCCTGGCTCGCCCGCACTGTCACCAGCCGCGAGACGCCCGCTGCCTTGTCGAACTCCGACCGCCGCGAAAGCCCTGCATCGACGACAATCCGCACGCCGTCCAAGGTCAGCGAGGTTTCGGCAATGCTTGTTGCCAGCACCACCCGCCGCCGCCCTTGCGGATCACGCCGGATCGCCGCGCGCTGCCCTGCCGGCTCCACCTGCCCATGCAGCGGCAGCACCAGCGCCTGCGGCAGCCGCTCCGCCAGCAAGACCGCGCACCGTTCGATCTGAGCGACGCCGGGCAGGAACGCGAGCACATCGCCGTCTTCCTCGCTCCACGCCTGCACCACCGCGCTGGCCGCCGCCTGCTCCGGCTTCAGATCGGGCCGCGAGCCCAGCCAGCGGATCGCCAGCGGATGCGCCTTGCCCTCGCTTTCCACCACCGGGCAATTACCCAGCAGCCGCGCAAACCGCGCGCCGTCCAATGTGGCAGACATTACCACCAGCCGCAGATCATCGCGCAGCACGCCCTGCGCCTCGATAGCCAGCGCCAGCGCCAGATCGCTACCCAGTCCGCGCTCGTGCGCCTCGTCGAACAGCACCGCCGAAACGCCCGCCAACTCCGGATCACCCAGCAACGCGGAAACGAAGATCGCCTCGGTCATCACCACGATCCGCGTCTTGGCCGATCGCTTGGCATCAAGCCGGGTGACATAGCCGACAGTCTCGCCCGCCTGCTCCCCCATCAGTTCGGCCATGCGCTCCGCTGCCGCCCGCGCTGCCACGCGCCGTGGGCTCAGCACGATCACCTGCCCACTGCACCACGGCTCGCGGATCAGCGCGGGCGCCACTGCCGTCGTCTTGCCCGCCCCCGGCGGCGCAATCAGCACGGCCGATGGGCTGGCGCGCAAGGCATCCAGCAACTGTGGCAAAACGGCATGGATCGGAAGGTCACTCACACGCTTTGCCCTAAGCACCCTCTTCGGCCCCTGCAATCCATGCTAGGGCGCTGCCCATGAGGACCAGCATCGAAATTCTCGTCGCGCTCCTCACGAGCATACTCGCCGGCGGCACGGTGATCGCCGCCCTCATTGCCGCCGCCGCGCTGCTCGCCGCCAGCGCCGTGTGGTGGCTGATCGGCAAGCGCCCGCACTGACCCATTCACACTTTCGCTAGCACCCGCGCGGCTTGACCGGCCCGCAGCCCAGCGCCACCTTCACCCAAACTTCTGGAGCACGCCAAACATGCAACACCGCCGCCTCGGCACATCCGCCATCGTTGTTTCCGATATCTGCATGGGCACGATGACCTTCGGCAGCCAAGCCGATGAGGCCACCGCCCTTCGCATCCTCGACATGAGCTACGATGCCGGCATCAACTTCTACGATACGGCGGAAGGTTATCCCGTGCCACCCGATGCGAAGTGGGTCGGCCGCACCGAGGAAATCGTCGGCAAGTGGATGAAAACCAAGCCGCGCGATGCGATCATCATGGCCACCAAGGTCTCCGGCCCCAGCCACGTCTGGTTCAAGAGCCCCAAGCGCAATGGCATGACCGCGCTCGACCGGCACAACATCATCAAGGCGGTGGAGGACAGCCTCACCAAGCTCGGCACCGATTACATCGACCTCTACCAGACCCACTGGCCCGATCACGACACGCCTTATGAAGAGACGATGGAAGTGCTCGACGAACTCGTCCGCGCGGGCAAGGTGCGCGTGCTCGGTTGCTCGAACGAAACCTCGTGGGGCCTGATGAAATCAATCGAGGCGGCCAAGGCCGTCGGCGCGGCGCGCTATCACACGATCCAGAACAATTTCAGCCTCAACAACCGCCGCTTCGAAGATGAACTGGCGCAGGTCTGCCGCAAGGAAGGCGTGAGCCTCATCCCCTATTCGCCCATCGGCGGCGGCGTGCTCGCCTGCAAGTACAGCGGCGGCGCCCGGCCCGACGGCGCGCGCTTCTCGAAGTACCTCGAAATGGGCGGCCGCCAAGCCAGCATGGCCCGCCGCTTCGTGAACGAGAAGTCGATCGAATCCGCCGAGCGCTTCGCCGCGATCGCGGCGGAACATGGACTTGATCCGGTGACTTTCGCGGTCGCCTGGTCAAAGCAGCACGATTTCGTCGCCTCGACCATCGTCGGCGTGACGACCGAGGAACAATGCGCCCCGATCTTCGCGGCGGCCGATCTGGTCCTGCCGGATGAAGCGATGAAGGCCGTCAACGCGGTGAGCCGCGAGATCATGTACCCGATGGGGTGAGGGGCAGCACTTCGTCATTGCGAGCGTAGCGAAGCAATCCAGAGCGGCGGGGAACTGCGCTCTGGATTGCTTCGCTACGCTCGCAATGACGAGGTCAGGGGATAGCCCCCCGGCTCAATCGCCGCGCGACTCCAGCATCGCTGCCCATTCGTTGGCCCACCCGTCGAGCGTGGCCAGCCGCCGCGCCAGCGCCATGCCGTGCTCGGTCAGCGCATAGCCCGCCTCGCCCTGCGCGATCAGCGCCAGTTCGCGCAGATCCTTGAGGCGCTGGTTGAGCAGAGTCGGTGAAACGTCGTCGCAGCGCGTCCGCAGTGCCCGGAACGTCGCCGGGCCTTGTCCCAACTCCCACAGCAGGCGCAGCGTCCAGCGCTGCCCCAGCACATCGAGCAGCACCATGATCGGCCGCCCGGTCTGCGATCCCCTGACCGGCATTCCGGGCAGCTTGGCCACGTACGCTCTCCTGCTTGACGCTACATTTTTTGTAGCATACATCCGCTATCGATCCTGTAGCAGAAGGAACGCGTCATGACCAACCAGCTCGCCCCGCTTGCCGCGCCTTATCCTCCGGAAGTTGCCGCAATCCTGGCAGGGTATCCGCAGCAGGACGGCTATATCCTCTCGCTGTTCCGCACCTTCGCCAACAGCGTGCGCTTTCTGCGCAAGGGCGTGCCGAACCTGCTCGACCGGGAAAGCCCGCTGCCGCTGCGCATGCGCGAGATCGTCATCCTGCGCACGACTGCAAACCGGCGATGCGAGTACGAGTGGGGCGTCCACGTCAGCTACTTCGCCAAGGCTGCGCGCCTTTCGCCAGAACAGATCGCCGCGACGACTGCCGCCGCAATCGACCCTGCGCTGTGGAGTGAAACCGAGGCCGGCCTGCTCGCCGCAATCGACGCGCTGTGCCGCGATGGACGGATGGATGATACGCTCCACGCCGCTTTCACCGCCGCTTGGACGAAGGAACAGCAGCTCGAGATCTTCGCACTCTGCGGCGCCTATCACACCGTCAGCTTCGTCGCGAATGCGGCCCGCCTGCCGGGTGAGCCTTTCGGCACGCGCTTCCCCGAATCCGCAGCCAGCTAGCGTCGCTCAATACCGCCGCGCGACCGCAAACTCCGCCGCTTCGGTCATCGCCGCCTTGGCCGCCCCGGCCGGAAACTTGGCAATCGCGTCGATCGCGCGCTGGGCATAGTGCCGCGCGCGTTCGCGGGTCGCGTTCACCGCCTCGTGTTTGCGGATCAGCGCAATGGCGTGGGCCAGATCGGCATCGCTGTTGCGGTCTCCGGCAATCGCTTCCTGCCAGAAGGTGCGCTCCTCGGTCGAGCCGCGTGCGTAGGCGAGGATCACCGGCAGGGTCATCTTGCCCTCGCGGAAGTCGTCGCCCTGGTCCTTGCCCATTTCGGAGGCGTCCGAGTCGTAGTCGATCGCATCATCCGCCAGCTGGAACGCGATGCCGAGATTGCGGCCATACGAATCGAGCGCCAGCTCGTCGGCCTCGTTGCGCTCCGCCACCACGGCGGCGATGCGGCAGGCCGCGGCAAACAGCGCGGCGGTCTTGGCGTTGATGATCGCGAGGTAGCGTTCCTCGCTCGTCTCCACCTGCCGCTGCGCGACGAGTTGGTCGACCTCGCCCTCGGCGATAACGGCGGAGGCATTCGAGAGGATTTTCAGAACCTTGAGGCTGCCATCCTCGACCATCAGTTCGAAACTGCGGCTGAACAGGAAATCGCCGACAAGCACCGTGGCCGGGTTGCCATAGATGATGTTGGCGGCCTTCTTGCCGCGCCGCATGTCCGACCCATCGACCACATCATCGTGCAGCAGGGTGGCGGTGTGGATGAATTCCACCGTCGCAGCCAGTTTGTAGTGGCGGCTGCCCCCGTATCCCAGCAGTGAAGCGCTCGCGAGGGTCAACATCGGGCGCATGCGCTTGCCGCCGCCGGCGATGAGATGGCCAGCGAGTGCCGGGATCAGCGGGATGCGCGATTGCATCCGGCCGAGGATCACTTCGTTGACACTGTTCATACCTTCGGCCACGAGCGCCATAAGCGGCTGCAGCGATGGCTCGGCGCGACGGGGGAGCGAGTGGATGGATGCAGTCATCGCCCGTTCGCTTGGCCTGCCCACCGGCGCTTGGCAAGATGCAACTTGTGCCACAGTGGGCATCAGCCCCCTTGAGGCGGGGCAGGTGAACGGAGATTTGGGATGAGCGAAGACCCGGTTCTGGCCGGCTACCGCCAGAGCATCGACAATATCGACGCGGCGATGATCCATATTCTGGCCGAGCGATTCCGCATCACCCAGGCGGTCGGCGCTTACAAGGCGGCGCATCAGCTCCCGGCCAGCGACATCGCGCGCGAGGAGCGCCAGATTGCCCGCCTGCGCGCGCTGGCGGTCGATGCCAAGCTCGATCCCGAATTCAGCGAGAAGTTCCTGCGCTTCATCATCCAGGAAGTGATCCGCCACCACGAACAGGCGGCGGAAGCCAAAGGGTGAGCCGAGGAGGCAGCAGCGGCCTCGGCGCCGAAGGCTGGCTCAGGAACGCGTGGTATGTCGCAGACTGGGCCGATGCGATCACCGATGCGCTGACCTCGCTGGAAATTCTGGGCGAACGGGTGGTGCTGTTCCGCGCCGAGGACGGCCAGCCCGTCGCGCTCGAAGATGCCTGCCCGCACCGCAAGCTGCCGCTTTCGATGGGTCGGCGCGAGGGCGATACGCTGGTCTGCGGCTATCACGGCCTCGCCTTCGATACCGCCGGCACCTGCATCGCGGCCCCGACTCAATCAGTGCTGCCCAAGGCCTGCGTGCGCAGCTTTCCGCTCGCCGAGCGCTATGGTCTCGTGTGGATCTGGATGGGCGATCCGACCAAGGCGGACCCGGCGACAATCGTCGAGATCCCCCAGTGGGGCTCGCCCGATTGGGGCTACAATCGCGGGCCGATGATGCAGGTCGATTGCCACTACCTCTATGTGGTCGACAACCTGCTCGATCCCACCCATGTCACCTGGGTCCACCCCGGCTCGTTCGGCGATGCGTCCTGCGCCGCCGTGCCGATCGAGACCCTCTCGGCGCCTGATGGCGTCACCGCCGCGCGCTGGCTCATGGATACCGCGCCCGCGCCGTTCTACGCCAAGTTCCTGAAGTTCGCGGGGCCAGCCGATCGCTACCAGCACTACGAGATGCGCTACCCCTCAAACGCTGTGATCAAGGCGGTGTTCGTGCCGGCCGGCTCCGGCGGTCATGACAGGCCGCGGCATCCAGACGCGTTCTGCATGGACAGCTTCAATTTCCTGACACCGGTGAATGCCCGCCAGACGCGCTATTTCTGGTTCCAGCTGAGGAACTTCGCGCCTGATGATGCGGCCGTGTCCGAAGAATTCACGGCCGACGTGAAGCACGCCTTCGAGGAAGACCGCGTGATCCTCAACGCCGTGCAGATCGGCATGGACACCAGCCTCACGCCCACCATCGACCTCAAGAACGATCTCGCCTCATTCCGCTTCCGCTCGGGCCTCGCGCGGATGATCGCGGCGGAATGATGAGGCTTCATCCCAATCAATTCGTCATTGCGAGCGTAGCGAAGCAATCCAGGGCGGTTCGCTTGGCGCTCTGGATTGCTTCGCTACGCTCGCAATGACGAGGTTGGGCTTAAAGCCCTTCACACCGCGATCAGGAAATCCGAAAACGCCAGCGCCGGTGCCCCTGTCAGCTGGGCCACTTGCACCGCAGCGCTCGCCCCTGTTCCATCCGCGTCATACCACAACACCCCGGTCGCGGTGTTGTAGATGAACCGGTCGGTCGCATCGTGCGCCGTATTCACCCCCGTGCCCGACCAGAACGCATCGACGCTCATCGCCCCCGTCGCCGCAAAGCCGGTGTAGACGGCGCGGCTGAACGAGAGCTTGTCGGTGCCCGAAGTGAAGTCCTGCAGCGTATCGAAATTGGTCGCAGCATTGGGCGCGGTATCGAACACGAAGGTGTCCGTCCCCGTCCCGCCGTTCAGCGTATCGTTGCCCAGACCGCCGACGAGCCGATCATTGCCGATCCCGCCCAGCAGCGTGTCAGCCCCCAGCCCGCCCGTCAGCGTATCATTGCCGTCGAGCCCCGAAAGCACGTTGTTGCCGGTATTGCCGGTCAGCACGTTGCCGAGCACATTGCCGGTGCCATCGATCGCCGCGCTGCCCGAAAGCGTGAGGTTCTCCACGTTCACTGCAAGCGTCCAGCTGAGCGATGCCGTCACGAGGTCGGTCCCGCCGCTCGCCGCCTCGGTCGTCACGTCGAGCGCGTTGTCCACCACATAGCTGTCGTTGCCGCTGCCGCCGATCAGGGTATCGGCGCCCGCGCCGCCATCAAGCACATCGGCACCGCCGTTGCCGGTGATCACGTTGGCGAGCGCATTGCCGATGCCGGTGTGGGCTGAGGAATTGGTGAATGTCAGCCGCTCGACATTCGCGCCCAGCGTGTAGGACGCCAGCACGGTCTGCACCGTATCGGTGCCCTCGCCTGCGAGTTCGGTTACCACGTCGCCCGCCGCGTCGACGACATAGATGTCGTCGCCCAGCCCGCCGATCATCGTGTCGCTGCCGGCCCCGCCGTTCAGCGTGTCGTTCCCGCCAAGGCCGGTCAGCACGTTGTTGCCGCTGTTGCCCGTCAGCACGTTGGCCTCGTTGGTGCCGGTGCCGCTCAACGCCGCCGTGCCCGAAAGCGTCAGGTTTTCGATGTTGGCGGCCAGCGTCCAGCTGATCGAGGCGGTGACGAGATCGGTCCCTTGCGCCGCCAGCTCGGTGGTCACATCGCCCGCGTTGTCGACGACATAGCTGTCGTTCCCCGCGCCGCCGATCAGCGTATCCGCGCCCGCGCCGCCATCGAGTACGTCGTTGCCGGTATTCCCGGTGATCACGTTGGCCAGCGCGTTGCCGATGCCGGTGTGCGAGGAGCCGCTGGTGAAGGTCAACCGCTCGACGTTCGCCGCCAAGGTATGGCTCGCCAGCGTGGTCTGCACCGTATCCGTGCCATCGCCGACCAGTTCGGTCACCACATCGCCCGCCGCGTCGACGACATAGATGTCGTCGCCCAGCCCGCCGATCATGGTGTCGTTGCCCGCCCCGCCATTCAGCGTATCGTTGCCGCCGAGGCCAGTGAGCACGTTCGCGCCGCTGTTGCCGGTCAGCACGTTGGCATCGGTATTGCCGGTGCCGTTGATCGCCGCTGTGCCCGAAAGCGTCAGGTTCTCGACATTGGCGGAGATCGTATAGCTGACCGAGGCCGTGACCAGGTCGGTGCCCTGCGCGGCGAATTCGGTCACCGCGTCGCCTGCATCGTCAACCACATAGCTGTCGTTGCCGAAACCGCCCAGCAGCGTATCCGCCCCCGCGCCGCCGTTCAGCGTATCGTTGCCGGCATTGCCGGTGATCACGTTGGCCAGCGCATTGCCGGTGCCGGTATGCGCGGAGGAATTCGTGAACGTCAGGTTCTCGACATTCGCCACCAGCGTATAGCTCGAAAGCGTCGTCTGCACGACATCGGTGCCCTCGCCGACCAGCTCGGTCACCACATCGCCGGTTGAATCGACGGTATAGGCATCATCGCCGAGCCCGCCGATCATCGTGTCGCTGCCCGCTCCGCCATTCAGCGTATCGTTGCCGCCAAGGCCCGTCAGCGTGTTCGCGCCCGAATTGCCGACGAGCACGTTGGCATCGGTGTTGCCCGTGGCATTGATCGCCGCGCTGCCCGAAAGCGTCAGGTTCTCGAGATTGGCGCCCAGCGTCCAAGTGATCGAGGACATGACGATGTCGGTGCCCTGCCCCGCGAGTTCGGTCACCACATCGCCCGCGTTGTCGACGACATAGCTGTCATCGCCCAGCCCGCCGACCATCGTATCCGCGCCTGCGCCGCCATTCAGCGTATCGTTGCCGCCCAGCCCGGTGAGCACGTTGGCCGCGCTGTTGCCATTGATCACGTTGGCATCGGTGTTGCCGGTGCCATTGATCGCCGCCGAGCCGGACAGCGTCAGGTTCTCGACATTGGCCGCCAGCGTCCAGCTGATCGAGGACGAGACGCCATCAGTCCCCTCGCCCGCCGCCTCGGTGGTCACGTCGCCCGCATTGTCGACAACGTAGGTATCGTTGCCCAGGCCGCCGATCATGGTATCGGCACCCGCACCGCCGTTGAGCGTGTCGTTCCCGCCAAGCCCCGTCAGCACGTTGGCGCCGCTGTTGCCGTTCAGCGAGTTTGCATCGTCATTGCCGGTGCCGTTGATCGCGGCCGTGCCCGAAAGCACCAGGTTCTCGACATTGGCCGCCAGCGTCCAGCTGATCGAGGCAGATACCGTATCGGTCCCCCCGCCCGCAGCCTCGATCGTCGTGTCGCCGCTATTGTCGACGGTGTAGGTGTCGTTACCCAGCCCGCCGACCATGCGGTCCGCACCCGCCCCGCCATTGAGATTGTCCGCGCCGCCGCCGCCCGTGAGCACATTGTTCAGCGCATTGCCGACGCCGGTATGCGCGGCATTGTCGGTAAAGGTCAGGTTCTCGACATTGTTGCCCAGCAGATAGCTCGCCAGCTTCGTCTGCACCGTGTCGGTGCCCTGCCCGGCGAGCTCGGTCACCACATCGCCGGCGACGTCGACGACGTAGATATCATCGCCGAGCCCGCCGATCATCGTGTCGCTGCCCGTGCCGCCATCGAGCAGGTCGTTGCCGCCAAGGCCCGTCAGCGTATCGTTGCTCGCAAGGCCGATCAGGTGGTCGTCGCTGGTCGCGCCGGTCATCGCGTCGATCCCGTCGGTGCCGGTGATCACGTTGTAGATGCCGTAGGTGTAGAGCTGCGCCTTGATGCTGGTGCCATCGGCATCGCCGCCAAGGCCGCTGCCATCGCCCCACGCGATGACGAAGCCGTCCCCGGTCACGCTGGTGATCACCGGGCGCTCCTGATAGCCCGCCGTCACCGTGTTGATCAGCATTTCGCCGCCCAGCTTGGTGCCGTCGCCATCGAAGACCTGCGCCTTGATGTCGCTGTTCGTGGGGCTGACAAAGTGCTGCCACGTCACCACGAAGCCGCCATTGGGCAGGCCCGCGATCGCCGGGAAGTCGCGCTCGCCTGCGCTCGTATCGCTGACAACGAGCGATCCGCCCACCTTGGCCCCCGCCGCGCTGAACACCTGCGCGCGGATCAGCGTATCGGGCTGACCGATTGCCGGGTTCGAATCCTGCCACGCCACGACGAAGCCGCCGGTCGCCAGCCCCGTGACCACCGGCAACGACTGATCATTGAGCAGTTTGGCATCGACCGCGATTTCGCCGCCGATCTTCGCGCCCGCCGCGCTGAAGAGCTGCGCCTTCATCGCCGTGCCAGACGCAGTGCCGTCCATCCACGTCACGACATAGCCGCCGCCCGCAAGGCTGGTCACCGTCGGCTGGGTCTGGTCGCCGGTAGTCTGGGTATTGACCCGAGCCGCGCCGCCCACTGGCACGCCCGCCGCGCTGTAGAGCTGCGAGAGGATCCCCGCGCCGCTCGCATCGCCAGCGGACCCCGCATAGTCCTGCCAGGTCACCACGAAACCGCCGCCGGAAAGGCCGGTTATCGTGGGGTTGTGGTTGCCGGGCAGGTTATTGCCGCCCTGCTGCGTCCAAGTCGTGCTGTTGACGAGGAAGGCCGGCGTCATCACCGCTCCGCTCGCACTGTAGACTTGCGCCTTAATCTTGTAGTCCGATTGGATACCCGCTTCGGTCCAGGTCACCACGAACCCGCCGCCTGCAAGGCTCGATACCGTGGGGAACGACTGATCGGTCGCCGCGCCGCTGGCCACCGCAAACTCGCCGCCCACCTTGGTGCCCGCCGCGCTGTAGAGCTGCGCCTTGGCCACGCCGAGGCCGCTCACGCCCGAATAGTCGGTCCAGGTCGCCACGAAGCCGCCGCCCGAAAGCCCGGTGATCGAGGGCATTTCCTGAAAGCCCGCAACCTGGGTATTGACCAGCAATTCGCCGCCGACCTTGACGATTTCAACCATTCTGGTTCCCCGCGTGCACCCCGCCGACCGCCTCTCGCCAGCAATTCTGAGCGCGAGGTACGGCGGGTGCAGTCCAATCCGTTGCGAGGCGGGTTAGCGGATAAGGGTTAAATTTCCTTGCAGCGGCAAGGCTGCGGCGCAGCCCGGGCAGGGCTGTGCAACGCGCGCAATTGCGCCAATCCTGCGACCGACGGGCCATGAAACAGCCCGGCGGTCATGCTTTCCCGGTAAATCCGGCATTCTACGTAGATTGTTAGTCCAGACTGTCCGGCAGAACCGGCTTCTTGTCCGGCGCGGCAGGCTGGACAAACGTCGGCGGTGGCGATTTGGCGAGGGCCTCGAGCGCGATGCGAACACCGGCTTCAAGCTGCGGATCATGACCCAGCCGCTGTTGCGCCGGATCCTGCACGACTTCAACATCCGGCGGGATGCCGATGTTCTCGACTTCCCACTGCCCGCCCGTGCCATAGATCGCCCAGCGCGGCGCGGTGACCATGCCGCCGTCCATCAGCACCGGATAACCGCCGATGCCGACCAGCCCGCCCCAGGTGCGCGTGCCGACCAGCGTCCCCACGCCCGCCTTGCGGAACAGCCACGGCAGCGCATCGCCGCCCGAACCCGACATCTCGTTGATCAGCATGACCTTGGGCCCGAAGATCGCCTGCGCAGGCTCCACCATCGGCTCACCCTCGCGGGTCGAATTGACCATCTGCGGGGTGCGCTTCAACTGATCGACGATGTAGTCGGCAATATCCCCGCCGTGATTGAAGCGCTCGTCGATGATCATTCCCTGCTTGCCGACCTGCGCAAAGTAGTAGCGGTTGAAGTTCGTGAAACCGCCGCCCGCGGTGTCGGGCAGATAGACATAGCCCAGCTTGCCGCCTGAAAGCTTGTCGACCAGCTGCCGGTTGGCTTCCATCCAGCTGTGCAGGCGCAGCGGAATATCGCGCGCGATGGGCACGACCTTGACCGTTCGGGAACCAGTCCCGTCCGGGTTCGGCCCCACCGTCAGCACGGTCTGCCTGCCGGCCAGCCCCTCGAAGCCCTTGTAGACTTCGTTTGCCGGATCGACCGGGCGGCCGTTGATTGCCAGCAGATACTCTCCGGCCTTCACCTCGGCACCGGGCTGCGCCAGCGGCGCCTGCAATCCGGGGTTCCAGCTTTCGCCCTTCAGCACCGTGCGGAAGCGGTAATGCCCTGCCACCTGTTCGAAATCGGCCCCGAGCAGGCCGGTGCTCACCGCATTCTGCTTCGGCCCTTCGCCGCCGTTCACGAACGTATGGCCAACGCCGATGTGCCCCGTCATCTCCTCGAACAACGCGTTCAGTTCGGCGCGGCTGCCCAGCCCCGCCAGGAACGGCGCATAGAGCTTCTCCGCCCGCGCAAGATCGAGGCCGTGCGCCTTGGGATCGTAGAGGAAATCCCGCTCGATCCGCCACACTTCGTGATACATCTGGCGCAATTCGGCCATCGGATCGACCGAGATCGAGGCCGCGAACTTCACCGCTGCCGGCTTGTCGCCCTCCGAAGGCGCGCCGGTCGAGGCAAGGAAGCGCTGCCCCCGCCGCGCGAAGAGCAGCTTCTTGCCATCTGCCGAGACAGACAGCGAACCGGAATCGGCCCCGTCGACGATGGTCGCGGGCTTGCGCGCCTTGGTGTCGTAGCGGACAACCGAGACCGGAACCGGCGCATCGCTTTCGTCGATCAGGTCGTGATCGGTGAAAACAACCGGCGCAGTGAGGGCCAGCACCGTCCCGGCCTCGGCCGCAAACAGCCCGACATAGTGCGCCACGGGAAGATCAAGCGCGACGATGCGCTGGTCGAGCCCGGCAAAATCGATCTGCACCGGCTTAGGCGCGGCAGCAGCCTTGGCGTCCTTGCTGTCCTTGACGGCCTTCGCATCGTCTGCCTTGGCCGGCTTGTCGCCAGCCTTGGCATCCGCCCCGCTTTCCTCGTCACTCTGCGGAGCCGTAGGCGCGGCCCCGTCCTTCTTCAGCACCGCCGCATAGACCGCGCCGTCG
Organism: Novosphingobium sp.; assembly: GCF_027486195.1. Taxonomy (GTDB): domain Bacteria; phylum Pseudomonadota; class Alphaproteobacteria; order Sphingomonadales; family Sphingomonadaceae; genus Novosphingobium. The sequence goes on from NZ_JAIXPP010000060.1 coordinate 76,943, forward strand.
CTCGCGCGCCCAAGGCTCGACATGTCGAGCCAGCCCGCGCCCAGCCCGCGGCTGGTGTTGGCGATGAAGTAGAGCACCTCGCCGCCCGCGTCGAACCGGGGCGAAACCGCATCGCTCATCCCGTCCGTCAGCGCCTGCGCGGTGCCGGTGGCAAGCGTGTGGATCATGATCGTGTGGAGGTGGTTGGTGCCTTGCACCGCATAGGCCAGATAGCGGCTATCGGGCGACCAGGCCGGATCGAAATTGTGCTCGGGGCTGTCGTAGCGGTCGGTCGCAATCTTCGCTGGTTTGGGCGCAGCCGCCGTCAGATCGACCAGCCACAGATTGAGCCGCTTGTCATGGAACACGATGCGCTTCGAATCCGGCGACCACAGCGGCGCATAGAAATACGAAGCCGGCGTCCCGAGATCGATCTTGCGCACCGTGCCGGTGCCGTCCGCAGCGCGGATATGCAGCGCGTATTCGCCGCTCTCGTCGCTGAAATAGGCCACCGACTTGCCATCGGGAGAGGCCGCCGGATCGCGTTCGGCAACGCCCGGCGTCTGGGTCAGATTGCGCGCATCGCCCTTCTCGGCGGGCACCGAGATGATCTCGCCATGCGCCTCGACCACCATGCGCTTGCCCGAAGGCGTGAGCACCGCTGCCGCGATGTCGCCCGCATCGAGATCCTTGACATGGGGCCGCAGCGAAGGCGCCTCCGCCCCGATCGTGATCGCGGGCCGAGAAACCGCGCCGGTGGCAAACTCATAGACCTCGATCTTGCCGAAATGGTCGATAACGATCCCGCCCGGCCCCGCCGAGGCCGAGGCCATGTCGAACCCCCGGTCGTTGCGGATCACCTGGGTGACCGCGCCGCCCTTGCCGGCATAGCGATAAAGCGTGCGCGGCCCGTCACGATCGGACAGGAAATAGACGTCATCGCCAACGAACATCGGATTGCGATCGTTCGAATTCTCGCGCGGGATACTGACGACCGAACTGTCCTTGAGGTCCGCGATCCAGATGCGGTCAGTCTGCCCGCCGCGATACTGCTTCCATGCCGGCTGCCACTGGCTGAACGGGGTATAGGCGATATGGCTGCCATCCGCGCTCAGCGCGCCGTCGTCGCCCGAAGGCAGCGGCACCGGGCGGGGATCACCGCCGCCCACCGGCACGAGGTAGAAGCGCTGCAGATCGCGCGCCGTCTCGCGCGCGGAGCGAAAGAGGATGCTCTTGCCATCGGCCGACCAGCCGAGCGCGACATCGGGCCCCGGGTGCCAGGTCAACCGGCGCGGCACGCCGCCTGCGGCCGGCACCACATAGACATCGCGATTGCCGTCAAACCGGCCGGTAAACGCGATCATCGTGCCATCGGGCGAAAACACCGGACGGCTGTTGTCGCCCTGCCCCGTCACCAGCACGCGCGCGGCCCCGCCGGTCCGGGGCACGGTCCAGATCGCGCCGGCATAATCGAAGGCAATGTCGGTCGCCGAAAGGCTCGGATGCTGCAGCAGGCGCGGCGGTTCCCGCCCTTGCACTGCGGTTGCGGTCATCAGGGCGGCAAGCAGTGCTGTTGTTGCAAGCAGGGCACGGCGCATGTGCGGCATTCTCCGGTTGTGATCTCACGAAACCGGAATGCTAACGTTGCAAATCGGGTTTGCCTAATCCCCTGATCACCGAAATGCAGGCTGCGTGGCCCCCGCGCTGATCAGTCGTCCAGCGGCACACCCGGCAGTTGCTTGGCCGTGCGGATCGTCAGCGAGGTCTTCACGCTCGCCACGTTGGGCGCGGGCGTCAGCTTGCTGGTGAGGAATTCCTGAAAGCTCTGCAGATCGCGGCTCACGATCTTCAGGATGAAGTCGATCTCGCCATTCAGCATGTGGCACTCGCGCACTTCGGGCAGAGTGCGCATGTGCTCCTCGAACTGGCGCAGCGATTCCTCGGCCTGGCTCTTCAGGCTCACCAGCGCAAAAACGGTGATGGCAAAGCCCAGCTTCGAGGGGTCAAGCTCGGCATGATAGCCCCGGATCACGCCCGCTTCCTCAAGCGCGCGCACCCGCCGCAGGCAGGGCGGCGCGGTCAGGCCGACGCGCTGCGCCAGCTCGACATTGGTCACTCGCCCTTCATCCTGCAGTTCGGCGAGCAGACGCCGATCGATCCCGTCGAGAGTTGCCATGGTTCTCTGTTTATCCTGCGTGCGCTCGGATGCATCGTGTTCGGATCAATTGGTTAACTCCGCCCCTTGCCACACCCGCACATTAGGCTGCATGCAGAGGGCTGTCCGGCCAATCTTGGTAACTTTCCACACCTTGTGCGGCTGCTGTCGATAATTTTGTTGTTTAATATCGCAATCGTCCCACAATGCAACGCAATCAACAGACCCCTTCCAGCCCACCCGCATTTTGTTAGGGTCCCGGTAACCACCACGGGCGCGCCTGCGCGCATTGCCCTCTGCTTGGAGAACGCATGATTGTCGACGATCGCCTCGAAACCGTGCTGCGCACTGTCGCGGCCGGGCCGGGTGCGGTCGCCACGCAAATGCGCCAGTTGCTGGACATCCTCGGCCGCACCCCGGCCGAGCGCTGGACAGAGCAGCATGTCGCCGCGCTCACCCGGCTTGATTCGATCACCGCGATGCTGGGCGAACCTGCGAGTGCATCCCTTATTGCCGCTGCAGGCCTGCGTTCACCAATCCTGGTCGAACATTTTGCCGAAGCTGGTCCCAAAGTGGCACTGGCCGCGATGATCTCGGCCCGCCTCGCGGAACGGGATTGGCTCCGGCTCATTCCCGATCTTCCGGTGCAGGCGCGCGGGTTCCTGCGCCATCGCCGCGATCTGGGGCCCGAGGTAGAAAGGTTACTGGCCCGGCTGGGCGTGACCGATTTCGCGCTGCCCCTGCCGCCCAGTTTCGCACAGCAGCAGGAGCCTGCGGTGCGCCTCGTGCCGCTCCCGCCGATCGCGGCCGTCCCGCCGATCAGTGAGGCAGCATCCCCTCAGGCGGGTGAGGGCATCGGTGCGATCATCGCCCGCATCGAAGCCTTCCGCCGCGCGCGCGATCTCCCGGCCGGTGCCCCGATCGAATGCGGCGCCCTGCAGGCCGCAATGCAGAGCCGCCTGCCCTTCACGGACGAGCCGCCCCCGGCGCCGCCTGCCATTACCGCGATCGACATCGCGCTCGATACCGACGGCACGGTGATCGCCGCCAGCACACCCCCCGCCGCTGCGCCCTTCGCCGCTGCACTCGTCGGGCTGCGACCCTTCGCGGCCGATCCCGATGCGCCGGTCACTTGCGATCCCGGCACGCTCGGCGCGGCGCGGGCGCGCCTGCCGGTAATCGGCGGTCGGCTGGAACTCGAAGGACCCGTCCCGGTCGCAGGGCCATGGCGCATCGATGCCGTTCCCGGCTTCGCTCCCGATAGCGGGCATTTTCTTGGCTGGAATGCCCGCCTGCGCCGCCCGCCCGCGCCCCCTGTCGCCGCCCTGTCCACCGCTGCCGATGATGCGGCGCAGCGCAGCACGGATCGGCTGCGGCAAATGCTGCATGAACTGCGCACGCCCATCAATGCGATCCAGGGCTTTGCCGAACTGATCCAGCAGCAACTGCTCGGCCCCACGCCGCACCAGTACCGCAGCCTTGCCGCCGGCATCGCTTCGGATGCCGCCCGCATGCTGGCGGGGTTCGAGGATGTGGAGCGGCTCGCCCTGCTCGAAACCGCCCCCGCTCCCGCCGGCGCACCAGCCGAGGGGGAGACCGATCTCACCGCGCTGCTCACCCGGCTGATCGCCCAGCTCGATCCCCTGCTCGCCCCGCGCGAAGCCGTGCTGTCACACGATCTCCCCGATGGTCCGCTGCCCGTCGCAGTGCAGCCGGACGAGCTTGAGCGCACGCTCTGGCGACTGCTGTCCCTGATTGCGAGCGCTGCGGCACCGGGTGAGCGCATGGCCCTGTCGCTCAGCGTCGGCGCCGGCCCGCAGGGCTATGCGGTGCGCCTGCGGCTTCCGTTTCCCGCCTCGCTCGCCGCCGCGAGCGAAAGCGCGCCGCTCGTCGCCGATAGTCTCGCCAGCCCCGGCGGCATGCTCGGCAGCAGCTTTGCGCTGCGCCTGTGCGGGGCGGAGCTGCGCGCGGCCGGCGGCCTCATGGTGCGCGAAGAGGCAAGTGTGGATGTAACTCTCCCACTCTTGACCACCGCACGTCATACACCTAGCCACAAGGGTGTCGTCGGTAACCAGACCGGCTAAGGGAACCGTAGCAGGCGTGGCTCAGCCGAACATTCTCGATGTGCCGGGTGCGAGGCAGCACGTGCGCTTCGCGCCCGCTTTCGGCCAGCGCTTCATCGTCACCGTCGATACCGAGGAAGAGTTCGACTGGACGCAGCCGCTCGGACGCACCGGCCACGGGCTCAGCCACGTTCCGCGCCTCGCCCGCTTCCAGCAGTTTTGCGAAGGCGTGGGCGTCGCCCCGATCTACCTGATCGACTACCCGATCGCGACCGATCCCGCCGCGGTCGAGGCGCTGGGTGAGGCCGTTGCTGCCGGGCGTGCCGAAATCGGCGTCCAGCTCCATCCCTGGGTAAGCCCGCCGCACGACGAGGAAGTGAACGTCTTCAACAGCTACGCGGGCAATCTTGCGCCGGAGCTGGAAGCGGCGAAGTTCAACACGTTGAACGACACGATCGAGCGCGCCTTCGGCAAGGCCCCGTTGATCTACCGCGCCGGCCGGTATGGCGTCGGGCCTGCCAGCGCCGGGATCCTCTCGCAAGCCGGGCTCGCGATCGACACCTCGGTTCGCGCCCGTTTCGACTACAGCTCCACCGGCGGCCCCAACTTCACCGAGCACCCGGTCGTGCCGTGGTGGGTCGACAAGCCCGGCGGCCTGATGGAGTTGCCGCTCACCACCGTGTTCTGGGGCATGCTGCGCCAGCAAGGCCCGATGCTCTATCCCATGCTGTGGCGCATGCCCAAGCTGCGCGGCCTGCTTGCTCGCATGGCGATGCTCGAACGCATCCCGCTGACCCCGGAAGGCGTGAGCATCGAGGAAGCGATCAAGGGTATCGACATCGCACTCGACGATGGACTGCCGGTACTCGTGTTTTCCTTCCACAGCCCCTCGCTGCGCCCCGGCCTCACGCCCTATGTGCGCGATGCGGACGGCCTCGATCAGCTCTACGACTGGTGGCGCGCCGTCTTCACCTATCTCAAACAGCGCCAGATCCGTCCTGCCGGCGTGGCCGATATCATCGCCGGCGTAGAGGTCTGAGCCGCGCTTGCCATTCGCCCGGCAGCGCATTAACCGGACGATCAAGGTGGGCCTGTAGCTCAGCGGTTAGAGCTGGCCGCTCATAACGGCTAGGTCGCGGGTTCGAATCCTGCCGGGCCCACCAACCTGAAGTGCGCTTGAGGTGTGCTGGCAGCGTCCTCCTCACCCCGGATTGTGGTGCTACCCGCGCAGCCCCGTCAGCGCTGCCGCGGCGATCGCCGGGCTTTCCAGACTTGCCACTGGCCACGCGCAGTAATCCGCCGCGTAATAGGCGCTCGGGCGGTGGTTGCCCGAAACCCCCACGCCGCCGAACGGAGCGGAGGACGCCGCGCCGTTGGTCGGCCGGTTCCAGTTGACGACCCCAGCGCGCGAAGCAGCCCAGAACCTGCGGTAGAGCGCCTCGTCGCCGCCGATCAGGCTGGCGGCAAGGCCGAAACGCGTCGCGTTGGCCGCCGCCATCGCTGCATCGAAATCGGCCACGCGGATCACCTGCAGCACGGGACCGAAGATTTCCTCGTCGGGCACGGCAAGGCCGGTGACGTCGATCATCGCAGGCGAAAGCAGCGGTGTGCCTGCGCGCAGGCGCACCAGCGGGCGGATCACTTTTCCGCCCATCGCCACCAGCGCGTCCCACGCCCGCTCGACACGGGCCGCAGCGTTCATATCGACCACCGGGCCCATGAACGGCGCCGGTTCGTCGAACGGCCCGCCCGCAATGATCCGGTCAGCCATGGCAGCAACCACAGCGATCAGCGCATCGCCGTCCGGCCCCACGATCAGCCGCCGCGCACAGGTGCAGCGCTGCCCTGCCGAAAGGAACGCCGATTGCAGCACCAGCGAGGCCGCAGCATCCACGTCGCTTTCCGCAAGGTCCCATGCAATCAGCGGATTGTTGCCGCCGGTCTCGATCGCGAGGATGCGGTCCGGCCGCGCGGCAAAGGCCTGATGCAGCGCGAGGCCGGTGTTCGAGGACCCCGTGAACAGCAGCCCGTCGAGCTCAGGATGGGCGGCCAGCGCGCGGCCGGTATCGGCGCGGCCCTGCGTCACCACCAGCACGCCTTCGGGCAGACCTGCTTCAGCCCATAGCCCTGCCATATAGGCGCCCGAGGCCGGGGTCAGTTCGGATGGCTTGAACACCACGGCGTTGCCCGCCAGCAGCGCCGGCACGATATGGCCGTTGGGCAAGTGCGCGGGGAAATTGTAGGGACCCAGCACCGCCAGCACGCCATGCGGCTTGTGCCGCAGCGCCTGCGGCACGCCGGCTGCCTCGCCGAACCGCTCACCGGCCCGCTCGGCCTGCGCGGTGATCGAAATGGCAACCTTCGCCGCCACCGTGCCGACTTCGGTGCGGGCTTCCCACAGGGGCTTGCCCGTCTCGCGCGCAATGACCCGGGCAAAATCCTCGGCATTCGCCTTCACCACTTCGGCATAGCGCTCTGCAATAGCGATGCGTTCCGCCAGCGGGCGCAGTGCCCAGCCGCCCTGCGCCGCGCGGGCTGCCAAGACCGCAGCATCGACGTCCGCATCCTCACCCTGCCACAGCACATCGCCGGTCATGGGGTCGGTGGAAGTCCAGGTGGTCATGATCGCTCCTCTTGGCTCAGGGTCGGTATTACCCGCTAGCCAATTGGGCGCGCGCCCTCTGAAGGTCAACCACCCGGCTCAATCCTCCTCGATGACCTTGGGCTTGCCAGCGCTGCTGGTCAGGTGACGGGTGACCCAGCGCCCATCCCCGCCCTTCTCGAGCTGCCGGCCGCAATACTTGCAAGGCCCGATCTTGAGATGCCCTTCATACCGCACCGAACGCCGCGACGGCGAATGCTTGCCAACCATACACCGCAGTCGCTTGAAAAACTCCGCCATAGACCGACCTGCTCCCGCTCGTCCGCCACTTTGCCCCCGGGGCGGAACTGTTATAGAATATGCCAGTACTAAGGTGAAATACCAAGGCTCCCTATCCCCGAACGGTCGCGGGAAACTCGATTGCGCCTTGCCGCACCGCCACCGCATGTTCTAGGGGGGCCCAGTCGGGGAGTAGCGCAGCCTGGTAGCGCATCTGCTTTGGGAGCAGAGGGTCGCAAGTTCGAATCTTGTCTCCCCGACCAATTTTACCTGCATGCAACAGCCGGATGCCTTTGCTGCTTCCCTGAACCCGGTGAGCAACACTGATCGCTGTGCGCCACTCCTCGCACTCAGGCCGCAAGCTGTGAGCCATGGCGATCAAGAAATGCCGCGAAAAGGGCCGGCCATTGACCGGCCGGGGCATTCGCGGGACCGATGCCGAAGCCATGCCCGCCTTCCTCGAAAAGATGCAGTTCTGCCGGACGCCGTGCCGCTCGCAGCGCGTCGAAGAAAAGCATCGTGTTCTCGTAAGGTACGGCCTCGTCATCAATCGCGTGGACAAGGAATGTCGGCGGTGTCGCCATATCGACATGGCGTGCGGGCGATCGGCTGACAATCACCTCTTCCGTGGGCTGAGGCCCCAGCAGGCGCTGCGCCGAAAGCAGATGCGTGTGCGGCGGCGTTGCCGCGATGACCGGATAGATCAGGCCCGCACAGCAGGGGCGCGCATCGAGCGCATCGGCTGCATCACGCGGGGCATAGACCGGTTCGGCGGCGGCGGTGATCAGCGAAGCCGCAAGGTGCCCCCCTGCGGAAAAACCAAGAACCGCGACTGTCGCCGGATCAATTCCGAAACCCGCAGCGCCGAAGCGGATCACGCGCATAGCCCGCTGCGCGTCTTGCAATGGCACGTCGGAACGGTTTGCCCAGCCTTCGCCCGGTAGACGATAGACAAGCACGAACACCGTGTAGCCGCGCGCGGTCATCACGCGGGCGACATCGGTTCCTTCGTTGCGGATCGAGATGAAGGTGTAGGCTCCGCCTGGGATCACCAGCAGCGCGCGGCCGTTGCTTTGCGCCGGGCGGAACACCCTGAGCTCAGGCCGGGCGACGCCGGTGATGAAGGCCGGATCAAGCGTGGCTGAGTGGACCGGGGGCGTGGCGGGCGCACCGGGCGGCGCGGCAGCCCACAAGGCGATGGTCTCTGCTGCGGTCCATTCGGGCGGGAGCGGACCGCCGCCGGCCGGGATCCGGAGTGCGGCGCGTGCCGCAAAGGCGGGCGCGGGCATCAGCAGCGCACCGCTCCCGAGCAGCACCTGCCTGCGGTTGATTGGCCCATCCATGGCACTCTCCCAATCCTTGTTGCGTGCCCGCTCCCCGGCGTGCGGGCACCGGTGCCTAGCGCAATCATCATGAAGCGAAGCTGCCCGCCCCGCCACCGGCATAGTGCGCAGCGCGCGGCTTAAGGAGAATGGCTGAGCACGGCAAACTGATCATTGCGTAATCGATTGCTCTTTCATACACTGCCCGCTACGGCATGGCCAGCACGTTTCTGGTCGGCATTTTCGGGGAAGCGCCTGTTTGCAAGGATTTGCGGGCAAGGTGCCTTGCTGGTCGGCAGCATGAGGGACATTTGATGACGGCACCGAAGGTCCAGGATCCTGATGCAGCGCCCGCCCCGCGATCCAGCGTTTTCGACCGGCGCTGGACCTCGGCCGATCTTGCCTTGCTTGACCAGGGGCCTGACAATACGATCCCGGCGTTCACGCACGAAGTGGCTGCGCGGATCACCGGCCATGACCTCTGGGACATGTGGCCGATCGAGTATCCGGATGGCCGATTGCCGCGCTTTGACGGCGCATCGCTATGGATGGTGCTGACCGCTCCGGCAGCTGCGGATCCGGACGCGCGCCATGCCGTCGCGCGTATCCATCTCCTGTCTGGGAAGGACGGTGTCTGGACACTACATGGTCCGGTCTTTCCCGAAGGCTTCACCCCCGGAAGCCGCGAATGGTCCGGCTCTGCCGTGTTGGATGCAGCAGGCTCGTCGCTCACGGTGTTTTTCACTGCAGCAGGGCGCTGCGGGCTTTCCAGCCCCAGCTTCGAGCAGCGCCTGTTTCAGGCCAGTTGCCGTTTTGCCCACACGGACGGTGCGTTCAATCTGTCCCACTGGAGCGCGCTTGCGGAATCGATTGTTGCAGATGGCCAGCACTACCTCCCCGCGAACCAGACCGAGGGGCGCGCAGGGGAGATCCTGGGCTTTCGGGACCCTGCCTGGTTCCGCGATCCGGCAACGGGGCGGGCCTATCTTTTCTTCACCGGGTCTTCCGCCCGCGCCGCCTCGCGCTGGACAGGGGTCATCGGCGTGGCTGAGGCTGATCCGGCGGGCAGCTGGCGGCTGCGCCGGCCGGTGATCGACGCGTCAGGCCTCAACAACGAGCTGGAGCGTCCGCACATGCGCTGCGTGGCGGGCCGCTACTACCTGTTCTGGTCCACCCAGGCCAAAGTCTTTGCAGACGACGCCCCGCCTGCGCCGAGCGGTCTTTACGGCGCCGTTGCGCCATCGCCACTCGGGCCGTTCACCCTGCTCAACGGATCGGGTCTCGTCGCGGCGACCCCCGCCGAAGCGCCTGCGCAGGAATACAGCTGGTGGGTGCTGGACGACCTCTCGGTCATTGGATTTGCCGACTATCCCGGCCTCGCCGATCCGGCAATTCTGGAGGATGCCACACAGCGCCGCGCCCACTTTGCGGGATACCCGGCTCCGTTCTTCAGGATCGAACTCGACGGCGCATCGGCGCGAGTTGAACGCTAGGTCGAACCGCGCACGATCAGTTGCGGCTCGATCTGCTGGGAGGCCGTCTCCTCGCCGGCAATCCGGCGCAGAAGGGTCTGGGTGATCAAGTCCGCACCGTGCCGCAACTGCTGGTCGATCGTCGAAAGCGGCGGCGCCATGTGCTCCCCGATCGGCAGGCCGTCATACCCGATCACGCGCACATCATCGGGCACACTGCGGCCCAGATCTCTCAGCGCACGGATCACGCTGATCGCGGTGACGTCAGACCCAGCAACGATCCCGTCGGGCATTTCAGGCAGCGCGCCGAGCTTCTGGCGCAAATCAGCGTAGGCCGCATCGGGTTCGAAATGCGTGGGGATCGCGGTCAGGCCTTCGAGCCCGGCTTCCTGCACCGCACCGCGCGCACCCTCGACGCGGTCTCCGAACTCGCTCCCCTCGACCGGCCCGGCATAGGCAATCCGCCGGCAGCCCCGCTCGATCAGGTGCAGCGCGGCCATGCGCCCGCCGAGCCGGTTGTCCGAACCGATCGAGCAATGATGCTGGCCTGGTGAATGGCCACCCCAGACCACCATCGGCATATAGCGGCGCGAGACCGTCTCGATCACATGAACCTGATCCGACTGGCCGACCACGACAATGCCATCGACACGCCCGCTGCCGATGAACCGATCGATCCAGCGATCGTTGCGCGGGAGCACGCGCGAGAGCAGCAGGTCATATCCCCGCTCGGCAAAGGCATCGGCGAGAAACCCGGTCATCGTGTTGAAGAACGGATCGGACAAGTGCTGCAGCGCCTCATGCCCCAGCGGCACCAGCACGCCGATCGTCATGGTGCGCTGCGTGCGCAAGTTGCGCGCGGCGACATTGGGCTGGTAGCCGAGCTTTTCGGCAAGCGCGGCGATGCGCTTGCGCGTTTCCTCACTCACCCGGCCCGATCCCGTCAGCGCGCGCGAAGCGGTGGCGGTGGAGACCCCGGCGAGTTCGGCAAACTCCTTGATATTCTTGACGCTGACCATGTGACCCTTTGTATCCGGACATCGCCTACCGGGCAAAACCCTGCGAGCCGCACGCGGCGCAGCTTACACAGACCGCTGCGGGCGGCCAATGGGGGCGCTCAGCGCAGGCTGGCGCGTTCGGCCGCATCGATCTCGCCAATGAGCGCGGGGCTTGCGTCCAGCCGGAGCGAGGGGAAATCGCCGGGCGCAACCGGACGCCATGGCGGGAGGCCCGCGCCATCGGGCACGCCGCCCGCGGCAAAGGCAACCAGCGTGCGCGACATGCGCGCTGCCAGGTCCTGCGCTTCAGGCCCGCCGCCCGTCATCGAAGCGCAGCGTGCTGCGTTATCGAACCAGAACGGAATATCGAGGCAGTGGAATGCACGCGGACGGCCATCGAGCACGGGAGTCCGCCATGCAAACCAGAACAAGTGCGTGCGCTGCGCTCCTGCAGCAAGGCGGCGCGCGGCCTGATCGATCACCGCCTGCCGGATCGGCGCGGTGGCGATGCGCGACCACAGGTCGAACGGTTTTGCTGCGGGTGTCGCGGCGCGGAAGGCGCGGATCACGGCGTCGGCGCGGCCGGGCAGGAACCGGTCGACCCGGGCCCGCAGTGCTGCCTCGTCCATGGCGTCGCTGTCCGGCTGGTTGATGCCGGTCACGAATTCATTGAGCGTGGAGCCGATGATCAGCGGAACCGCCGGATCGGTGGCGGGCAAAGCCGGACCAGCTGGATCGGCAAGGATCGTGCGGCCATCGATCACCGGCGCATAATCGAGGATCTGCGGAATCCGGCGCACATCGACGAATCCGTCGAAGGGCGGGTTGATCCGCGCGGCAACGCGATCTGCCGCAGCGCGCAAGTCGGCATAAGGGAGCGCCTGAAGCTTGGCGATCTCGCCGCTCCCCACCCCCAGTTCCGCCAGCAGCAGCGCGCTGAGCCGGGCGCTGCGCGCAGGCGTATTGAACCCGGCGAACGATCCGCTGAGGATCGCAGCGCGGTGATAGAGGCCGCGCGCCGCCGGCATCGCCATCAGCGCCGAAACCTTGGCCCCGCCACCCGATTGGCCGAAGATCGTCACCCGGTCCGGATCGCCGCCGAACACGCCGATGTTGTCCTTCACCCAGCGCAGCGCGGCTACGATATCGAGCATGCCAAGATTGCCACTCTCGGCAAAATCCGGGCCCCATGCGGAGAGATCGAGGAAGCCGAGCAGATTGAGCCGGTGATTGAGCGTGACGACAACGGCATCGCCGGTTCGGGCAAGGTTCTCGCCGTCGAAGGCCGGGATATCGTGGCCCGACCCCGCCGCGAAACCACCCCCGTGAAGCCAGACGAGCACCGGACGCCGCCCCGCATCAAGCGCCGGCGTCCAGACGTTGAGCCGCAAGCAGTCCTCGTCCGCCACGGCATCGTTCCAGCGGAAGATGAAAGCTTCCTCATCGTGGAAGCGGCCCATGCCCTTGTCCTGCGGGGCGATCGGGCCGTAATGCAACGCAGACCTTACACCCTGCCATGGCGCAGGTGGCCGGGGTGGGCGGAAGCGGTTGGCCCCGCCGGTCGGCGCGCCATAAGGCACGCCCTTGAACATATGAACGCCGCCCTGGCGATAGCCGCGGATCAGGCCCGCAGTGGTGCGCGCGGTGACGGCGGCGGGATCGGTGGACAAGGCCGCGTCCTCTTGAGGCATGGCCGCTGCAGCGGCGGAAGTGCCCGGGGCGAGCGATAACCCCGCCGCAAGCCCTGCGCCCTTGATCAGGCTGCGGCGATCAAACCCCCCTGCCCGTGCAGTGCTTTGGGCCATCGTTTTTCCGCCTTGTGAACGTTTGGCAGGACAGCGCCCGGCTCCACAAGGGAAACCGGGCGCAGCCACCGCCAGATCAGTTGGTGTTGAGGCGGAACGTGACCCCGATGGTGCGCGGGCGCGGCCCAGCCAGCAGCGTGGGACCATTGGCCGAGGTCGGCCCGCGCTCGTCGGAAAGGTTGTCCGCGAAGAGGCGCAGCTCGTAGCGATCGCGGCGCAGGCCGATGCTCGCCTGGAACAGCTGATAGGGGTTGATCTCGTTCACTGTGGCATCGCCGAGCCGGAAGCGGCCGACCGTGGTCGCCGATCCGGTGACGAACATTTCGTACTTGCCGACGTTCGTCTCGTAGGTCGCATCGAGCCGGAAGTTATGGGTCGGCGTGTTGAGCAGGCGCTTGCCATTGGCAATCCGGGGATCCGCGCCGTTGAAGGCGGGGATCACCTTGGTGAACTTGGAATCGTTGATGTTGCCGATCATGTTGAGCGTCAGCCCCTTGATCGGCGTGCGCCAGGTCGCTTCGAGATCGATGCCCTTTGCCTTGCCGTCACCCAGATTGGCGAAGGCGGCAAGGCCGATCGACGTGTTGAAGGCGCTCTGGATGTTCGTGTACTTGATATCGTAGAGGCTTACCGCGAGGCGGAGCGCGCCATCGAACAGCGTGCCCTTGGTGCCGATCTCGAGGTTGCGCAGCTTGTCGGGCGTGAGCGAGAGCCCGCTGGGCACGCCGTCCGCGATCACCGCATCGGCCTGGGCCTGCGATTGCAGGATGCCGCTGCGGAAACCGGTTCCGGCGTTGAAGAACACCGTCCAGTTCGGCACCGGATAGTACGCCAGGTTGGCGCGCCAGGTCACAGCGTCGGGCGTTGCCTTGATCGATACGGGAACGCCGTTGGAAATCGAATCCGCGGTGCGCTTGTCCTTGAAATAGCGCAGGCCGACCAGCGGGACGAGCTTGCCGTCAAACAGCTCGTAGCTGGCCTCGGAAAACAGCGCTGCGTTCTCGGTCTTGGTCACGGTCTGGCCGCTCAGCGCGAAGGCGGGGAAGTTGAGGTTGAAAGTATAGAGGCTCCGTGCGTTCTGATAGAACACGCCAGCCACGCCCTTGAACGGCCCGCCCTTGTTGGTGGCAAGGCGCAGTTCGTTGACGAAGTTGCGCGCATCGCCCCCGTTGATCAGCGTGCCAATGCCAAGCGGCGCGCCGAGATTGAGGCCGACCTGAAAACCGCCGGGCAGCGACTTCTGATACGAGGTCGCGTTGGTGAGCGTGAGATCACCGATATCGCGGGTGATCGTGTTGGAAAGATACCAGGCGCGGCGGCGATCATAGCCCACCACGTCGCCCTGGAACGAGGCGAAGGGCGGCTTCACCGAGTTGATGACATTGAGGTAGTTCTGATCGGTGCTGAAGTACCAGCCGCGCAGGCGCACGGTGGTGAGCGCATCGGGCTTCCACAGCAGAACCGCCTGAATGTCCTTCGAGGTGACGTCGTTGGCGTCCTTCTCGCGCGGGGTGCCGGTCGGCGCGCCCGAATAGATATCCGCATAGCCCGCGCGGCGATCGTAGCCTCCGCTGACGCGCAGGCCGAGCTTGCCCTCGATCAGCGGGACCGAGATAGCGGCGGCACCGCGGTAGTTGGGATCACCGGCATCGCCCGTCTTGGAAAGCTCCGCCTCGCCCGCAACGGTGATCTTTTCGAGATCGGGGTTCTTGGTGCGATAGATGATCGTGCCCGCTGACGAGCCGAGGCCATAAAGCGTGCCCTGCGGTCCGCGCAGCACCTCGATCCGGTCGATATCGAAGTACTGCACCGGCGGCGCGGCCTGGTTGTTGGGCACGCCGAACGGGGTATCATCGAGGTAGTAGCCGATCAGGCCATCGCCGATGGGGCCGCCCGCGCCCGAGCCACGGAACGAAAAGATGCGGTAGCCCGCGCCGATTTCCTGCGCCTGCGAGGCACCGGGGATGAGCTGGATCAGATCCGATCCATCGCGCACATTGCGCTGCTTGAGCGTGTCGCCACCGAATGCCTGGATCGCGATCGGCACCTGATCGAGCTTGAGCGAGCCGGACTTGAGCGCGGTGACGATGATTTCGTCAGAGCCGGCCGCTTCGCTGGCCTGCGGGGCCGCCTCCTGCGCATGGACAGACACAGCGGACATCATGGCGATGGTGGCGGCGGCACCGGTGAGGCACGCGCGCAGTTGGTTGCGATGGTGATTGGGCTTCATGGTATCCTCCCTCGTTCTTGGATATTTGCGTAATCGATTGTGCAACGAGTGTCAAACCGTTGCCTGCTCGCACTTTGGGGCGAGTGTTTGCTTCAGGTTCTGACGGACGCGGGCTGGAAGGCGGCGGCCAGCGCCGCCTTCCACGATGCAGTGAAGGTGCGCGCGGCGCGCGAGGCGGGCGCGATGAAATCGAAGCCGTGGTAGGCGCCCGGAATGACCAACAACTGCGTCGGCACGCCGGCCGCGATCAGTGCCTGCGCGTAGGCCACGTCTTCCTGGACAAAGAGATCGATCGCACCCACGCCGATGAACGCCGGGGGCAGACCGGCAAAGCTGCCGATCCGTGCGGGAACCGAGCCCGGCGGCACCGATGCACCGCCGGCGGGCTGGCCAAGCAGACTGGCCCAGCCGACCCGGTTGCCCACCTCGTTCCAGCCGATCGTGCCGATGAACGGCGGCACCCGGCGCGTGCTGCCGGTGCGATCATCGAGCATCGGGTAAATCAGCACTTGATAGCACAGCGGCACGCTGCGGCGGTCGCGCGCGGCGATGGCCACCATGGCCGCAAGGCCGCCGCCCGCGCTCTCACCCATGACCGCAATTCGCGCCGGATCCACGCCCAGCGCGGCTGCATTTGCGTGAAGCCAGACCAGCGCGGCATGGCAATCCTCGAGTGGTCCGGGGAATGCGGTCTCGGGCGAAAGCCGGTAATCAACCTCCACCACCACGCAGCCCATTTCCTCTGCAACGCGCTGGGAAGCCGGGAACGTGTCCGTCATCCGGCCAACAATGAATCCGCCGCCGTGGATATGCAGCACCGCCGGACGTGGCGCTTCGCCAGGGCGCGCACCGATCACCGCGATCGGCACCTCGGGATGCCCAGGCGCCCCGGGAATGCGCCGCAGATCGATGGCCGGGGATGCGAGCGGCGGCGGTGGTGGCGGGGTCTTCAGCCGCATCGCCCGGATCGCGGCAGGATCAAGCGGATCGGGCAGCGGCCGGGCCAGGATCATCCTTGCGCCTTCGCGCAGTTCAGGATCGACCATCCGTAGCGGATCGTCCACCGGCGCGGCCGAAGCCGCAAGGGTCCGCAGCGGCATGGCTGTCAGCGCGGCGGCGCTAGCAGCAGCAAGGCCGAACGATCTGCGTGTGAACGTCACCCTAAATCCCTCTAGCTTTGCCGCAATCTCTGGCGCGGTCATTGGCGCACACACTCGCGCGCAATCGATTACCTTCTTACACCTTGCGGTCACAATTGCAATCGATTACGCAAGTGCCAGGATCGGGACGGCAGGCGCGAAGTCCTCGCCGCGGATCATCAGGAGAGAACCCGCGCCATGATCAGCCCGATGTTTCCCATCTGCGCCCGCGCGATGCGGTTGGCTGGCGCGCTCTTGCTGGCCGTCGCGGCACTGACCGTCCCGCAGGCGGCTATCGCAGCGGATGCGCCGCCCAAGGTTACCGTGGATGCAGACGGCACGGTTCACGTGCCCGCAATGGCCGTGCCGGTCTCGTCAATGCTCAGCCCCGAGGCAAAGCAGTACATGGCCGACCATCTGCACGACATGCAGAACGCCGAGAAAGTGAAGCAGGTGGGGGGTGTGCCGGTGTTCATGGAACCCTACCTCGCCGAAGCGAAGGCGGCGTTTGCCACCACCATGCGCGAGCACCGCATCGGCGGGGTGCGCGTGTTCGACTATGCTCCCAAGGCCGGGATCGCCCCGCGCAATGCCCGCCGCGTGCTGATCAACCTGCACGGCGGCGGCTTCATGGGCTGCTTCCCCGGCTGCGCAGAGCTCGAAGCCATTCCCGTTGCCGCGCTCGGCAAAGTGCGGGTCGTCTCGGTCGATTACAGGCAGGGCCCGGACCACACGTTCCCCGCTGCAAGCGAGGACGTGGCGTTGGTCTATCGCGAACTGCTCAAATCCCACCGCCCGGAGCAGATCGGCATCTATGGCTGCTCGGCCGGCGGGATGCTCACCGGCATGTCCCTGGCATGGTTTCAGAAGCACGGCCTGCCCCGCCCCGGTGCGGCTGGCATCTTCTGCGCAGGCCTCACCAGTTCGTCCAACGGCTTCGGCGGCGATGCCGATTACATGACCGCCGCCGTGGGCGAGGCGCGCCCTGCCCCGGCATGGCCCACCACCACCCCGCCGACATGGACCGCCCTGCCCTATTTCAAGGACGCGGACCCCAAGGACCCGCTCGTCTCGCCCGGCTCATCCGATGCCGTGCTGCGCCTGTTCCCGCCGACTCTGATCCTCACCGCAACGCGCGGGTTCGAGCTGAGTTCGGCGGTCAAGACCCACACCCGCCTCGTCGCGCTCGGCGTTCCGGCGGAATTGCATGTGTGGGAAGGCCTGTTCCACGGCTTCTTCTACAAGCCGGACATGCCCGAATCGCGCGAGGCCTACGCCGTAATCCTGAAATTCTTCGACCGGAATCTCGCGCGCTAAGCCGCGAAGGCAGCGCGCAATTCCGCTTTCCACGCCGCAGTGATTTCCCGCGCCACGCGCGCTTCCGGCACGACGAAATCGAAGGCATGCCATGCGCCGGGCGTGACATGGATCCGCGTTTTCACCCCTGCCGCGATAAGGCGCCCGCCAAACGCGATATCCTCGTCGACAAACAGATCGAGCGCGCCGACGCCGATGAAGGTGGGGGCAAGGCCTGCCAGCTTGCTCTCCCGTGCGGGAACGCTGCCGGCGGGCGCCGTGTCCGATCCCGCCGGTACGCCCAGAAACGCCGACCAGCCGAACCGATTGGCCTCAGCCGACCAACCAATCGTTCCGATATGCGGCGGCACCTTGCGGGTCGAACCGGTGCGATCATCGAGCATGGGATAGATCAGAACGGCCTGACACAGCGCCACCTTGCCGCGATCCCGGGCCATCAGCGCGACCATCGCGGCCAGCCCGCCACCGGCGCTTTCGCCCATCACGGCGATGCGCGCCGGATCGACACCCAAACTCTGCGCATTGTCCGCAAGCCATTCGAGCGCGGCGTAGTTGTCGAGTACCGGGCCCGGGAACGGCGTTTCCGGCGACAGGCGATAATCGACATTGACCACGACCGCGCCGAATTCCGCCGCAAGTGTTTGGCAGAACGCGGTCAGGTTGCGGGCGCGCCCGGAAATCATTCCGCCGCCGTGGATATGCACGATCGCCGGCCTTGGCTTGCCCGATGCCTCCGGCACAATCAGTTCGATCGCGACGGGCGGCGCGCCCGCCGGTCCGGGAATCGTCTGGAGCGTGACCTCGGGCGCGGCAAGCAGCGGCGGCGGCGCCCAAGCGGCGCGCATTGCCGGCAGAGCCTCACGCGTCATCGGCGGAAATTTCTGCGCGAGCATCGCGCGCGCCGCCGCGCGCAGTTCGGGGTCGACCAGCGCAAGCGGATCGGAACCGGCCGCCTCGGCCGCCTGGACAAGGCTGCTGCGCGCAAGCCCCGGCACAAGCGCCGCCGCTCCGGTGCCGAGAAGGATGCGGTGCAGATCGCGGCGACTGAGGGTCAATGAAAACTCCTGCCGAGGCGGTGCAGCGACCGCACCAGATGACGAGTACGGTCTGCGTGGTTGCGCAACCGATTACAAGAGGCTTGAGCGGGCCACCGCCAAGCGAGTGATGCCTGAGTGTCTGCGGAAGGGTTCGCCCTCAGCGCCTCCAGTTCCATCACGAGGAGCCGCTTCGGTCGCGGCGCCCCCCCGCGCTTGACTCGGGTTGCCCCCTGCCCAATAAACCGGATAATTATTGGATCATCGAGGGCATGGAATGGCGGCGCACAAGGAAACTACCGGCCCCGCACCCACCCGCATCTCCCTCGGCGCCTGCCTCCTGATCGGTGCAGCAGGGCTCCTCGTGCTTGGCGTCCAGCCGCTGCTTTATGGCAGCTATGTCCATGAAGGCCGGATCGGCGAGGCCAGCCTTGGCCTCCTCGCGGCCATAGAGATCGCCGCCATCGCGCTGGGCAGTGCGGGCGGGATCGCGTTACTGGGGCGGACGCCGGCGCGCATGGTCGCGCTGATCGGCATCGCCATTACCATCGCAGCAAACCTGCTCCCGGACGCAATCCCGCTGCTGCTGGTCCGCGCAGTGTCGGGAGCGGGCGGCGGCCTGCTGGTCGGCGTCGCGGCCGGTGCCATCGCGAAGTCCAGGGGCCTCAACGCCGCAGCGGCCGCGTTCCTGTTCCTTCAGTCCGCCAGCCAGTACGCCATCCTGCAATGGTTCGCGAGCGCCGCCTCCCCCGGTTCGGCGGCTGATGTCCAACACGCCCTCGCCGTGATCGCCGCGCTCACCGCGCTTGCACTGCCGCTCGTGCCGTCGCGGCTCGCCCCCGCCGCCCATGCCGAGAGCGCCGCCAGCAAGGGTGCCATCCCGCTTTCCGGCTGGATCGGCCTCGGCGCCTCAGCATTGCTGGTCGGCGCGGTCATCGGGATCTGGGCCTACATGGGCCTCTGGCTCGAAGCGCGCGGCATCGCGCCCGAACGCATCGCGCCGATGCTCACCGCTTCGATGGTCGGGCAGATGGCGGGCGCGCTGGTCGCCATTGCCGTGGGCGAGCGCGGGCATGCCGGGGCGAAGGCGGTCGGCACCGGCCTCGCCCTGATCCTCATCGTCGCCTTGTTGTTCCTGCGCGGTGCAGACGGTGCCGCAGGCTGGAGCCTCATCGTCGGCTACGGCTTCGTGTGGATGCTCCTCTCCCCCGCGCTCACCGGCTTCCTGCTTGAGGCCGATCCGACCCGCCGCAGCCTACCCTTCGCCGCCTCGGCGCAGCTTATGGGTGCAGCGATCCTGCCCACGGCAGCGGGCATGATGATCGAGGCGCAGGGGATCGATACCGTGCTGCTCGCGTGTTCAGCCGCGGTCGTTCTCGGCCTCGTGATGATCGGAGGCGCGTTGGCGGCGCGCCCCCGGCTTCAGGCGGGGACGTAAGGCTCGACCGGCAGTTCCTCGTACCGCGCCTTCAGCTGCAGCCCAAGGTACTGCGAGTAACTGCGCGCCATCGCGAGATTTCCGGCCATGAACCACAGTCCCGGTTCGGGCGTCGGCTTCCACAGGTTCTTCATCTCGCCTTCCCACGGGCCTTCGTCGCCCGGGAAGCCCGAGCCATAGCCCCAGGTCTTGCCGATGCGCTCGGCAACCTCGGGATTGATAAGGCGCGCCACCCACTGCTTCATATCGCCGAAGCCGGTTGCGTAGATGATGCGGTCGGCACGTTCATGGCTGCCGTCAGAGAGCACCAGCCCGTCTTCATCGATGCGCTCGATGGTGACGCCGGAACGCACTTTGATCCGCCCGTCAGCCACCATTTCCGAAGCGCCGACATCGACATAATAGCCTGACGAAGTACGCTGGAACTTCATCGCGATGCCCGTGCCGTCCGGCCCGAAATCGACCTGGAATCCCGCGTCGGTGAGCCGCTGGTAGAACGGCGCTTCCGAAACCTGCAGCGCATCCCACGTCGCCCTGTTGACCTTCTCGGCAAGCCGCAGCGGCACTGACGCACTGATCAGGTCCGCCTTGTCGGTAACGAGTCCGGAATCGAACGCCTGCTGCGAATAGGCACCGGCCAGCAGCGTCTCCATGTTCGATTGCCGCACGATCAGCGTGGAGGAACGCTGGATCATCACCGGCTCGGCGCCATGGCTCACCAGATCGGCGCATATATCATGCGCGGAGTTGTTGGCGCCGACGACGACCACGCGCTGGCCCTCAAGCCCTTCGCCGCCCGGATGCTCGCTCGAATGGAATTGGTGGCCCTTGAAGCTTTCCTGTCCCGGAAGTTCCGGCGTGACCGCAAAGCCCGCATTACCCACCGCCATCACCAGATGTTCGGGCACAAGCGTCACCGGCTTCCCGTCGCGCAGCAGCTCCACCCGCCACTTGCCCGTGGCAGGATCGCGGGAAATTCCCTTGCATTCGGTGCTGGTCCAGATCCCCAGTTCCATGATCCCGGCGTAGTATTCCAGCCAGTCGCCCATCTTCTGCTTGGGCGTGTAGACCGGCCAATGATCCGGGAACGGCACGTAGGGCATGTGGTCGTACCACACCGGATCATGCAGCAGCAGCGACTTGTAGCGCGAACGCCATTGGTCGCCCACGCGCGGGTACTTGTCGACCAGCAGGCACGGCACGCCCAGCATCTTGAGCCGCGCGCCCAGCGCAAGGCCGCCCTGCCCTGCGCCGATCACCAGCACATAGGGCGGATTGCTCTCGTTCCACTGCTCGACATCGTCATGGCGCACGTCTTCCCAGGTGCGCTGGCCGGTTTCGTCCACCACACCCGAATGGCGCCGCCCGCGCAGCGGTTCCTCGAAGCCCTTGAGTTCCTTGAGCGCCGTCAGCAGCGTGAAGCACTGCTCGCCCACCAGCCGCACATAGCCTTCGCCCCGGCCCAGCGCCGTCTCGAAGCTGATGAAGCCTTCGCTCGCCCCGGTGGCCGCATCGCTGGCAAAGCCGCCGATGCCGGAATCCTGTGCCCGTGCGCTTGCGAAGGCGGTGATCGCCGCAGTCCCTTCATGCGTCGCCAGCGTCCAGCCGAGCGCCAGGTAATCGCGCCACAGGCCATCGGGCAGGAACAGGCCCGCCACCGCCGCGCCATCCCCGGCGGCCAGCGCCGCGCCGAACTTCTCAAGCCAGCCATGTACGTCAAGCATCAGGAATTGCCGCCTTTTTCTAAGCTCGCCGCGCAGATCAGAAGTGCGCGATCAATTGGATCCCGAAGGTTCGCGGATCGTTGTAGTTGATCTGGTCCTGCGTGATCACTGGCGCAATTGAGGATATCACCCGCGCCGAATTGAGGTTCTTCACCCAAAGCGCCGCCTCATAGGTCTTGGACGGCGATTGCCACGCCAGCCGCGCGTTGATCCTGCCGTTGCCCTTCACTTCGGTGCTCGCCGCATTGTCCGGGAACAGCGCGATCGAGGACACGTATGTCCCGTCCACCCGCGCCTTGATCGCCGACCCTCCGGCCAGCGGCACCGTCAGGTTGATTCCGCCCGAAAATGCAAACCGGGGGGCATTGACCAGCCGGTTGCCCGAATAGCTCACCCCGCCCAGCGCGGCGAACTTCTTGTATTCGCTGTGCATGAAGGTTGCCGCACCGAACAGATCCAGATTGCGCGTCGGACGCACGGTGAGTTCCGCCTCCAGCCCGTAGATCTCCGCATTGCCCGCATTGAGCTTGCGCTGCACCGGGATGGGTCCGGTCAGATCGAACACGAAAACCTGCAGATCGCGGTAGTCGTAATAGAATGCCGAGGTGTTGAAGCGGACCTTCCGGTCGAGGAATTCGGTCTTCAGCCCCACTTCATAGGCATAGAGCTTCTCCGAATTGAACGGCGTAAGCTGCAGCGCATCGGTCGAGGCCCCGCCCGCGAACCCGCCGCTGTTGTAGCCCTTGGAGAACGAGGCATAGACCAGCGTATCGCCGGTCTTGTAGTTGAGCGCCGCGCGCCAGGAGAGATCGCGGAAGGTCTTGGTGCCGTTGAAATCGAGCAGCGGCAGGGTCACGTCCGAGTAGGCCTTCACTGGCACCACCCCGCCCACCGCATCGAACAGGCTGTGGTAATCCATGTTGATCCGGTCGTTCGACCAACGCAGGCCAACTGTGGCGGTCAGCTTGTCGGTCAGCTTGTAATCCGCCTGGCCGAACAGCGCGAAGCTGCGCGTCCGCTGCGTATAGGGATAGCGCAGCAGCCCCAGCGAATTGACCGGATCGAACGTGCCGAGCAGATCGCCGGGATCGCGCAAGCTGCGCAGCAGATCGAAGCTGCTGTCGGTCGCCAGCGTGTCGTGGAAATAGTACGCGCCGACGATCCAGTTGAGTTTGCGCTCGCCCGTCGATTGCAGGCGCAGCTCCTCGCTCCACTGGCGCGGGCGGTCTTCGTAGTAGGCGACCACGAAGTCGTTGGGGCTGGCGTCGGTATCTTCCAGCGTCGCGCGGTTCACCTGCTCGTAGGCAGTGATCGAGGTCAGCTGGACCCCGCCGAAATCGACCTGCCCCAGCAGCGAGGCGCCGAATACGCCAATGCGCTCCTTGCCTTCGACATTGTAGTCACCGGCATAGACGTTCTTGTCGGTGTCCGCGTAGCCGAACGCGTCAGTCGGCGTGCCATCGGGCAGGAATGACGGGTTGCCGAAGAAATCAACGCCTTGCCCGCGATGCTGGAACTGCCGCGCCCCGCCGGTGTTGTTGCCGCCGTGCACCGAAAGCCGCAGCAGCACATTGGGCGCGGGTGTGAAATCGGCAATCCCGCGTAGCGCCCAGAGGTTGATGTTGTTGACGTTGTTGCCAGTCACACGGTTCAGCGTCGTCCCGTCACGCCGGTTCAGGAACCCCGCCACGCGCACCTTGAGCAGATCCTTGGCAATCGGCCCGCCAATGCCGCCTTCCAGCTGCACTTCATTGAACCGGCCATAAAGCGCGGAGAAATCGCCGCTCAGGTCGTCGGTCGGCTTGCGGCTCGCAAAGCGGATCGCGCCTGCCGTGGTGTTGCGGCCATAAAGCGTGCCCTGCGGCCCTTTCAGCACTTCGATCCCGTCGGAATCGAACACGTTGAACAGCTTGCCCGCGTTCGCACCAAGGAACACGTCGTCGACATAGACGCCGACTGCGCCCGTGGTGTTGGAATTGAAATCGCCGATGCCCACGCCGCGAATGAACAGCGATGTGGTCGAGGCCGCCGTCCCCGCCTGCATCGAAAGGCTCGGCACCAGCAGCGTGAGGTCGCGCGGATCGCGGATGCCGGTCTCGCTCAGCGCATCCCCGCTGATCGCCGCGATCGCGATCGGCACGTCCTGCACGTTCTGCGCGCGGCGCTGCGCTGTAACGACAATCTCGGCAATACCCGCATCCTTTGCAGGCGGCGCGGTTTCCTCCGCAAAGGCCGGCATGGCCAGCGTCAGCGCACTTCCCGCCAGAATGATCCCGAGGCACTGCTTCACTTTGGCCCGACGCATAATCATTCCCCCCGCTTCGGCTCCGCAGCGCACAGGCGCGAGCCCTGATCCCCATGACGCAAAGCTTCCCCCATTCCGCAGCAGCGTCAAGCCGAATTTGACTTAAATTCGGATTTTTATTTGAATTTGGGTTGAACCGCGCAAATTCGGCGCTAGGCTTCGCTGCATGGTCACAATTCTCCCCAGGCCGGGGGCGCCCGGTTCCGCCGAAGCGATCCGCCGCCCGCGCCAGAAGCGCAGCCAGCAGCGGTTCGAGGCGATCCTCGATTCCGCCGATCGCCTGCTCGAAACGCTCGAGCCCGCGCAGATCAGCATCTACACCCTCGCCGAGGAAGCGGGCCTTTCTGCCCCCTCGATCTACCATTTCTTCCCTGATGCCGGGCAAGTCTTCGTGGCGCTGGCCGAACGCTACGTGCGCGAATTCGTCGATCTGCTCGACAAGCCGCTGCCCCCCGGCATCCAGACCTGGCAGCACTATGTCGCCGCGCGCTATGGCCATGGCCGCGATCACTACAACGCCCACGCCGCCGCACGCCGCCTCCTGCTCGGTTCGGGCCTTTCCGCCACGATTCGCGCGCGCGATCTCGAAAACGACCGCGTACTCGCGCAGCGCTCGATGGCCGAACTCAGCCAGCTATTCGAGATCGCCCCCAGCCTCGATCTGATCGAACGTTTCACCGAACTGCTCGTGATCAACGATGCGATCTGGACCCTTTCGGTCCACCGCCACGGCACGATCACCGACGCCTACGAGGAGCAGGCCCGCCGCGCGCGCGAGGCCTATGCCCGCACGTTCCTGCCCGAATACCTGCCGCTGCGCACGTCTGCGCACCAGGCCGCCTGAACCATACGAGGGAGAGCCCGATGACCACGAACGCCGCCGACAAAGCTCTGCGCAAACGCGCCCTGAAAGTCGTGCCGAACGGCATGTACGGCCACGAGGCGACCACGCTCATGCCCGAAAGCTACCCACAGTTTTTCAGCAAGGGTGAAGGCGCCTATATCTGGGACGTCGATGGCAACCGCTACCTCGATTTCATGTGCGCCTATGGCCCCAACCTGCTGGGCTACAACAACATGCGCGTGAACGACGTCGCCGTTGCCCAGCTCGCGCTTGGCGATACGATGACCGGCCCGAGCGCGCACTTCGTCGAGCTAGCCGAAGCATTGGTCGGCATGGTCAGCCACGCCGATTGGGCGATGTTCTGCAAGAACGGCACCGATGCGACCACCATGGCGATGACCACCGCCCGCGCGCAGACGGGCAAGCGCCGCATTCTCGTGGCGGACGGTGCCTATCACGGCGCGGCCCCGTGGTGCACGCCGATGCCGGCCGGGATCGTGCCGGAAGAACGCGCGTTCATCTCGAAATATCAGTTCAACGACATCGCCAGCCTCGAAGCCGCCGTCGCCGAAGCAGGCGACGATCTCGCCGCCATTTTCGCCTCGCCCTTCAAGCACGATGCCTTCATCGATCAGGCGCTTCCCGATCCGGCCTATGCCAAGCGCGCCCGCGAACTCTGCGACGAAACCGGCGCGATGCTCATCGTCGATGATGTGCGCGCAGGCTTCCGCCTGATCCGCGATTGCAGCTGGGAACTCGTCGGCGTCCGGCCGGACATGAGCTGCTGGGGCAAATCCTTCGCCAACGGACACCCGATTTCCGCCCTGCTCGGCAACGACCGCTGCCGCGAGGGTGCGGGCCAGATCTACGTCACCGGCTCGTTCTGGTTCGCCGCCGTGCCCATGGCCGCAGGGGTCGAGACGCTCAAGATCCTGCGCGAGACCGATTACCTCGAAAACTCGATCCGCCTCGGCACGCTATGGCGCGAAGGCCTCGATGCGCTCGCCGCGAAGCACGGCTTTGCCCTGCGCCAGACCGGCCCCGTCCAGATGCCGCAGATCCTGTTCGAGGGCGACCCCGACTACCGCATCGGCTTCGCGTGGGGCGAGGCGATGCTGAAGCGCGGGGTCTACGTTCACCCCTGGCACAACATGTTCTTCTGTGCCGCGATGACCGAGGCCGATATCGAGTTCGCCCTCAGCGCCGCAGACGAAGCCTTCGCATCGGTGAAGGCCCAGTTGGCGACAATCGAGCCGCACCCCGTCGTCCTGATGTTCCTCACCGCCATGGCCGGAGCACACTGACCGCCCATCCCTCCTTCGAGCTTGTCTCGGGGAGGTGGCCCGGCTCAGGCGGGTCGGAGGGGCTATTTCAAGGCTTGGCAAACCCCGCCGATTCAGTCTTATACGGCGTCAAACCAAACCAGCCGAGAGGACGCCCCATGAGCCAGACCATCTATCCGGTCCCCGAGAACTGGGCCTCCTCCGCCCTGATCGACGAAGCGCGCTATCAGACGATGCATGCGCGTTCGCTGGCTGAACCAGACGCTTTCTGGCGCGATGAAGCGGCGCGGCTTGACTGGATCAAGCCCTTCACCAAGGTCAGCACGGCGAGCTTCCACGAGGCTGATTTCGGCATCAGGTGGTTCGAGGACGGCACGCTCAACCTCGCTGCCAATTGCCTCGACCGCCATCTCGCGGAGCGCGGCGACCAGATCGCCATCCTGTGGGAGCCGGATTCGCCGGACACCCCCGACCGCCGCATCACCTACCGCGAACTGCACGAGAGCGTCTGCCGCTTCGCCAATCTGCTCAAATCCCGCGGCGTCGTGCGCGGCTCGCGCGTGACGATCTACCTGCCGATGGTGCCCGAAGCCGCCGTCGCCATGCTCGCCTGCGCGCGGATCGGCGCGATCCACTCGATCGTCTTCGCGGGCTTCTCGCCCGATGCCCTCGCTGGCCGCATCAGCGATTGCGACAGCCGCCTTGTCATCACGGCGGACGAAGGCCTGCGCGGCGGCAAGCACGTGCCGCTCAAGGCCAATGTCGATGAAGCGCTGGAGCAGTGCCCCGGCGTCGATACAGTCATCGTCCTCAAGCACACCGGCGCCGATGTGCCAGTGGTCGAAGGCCGCGATGTGGACTGGGCCAGCGCCACCGCGCAGCAATCCGTGGACTGCCCGCCCGAAGAGATGAGCGCGGAAGACCCGCTGTTCATCCTCTATACCTCGGGCTCGACCGGCAAGCCCAAGGGCGTGCTCCACACCACCGGGGGCTACTCGGTCTGGGCCTCGATGACGCACGAGTACGTCTTCGATTATCGGCCCAAGTCTGATGGTTCTGCCCAGATCTACTGGTGTGCGGCCGACGTGGGCTGGGTCACCGGCCACAGCTATGTCGTCTACGGCCCGCTACTCAACGGCGCGACGACCGTGATGTTCGAAGGCGTGCCCAACTTCCCCGATCCCAGCCGCTTCTGGCAGGTGGTCGACAAGTTCGGCGTCGAGATCTTCTACGGCGCCCCCACCGCGCTGCGCGCCCTCATGCGCGAGGGCGACGAGTGGGTGAAGAAGACCAGCCGCCAGTCGCTGCGCTTGCTAGGCTCGGTGGGCGAACCCATCAATCCCGAAGCCTGGGAATGGTATCACAAGGTCGTCGGCGAAGGCCGCTGCCCGATCGTCGACACCTGGTGGCAGACCGAGACCGGCGGCGCGATGATCACCCCGCTCCCCGGCGCGACCGCCTTGAAGCCCGGCTCGGCCACGCAGCCCATGTTCGGCGTGGCGCCTGCACTCCTCACTGGCGAGGGCCAGCTCCTCGAAGGCGCGGCGGACGGCTGCCTTGTCATCACGCAGAGCTGGCCCGGCCAGATGCGCACCGTCTGGGGCGATCACGAGCGCTTCTTCCAGACCTACTTCACCACCTTCCCCGGATACTACTTCACCGGCGACGGCTGCCGCCGCGACGAGGACGGCTATTACTGGATCACCGGGCGCATTGATGATGTGATCAACGTCAGCGGCCACCGCATGGGCACTGCCGAAATCGAGAGCGCGCTCGTCGCCCACCCCAAGGTTGCCGAAGCCGCAGTCGTGGGCATGCCGCACGAGATCAAGGGCCAGGGCATCTACGCCTTCGTCACGACCAACGCCGATGTCGAGCCGGATGAGGCGCTGCGCAAGGAGCTCGTCCAGTGGGTCCGCCATGAAATCGGCCCCATCGCCACGCCCGATGTGATCCAGTTCGACCCCGGCCTGCCCAAGACCCGTTCCGGCAAGATCATGCGCCGCATCTTGCGCAAGATCGGCGAGAACGACGTCGGCAACCTTGGCGATACCTCCACGCTTGCCGATCCTAGCGTGGTGGACAACCTCCTCGCCAACCGCCCGAACGCCTGAAACAAGAAAGGGCCGAGGCGCTGCCTGCGCCCCGGCCCTTTCCTTCACATCACAAGTTTACGAACGGTCGGCGTTCATCACCTTGGTCCAGGCCTTGGCGAAATCACGCACGAACTGCTCGCGCGCATCTTCGCTGGCATAGGCTTCGGCCACCGCGCGCAGTTCGGAGTTCGAGCCGAAGATCAGGTCCACCGGCGTCGCGGTCCACTTCAGCGCGCCGCTCGTCCGGTCGCGGCCTTCATAGGCGGCACCCGCCTTGCTCCACACGGTGTCCATGCTCAGCAGGTTGACGAAGAAATCGTTCGAGAGCGTGCCGAGACGGCCCGTAAACTCGCCCGCGTTCGATCCGCCCGCATTGGCATCGAGCACGCGCAGCCCGCCTACCAGCACGGTCATTTCCGGCACGGTCAGCCCCAGCAGGCTGGCCTTGTCGACCAGCGCCTCAGCCGGAGACTGCCACGCATCCGCGCCCTGATAGTTGCGGAAGCCGTCAGACTTCGGCTCCATCGGCGCAAAGGCGGCAGGATCGGTCTGCTCCTGCGTGGCATCGACCCGGCCCGGCGTGAACGGCAACTCAAGCGCAACACCGGCCTTGCCCGCTGCCTGCTCGACTACGGCATTGCCCGCCAGCACGATCAGATCCGCCATGCTGACGGTGCGGCCACCCGGCGCGGTGCGGTTGTAGTCCGCCCGCACCTTTTCCAGCGCGGCAAGCACCTTGGCAAGTTCCGCCGGATCGTTCACCGCCCAGTCCTTCTGCGGCGCAAGGCGGATGCGCGCACCATTGGCGCCGCCGCGAAGATCCGATCCGCGCCACGTGGAGGCCGAAGCCCACGCCGTGCGCACCAGTTGCGCCGGGGTCACGCCTGCGCCCAGTACCTTGCTCTTGAGCATCGCGATTTCCGCCGCGCCGATCAGCGGGTGGCCATCAGCCGGCAGCGGGTCCTGCCAGGTGAAGGTCTGTGCCGGCACATCCATGCCGATATAGTGCGTCTTCGGCCCCATATCGCGGTGGGTCAGCTTGAACCACGCGCGGGCGAAGGCATCGGCATAGAGCTCGGGCTTGTCCTTGAAACGCAGCGCGATGGCGCGGAACGCCGGGTCCTGCTTGATCGCCATGTCGGTGGTGAACATGATCGGCGCGTGGGTCTTGCCCGCCTCGTGCGCGTCCGGCACGATCTGCACGTCCGCCGC